>JAZQFJ010000061.1:0-28133 GCA_045539475.1 Eubacteriales bacterium | reverse complement strand
GTGGCACCAAATCCTCTATACTTATCATTTCTATTTGATATCTGTTTTCGTTGCTTTTTTGCATCATCTTTCATCACCATTGATATTATACCATAAAACGATGAAAAAGCCCAGCTTTTGCTGGACTTTTTCGACAGTCTGAAGCAAAGATTTTTTAATCTTTGCTTTTAATTTATTTTCAAATTTTTATATCGTTTTATACAAATGTTTAATTTTCTGCATTTTCATCATTATTTATCCGCTCATGCTTAACAAAATGCCTGTATATTCTTACTCCTATTATCGTAGCAACAAGAACGGTTACCACAAACAAAAGAGCGCGCACAGCTCCGCTGGACGTGAGCAACACGGCAGAAATCCCCAGTATCCCACTTATGAGATATAATATAAGAACTGTTTGCTTCTGATTAAAACCCACATCTATCAAACGGTGATGGATGTGTCCTCGATCTGCATGCATAGGACTTTGTCCGTGCAACAATCTTCTGCATATCGCAAAAACAGTATCAAAAATCGGGAGACCAAGAACGAGAAACGGTGCCGCAAACGACAGAATCGCATATGTTTTGAACATACCTTGTATAGACATCGTGGCAAGAATAAAGCCAAGAAATGTTGCACCGGTATCCCCCACAAAAATTTTTGCAGGATTCATATTGTAAGGCAGAAAACCTATGCAAGCTCCTGCAAGTGCCGCCATTATCACAACAATAGTAAACTCCGAAACAATAGCAGAAATGAGGAGCAGCGAAATCGATGCAATAGTACACACTCCTACCGACAAGCCATCAAGACCGTCAATAAGATTCACAGCATTTGTAATCGCAACAATCCATATAACCGTTACAGGAACAGACCAAATGCCAAGACTTAAATACGCATTATTACTGAAAACGTTTACATTCGATAAAACATCAATGCGGACGCCGTGAAGAACAACGATAAGTGCCGCTGCAATCTGGACAAACAATTTTACAATTGCAGGAAGGGATACCGAATCATCTATAACGCCGAGGACAACAATTACAACAGCGCCGAGAAGAATCCCCTGCAGCTCAAGGTCAATCGGAACAAGCAAGATCACAGAAACAAGAAACGCAAAAAACACCGCAAGTCCTCCAAGACGCGGAATCGGTTCTTTATGCATTCTCCTGTCATCTTTAGGAACATCTATCGCTCCGATTTTATGCGCTATTTTCTTTGCCACCGGAGTCAGAATAAACGATAAAACCCCGGACACGAGAAACGCAGCTATCATTCTGATAACAGTCAATTTATCCATTGTAAAAACCTCTTTTTATCCGCGCGGCTTTGCGACAAACCCGACCTTTTTGCGAATTTTTTCAAGATTGCGCTCAGCAATCCGTGAAGCAAAGACTGCATTTTTTGCATATACAGACTCAAGGTAGTCCTTGTTTTTGAGAACGTCTTCTGTCTTTTCACGAATCGGGCGAAGCATTTCGACAACAGCTTCGCCTACCGCTGTTTTAAAGTCTCCGTAACCTTTTCCGGCAAACTCATTTTCAATTTCGGATATGCTCTTTCCTGTCGCAACAGAGTAAATAGTCATAAGGTTGTTAACACCGCTTTTTCCTTCGCGGTATTCAACCTTTGCCTCGCTATCCGTAACAGCGCGCTTGAACTTGCGCATGATATCATCAGGCTTATCAAGCAAGAGAATATATGCATTCGGGTTTGTGTCTGACTTTGACATCTTTTTGTCCGGCTCGGCAAGGCTCATAATGCGCCCGCCCACCTTCGGGATATACGGTTCAGGAACGGTAAATACCTCACCGTGATGATTGTTAAAGCGCTGTGCTATATTCCGTGCAAGCTCAAGGTGCTGCTTCTGATCCTCCCCTATCGGAACGTAATCCGCATTATACAGAAGAATATCTGCAGCCATAAGGACCGGATAATCAAAAAGTCCGGCATTTATGTTATCCGCGTGCTTCTGGGATTTATCCTTAAACTGCGTCATACGGGATAGCTCTCCGTACATCGTATAACAGTTAAGAATCCACGAGAGCTCGGCATGCTGAGGAACATGGCTCTGTATATACATTATATTCTTTTCAGGATCAAGACCGCATCCGATAAGAAGAGCAAGGAGAGCGAGAGTCTGCTCGCGAAGCTTTTTCGGATCCTGCCGAACTGTTATAGCGTGCATATCAACAACACAGAAAAGGCAGTCATACACATCCTGCATCGCAACCCAATTTGTGATTGCGCCCATATAGTTACCCATAGTGATGTTTCCGGAGGGCTGGATACCGGAAAACACACGCTGTCTTTTTTCTGTCACTTCCATATTTTCACCTCCGAAAATCAACCAACGTATTCATTTACAACCTTCGCCAAGCGGTCAATTCCGCGCTCAATCTCATCAAGAGACGGAAGCGAGAAATTGAGACGGAAGGTCGGATACACCTTAGTGTCATCGGTAGCAAACGCAACACCCGGAACAACCGTTACCTTTGCGGCCTTTGCGCGGCTTGCAAGCTCTGCCCCATCGAAGCCATCAGGCATCGTGCAGGAAATAAAGAGGCCGCCCTCCGGACGCGTAAACTTCACCTTCGGGGAGAATTTCTTTTCCATACACTCAAGCATTTTATCTGCTTTTATACGGTACATATCGCAGATTTTAGCAATATGTGCATCAATATCACAATTTGTAAGATACTCTGCAGCAAGCATCTGGAAAAACAGATTTGTATGGACATCGGAAACCTGTTTTGCAACAGTGAGCTTGCTTATAATTTCTTTGCTTGCACACGCAAAACCGATACGTATTCCCGGAGAAAGAATTTTGGAGTAAGACCCCGAGAATATTACCCTGCCGTTTTTGTCCATGCTCTTTATCGTCGGAACGCTCTCACCACGGAAGCGAAGCTCAAAATACGGGCTGTCTTCAAGAATCATAACGTCGTACTTCTCCGCAAGCTCAAGCACCTTGCGGCGGCGCTCAAGGTTCATCGTTGTTCCCGTCGGGTTCTGGAACGTAGGAATCGTATAAATGAGCTTTACGTTTTTTTCTGTCTTAAGCTTTTCCTCAAGAACAGCTACATCCATACCGTCGTCATCAACCGGAACCCCGACAAGACGCGCGCCGTAAGAACGCAAAGCATTAAGAGCACCGACAAATGCCGGTTCCTCACAGATAACAGCATCACCTTCATTGAGGAAAATCTTTGCGGTCATCTCAATCGCCTGCTGACCTCCGCTTGTTATGATAAGGTCGTCATTTTCAGACATAATGCCGTGTTTTTCGGTCATACGCTTCTTTGTGATGTCACGCAGCGGTGTATACCCTTCACTGACGCCATACTGCAAAGCACTTGCGGCAGAACTGTCAAATATTTTTACCGCAATCGCCTTCATTTCCTCCACCGGAAAGCTGTCCGGTGCAGGATTGCCTGCCGCGAATGAAATGAGGTCCGGATCATTCGGTATTTTTAAAATTTCTCTTATAGCCGACGGCTTAAGAGAAGAAATTCTTGTTGAAAATTCCATAATATATTTTGCGCCTCCAAAATTTACATATAATACTATTTAAATATTTTATCATATACGCACAAAAATATCAACCGCTTTTATAATGTTATTTTTGAGTTTTTTCAAGACGTAACACTCTGTACAGCACGGGAGAAAGCACGGTTGTTATAATAAGCTCCGGCAGCATATATCCTCCGTTGTAAAAAAGCGAATACAGCCACACCGGCTGCCCTTCCGGAGCATATACACCCCAGATGAGTATTCCGGAAATAAAGTGGCATATAAAACGTGCAAAAACAGCCACTGCACTACCAACAGCAACCCCTGTATATTTGTCAGCAAACATACAGGAAACCGGGTTTGCAACGGCAAGTACGCTGAAAGCAATAATATAATCAAGCATTACAACAGCAAAAAAGTACGGCAACGTTGCAGTCGGCGGAGCAGCAAAGCTGAGCATCATCTGCACAAGCGAATAAGCAAAGCAGGCGATGACTCCCCATCTGAATTCTTTGATATGTACGCATAAGAGTATGAGCGGAACCATACTCCCCAAAGTTACCTTTCCGTCAAACGGTGCCTGATAAATGCACACAAAGGAAAGGACGGAAGCAAGCGCCACCATCACTGCACACTCCGTCAGTTTTCTCGTTTTCGTTTGTCTGTTCATAACCGTCTCTCCGTTCTTTCAGCGCGAATAAAAAAACACGTCCTGCAAATAAGCAAAACGTGTTTTCTATGACATAACATTTCCTACGTCGGCATTATCCGCATCAGGTTCATGGGTTACGGGCACACCGCCCGCTCTCAGCCGATAAAGTCAGCACCCCGTATTCTATTGATACTGCAATTATATACCTGCGACAGGCAGATGTCAAGGATTTTACACCGTATACCAAAAAAAGCTTTTATTTCTTTCTCAATTCTGTTATAATTAGATTAATCATTTCGGCGTGGAGGAAAATATGCGGGAATTTACGATAAAACAAAATGATGCAGGACTAAGACTTGACAAGTTCGTGGCAAAGGCAGTGCCGTCACTTCCGTCAAACCTTATACAGAAATACATAAGACTGAAAAGGATAAAGGTTAACAATGCGCGAGGCAAAGCAGAAGCGAAGCTTGTGCCCGGCGATATTGTGACGATGTATATAAACGACGAGTTCTTTGAAGCAACGCGAGCAAAAAAGGCGGAAACGAAGCTTACAGCATCTTTTCCGGATGTGCTGTACGAAGATGAAAATATACTCCTTGCAAACAAACCCGCCGGTATATCTGTCCACGATGACGAAGCCGGAGGTGAGACGCTTATTGCGCAGATTCTCTCATACCTCGCACATCGCGGAGAGTGGAACCCCGAAGAGGAAAATTCGTTTATACCCGCGCTGTGCAACAGAATTGACAGAAATACATCCGGAATAGTTATTGCTGCGAAGAACGCAGAAGCACTCCGCATAATGAATGACAAGATAAAGAACCGCGAAATGGCAAAATACTATCTCTGTCTTGTTCTCGGTAAGCCGAATCCCGCAAGCGGCACGCTTCGCGGATATATCTTTAAAGATGCAAAGGAAAACCGCGTTTATGTCAAAAAAAATCCGTGCCCGGGTGCTAAGACCGCGGTCACGAAATATAAGACACTTAAATCAAACGGGGATATTTCACTTCTTGAATGCGAGCTTATCACAGGGCGCACGCATCAGATACGCGCACACATGGCAAGCATCGGTCATCCGCTCGTCGGTGATGGAAAATACGGAAGAAACGTTGATAACAAGCGACTCGGCATGAAGTATCAGGCGTTGTGTTCTTACAAGCTTGTGTTTAAGTTCACCACGCCGGCAGGGGCGCTTGAATACTTAAACGGAAAAATGTTTACCGTGAAGGATATTCCTTTTAAAAAGAAGTTTTTCGGATAAATATAACTTCAGCGCTGTGCCTGTTATTTGCACAGCGCTGTGTTTTTTTATACTAACCAAAGAACTTACTTACATATCCCTGAACAAAGATAAAGAGAACAATAAGCGGAAGGATAAATGTTACGTAGAAGCGAATCCAACGCGGGAACTTCATTCCCTGCCCTGCGTTGACTTCATTCATAAAGTTATCCCAGCCCCAACCGTAACGCGTCACGCAGAAGAACAGATACACGAGCGAGCCGAGCGGAAGGAGATTATTACTTACGATGAAGTCCTCAATGTCCATAATGTTTGAGCCGGCGCCAAGCGGCTGGATGCCGCTCCACAAGTTAAAGCCAAGCGCACACGGAATTGAAAGAACCGTTATGAGAACAATATTGACGATAACCGCTTTTTTGCGCGACCAGCCCCATAAATCCATACCGAAGGAAATTATGTTTTCAAACACCGCAACAACTGTTGACAATGCAGCAAATGACATAAACACAAAGAAAAGGATGCCCCATATTCTGCCGCCAACCATAGCATTGAAGATGTTTGGAAGAGTTATAAACACAAGGTTAGGTCCGCTTTCCGGATTTACGCCAAACGAGAAGCATGCCGGGAAGATGATAAGACCGGAGAGCAGTGCAACCGAAGTATCAAGCGTAAGGATGCTGACCGACTCACCCATAAGAGAGCGGTTTTTATCAATATAGCTTCCGAATATTGCCATAGAACCGATACCGATGCTGAGCGTGAAGAACGACTGTCCCATTGCAGCGGCAACAACGTTTATTATTCCCGCTTCTGCCATTTTCCCGAAATCCGGCATCAGGTAAAACTTAAGACCTTCTGCCGCACCCGGAAGAGTCACGGCACGGATAACGAGGATAAGCATGATCACAAAAAGGCTTGACATCATCCACTTTGTGATTTTTTCAACACCCTTCTGCAGACCGAGACCGCATATTCCGAAGCCGATAGCTATTGCAACAATCATCCAGAAGATCATCGTGACCGGTTGCGAAGTCATTGTCCCGAAAATCTGCTCAACTGCAGCGGGATCCTGACCGACGAACTCACCGCGGAGCATTTTAACGAAGTATGCAATCATCCATCCCGCAATGACGGTGTAAAACATCATGAGCAGGTAATTTCCCGCAACGGCAAGGTAGCTAAACCAATGCCACTTTGTTCCCGCGGGCTCAAGCTCATGGAACGAGCGCGCAGCACTTTTGCGGCTGGCACGGCCGACCGAAAACTCCATTGCCATAATAGGAAGTCCGAGGATAACAAGGAACAGAAGATAGATAAGCACGAATGCCGCACCGCCATACTGCCCCGTTATATACGGAAATCTCCACACATTACCGAGACCTATTGCACACCCGGCAGAAATAAGAATAAAGCCAAGGCGCGATGAGAACTTTTCTCTTTCTTTCATAAAAAAACTCAACCTCCTTAAATTTCCATTATATAATACCACATTTTATAAAAAAACGCAAGAAAATATAAAAAAACATGGAGCATTTCCTGTTTTCCCATTGACAAACATAAAGTTATATTTTATTATATATAAGGTAAAAAATTCAAAAGATTTGGAGACGTTTATTATGCTTAAAGCAGGACTTTGTTCAGTTACATTCAGAAATAAAACGCCACAGGAAATTGTTGAAATTTCCGCGAAAGCAGGGATTCATTCCATCGAATGGGGCAGCGATGTTCACGTTCCCGCAGGTGATGTGAACATCGCACGTGAAGTTAAAAAGATGACCGAGGATGCAGGACTTGAGATTTCCTCCTACGGTTCCTACTTCCGTCTCGGCACAGGCACGGATATCGTTCCGTTCCTTGAGAGCGCAAAAGCGCTGGGAACCGATGAGATAAGAATCTGGGCAGGCGGCACACCGTCGGCATATCTTCTCCCGGATGCGCGTGAAGCCCTTGTCCGTGAGGCAAAAGAGATAAGCCACAAAGCAGCAGACTACGGCATCACTATTTCTACCGAATGCCACGCTCACACGATAACCGATTTTCCCGAAAGCCAGCTTTTCTATATGCTTGAGGTTAATGAGCCGAACTTCCGTACATACTGGCAGGCATTGCTTCAGGTTCCGGAAGATAAACAAATGCATTCACTTCGTACGATTTACGCTTCCGGAAAGCTTACAAATCTGCACGTATATTATTTCAAAACCTTTGCAACCGGACGAGAACAGCTCCTTCTCTCAGAGGCAACCGACATCTGGGCAGAACGTTTTTCAGTGTTCAAGGGTGATGATACCGTCCGCCACGCAATGCTTGAATTTGTTCGCGGCGGATCTGACGAAAGCTTTATCGCAGACGCGAAAACACTTGTTGAGCTCATCAATCAGGCAAACGCATAAGATTATATTCACTTCAAGCCGAGGCAGGTTGACTGCTTCGGCTTTTTGCATAATATTTTCTGCAATGCGCGCATATACATTTAAGGAAATCCCATACGAGGAGGACCTTTAAAATATGAGCGATACAGTTTTTTTACCGGAAGGCGCGCTTATACATACAGAGCAGAACTTAAAAAACATATCGTCGCAAAACGCCTTGCGCGATGCAATGGAAAACGAACTCATCATAGAGGGCGAGGTTTTGCTGTGCGACTCTTCACACAACCTTACGGTTGATTTAAACGGATATACCGGAATAATTCCCCGAGCCGAAGCCGCACTCGGAATTGAAGAAGGCATAACACGTGACATCGCCGTTATTTCAAGAGTTGGAAAGCCGGTTGCGTGTATTATTCGCGGAATTGATAACGAAAATGGAAAAATAAGCCTTTATCTTTCAAGAGTCGCTGCTCAAAAAAAGGCTTTACGGCATCTTATGACCGAAGTTTCTGCCGGAGATATACTACCCGCACGAGTAACGCATTTAGAACCGTTCGGTGCCTTTGTTGACATAGGCTGCGGCAACATATCACTTATCGGTATTGAGGCAATATCCGTTTCGCGCATTTCACACCCCTGCAACAGATTCCGCGTCGGAGATGAAATTTTTTCTGTTGTGACCGGAATGGATTTTGACAAATCAAGAATTTTCCTGAGCCACAGAGAGCTTTTAGGCACATGGGAGGAAAACGCCGCGCGCTTTGAAGTCGGGCAGACTGTTCGCGGGATAGTGCGCGGAATTGAGGATTACGGCATATTTATAGAGCTTTCCCCTAACCTTTCGGGGCTTGCGGAATTCCGCCCGGATGTGAAAACAGGTGACTGCGTATCAGTCTTTATAAAAAGCATTCTTCCCGATAAAATGAAAATCAAGCTTATTATCATTGATGTGTTCCGCGAGAAAACAGAAAGACTTATAACCCCTTCGGATTATTTTATCACAAGCGGACACATTGATGAATGGCGATACTCGCCGGAAAAGTGCACGAGGAAGGAAATTGTGAGTGTGTTTGAGTGAAAAACGGCACCCGATGCGGAATTCCGCATCGGGTGAATTTAGTTTATTCCGATTACTACTTCACTATTCCTGAATAGTACGCCGAATCTCTGTAAATACCGCCGGCGGTGGCAAAGAACTTATCAGAAAGCTCGTAAATACCGTTTTTCGGTGCGGCAAAGCTTTCATTCCCCATCGGGTGATACGAATAAAGCTTTTCCCAATTGGTGTAGTTTTGTGCGCCGTTAGACTCTACTGCACCGATTTTAATTCCGGGTATCGGTGCAATTCTTGCTGCAACGTTTTTGTTTATCTCAACCATAAGCGGGTTTACCGTAAGATCCGCACAGAAGCAAACAACGTTTTTCTTATGCGCCTCAGCAAGAATGCGAAGGCTCTCGGACATAGTTTTTGCAATCGGCTTCAATGCAATAGCGCTGTAACCGAGCGCAATTCGCTCTTCAACGTCATGCACGGAATGAGCAGATTCGTCTGCGGCAATTCTGCACGGCAGAGATGAAACATCAAGCTTGTTATCCTCTGCAAACGGTTCTTCAAGAAGAACAATCTGAGAAAGCGCGCCGATTTCATTTGCGTAGTCAAGAAAATCCTGCATACGGGCGAGCGAATCGTAGCGTCCGTTTGCGTCGATATAGTAGGCTATCTTTCCGTTTTCGGTAAACTCGGTTGTATACTGCGATGCTATATCGTGGATTTGTTTCAGGCGTGCCTTATCCCACGCGAGCATTTTTTCCTGACTTTTATCCCCGTCCGGGTCTGAGCCTATTTTTATTTTCAGAAGGAAAAAGCCTTCTTTGAGAAGTCCGTGGATTTTCTCATCCGAAAGACCATACGTGATAAGCGGAATATTGCATAGCTTAGTATGGCGATACGACAGTGCCGGAGCAAACCCTTCTCCCGCAAGAGAAATGAAATCCTCACATTTTTTCTTCTTCGCATAAAGCTGCCACACCGCGTTATCGAGAGCAACAAGTGCATTCATTACGAAGGTTTCGCGCAGATTTTCTTTCCCTGTTATCTTCTTTGCATACTCTATCGCATCGATTCTGACAAAATCAAGCACATCAAACGGCGTTTTAAAGCTTTTGCCGCGTATCTTATCAAGTGCAAATTCACAGATAAGCATCATAAGGGCGTTTCCGCCGCACTGGCTGTGAGTTGCGAAAACATCAGCATCCGACCAGAGCACACTCTGAACGCCGACACCGATGCCTGAGGTCTCTCCGTCAGAAACCTTTACTACAATCTGCCATAATTCATCAAGATGCCCACCCTTGAAGCCAAACGGAGCAAGAAGCGGCTCACGCACAAAGTTTATCGATGTATTCAAAATATCGAGCATAATTAAAGCCTCTTTTCTATTCTTCTTTTCCGCCGGGATAATACGAAACCGGTGCTGCATCGAGCACAACGGCATGACTGTTTTTGAACCGGCGGCGAAACTCTGTAGGAGATATATTTTCTTCGTTTTTGAAAACGCGTGTCATATAGTGGATAGTGCCAAACCCGCATTTTTCGGCAATAGCTGTCATATTCATATCGGAATTTACAATCAGCTCTTTTGCCAACTCAACGCGTTTTCTTCGAATGTACTGCTTAAGGCGCATACCGTAACGCAGGGCAAAATGATGACTGAAATATTTATATTCAACGCAGACATAGTCCGAAATGTCCTTTACGGTTATGTTCTCACTGATATTATTATCTATAAAGGACTTGACCCTTTCCAAAAGGTCATCGTTTACTTCATCAACGTCCTGATTTTCTTTTATATCTGCAATTTCGCGACTTCGGCTCATTTCCCTTTGCATCAAAAGCAGAATTTTACACATTTCCACAGATACGACATCACGGCTGAAGCCATCGACGTTTTCAGACTCGCGCTCTATCTGTCGGATAGCATGCTTAATGCTTCCATCCGTGTCACGGCAAAAATACCGTTCGCCGGAATTTAAAAAATCTTTTTCTTCATCTATGATAATGAACTTAACCTCATACGTTTCAATCTTATCGCCAAAACAGGCAAAGGTGTGAGGTTCGTTTCTTTTTATTATTACAACGTCGTTTTCCGAAACCCGGAGTTCTTCATCTTTGACAAAAACAACTCCTTCACCTTTACGCACATAAACAAACTGGTAATAATCATGCCAATGGTATGTATTATCATCCGATGAATACTTCGTACGGTATTCTGTTCTTATGAGAGTGTAAAGCTTTATATTGCGAAGTGATTTAAACACAGGCATCCCCTCCGTATAATCAATTTTAACACAGATGTGTCAATATTTCAACAAAAGGCTATGCTTCGCACAGCCTTTTGTCTTAAGGAAACACCTTCCGTTCCGCAACTCGTATTACAAAACTCATCATTCACCAAACGGAACGGTTCGGAGTTATGCCATTTTTGAAAGCATTTCTCGATCAATTTCAGTACGCATTCTCTCGCCTGCCATAAATCGGTCCATCTCCTCACAGACGTGGAGAGCAATACGACGCTGACCGTTTGATGCTGTTCCCGCAAGGTGCGGAGTGAGATTGACGTTATTGAGGAAACGAAGCTCGTTATCCGGCGCCGGCGGCTCAACCTCAGTGATGTCGATGCACGCAAACATACCTTTTTTCTCCTTAAGGCGCTCGATGAGATACTTCTCGTCGAATATCGTTCCGCGTGCAGTGTTGACGATTACAACGCGGTCTTTAAGGAGACCGATGTTATCTTTATTAATCATATGCTCAGTTGCCGGAATTCCCGGTGCATGGACGGAGATAACATCACTTTCGGCAAGAAGCGTATCAAGCTCTACCTTTTCACCGCCAAGCTCTGCAATCTGCTCTGCAGAAAGCATCGGATCATATACAAGAATATCAACATGGAAATTCTTTAAAAGCTTTATCATATGGCGACCAACAAAGCCCGCACTGATGATACCGACCTTGATGTCATAAAAGTCGATAACCTCTGTTGCGTTGTGTCCGTTCCACTCGCCTGCGCGTGTATAACGCGGCATAGTGAATGCGCCCTTGCATGCGGAGATAGCAAAGCCAAGAGCAGTCTCAGCAACACCTTCGCCTATTGCTGTTGCAGATGCCGTAAGGCGGATGTCTTCTCTTGCCATAAGCTCATCGGACATAATGGGCTTAATGGAGCCTGCAGCGTGGAAAACGCCCTTAAGATTCGGACAAAGGTCGATTATTTCTTTGTCGATAACCGGAGTTCCCCATGATGTAATGATGAAATCAGAATCTTTTATGAAATCAAGTACCTCTGCACGGTTTGAAAAATCGTCAGCTCCGTTCCAGAGTGCAACATCACCATATTTCCGGAGACGTGCGTAATACTTTTCTCCAAAAATTCTTTCCTGCCCATTTTTTCCGACAAAAATTGATATTTTCATTTTCGTTCTCTCTCCTTTTAATCTTTATATATAACGCTTGCGGCACCGCCATAAGCTTTTTCAAACGCATATCCGTCAAACTTATCGTCATCAGAAAGCTCTTCAACCTTAACTTCGCGTCCGTTTTCAATATCACGGCTGCGCTTGCCGCAAAGCATAAACTCGGAAACATTGAGGATTGTCTCTATATCTGCGGTCTTTATCTCCCCTGTTTTGAGGTATTCGGAAACACGGGTAAGAAGCGCCATATAAATCTTGGATGAGTCAATCTTAAAGCAGGTTGAGCTTTTGGTTGTCATAACGGAAATGTTGAACGGACGCCAACCGGAAAGGTATGTGCAATATGTACCGATAACGCCGTTTGCAAAGCGAACGTTGTAAAGCTCACACTTACCGTCTTCGCGCTCGGTTGCTCCCACAAAACGGCAGGACACTGCCGGAGCACCGGCAAGCTCGGAAAGAATCTCTCCGATGTGCACGCCGTAGTTAAACTCATCAACACCGCTCTCACCGTAAACCGCAACAACCTCTCCGCGCTCATCAACAGGCTGTGCAAGGAAATCCTGAATTTCCGCAGCGTAGCGTGCAGAGGATGAACCGATAATCTTCGCACCTCCGGCAACAAGCTCGCGGATTTTCTTTATATCCTTCACGCTTCCGACAAGCGGCTTATCAAGAAGCACGGGCTTTCCGCGCTCAATAAACGGGAGAGCCTGGTCTACGTGCTTTTCCCAGTTACAAGACTGAACAAAGCCTATATCACATTTTTCGGCAAGCTCGGCTATAGTTTCCGCGCGCCCTTCCATATTATACTTGTCAATAATCCAGTTTACCTCATCATCACCGCGGAAGCCATCAGAAAACAGCATAGTATACTGCATATCAAGCTCAGGATTCTCTGCCATTTTCTGCACCCACGAAAGCGGATGCGAGGTATCAATATTTACAAGACCTATCTTTTTCATAGCGGATATAACCTCCTTTTCTACAATAACAGTATATCGTTTTTTCACGCAGGTGTATTTACCTTTTTTCTTGTTTTTTTTACACTTATTCCACGTAGCAGAACAGCGGCTTCCGGATGGAAGCCGCTGTGATTTATTGTGTGTTAAATTGTGCCGGTTACAGTTAAGGTTACCGAACCGGGAGTGGTTACCCACACGCCGGTTGTCGGGTCCTGAGTAAAGGTTGCTGCAGGAACCGTTATCTGCCCCGGAATCGTTGTGAAAAGACCGGTTGCCTCGTCGTAGGTGTAGCTTTCGGGGGTTGTCCATGTTGTGCCGTTGTACGTTACCGTAATTCCGCTAAGTGCAGGATTAAAGGTGTCGGTTATAACGACGTTATCGGTTGCATCGGCAGGAGCATTGCCCGTATTTCTTATCACAAAAGTATAAGTGATCTGACCGTTTTCAGTAACAGTTGACGGAGATAATGACTTTGTGATATCAAGACGCGGCTCGTCCTCTGCCGTAACAGTTTCGCTTGCTGTAAGGTCTGTAATTCCCGCACCGCTTACTGTTGCTGTATTCTCGACTGTCCCTCCCACTGCCGGAGGAGCAAAACCGTTTGCCTGTGCGGTATACGCAATCGTTGCAACGCTTCCCGCCGGAACGGTTATGCCGGAAACCGCAAGCGGAGGACCTGCAGTGACCGATGGTGCCGCCTGAAGATCTCCGTTTATAAAATACTTTACTGATCCCTCAACATATTCAAGAGGTGTGAGTTCAGTTCCGTTAAATTCATATGCGCCGAGATCATCCGTAACAGTAAGCCCTGTAAACGCGGTGTTCCCGGAGTTTACAATGTTGATAACATAGGTTATCTCCGAACCCTGCGAGTATTCGCCAACAACTGCTGTCTTTGTCACGGAAAGCACTTCAAGAATTTCACCGGTTGTAATATTGGAATTAACCGTGCCGCCGCTGTAAGACAGGGTTGCCTGATTAAAAAATGTTGCCATAACGCTTCTCCTTATAATTATTGGCAAGTAAAAAAGCACTGCCACATCATTATATGCAAGAAGCTGACACAATGTTTTACAGGAACACTATTCCGCACACGGCGCCAAAAATGATATACCATATAGGATGCTTTTTAAATATTTTATAAAGAGCGAAAATAACGGCAAAAATTGCCAGCTTGCGTAAATCGAACAGCGTAAACACCGACGGGTTTTCGGCAAACTTTTCAAACGTAAACACCGTTACCGAAAGAACGCTGTAAGCCGCTGTGGCGATGAGTCCTGAAACAGCAGCGCGTATACCGTAAAGCCCGCTTTTAACAAGGCGGTTATCCTGAAAGCGCGCATACGAACGTGCGATGATAAGTATTATGACAAACGACGGAAGAACAAGAAACAGCGTTGTTGCAATGCCTCCTAAAACACCGTAATTCTCAAAGCCTACATACGTTGCCATATTGACGCCGATAGGACCCGGAGTAGATTCGCTGACAGCAATCATATTGTAAAAAAGCTCGGGTGATACCCATCCGCGATCTACGATAAACTGCTGCATAATGGGTATCGCGGCAAGTCCGCCGCCTATTGCAAAGAGTCCTGTAAGAAAGAAGGAAATGCAAAGCGTTAAAATATTCATTTTTTAAATATTCCTCCTTTTACCGAAATACCGACAACCAAAGCAAACAAGATAAGCCATATGCTGTTTATGTCAAATATAACAACCGCCACAAAAGCAATCACAGCAAGCGCAAGCCCTATCATATCGGTAACGGACTTTTTGCCTAAATCCCATACTGCAGATACAAGAATCACCGCAACTGCGATATTTATCCCCGCCAGCGCCTTCTGCACATAAACGAACTCGCTGAAGTTGGATATAAACGCCGCAATAACGGTTATTATGATGAGCGACGGCGTGATGACACCGAGCGTTGCAAAAAGCGATCCCAAAAATCCACGGCGGCGATAACCGATAAAGGTAGCCATATTGACCGCTATTATTCCCGGAGTGGATTGTCCTATTGCGACATAGTTTAACATATCCTCGCTTGTTATCCATCCTCGATCGGTCACAAATTCACGCTCAAGTATCGGAATCATGGCATATCCGCCGCCGAACGTAAATGCACCTATTCTGAAAAAAATCAGAAACAGCTGTAAAAGATCATGTAACATACTATTTTACATCTCCTGTAACATATTAAAGACATCTGCAAAAGCAGATGTCTTTCTCTTGTATTAAATTCTATTCGTCTTCGATAAGTCCGTAACCGCCGTCACGGCGCTTATAAACAACCGAGAAACGTTCGTCATCATTTGCGTTCTTAAACACAAAGAACTCATGGTTCAGCAAATTCATCTGCAAAATCGCTTCCTCTGCCGTCATCGGCTTTACAGAGAAGCGTTTTGTGCGAATAATCGGAAACTCGCGCTCTTCCTCAAACAGCTCATCATCAACCGGAAGAAGATTTTCGAAAGCACCGTCACGCAAGCGGCGCTCAAGGCGGGTTTTATTTTTTCTTATCTGTCTTTCAATCGTGGTCTCCGCAATGTCAATAGCACGGAAAACATCCGTATCACGACACGCGGCACGAAGGAGCATTCCGTCACTTCTGACAGTCACCTCAAGGCATGTGTGACCGCGCTCCGTTCTTGCTGTAATCGCAGCTTCTGCATCCGAGCGGAAGAACTTATCAAGCTTTGCAAGCTTCTTCTCGGCATATGCCCGAACATCAGGTGTAAACTCATAATTTCTTTCAGCGTAGATGTACTTCATGTGTGTCGCTCCTTTCGTATTGGTACTTCTGTACCTCTTACTTAAAGTATAACACACATAAATGTAAATTACAACAGATTTTTAGAAAAAATACACAAAAATTTTAAAATTCAAGGTTCAGTTTTAGTCAAACTTCTAAATAACAGCAGATGCATGGCGCGTGATATGACATCCCATATTCACGACGCACGGAAGGCCTGCGATGTGAGTTGCGTGCTGCTCTATAAAAACTGCAAGCGCCGTAACGGTGCCGCCGAGTCCCTGAGGTCCTATGCCAAGCTTGTTCACCTTACAAAGAGCCTGCTTTTCAAGAGAAGCGTAAAGCTCATCAGGATGCTCACTTCCTACCTCGCGCAAAAGAGCACGCTTTGCACACTCTGCCGCCATATCGACAGTGCCGCCGAGTCCTACACCGACAATAACGGGCGGACACGGATTTGATCCTGCCTTTGATACTGTTTCTACGATAAAATTAACAATATCATCGGTGGTTGCGGAGGGCTTGAACATTTTCATCGCACTCATATTCTCGCTTCCGAAGCCTTTTGGAGCAACGGTTATCGAAACCTTATCTCCCGGTACAATACGGGTATGTAAAATTGCCGGGGTGTTGTCATTCGTATTAACACGGCGAATCGGGTCACCGACAACGGAAAGGCGAAGCTTTCCGTCAACATATCCGCGGCGAACGCCTTCGTTTACCGCCTCATAAAAATCGCCGTCGATTAGGTGAACCTCCTGCCCTACGTCTATGAAAACAACTGCCATACCGGTGTCCTGACACGCAGGAATGCCGGACTCTGCGGCATAACATGCATTCTCGCACATAACCTTAAAAATATCGCGGCCGACAGGCGACTTTTCCTCTGACATTCCCTTTTCAAAAGATGCAACAACATCGCGCGGAAGATGGCAGCATGCCTCTTCGCAAAGACGCGCAATCTCGCGCGTTATTTCCTTTACCGAAACCTCTCTCATTTTTTTACTTCCTTTCTGCTTCTGCAATATACACACCTGCCATATGCGCAGCAACAGCGCCATCTGCGCAAGCGGTTACAATCTGATAAGAAACCTTTTCCCTGATATCGCCCGCAGCGAAAACACCCGGAAGATTTGTTACCGTATCTTCTTTTGCATCAATATATCCCGAGGACGTGAGCCTTACAGTTTCCCTTATCAAATCGGTATTCGGCACACTTCCTATCGCGATAAAGCATCCGGAGACCGGAATCTCTTTTTTCTCGTCCGTTTTCACATTTTTTACTGTTACCGAGCTTACGCGTTCATCACCGTTTATGCTCTCAACAACAGAATCAAGAACAAGCTCTACATTCTCAGTTCCCGAAACCTGTTTTGCAAGAGTTTCAAAACCACGGAAAGCATCCCTACGGTGAATCAAATAAACCTTTGTGCAGATTTTTGCAAGATAAAGTGCATCCTCAAGTGCTGTATTTCCGCCACCTACAACACACACATCGCGTCCGCGGAAAAAGTTACCGTCACACGTTGCACAGTAAGACACACCGAGACCGCGGTATTTTTCCTCTCCCTGAACTCCAAGTGCGCGATGCGAAGCACCCAGCGAAAGAATAACCGTTTTTGCAACAATATCTTCACCGCTTGTTTTTACGGTATTGGAAAGCTCACGAAAGTCTATCCCATTGACAGTGCAGGTTTTAATCTCCGCACCCAATTTTTTCGCCTGAGCCGACATTTTAGCGGAAAGCTCAAATCCGGAAATACTTTCAAAACCCGGAAAGTTATCTATTTCCGGAGTTTCTCCCATCTGTCCCCCAGGCATCATACGCTCAACAACAATCGTTGAAAGCCCCGCACGACAGGCATATATAGCTGCGGTCATTCCTGCGGGTCCCGAACCGAGAATCGCAACATCATACATTGCACATCATCCTTTGTAAAATTTCACTTAAAACTTCTCAAAAAAGGCACATATTGCCTTATACGTCATATATACATCACTTTTTGCAACTGTTTCAAACGGAGAATGCATCGAAAGCACCGGAACCCCTGCGTCAATGGTGTCAATATTTCGTTCGGCTGTATACATAGCAACCGTACCGCCGCCGCCCTGATCAACCTTTCCGAGTGCCGCCATCTGCCATAATACGCCGTTTTCATCAAACAGCGCACGAAGCTTTGCAATCAATTCACTTGAAGCATCGCTTGCGCCTGATTTACCGCGCGCACCGGTATATTTGCACAAAGCCACACCGCTGTTTAAAAATGCAGAGTTTTTCTTTTCCGAAACCTCCGGATACGTCGGATCAAACGCCACTGTGACATCTGTTGAAAGACACGTTGAACGTTCATAGCACTCACGAAGAGCAACGCCCTGATTCTCGCATATATCCTCCATAAATGTATCAAAGAAGTAAGACTTCATTCCGCTTACACCCTCAGAGCCGATTTCTTCTTTATCGGCAAGGACACAAACAGCAGTCTTTGATATATTCTTCGCATCTAACATCGCACGAAGCGACGGATACGCACAAACGCGGTCGTCATGACCGTAAGCACCTATAAGAGAGCGGTCAAAGCCTATATCGCGCGCCGAAAACGCCGGAACAACACACAGCTCGGCAGAGAGAAAATCCTCTTCCGTTATACCGTATTTTTCATTTAATATGCGAAGAACATTCAGCTTGACGGCATCATTATCCTTATCCGTTGCCCCGTCTGTCGGGCGGCTTCCGCAAAGAACGTTAAGACTCTCACCCGTGAATATCTCTCCCGCTTTTTTTGCCATCTGATCTTTTCCGAGATGCGGAAGAAGATCCGTAATTACAAAGAGGGGGTCTTTTGCATCCTTTCCGACAGAAACGTCAATTGTTTCACCGGACTTAAGCGAGACAACGCCGTAAAGCTCAAGAGGAATTGCAGGCCACTGATATTTTTTTATTCCGCCGTAATAGTGGGTCTTAAAAAGCGCAAGTCCATCACTTTCATACAACGGTGACTGCTTCAAATCAATTCTCGGCGAGTCAATGTGTGCGGCGGCAATATTTGCACCATCTCTCAAGCTGTCATTTCCTATAACAGCGAGAATAAGCGCCTTACCTCTGTTGTTTCTGTATATTTTATCTCCAGGCGAAAGCTTCATATCGCGCGTATACGGAACAAAGCCTGCCTTCTCGGCAAGACGGATTGCTTCACGCACGCAAAGGCGTTCTGTTTTTCCTGCATCAAGAAACTCCTTATACTCTTCACAAAACTCATCCATACCGCAGAGACTGACATTTCCCGTAAATGCATTTTTATTCTTATACAAAAGCTTCTCGCGAAGAGCATCAAGCTCGTTCTTTTTCGTATCACTCATCGTCTTTTTCCGGTCCTTTCGTGATTATATTAAAAATTCTGTTTACTTCATTCTCAACAGCTTCCATATCCCCGCTGTTTTCAATCATAAAACCACAGCGTTCCGAATAAAAGCTATCCTCAGGCTGAGCATTTATTCTTGCAGATGCCGCCATGGAGTCTATCCCATCGCGCAGCATTATGCGCTCAATTCTCAATTTTCTGGGAGCCGTAACACCTATTGTTACATCGCATATTCCCGAAAGACCGCTTTCAAAAAGTGCAATGGCATCAATGCAAAGATACGCGGCATTCTGCTCGTAAAGACGCGCCATTTCCCGCTCGGTTTCCGCTATAACAAACTTATGTGCAATTCTGTTGAGATCCGTAAGTGCCTCAACATCCGAAAACACAATGGAAGCAAGAGTACGTCTGTTCAGTTTTCCTTTCTCGCATGCCTCAGGAAATCGTGCACGAAGCTCACGCATCATATCGGGAGACTCATTTAAAAGCTTATGATAAACAAAGTCAGCATCAATTGCGTGCGCACCGTGCTTACAAAAAAGCTCTGATACCGTGCTCTTTCCGCTTCCGCTGCCGCCTGTGATTCCTATTGTAAGCATTAAATTCACCTCATACAGATATACGGTTGAATGCAGCAGCACGGCCAAGCCGATTTACAACTGCCAATTCCATTCCGTCACTCAGTTCCGGTTCCCTCGCATAAATTATATCAAGAGACATCTCATCAAGAGTCCTCAAAGCCGAAAAAAGACCGTGAGCAAGAGATGACGGATCATTTTTGCTGCCGTACGAAACCGCGTTTATGCCGGTATCGGAAAACAGTGCCTTTTCTTCATCAAAACAAAGAACCGCTGCTTTTTTTCCTTCTGAATTTGCCATAACATATCTGAGAAAAGCATCTTCTTCACCGTCTATTATAACAACCGGAGCCTCAGGAGAGTAGTGCTTATATTTCATTCCCGGAGATGCAACCTTCTCACCGTCATCTACCTCTTCGGAAATTTTGGGATTAACTGATACATCGCCGAGTACGCGGCAAAGCTCGGAAAGAGTTACTGCTCCGGGGCGAAGAAGCATCGGCTTTTCTCCCGTAAGGTCAATAACAGTAGATTCAAGACCAACCTCACACTCACCGCCGTCGATTATCATCGGTATTTTCCCTGCAAGATCACGCATAACATGCTGTGCACTTGTGGGACTCGGCTTTCCCGAAAGGTTTGCCGAAGGTGCCGCAAGCGGTACCCCCGCCGCTTCAATAACCGCGCGGGCATACTTGTGCGACGGAAAACGCACGGCAACCGTAGAAAGCCCCGCCGTAACCTCAAGCGGGATTTTATCATTTTTCTTCAAAATCATCGTAAGCGGTCCCGGCCAGAAATTCTCTGCCAACTTGACAGCCGATTCCGGAACCTCCTCAGTGATTTTTGCAAGGTCATCAAAATCTGAAATATGGACGATAAGCGGGTTATCCTGGGGTCTTCCCTTTGCCTTGAATATTTTCTCAACGGCATCGGGAGAGAACGCGCTTGCCGCAAGACCGTAAACCGTTTCTGTCGGAATCGCAACAACCTCGCCGTTTTTAAGCAGATTTCCCGCACGGACAAAATCGTCGAAGTTTTCCATAAGTCCGCGCACTTTTACAAGCTGTGTAGTCATACCGCAAAACTTCCCTTAATCATTTTCGGATGCTTTGAGCTTTTCTGCCTGGTCGGCAGTGATAATTGCATCAATCATTTCGTCAAGATCACCGTTAAGGAATTGCTCAAGCTTATAGAGAGTGAGGGATATGCGGTGGTCGGTAACTCTTCCCTGCGGATAGTTATAGGTACGTATACGCTCACTCCGGTCACCCGTACCAACCTGACTTTTTCTCTCAGCGGCAATCTGGGACGCCTGCTCCTGCATCTGGATATCATAAAGCTTTGAACGAAGAATTTTTATCGCACGGTCTTTATTCTTATGCTGACTGCGCTCATCCTGACACTCAACAACAATTCCGGTAGGTCTGTGCGTAAGGCGGATAGCAGACTCGGTTTTGTTGACGTGCTGGCCTCCGGCACCGGATGCACGGAAGGTATCGACATCGACATCAGACATATTAAGCTCAACCTCAACCTCTTCCGCTTCCGGAAGAACGGCGACGGTAACAGTTGATGTATGGATACGCCCCGAGGACTCTGTGTCCGGAACACGCTGAACACGGTGAACACCGCTTTCAAACTTAAGCCTTGAATACGCGCCTGCACCTTCAATAACAAAGCTGATTTCCTTAATTCCTCCAAGCTCCGTTTCGTTTATTGAGACAACATCAATGCTCCAGCGACGTGCCTCTGCGTACATCGAATACATCCGGTAAAGCGAATGAGCGAAGAGAGCAGCCTCCTCACCGCCCGCTCCTCCGCGGATTTCAACGATAACATTTTTGTCATCGTTCGGGTCGGTCGGCAGAAGCAGGATTTTCAGCTCATGCTCAAGCTCGACAAGCTTTTCCTTTGTCGCCGTAAACTCTTCCTGTGCCATTTCACGGAAATCCGGTTCAAGCTTTCCGTCGAGCATTTCACGAAGATCGCGCATTTCCTGCTCAGTTGCACGATAAGTGCGGTAACACTCGATAATAGGCGTGAGCTCCTTTTGTTCCTTTGATATTTTTGCCGCAGCAGCGGGGTCATTATACAGATTCGGATCTGCAAGTTTTTCTTCTATTTCCTTGAATTTTTCTTCAAGGAATGCAAGCTTTTCTAACATATCGTACCTCACATTTTTATCTTTACGTTTTTATCTTTAAATTATAGTATAACACACATAAAGGAAAATTTAAACACTTTCTTCATACAAAGCTTCCCACAATGCCATTTTTTCTTCAAGCTCTGCATTTAATGCTTCCATCTCTCCGTAAAGACGGTTGAGCGCTTCAAAATCACTTGAGGATTTTTCTATCTCCCGCTCTTTTTCAGCGATGCTCTCCTCAAGCTTCGAAATTTCGCGTTCTGTTTCGCGGATTTTTTTATCGTTGAGTTTCTTGTTTACTTTAGGCGCACTCTCCTTCTTTTCCCTTTTCACTGCAGGAGCCTTTTGTTTTTGTGAAGCTTCCTCGTGTAATTGTTTTTCACGCCTGTACTCGTCAAAGGTTCCTTTGAAGTCATAAATCACGCCATCGCGAAGCTCCCATATTCTGTTGGCAAACTTACTTATAAAAAATCTGTCGTGAGAAACAAACAACAGTGCGCCGTCAAAATCGGCAACAGCCTCTTCTATCCACTCACGCGATGTGATGTCAAGATGGTTTGTGGGCTCGTCAAGCAGAAGCAAATTTATATCCGCCGCCATAAGCTCACATAACTTTAAACGGCTTCGCTCTCCACCGGATAATGTGCGCACACAGTCAAACACCTCATCGCCGAAAAACTGAAACGCCGCAAGGCGGTTTCTTGCAGTCTGTGTGGAAACACCGATATCATAAAGCATAGTGTCAAGAATTGTTCTGTTTTCATCGGCAAAGCGGATAACCTGCGGCAAGATCGCCGCCTTCACAGACGGATTATAGGTGACTGTTCCGCGGTCAGGCGCATTATTTTTCGCAATGATATCAAGAAGCGTTGTTTTTCCCGTTCCGTTATCACCGACAAGCGCGATTCTGTCTCCGTTTTCCATAGTTAGGCTTATATCGCTGAAAAGCATTTTATCATCATAAGCTTTTTCAACATCGGAAAGCTTTAATACATTGTCGCCCCAAAACCCGACAGAGCTAAAGCCGGCAGTTATATTGCGGTGGATTTCCTTCGGCTTTTCCGTCTTTCTCATTCGCTCGATACGCTTTTCAATCGCAAATGCCCTTACCTGAAGCTTTTTATTTCCCATTCCCCAGCCGTGCATTCTCTCTGCCGTAAACTCAAGCCGCTCTATCTGCGCCTGCTCCGCCTTGTATCTTTTCAGCTGTTCCTCATAGCGAGCCTCTCGTTCACGCACGTAAAAGCTGTAATTTCCCGGGTAAAACTCCGCAACGCCGTCAGACAGCTCGATCACGCGGGTGATACACTTATCTATAAAATATCTGTCGTGCGAAATTATAAAGACCGTTCCGCGAAAAGACGGAAGATATCCTTCAAGCCATTCCACGGCATCTATATCAAGATGGTTTGTAGGCTCATCGAGAAGCAGAATATCAGGATCCTGCAAAAGAGCACACGCAATGACGATCCTCGTCTTCTCGCCGCCGGAAAGCGTATCGAACACACGCTCACGCATATCCGGAGAGATGCCGAGACCGTTGCAGGTTTTTGCAATTTCCGTTTCGGTATCGTAACCTCCCATATGTTCAAAACGCGCACTCAGCTTATCATAACGTGCAAGAACATCGGCATCGGAGTATATTTCCATCATTTTTTCAAGACTTCGCATTTCCCGGGAGATTTCATCAAGGCGCGAAAAAGCACTCATCAGGACATCATTTACCGTGCTTCCCGCAGGATAATCCGGTATCTGGGATACTACGGCAACACGTCGGTCTTTCGGGATAAGTATTTCTCCAGAATCATAATCAAGCTCACCGGACAGGATTTTAAAAAGCGTTGTTTTTCCGCTTCCGTTATCGCCAAGAAGCCCGACACGTTCCCCCTGCTCAATATTGAATGACAAATCACGCAATACGTGGTGCTCACCGTAAAACTTATTCAGTTTTGAAACCGAAATATCAATCATTTGTTTTTTCTCTCTTTATAAGCTTTGCCGAAATAATTCCGCTTACTACTGCAACCATACCACCCTCGCACAGCTTCGGCAGATTTTTCGTTTCATAATGGTTCTGGCTTACCGCAATATCAAGGTCTCCCATATCCGTTTTCAACGTGAGATGCAGAAATTCGCCTACAGGAGTTTTATCCGCTATCATAAAGCGGACATCTCCGCGCTTTATCTCTGCGGCGATACGGGTCATAAGAATATCCGTTGTGCACTCTTCACCCTCGACCTGCATCATCCGCATATATACCCCCACCGGAGTAAGCGCGCCGATTACGGTATTCTCATCAGAAAGCGCACCCCGCATATTTTCTTCGCTTTCAAAAAAGGCAATTGAATGAGGAATCATAGACACCTGAAAATCATATTCATTTCCCGCCGTGAGATTCTGTGCCGCGAGATGCCCCATAACGCGCGCGCAAATTCCCTTTCCGTTATCGGGATTTTTAAGAAAAGCCTTACAGTCAAGCATATCATCGCGCTCGGCTGAAAATTCCTGTGAAAACTCAAGATTCCAGACCGTTGTTCCGTTGAAATGCGGATCGATGTTAAGAAGGCTTACGCTCTTTGTGTTGTGATCAAGCGCTACCCTCTCCCACACCTCTGCACCGCTTTTGTCACTCCATACGGCATATGCACCGTTCTCAACCGGAAGAATACTTCCGGAATTGAGCACAAAGTCTGCAAGGCGGTATGCACCGTCTTCATTTTCGATATTGAATCCTATATTTTCAAAAACCGTCGCCATAGCTGTTTCCTCCGTACAGTTTTACATTCATAAAGAATATTTTACCATATGTAAACTCAAATTTCCAGTGTTTTATATCAAGATATCAAAATTATGCACTTTGAAATCCAAAATAATTAAGAAGCCCCCGATATATGGCATCTGCAAATTCATATCTGTCCTCATCAAGCTTTTCGGCATCGTCTTCATTTGTTATATACGCAAGCTCTAAAAGCACTGCCGGCATCTGCGTTCTTCGCAAAACATACAGCGACGGACGCACAAACACTCCGTTGCGCTTTGTATCAAGACGCTCCGTTATTGAATCAAGAAGATTTTCCGCAAGCGCCTGCGCCTGACCGCCCGAACGGAAAATATACATTTCAGTTCCGTTCACATTAGGGTTAGTATTTGCATTCACATGAATGCTGAGAAAATAATCTGCGCCCCAGCTGTTTGCGTCATTCACCCGCGCGGCAAGGCTTTCCGCGTTAGTCGTACCGAGCGTGGTGTCCTCAGTCGGGCGGGAAACGCGCGCTTCAAAACGGGGGTCCTGCGACAGAATATCACGCAGGTATATTCCCACATCGTATGTTATGTCCTGCTCGCGGAGCCCGAAGCCTTCCGCCCCCGCATTCACTCCCTGCGGGTTATGTCCCTGGTCAATATAGATTTTTATAGCCATAATAAACGCCTCCTTTATATTGCACTATACGGAGTTTTTTCAAAAAAGTTTCCTGATTTTAAAAAAAAGGACACGCAAAGTGAAAATAGGTCAAAAAATACCCGTGATTGTGCATTGACTTTAAAGGCTTCTATGATATAATTAGTAAAAACACTTTAAGAGGTGAAAGCTATGCGCGAATACAGATTATTTGATACCTCTCCTGCAACAAAATGGCTCGAAAGCGTGCCCGTCGGAAACGGCAGAATGGGCGGCACGCTCATGTGCGACGTTTCAGAGGAGGTTATGATTTTAAATGAAGAAACCGTCTGGTCATCACAATCCGGAGGTGAGGCAAATCCGGAAATGCCCGCAAAGCTTGAGACTATAAAGCAGCTTTTCCGTGACGGAAAGCCCGCAGAAGCGGACAAGCTTGCAAACACTCTCCTTTCTGACTGTTTCACAAGAATCCGCTCTTATGAAACGGCAGGTCAGCTCAAAATTTCTCTTCACGAAAACGACCATTGCCGTGACTACCGTCACGAGCTCGACCTTATGCGCGGTATAGCAAAGGTTGAATATACGCATCGCGGAACACATTACGTCCGCGAATGCTTCTCATCATACCCCGACAACGTTATCGTCTATCATGTAACAAGTGACGGGGATTCCCTTGATGCGGAAATTGGTTATGACCGCGAGCACACGCTTTCCAAAAAGGCTGACGGAAATGAGCTTTGCATTATTGCTCGCACAATCTGCGGCAACCACAAATTCTGCGTTAAAATCCGCGTTATAACAGACGGCACGGTAAACGCAAAAAACGGAAGTCTTTTCGTTTCTGACACGAATGAATTTACCGTTCTTGTAAACATCGCTACGGAATTCCGACACGGTGAAAGCTTTGAAGATGCGGTTATCTTCCCTTCAAACACGGATTACAACGCATTGCGTCTCCACCACGAAAAGGATTTTCTGTCTGTGATGTCGCGCGCGGATATAAAGGTTCCGGAAGCTCTCGAGATGGAAGATGTTTCTATGCCGCTGCGCATACATGCGCTTACCTGCAACCGCCCCAACGACGGCGGACTTGTTATGATGGTATGGCAGTTCGGAAGATATCTTCTCACGTCTTCAAGCCGCCCCGGAACACTTCCTGCAAACCTTCAGGGAATGTGGGTTGACAAGGATGTGTCACCGTGGAGCTCGGATTACCACACAAATATCAATCTGCAGATGAATTATTGGCCGGCAGAGGTTGCAAACCTTTCCGACTGCCATATGCAGCTGTTTGATTATATGAAGAACTTCTTGCTTGAGTCCGGCAAGAAAACGGCAAAAACAGTCTACAATGCACGAGGAAGCGTCGTGCATCATTTAAGTGATATTTACGGCTTCACGTCCCCCGCCGACGGGCTCTGGGGTATATGGCCGCACGGCCTTTCATGGCTTTGCTTCCATCTTTGGGAGCACTGGCTCTTTACCCGTGACGAAGAATTCCTGCGCGATACTGCCTATGAAATGATACGTGAAAGCTCACTCTTCTTCCTCGACACGATGTTTGAGGACAAAAAGGGACGGCTTGTTTATGCGCCGTCATCAAGTCCTGAAAACCGTTATTTCGTCAATGATGAAAACGGAGAGAAATACGCCTGCTTCCTCGCGATGAGTTCCACCATGGACACAAGCATCATCGGCGGACTTCTGCGGATGTACATAAAAGCTTCCGAAATTCTCGGCATTGAGAATTCAGACACAAAGGATGCTGTGGCTGCGCTCGAAAAGCTCCCCAAGCTTTTTGTCGGGCGTCACGGTCAGCTTGCCGAGTGGATTGAAGACTACGAGGAAACAGAAATAGGTCACAGACATTTTTCAAACACGTTTGCATTCTTTCCCGACAATGCGATAACGCGTGAAACACCCGAGCTTTACAAAGCAATTGAGGTTACGCTTTCACGCAGACTTTCGGGAGGGACTGACGCACACGGACAAGGTGCTACAAGCGTCGGCTGGAGCCTTGCGTGGCTGACGTGCCAATTCGCCCGTCTCAGAAACGGCAACAAGGCTTATGAAATGGTTCAAAGCTTTATCACGCGTGCCTGCGCACCGAATCTTATGGATCATTACACAAAATCCAATCAGGTGTTCCAGCTTGATGCTAATATGGGATATGTTGCAGGTGTCTGCGAGATGCTTATTCAGAGCCACGAAGGCTTTATCTCACTTCTCCCCGCTCTTCCTAAAAAATGGGATAACGGTTCATTCCGCGGACTGCGCGCACGCGGCGGATATGAGCTTGACGTAAAGTGGGAAAATTATGAAGTACGCGACATCTACATCACCGCAGATTTTGACGGAGATGTAACGCTTGAGTTTCCCGAGACTCAGAAAACGCATAATTTCCGTGATGATAAAGAGAACATATATACTGTAAAGGAAAACAAACTTACATTTGGTATGCATAAAAATGAAAAGCTTAATCTTATTGCGGAATGAGATTAAAGTATAATTGAGAACTCCCGCGGGGTGGAAATCCACTCCGCGGGAGTTTTTTATGGCTCTATAATAAAAGTTGGGGTAACCAAGTAGGGCCTACGAAAAAAATTAAAAAAAGTAGAGCATATTTGGAAGAAATCCGTTAAAATGGAATTGACGAGAAACCATGAACGGAGGACTCGAATATGCTCTACAAAC
>JAZQFJ010000060.1:0-17423 GCA_045539475.1 Eubacteriales bacterium | reverse complement strand
GTGGGTGACGCGACAGTTAATGATTATATCACACTCGCAAGCGCTTGTCAAGTACTTTTTTCATTTTTTTTGAAATTTTTTCTTGACCGCTTCGGCCCTTTCGGACCCCCTCTCGCGAGGTGCCTTAATACTATACCAAATCTGAACGCAAAAGTCAACCCCTTTTTTCGATTTTTTTTGAAAATTTTCAGCTTTTGACATTTTGCCCAAAACATCAGCTTTTTTCAGCACTCTCACTTAGTTCTTTTGCCTTACCGCAAATAACATCTTTATATTATATATGTAAGTTATATATAATACATTCACGGAGCGGTGCACATGCACCGCTCCGCTTCAGGAACAGAAATTTGGTTATGCTGTTCTTTTCTTACTGCTCAAAGGAGAAGATTCTGATGATCTCGCCCTCTTCAAGCTCGATGATTGCGTTGAACGTACCCTTTGCAAGTGCCTGGTTGCGTGCAACCGTTACAAGATAATCGCCTGCGTACTCATCGTCTGCAATTGTGATAATCTTGTATCCGTCCTCAGAGAGAAGGAGTGATTCGGAGTTATCCGGATTGAGTCTGCCGTCAGATGCAAGCTCATGTGCCTTCTGTGAACTGTAATAGATGAATCTGTCGCCGGAAATCTGAGCCGCATTTACATAGTAGAGACCGCTCTGCTGATTTGCCGGATCCTTATTCATATCTGTCGGCAGGCCGCCGTCTGAACTTACTGCCTCAAGCTTGCCCTCTGCGTTTATCGAATAGCGTACAACCGTACCGCTCTCGTAGTTCTTAATGTTGCCGACATAGCCTGCAGCCTCGGTGAAGATGACGTTGTTGTTAAGGTCTGTTACATCATCGATAGAGGTAACTTCCTTGAAGCCTTCCTCGGTGATGAGCTTGAACACTGCATACGCCGATCCGGTTTCAACATTGTACATCTGCTTTGCCGATACTACATAAGCAAGGCTGTCGGAGCTCTTGTAAGAAATGTTGCCGAGGTTATCGCCGTGAGTGATTGCCGCCGCAACAACGCTGTTGGAGTAGCCGTTTGTATCAATAACGACACTTCCGAGTGCGGAGTTTACGGATGCATTGTTTATCTTAAGACCCGGGATAGCCGCAGCGCTTGCATCAGTTACGTGAGAGAGCTTGTAAGCGCGTGCCTTTACCGGCTTGTAGTTCTGAGCGGAGTAGTCACCCTCAAGGTCACCGTAGAGGACGAAGAGGATGGAGCTTGCGTCGCCGTAGTAGCGCTTGCCGTCAACAGAAACTGCCTTTTCAACAATGCTGTAGGTCTTGTTGCTGTTCGGTGCACGGAGACCGCCGCCAGACTCTAAGCTCTTGAAGTCCTGATATGAGAGGTCAACCGTTCCGTCATCGCGCATAGAGTACTCTACAACCCAGCCAAAGCGTGCGTTGTTCGCGTAATCCTGAGCGCGGTCGTTCTCTGCATGATTCGGCTGAGACGAATACTTGCGGAAGAACTTGCCGACCTTGTAAGTGCCCTCTGTGTTGTCTGCAAAGCCAAGCTTTACATACGCAACGTCGAGCTGCTCATCGTAGCTGGAGTTTAAGATAACTGCATAGTTTTCTGCGTTTGATACCTCAGCATTTGCCTCGATATCAAGGATAGTGTTACCGTGTACACGGTAAACCGTGTTTGCGTTCATAGCTTCTTTATTGCTTGTATAGAACGCGGAGAGTGAACCGTAAGTGAGAACCTGCTGGTTGAGGTTTTCGTCAGCAAAGTACTTATTGCCTGCGATTGTTACAGAACCGTCGTCATTGATGGACTGGAGTGCGCCGGTTATTGTCTCGACCTTTTCGATCTGAACCTTGCCGTTTGCAAAGTAGTAAACAACATAGTCATCCTTCGCAATGCCCTCGTACATCTCGACATCCTCAAAGTCAACCGCGCCAAGCTTCGGGAGTGTGATTGTCTGCTTGGACTCGCTTATTGAGGAAACCTGACCGAACTGAACTGAATCTGCGCCGTTCTGCATTCTGAAGATATAGGAGAACGTCTTGCCGCCGTCAACGGATACGAAGCGGTAGGTTGAAACAGAGCCCTTGCCCATATCCTGGAAGAATGCGTTGTCACCGTTCGGCTGGAAAAGCTCTCCGCCATCCTTATAGGTTGCGGTGGATGCGTACGCAAACTGAGTGAAGTCGTTTGCCTCATCCTTGCCCCAGAGAGTGTTGTAGTCCTTGTTCTTCGCAACCTTGTTTGCACCGGTCTGTGCCTTTACCTGATACTCCTTGCCATCAACTGTGAAGGAGATATACGGAGTGATGAGTGCCGAGCTTGTGCTGTCGCCGTTCGGCATCATTTCAACGTTGCTTGAAGAAACAGTATACATCTTTGTATCGGAGCTTACGATTACGTTGCCGATAACCTCAACGTTTGTATACGCAAGAGAGGATGAGTTGTTGTCCGCCTTGAAGTATACATCGACCTTTGCACCAAGAAGCTCGTCCGGAATTTCGCGGTCAATCTTTATTGTTGCGCCAGTGTAAGTGCCGCTTGTGTTCTGTGCCTCGTAGTAGATGATAGACTCGTCAGAGTCCTTGCCGGTCACGCCAATTGCAGGACCGTTTTCTACCTTGATTGTCTCGCCATCTGCATCCTTTGTGATAGCGTAGTTTTCATTTGCAACCACAATACCTGTTACGTGCTTAAGACCCATTACCTGCTCACCGAGAGTCTGGTTCTTGGAGCCGTCAAGCGCATTGTACTGCGAGCCGATGCCCGTTATCGGGCTGTAGACATAGATCGGAGCAAAGATTGTGTTGCGCATAAGCTTTGCAACGAGCTGACGTGATGCCGCCTGAGTCGGATCGCCCTGCCAGCCGTCAAAGATTCCGAGCTCCATAGCCTTTGCAACTGTGTTGGATGCCCAGTTTACGCCCTTGAAGCCTTCCTTGTCTGCGTTGCAGCCGAGGATGACAAGGAGCATCTTTGCCGCCTCTGCAACTGTTACGTTGCCGTTCGGGTTAAACTTATTGTTTCCGATACCCGAAACAATGCCCTGATTTTCGCAGTAGTTGATATAACCCTTTGCCCATGTGACATTGCCATTGCCCTCGACATCGGTAAACGAGCTTGTCTGCCCTGCGAAAAGACTACCGTTGTCGTCTGATCCGTACTTTAAAACGTATGCCATCTTGGCAAACTCAGCACGGGTGATTTTATCCTCGGGACGGAATGTTCCATCGGGATATCCGCCGAGAACGCCGAGTTCAACGAGCATATTTACATCGTCCTGATAATTCTCATTAATGTCGTTTGCATCGGTGAACCCCACTGCACTTGCAAAGATTGAAAGCGAAAGCGCGAACACCATCACAAGTGCGAGAACCTTTTTAAAGTTTCTCATAGTAAGAATTCCTCCTTTGTTTTTTCAGGCTCTTGCCTGTTACGAGTGCTATGATACAGCAAAACGAGTCAAAGGTCAATGCTTTTCGACGTCCTGTAAATCATGCGCAAACTCTCTGCAATATTTCGTCTAAAATTTAGGAGAAAAACGCGAATAAAATGAAAAAATTCCCAATTTTGGGAATTTTTTCCAAACTTTACATTCACTTATACTTTGCAGTTTTTTATATCTTCATATCAAATTTAGGAACATCGACCCATGTCCTTGTCTCTGCTGATTTATATATGGAGAGAACAAGGTCAACCGCGCGGCGTGCATCACGGGCAGGTGCAATAAGCTCTTTTCCGTCAAGAACTCCGTCAATGAAATTTGAAACAATCGCATAATGTGCCGCCATATCCATATCCTCAGGATTTGCACCGAAGCTCTCAATCTTATCAGTAAGGCAGATTTCCTCAACCTTCAGTTCATCATCGGAAAGACTCTTGTACAGCACTGTCTTTCCGTCAGCATATACAACCGTTCCTCTCTCAAATTCAATGCGTATTCTCTCGCACTCGGAATTGGTCTCCGGAAAATGTGAAAGAGTTGTACCCATAAGCGTACCGTGAGCGCCGCTGTCAAACTCCAGCAATGCACACGCCGCATCCTCTACGTCTATCTTTCTTGCCATCGTGTCGCACACTGCACACACGCTCTTCACCCCTCCTGCGAGGAATACGAGCGCATCAATGCCGTGGCTTCCCTGGTTTATCAGGCATCCGCCGCCGTCACCGGCTTTTGTTCCCTTCCAGTTTGAAGAGTTATAATAGCTGTGGCTGCGGTATCCGCGGTACTGGAACTCTACCATAAGCATATGTCCGAGCTCTCCCGAATCTATAATTTCCTTTGCGCGGATTAAATCATCTCGCGTGCGGTTCGGGAACACACACCCTAACAGTACATTGTTTTTCTCTGCCGCATCTATCATCGCGGTCATTTTATCAATCTCAACATCAAGCGGTTTTTCGCACAGGACGTGAACGCCGGCGTTTGCAAAAGCAATTGTCGCTTCGGCATGGCATGCGTTCGGCGTTGCAACGATCGCAACGTCAATTCCTCCGCGCTCTATTACCTCGCGGTAATCATCCGTCACAAACGGTATGCCGTATTTTTTTGCAAAATCCTCTGCCGTAGCACGGTTTTTGCCGTAAACCACCGCCGCAATTTCCGCACGTCCGTCACGCGCTACGCCCTCGGCGTGACCGTGGCCTATCATTCCGCACCCAATAAGCGCAACCTGAAGCTTTCCGTTTTTCATCTCATCATTCCCTTTCATCGTCTTCGTTTTTTATCATATAAAGACTGTATAATCCGAATCCCTTTCCTCTTTGTCAGCAGTTCACATTCAGTTAGGAATAAAAATTCAACCGATGCGGACAGAAACTTCTGCATCGGTTTTCGTTAAAACAAATCACTATGTGTTCCTGTCCGAGTAAGATATAATATCAATTCACCATCTGCGATCTCATAAATCAATAACCAATCAGGTGTAATATGACATTCTCTGCAACCTGAGTATTCTCCTAACAAATTATGATCCTTATTCTTTTCGGAAAGTTGCTCACCATTTGCTAATTTTTTAATTATTTCTGTCAGTAATGAAATATTATATCCTCTTTTTTCAATTCGCTTTAAATCCTTCTGAAATTTTGTGGTGGGCCTGATTGAATACATCAATTTAATAACTCCTTCATCATATCATCAACATTTGTATATGTTTTTCCGAGAGAAGGATTTTTCTTCATTGCTTTTACTTCTTCTATTGCTTCAATCGTTTCAGCGTTAGGAACTCTTAAAGAAATATCAAAAGGAATTCTTTGTTCCCTAACTGCCTGTTTTGCAGACAAGGTAAAAAATGTTGTCATATCCATACCAAGATTTGAAACTAATTCCTGTAGTTGAGTTTTCAACTCTTCATCCATGCGCATTGTAACATTTGTTGTTGCCATATTATCAGCCTCCTTTACATGTATAATATCACGACGCAAGTATCTTGTCAATACATTATATGTGCATTGTCGCGATATTATACAGTTGCATTAATAATTTCGACAACATTCGACAATCTTACATATGATTTTGTCAAGTTAGGGACAAAAAAATTTCGACATGCAAACTAAAGTTTGCTCAATATTTTTACTTTGTAAAATCGATATGTTTTCCCTTCGGTCAAACTCGATATGATATGAATTCTCGTTGCCGCAAGGCAACATATCGAGCGCGAAGCACAGACATATCGAGAATTCGCAAGAATTCATATCGCTGCGGTGCTGTGCACCGCATATAATGACTGTGTAATCCGGATGACAAACCTCCGTTGTCATGAATTGGCTCTGCCATGAATTCTCGCTTCGCTCCATAAATTGAATTGCCTTTACAATGTGCGTAGCACAATTCATGAGCCAACGGCTCAATTCATGAAAGCTTTGATTTCAATTCATGCCGCCAGGCAATTCATTGCGGTCATAGACCGCATATGCTTATGTGATATTAGGGACAAAAATTTTTAACCGATGCAGGAAGAAAGCCACATCGGTTTTTGTTAAAATAAATCACTATGAGTCCCTGTTCGAGTTAAACCCAAAACAAGCAAATCCTTCTCTATTCTATAAATCAAAAGCCAGTCAGGTTCAATATGGCACTCTCTTGAACCCCTATAATCTCCTGAGAGTGGATGATCAAGATATTTTTCAGGAAGTTGCTCCCCATTAGCCAAAATATCAATAACTTCTTTTAACAAGTTCATATTATAACCTCGCTTTTGAGCAAGTTTATAATCTTTTTTGAACCGGGTTGACATTTCTATTTGATACTTCATGATTCCAAATCCTCAAAAAGTTCTTTTGTGTTAGAATATCGTTTAGCCGGTATCTTTCCACTTAACATATCATCCATTTCTTTAATTGCTGCTATCGTTTCTGCATTTGGGATATCTGTCGCGATTTCAAAAGGTATTCTACCCTGTCTGACAACTTGCCTTAGAAACATATTCATAGCTGTTGTCATATTAAGTCCCATATCGGAAAGCATCGCATCTGCTTGTTTTTTTAATTCAGTATCCATGCGAATACTCATATTTACAGTTGCCATAATTTATTACCTCCTTATTATAGTATATACATTGTACCACAAAATATGCGCATTGTCAATGCAAGCATCAAAATATTCAACATATTTTCTGCATATTTCACATTATTCTCCCTATATAATTACTGTATAATCTTGATGCCAATATTTTAGGTGAATTGACAACTTCGTTGTCATGAAATAGCTATCACCATGATTTCTCGTTTTATTCTATGAATTAAATTTCCTTTAATGCACCGCAAGGTGCAATTCATGCCGAAGGCAATTAATTGAGTTTGCTTTGCAAACTCATTACAGACTGTCGAAGAACCCGACTTTGCATCAAGCAAACATCGGGTTCTTCGACAGTCTGAGACAATTTCCGAAACCGGAAATTGTCTTTTAAGTGTTTTTATCGTTATATCGGGTTTCCTTCCGAGTCGAAAAGCGGAAGCGGGGCAAGATATGTTATATCCTCTCTGCCGATAGCATCGCCCTCTGCAAGAACCGCCATTTTCGCCACGACATTGCCGCCTGCAGAATTAATAAGCTGCTCCAGGGCCGCAAGCGATTCGCCCGTGCTGATAACATCATCCACGACAAGAACGCGCTTTCCTTTCATTGCTTCGACATCTTTAGAATCAAGATACAAGGTCTGCGTATGGCTGGTTGTTATGGAATCAACCTCTACGCTGATTACATCTTTCATATAAAGCTTCGGCGACTTTCTTGCCACAATGTAATAATTAGCTCCTGCCTGACGCGCCATTTCATACAAAAGCGGTATTCCTTTTGACTCCGCGGTAATCATAACGTCATATTCGGGCGCAAGCTTTAAAAGCTCCTCGGCAGATTTTTTTGTAAGCTCAACATCACCGAACATGACAAATGCCCCGATGTATAAGCTTTCATTCAATCTGCACAGCGGCAAATCACGCCGGATACCGGATATGTCAATTGTGTAAAACTCTTTCATTTTTCAAACGTTGCCCCTTTTCAATAATATCCGATATAGATTTTATGCAAGCCCTAAGACCTTCAGTACGATATATGCAGCAAACAATGCAACGGAAATCCACATAACTCCGCTGATATCACGAGCTTTACCGCAGAGAATCTTAAGAATAACCCATGCGAGAATGCCAAACATAATGCCGTTTGCGATTGAGTATGTAAGCGGCATCATAACAATTGCAAGGAATGCACCTATTGTGTCAGCCGCATCGCCGTCAAAGTCAACCTTCTTGACTGCCGAAAGCATCAGAAGACCAACATAAAGCATAGCCGGTGTCGTGGCAAAGCTCGGAATTGCGAGGAAGATAGGTGCAAAGATGATTGCTACAAGGAACATAATCGCAGTAACAACCGAAGCAAGACCTGTTCTTCCGCCCGCTGCGACACCCGCGCTTGATTCAACATAGCTTGTAACCGTTGATGTACCGAGGCACGCGCCGACAACCGTACCTACAGCATCTGCCATAAGAGCGCCGCTTGCTTTCGGAAGCTCACCCTTCTCATCAAGAAGGTTGCCCTTCTGAGCAACACCGATAAGAGTGCCGACGGTGTCGAAAATGTCTGTGTAAAGGAATGTAAATGTAACAATAATGAAGCCTACAAGGTTCTTTGCTATAAATCCGAAATCAAACTTAAACAGTGCCGGAGCGGCAAAGTTTGCCTTGATTGCTTCCATAGAGAGATTCGGAATTACAGAATAAACGCCGTTTGCCGGATCCGGAACATACCAGCCGATAAGCTCTGCAACGATGCCGAGAATCCATGTGACAATGATACCGAGAAGAATAGCGCCCGGAATCTTGAAATGATTGAACACTCCGATGAGAAGAAGTCCCACAAGAGCAAGAACAACACCTGTGGATGACAAATCGCCGAGAGCGACGGTTGTGGCAGGGTCTGCAACAACAATCTTTGCATTGATAAGCGCGATGATTGCGATAAACAAACCGATACCTGCCGTGATACCGAACTTAAGGTTATTCGGAATCTTGTTAACAAGCGCTTCGCGGAACTTAAAGATTGAAAGAATCATAAAGATGATACCTTCGATAAGGATTGAAGTCAACGCAACTTCATAGGAATAGCCCATAGCGCCGCAGACAGTGAATGCAAAAAACGCATTCAGTCCCATACCCGACGCCAATGCAACAGGGTAGTTAGCAAAAAATGCCATACACAGTGTTGCGATTGCAGCAGAGATAGCCGTTGCCATAAAGATACCTGCGGGGGTTGCGCCCGGAATTCCTCCCAGATATCCGGGGTTAACCGCAAGAATATACGACATTGCAAGGAATGTTGTAATACCGGCGATAATCTCTGTACGGACACTGCTGCCTCTTTCTTTGATTTTGAAAAGTTTTTCAAGCTTTTCCATGTTACCAACTCCTTTAAAATTTTTGTGGTAGTAAAATTATACCACAAAAAATATCTTTTTTCAATCTATTTCCGTCTTTTTTCACAATATCCGGGTTCGGCTATATATCCCGAATCAAAATAATCCTCGGCTTGCCTATATAGTTCAGATTATATTTCTTAACCATCCGCTCCGCTTTGGCAAGCGACTCTTTATCAAAGGCGTTTTCCGGCTCATGTGCGTCAAACCCGAAGGTAACGGGCGCCTTTTCCTCTCCTGCGACCTTCCAGAATTCTTCACGCGGATAATGCCTCTCTCCGCGGATACCTAAGAAATTTATTTCAAGCGGTACATTTCTCTCCCTTGCCGCTGCGCACAGCCTGCGCGCCTCACTGCGGTAAAAATCCTCATCACCGGTAAAGTTAAAAACATCAGGATGAGCAATATAAGAAAAAACATTTTTACACATCGCCGCAATTACCGAATCCGTATACGCCGCAAGCTCTTCTCTGCTATCCGATTCCTTCACCGTATGGCGCGCGCCTTCGTTTTCCGGAAAGGTATAGTGCTGACCTAAAATAAGATACTCTGCGCCCCACCTCACGGCATTTTCAAGCATTTCATCAAAAAGCTCCGGGTAATATTCCGCCTCAAACCCAACCTTTAAATCTATTTTATCTTTATATTTTGCGCTGAGCGATAATATCTCTTTGCAATAATCCTCCGCCTCGCTAACGGGCACTCTGTAATGGGATTCCGTCCCGTCAGAAAAACGCAGAGGAAGGTGATCGGAAAACCCCATATACTCTATTCCGTTTTCTATTGCCGTAATAACATATTCCTCCGCCGTTCCTGTTGCATGGCCGCATCTGCTTGTATGAGTGTGGTAATTATAGTTCACGTTCTTTCCTTCTTCTTATATAGTCTTTTTTGAAAATCATTTTATCACAAAAAACTTTTTAATTCAAGCTATTGCTGATTTATTTATAATATGATACAATAATTTCCGGAATATTCTGTCGGAGGTTTTCTCTTTGAACATATCTGAAATTTTTAAAAACCGCCCGCTCGCCCTTGCTCCCATGGCAGGCGTTACGGATGCGGCGTTCCGCTCCGTTTGCCGTGATTGCGGTGCGGATATCACTTATACGGAAATGGTTTCCTCCCGTGCGCTTGTCTATCAGGACAGCAAAACCGGCTCGCTTCTTATCCGCAACGAGGGAGAAAGCCCATTCGGTGTACAGCTTTTCGGAAACGACCCTCGCGTTATGCGCGAGGCGGCGGAGATTGCGCACGAGCGCACCGGTTGTGATTTCATAGACATAAATATGGGCTGCCCTACTCCCAAAATTGTAAATAACGGTGACGGCTCGGCACTTATGAAAAATCCCGCTCTTGCCGCGGAAATCGTGCGCGAAATAAAACGCGGAGTAAACTTCCCTGTAACGGTAAAATTCCGCAAGGGCTGGGACGGCGGAAGCGTAAACGCCGTGGAGTTTGCAAAGTCTCTTGAGGACGCGGGTGCCGATGCTCTTGCCGTTCACGGAAGAACGCGCGTGGCAATGTATTCCGGTCGCGCGGACTGGGATATCATCCGCGAGGTTGTGTCTGCCGTCAGCGTTCCCGTTCTTGCAAACGGAGATGTTTTTGAGGGCACCGATGCCGCAAAAATCCTGCGTTGGACAGGCGCGGCGGGCGTTATGGTGGGCAGAGCGGCGTTTGGGTGTCCGTGGATATTCACACAATGCCGTGCGGCAATTGCCGGAAAGGATATCCCTCCCCTTCCCTCACTTTCGGAGCGCCTTGAGGTTGCAGAGGCACAGATACGCAAAAGCGCGGAAAACACCTGTGAAAGAGTTGCCGCACTTGAAGCGCGCCGTCACATAGCGTGGTATCTTCGCGGTGTTCGCGGCGCAAATTCATATAAAACGCGCGTGGTAAGCATCTCAACTCTTGAAGAGCTTCACCGCCTGCTCGAAGAGATAAAGCATACTTTGGGATAACCCAAGGGTAGGCGAACTCCTCTCGGCTTAAACAATAGCAGAACCGCGGCGATTGCCGCGGTTCTGCTATGTTAAAACATCTTGTTTATTTCTTCAACCGTTTTGCGTACAAGCATCTCACCGCCGACGTGTCCGACTGTACCGCTGGAAACATATGCGCTGTAATGGCTTCCCTTTTCTGCCTTTTCGGTCGGCAAATAGCCGTCACTTCCGCAACAGAGCTGAACGATAAACGTCTGCGATGCGTGGGAAAGCGCGCGAATCTGATTGCCGAAATCGAGGAAGAGCTCATACGGGTTTGTTGCAAAAACAACATCACCGATACGGACGATATGTACTTCAACCGTGCGGATATTATGATCCTGTTGATATTCATATCTCCCAAGAGTTCCTGCATGAACGTGCATTGCCGCAGTGTCCATATAATTGATGTCGCCTGTATGCTCCTTGAAAAACTCACGGATTGCGCGCGCTGCCGCATCACGCTCTGCCGGAGTTACGCGGCGAAGCGGAAGCTCAAGAGTAAGTTTTTTATGAACAAGCGGGCCCTCTGAGGTCTTTTCCGTAATTTCCTCAAACACATCGGAAATCTCATTCACAACGCGCTTGCCTATCTTCCACGTTCCCTTGATGTCATACATTGACGGGTCCGCACGGCGCACGGTTACGTTTTCACGGATAACGTTCGGGTCGGCAATCGGGGTTTCCGGATCCACCCAGCGGATAAGGTCACGCGGGCACTGGTCGCCTCCTGCACCGCCAAGACCGAGAACCTTGATGTCCTCGCCGTATTTCTCGCGGAGAAGAATCTTCACCTTGCCCCAATAGTCGGAGGAAACATAGCTTCTCTGCTCAACAACCTGCGACGGGCAGGCAATATTTGCAACAACGCCCGTAAGCTTGTCGTTCTCGTCAAAGGTATAGAGAAGCTCAATGCCGTTATCGTTACCGCCCTCAAGATGCGTGAAATTTACAGTGTTCGTATCGCCCCACATTTTTGCACTGCCGTCGTCATAGCATACGCGACGGCACATTCCGACAGCCGCACGGCCAAACTCGTTTGCAAAAGATGCGGGTTTTAAGTTCTTATACGCTTCAATGCACGCCTCTGCGACTTTGCCCGGAAGGAATTCTGCCGCCTCAATGGGTGACATAACATCGTCCGTAAGCGGAACACGGTCTATGTACTTCACTCCCTCGGGCATATATGCCTTTAGCGTTCCAAGCGTGTCGCCCACGGTCCTGTCACTTCGTCCGGCATATGAATACGAGGTGTGGGTATGGGTTGCAGCTACGATAATCGCATCTGTGTTTATTTCAGGGCATTTTTCCGAAACAATATCTCTGACATCTTTCATAAGGCTGCTGCTGACAGAAACAAGGTCTGCAGAGCAGAAGATAACATGCTCTTCTCCTGTAGCTATTGCCATTGCGGTAACACTGAGCGGAGTTTCAACGTACTCTGAAACGCGCTCGTAAAACTGACCGGCAAGGCTTATCTTTTTATCCGGAGTTATATCAACTTCGGACCATCCGATTAAATATTTGTTCGACATATTAAATCATCCTTCTTTCAATTATTCGCTTAGCTTATATTCTGCAATGAACTTTTTTTCATCTGCAGACTGTACACGAATCAGAACCGCGTCTCCCGGAGCAAGAGAAACGGAAATCTTCTCTGTGTCCTCAGCTACGAGCTTCTGCATACCGTCCTCACGGCTCACTTCATATATATTGAAGCTGCCGGAAAGCGGAATATCCGCACAAAGCTCTTTTTCAAAATCACGGTTTAAAACAAACAGGTAGTCATTGCCGTAATCATCGCAAAGCTCACCAACAGAGGTGCGCTTCGGGAGATTTCCGGAGAGGATTTTGCTGTCTGCAATATTATCCTCAAAATCCTTGAAAATTTCGCCGTATTTGCCGTAAACCTTAACATCGCTGCTGTGGTATACCGCACGGTTTGAAAGAGCAAGAAGCGTATTCCCGAGCATTTTAAATTCTTCGTGGATTTTCTTCTGCTCATCAAAGAAATCGCCCTTTGTGCCATCTGCAATAAGAACGGTCCTCTCTGTAGGATAAGGTATATCCGGATTAAGACCGTAGCATGTTCCCGTTACGGTGTAGTTCTGCAGACCCTTTGCGCCGTAAAGCGCTCCGGCATACATCATCATACGCACCATCGGGAATGTGATTTTTACATCCGTCTTATAAACATAACAGGACTGATAATAGAACCAAAACGGCAGATTGTATTTCCGCGCAAGGTTTCTTGCAACTGCAAGGTCAAGCCACATCGGCGAATCGTCAAGCTGCATTTCCTCGGTATAGTCAAGCCCGGGATAAAGCCCGCAATAATTGCCAACGGGGTAATAATCCATGGATACAACCGGCGGCTCAATCTCTTTTATGTACTGCTCAAACGCATCGTAATACTTTCCGTTATCCCATGTCGGTCCTGGGTTATAGCTCGGCGGGAAAACCGAGAACATAAGAGCATCCGGATTCTCCTTCAGAATTATATCGCTCTGGCGTCTTGCCTCGCGGAAGAGATAATCGTAAACCGGCTCATCCCAGACGTAAAAGCCGACGGTGTGCTTCTTTTCCTTAAGCTTTCTTACAGTTTCACGGATAACATTGTCGTCAACCGGTCGGTCGTCATGCTTATACATCATACCGCTGAAAAGAGACAAATCCTGAAAGATAAGGTCAATGCCGTGCTTTTCACAGGCTTCCACCGTCTCCCAAACCTTTTCGTGGCTTCCCCAGCCAACCTCAAGAAGGTTAAAGCCCGCTTCTTTGCAGTTTTTGATTATCATATCGGTATCTTTACCGATACAATTGAAGGTAGAGAGCGCAAATTCGCGCTGTCTCCATCGAAAACGCGGATTCCCGAGCGGTTTTCTCGCATATACTACGCTCTTCATAATCTTAAATTACCTCAATTCCGAGAATGTCGCAAAGGTCACGGATGGCTGCTGTGTTATCACCGTAAGAGATGATATAGTGCTGGCACATCACGTTATTTGTGAACTTCTCAACATCCGGAAGGATAATCTCAAGTCCCGGAAGCTGCGGTGCAGGCTGTGTCCAGCCGCACTCCTCCCACTTGCGCGGAGTTACGCCCTCTCCCGTTACCATATGCATATAGTATTTTCCGTTTGTATATACAAGACGGCACATTGTAAGCTCGCCTGTTTTTACCTTGGAAACGTTGAGTATGCCCTCACTCAGCTCGCCGAATGCCGCCGGCATAACTGTTGTCTCACCGTCCGTAATCTCAGCCGGAACATAGTCCGGAACACCTGCAAGGACGCGGTCTGTGAAGAACTCATAGAACTCAAGATACGCGCCGCACTGACCGGTAAGAAGCTTTACCATTGTCTGTGTAACGTTGCCGAGGCTGTCGTTTTCCGGAATTGTGGAAACGCCGAGAACATCGGAAAGAAGCATAAATATCGGTGCAGGCGGGAAGCCCAAGAGCTTCTTCATACCGTCAACATCCTTCAAGGAGATTGCAAGGTATCCGCGCTCCTTTATAAGAGATGCGATTGCGAGGAAATATCCTGCCGCCATCATCTTGCCTTCCTGCTTTGCGGGCTTTAAGAAGTTCCACTTGGACATATATTTGTCGATAACCTCCTGCTTTTCGGCATCGGTCACCTTCTGATAACGCTGGAAAATCTCAAGCATTTCGAATGTCTCAATCTCAACACCTACACGTTTTTTAAGAGATGCTCCGTCATGCAGAGTGCCGTAAAGGTTCATATCGCGGTAGCCCGCATGACCTATCTTTACGCTGCGCAGTGCCTTTGCCGCGCTCGCCGCCTTTACATATGTTGCAACCTTGTCTGTGCGTGACGGAAGCCCGATAATATCATAAACATATTTAAAGGTATATCCAAGGTCGCAGAATGTCTTGCGGAGTGCGCTTGTTCCCGCCTGGTCAGCAGTCGTGACAAGCCTCTCTCCCTCCATCCAGCCGCAAAGTCCCCAGAGCACCATCGGAAGATGGCGGTACTGCTCGGTTATCTTCACAACAGCGTGGCTCGGAATCCAGCCTGCAATACAGACAACCATTGCGTCAAAATCGTTGCCCGAAAGCTTTCCGAGAGCTTCCTTTATATCGTTTTCCTCATAATCATCCGTTACCGGATAAACGGAAACAAGATCAAGCCCCGCCTCAAGAAGACCGCGCTCTGCCTCCGCGCATTTTTTAATAATAACGTCCTTCGGTGTGTTGACCTCGCCAAAGCCCACAAAAGCTATTTTTCCCATAACATTTTTTCCTCCGCTTCACAGAAATTTTTATATACATCGGTGTAATCCGCACCGCCGGGTACATATGTTTTGTCGGTTTCCACAATTGCGTCTGCCGCAGATACCACGCTGTCAAAAATCCCTGCCGCAACGCCTGCAAGTATTGCGCTTCCAAGGCATGCGCTCTCTGCATTTTTCAGCGTTGTTATTTTTCTTCCCGTCATATCCGCCTTGATCTGACACCACAGCGGGCTTGATGCACCGCCGCCTGTCGAGCGGATTTCCGGAGCTTCTATATTCATATATTCAAGGTTGCTTTTGAGCATACACGCTACTGCTTCTAAAATTGCGCGTATCATATGTGCTCTCGTATGCGAAAGCGTAAGTCCTAAAAATGCACCTTTTGCCGTGGGTGAATACTTCGGCATAGTTGACCCGCAGAGGTACGGAAGAAACGTAAGCCCCTCTGCTCCTATTCCCGCTTCCTCTGCGAGAACATCCATTTCCTTAAAGCTTAAATCCGCGCAGAATCCGTTTTTAAACCACTTAAGCGCAAGCCCTGCAGCAGGAGTCCACGAAAGGAGTGCGTATTTTCCGTCATAATTCACATGGCACGGAATTATGCTTTCGGGATTGTATTCCGGTATCTCATCGCACGGAACAAACATCGCCATTGTTGTGCCCGTCATCTCTGAAATAACGCTCTTTGAGGTAACGCCCGCGCCTATCGCACCGGCTATCTGGTCAATTGCGCTTGTCGCAACCTTAATTCCGTTATATTCGCCGACAAGCTCGGCACTGCCTAAAATTTCCGGAAGCTGTTTGCGTGAGATTCCGATGAACGAAAGCATCTCATCCCACCAATCTCCGCATCTTATGTCAAAATAAAGGCTTGACGACTGAAGCGTCTTTTCTGTCACAAAACTCCCTGTAAGCTTAAACAAAATGTAATCCTCGAGAAGAAAAATACGTTTTGTATTCGAAAATACCTCCGGCAAATTCTTTTTTACCCATAAAAGCTTCGCCGCAGGCCACGTCGCACAAATCTCCGGCTGACCGGTTACTTCGTAAACGAGCTTCTTTCCGAATTTTTCCTCTATCTCACGCGCCTCGGCCTCAGCACGGTTATCAAGCCATACGATAGCGTTCGTAAGCGGCGCACCATCCTCATCAGTAAGGATAAGCGTTTCACACTGCGTATCAACCGAAATCGCGGAAATCTCAATACCGCGGCTGACCTCAGTGAATGCATTGAGAAACATATTCCAGTATTCTTCCGCCGGAAACTCAACGCGCTCTCCTTCCGTAATAAGCGTGTAATCTTGTGAGGCAGAGGAAACAAGCTTTCCTTTCTCATCAAAAACAGCAATTTTCAGCGAGGTTGTTCCTATATCTGCACCCGCAACATATTTCATATTAAAAAACCCCTCTCTTTCAACGCGAAAGAGAGGGGTTCTGACATTTTCACACCTCAATAAGCTTTGTATACTTTTTTAAGCTTTTCTTTTCCTCTTCTGCCGCGTTTTTATTTGTTATTATGTAGTCCGCGACACCGATATCCGAAATTTTTGCAAAGGTTGTTCTTCCTATTTTGGTGTAGTCGGCAGCAACGATACACGTTGACGAATTTTCAATCATCAACCGATCAAGCTCTGCTTCCTTATCGTAATACGTCGTAAAGCCGTTTTCGATATCCGCACCGTCCACCGAAAGCACAAGCTTGTCGGCGTGATAGCGGCGAATCTGCTCGTTTGCATCGCTTCCGCAGGAAAACTGATACTTGGCATTTATATCACCGCCGAGAAGAACAACATTGAAATTAGGGTTTGCCCCCGCCTCAAGCGCAATTGCGATTGAGTTGGTGACGATGCTTAAATTCAAAGAGGGACGAAGCTGACGGAACGTCAGAAGCGTCGTCGTGCCGGAATTAAACATCACCGTGTCGTGGTCTTCTATCATAGCTGCGGCGGCACCGGCAATCGCAACCTTTTTCTCGTGGTTGGTTCCCAGACGCTGCTGCAGGCTCATATTGTAATACGTTTTATACGAGCTCATGGCACCGCCGTGAACACGCGATAAAAGACCTCGCTCTTCAAGGTCTGCAAGATCCATACGCACCGTAACCTCTGAAACGCCGAACAGCTCTGCAAGCTCGGTAACGCGCACCTTTCCGTTTGCCGCCAAAAGCTCTATTATCTTATCTTTTCTGCTGTCAATATCCACTGTTATCCTCTCCTATCGGGATTTTTTTACCGTATTTGTATACAGTATACCACAACAGGCAGTGGATTTGCAAATTTTCCTCCTCTTCTTTTCGTTT
>JAZQFJ010000059.1:0-35920 GCA_045539475.1 Eubacteriales bacterium | reverse complement strand
GTAGTTTTTCCTCTGCGGAATTGTATTTTTTAGTTTTTACGATACCATAAGATGTTTTCATCTGTCGGGACTTTAGAATCATCATCAACTGCGAGAATTCGGTATGAACCGTTGGCAAATCTGACATATTCATCAACGACTGTGCCGGATATGTTTTTGTCAGACGGTTCAACACTGATGATTTCTCGTGTTTCCATGTCAATCTTGCAGTCTGTAACGTCGAACTCGTTCGTGTCCCATGTTGTGATGAACTGACCGCGACAGATACGATGTTCCGTATCGATAGCTCTCACATATTCTTTCAATTGCTCAGGGGTTCTTATTGAAGCGAAGAGTTTCGCGATAGCGTCGTCTTCGTTTTCGGCAACTATGCCTTTTGCGAAGGTATCAAAAAGAGGAATGATGTTGTACTTTTTTGTCATATCGTTTCCTTTCCTTGTTTCGTCGTTATGATGTTGATATTGAATCGTGATTCAGGGAACGCTAAGCTGATGGTGCCGATGTGCTGCATACACGGGAGCAGTGTTTCTATTGCGGTTTGGATGCGCGTTTCAAGGATAACACTTTCCCTTGTCCACGTGTCTTGATTTGCGTCTTTGAGAACATCGGCTACGAATTTCAGCGCTTCTGTTGCTGTGTCTGTTTCACAGTTCTTTGTGTCTGTGTTTGTTCGGATGATGATGAAATATTTCGTTTTTGACGGATTCTCTTTTGCTGTTTTGTTGTTTTCGGTCAATGCGTCAATTTGTGTTTTGTTCACATTAATCAATGACAGCGATTCGGTTCGTTCAATGTTAGGACGTTCATAGATTTTATGCAGCGTTTCACCGTCAGGGATGAATATGCGGATAATATCATATTCGTCGTCTGTTTCATGTTTCAGTGCCCGATCGTATTCTGTCATGTTTATATCTGTTCCGAACTCGTCGATTCCCCACGTTTTGAACGTTCCGTCAAGAGCTTCTATGCGTTTTACCGGCAAGAGTACGTCGTTATAGTATTGTACATATGCGCCCGTTCTCAGTTCATAAACGGCTTCTTTGAAAAACGACATTTTCGTGTTCGTCATTATATCTTTTGTGAGTCGTTCCGGTAGGATACGCATCAGTTCATTGATATCGTTTTGCTTTTTTGTCATCTGATTACTCCTTTTCTCTGCATCTTTTCTTTATTTTGTTATAGCAGAGATTGTTGGCGTTTTTCATATAAGGCTGACTTCGATAGCAACTACTCTGTCTTTTGATTTGACGACGCGTACTTTGTATTCGGGAAGGTCTTTTGTGAGATAAAAGATGAAACCCTTGGGTTCTCCTTTATATGTCTTATCCGACCAAATTCGACAGAGCGCTACGCCGTTGATGACCTGACCGAGCTTGTAGGCTTTGAAGTTCGGCTTGTTTTGGAACACGCCGATTGTTTTCGTTTCGCTCGTGACGGCTCCTACCGATATCCATGAGTGGTTGGCGTTTACCGTTTTGATGATTTTATCATCATTCAGTACAAGCTGCATGGCAATTCGTTCATTGTTTTTCCCATAAATCGTATTGCAGATATACGTGCCGGGGATGATTTCGATGCCGTTGATTTTGCCGAAGGATTCGCGGTCATAGCTCGGGTCTGTTACGCTTACGTTTCCCGCTGTGAATTCGATGACACCTTCCTTATACGGTGTTCTGATTTGTTTTTTATGACTGCGTTTCATAGGGGTTTTTCCTCCTTTTTTATTGGAATGTGTTATTGATTTTGATGTTTTTATCAATATCATCAAAGTCACAACCTTGCAAACGATTCTTGATTATACTTTATCGTTTTGCTTTGTATTTGAGCAATAATGTGTCGATTAATTCTTTTGTGTCACACACATATACAGGTACGCCATGGTCTTTCATTTGTTGTATGCGTATTTCCTGTATTTTTGATAAACGACCGTTATCTTCTCGTTTTGTTTCTACATATATCGTCTGACCGTATCCTATCAGAATACGGTCAGGCAGACCTCTTTTAGAGGGTAACAGTTTTAAACACATAAAACCGTTTTTTTCTGATTGTTCTTTGAGATATTTTTCGATTTTGTTTTCCGGTTTGCCCATGGTATTTCCTTTCAGCGATGCAATACGCTGATTTTGATTGTACCGTTTTTCGTTACGCTCGCTCTGATGGAATTTACGATATCGTTTCTCAAATGCGCTCGTTCGTTTTCGTTGAGCCTGAGAAACAATGTTTTGTCGACTCTGTCGATGATCGTATCGATGTTTTCCGTCAGTGTTTCATTGGCGATCGTTTCGAATTCTGCTTTTATCAGATTTCTTTTGAACTTTTTTGACAGGTTATTGTCAAAATCGTTCATGTCGCAATATTTGATAGATGCGTCGGTGAACACTTCTTTGATTTTCTGACCTGTTTTTGTGTCGTCTACCACAATCAGGAAATCAGCGTCGGGAATTGCCGATATGACACCCCAGAAATCGGAATCACTTGATACGATAATAAACGAGCTGATATTATCTTTATAATATGCCTTTGTGATACCGTATGTCATACGAATGTCAACAAGTGATTTATTCGGTACGACTCTTTTTATGTTGTCGATTTCTACGGGTATATCCGTTTGTTCACTGATACAGTCCCATATACGTGTGTGCTCAGCGTCATTATACAGCATGATGCTGTCTATTTTTCCGTATTCCTTTTTGTCGAGCATACTTAATACTGACATGAATTTGTATGGGTCTGTGTTTTCACAATCAATGATGATTCGGATATTTCCGTTTGTCTGTTCTATATATTCGTAGACAGACATAACGGTATGTACGTTTACTTTGTTGATTTTTTCTATATCATGGAATTGGGCGCCGTTTTCTCTGTAGATAATCGACAGGAATCGTCTGTCGTTCAGAAGAATGTTGCCTGCGGGCTTCGGTTCCCAGTTAATATAGGCGCTGTAGGGGTACAGGTTACGGTTTCTGCGGAATTTTTTCAGTTCGGATGCGAATGCCGTGTTGATGAGGAACAGCTTTTTGATAAATTTCTTTTCTACCCATGACGGTAGAATCGTCAGCACATCGTCGATTTTTCTGTTCAGAACTTTTTCAATGACGGCGATGTCATCGATAACAGTTTTGTTGGTGAACGGGATGTCTTCTGACAGCTCGTTGATTTCAGACAAAACGCCTGCTGTTTCGTTAATGGTTCTCAACGATTTGAGCTCATATTTCAGTTTGCGGTTGATTTCCGATTCATTCCGCATTAATATCGTGCGTAGTTTGCATAGTGCGTGTATGAGGTGGCAATCGGGATGCTTGTTTTTTATCTCGGCATATTCGTCATATTTGCCGGGATACATATTCGCGCAGCGCTCCCATGGTACACCGATGAGATAGGTAACAGCAATACATATTTCTGTCGGGTTTTTCTCGCGAGCTTTGTCTTTTATCTCGTCCTTGTCAATAAGGATGTTTAAATCCTGCAAGGTGTTCAGTTGCGTTTCCAACGCGTTTCTCCTTTCCTTTTTTTTTTACGAGACTTCTTATGGGGGCGGGGTATCGCCCCCATTATATTTTCAGTCCATGAGGATACGGTTTTGCTTGCTTTTTGCAATATCATAAATATCACGTTTTGTTTGTCTGTCCTCTATGACATACGTGGCGTCGTTTCCGTTTTTGTCATCCATTAAGACCATGATTTCTTGCTTATCAGCAGGATGAGGAACGTTATTGTACCAGTTGTCCATGAAGTTGTTATGAATTAGCTGTACATATTTTTCCATATCGAGATTGTCCCTGATGAAAGCAATTTCGTCATCATTAAGGTCATCTAATGACCTGTTTTGGATGAACATGAACCATGTTGGTTCGATATTGGTCACTTTTTTGACAACGGCTTCCGTTCGTTTCGGGCGTTCTTTTTCGCCGTTTTGGACTAAGATTCGTTTCGCGACGGAATCCTGCTGTACTTCAGCTTCACCGTTACGAGCACGTTTCTTTCTGGTAGCGTCGGTGATAACACGATATGCCGCCGCATAGAGATGAACAGTGTTCGGCGTGTCATCTTTCATAATGAACACACGGTTATAATGCTGCATGACGTGCGTGTTTGATGGATTATCAGGCTCGACATTGTAGATATACGTGTGTGAGCCCGTTGAGCTCGCTATGAGATTTTGGAACATATTGAGCCATTTCCTTGGCGACCAGATATGATAGGTTTCTTCAAGGATTTCTCGGCAAATGTCATCATTGAAATCCCTGTCGATGTCAATGTTCTTGTAGCGATGCGCCGCTTTTACAAGGTATTCTCTCAACGCGTAATCGACTATGGCGGGATGCGCTAAGGATTTTGTCGGACTCGGTCCGTCGGCGCAAGCGAGCGTTCCGCCTGATACAGAGAGCACTTTATGCTTCTTTGTGTCAAACTCGATTCTGTTGTTTGTGTCTTTGCTGATAAGCAACATTGGCTCAGGTTCGATTTCGACGCCGATATCTTTTGCTTCGTCGGCAAGGATTTTGTTATTGAGCGTTTCCTCCATGACGGAATACAGACCATCTGTGTTCGTTGACGGCACCAAAGCGCCTTGGAAGGTTTGCGCCTGTGCAATTCTATAGGAAAATAGCTGTCCGATTATTCTCATAGATATGATTTGATTGTTGACGCGAATATTAGAGTCGAACGTAGCGTCACCAGCGCCCGAAGCGGAGTTGAGAATCAATTTTACTCCTTCACGAAGAACCTTATAGCGTTCTCTTTCGTCTTTGGAAAGCGTTTCGTCTTTCATCAGCTTTCCGTATTTTGATTTCTGGTCGAAGATTTCACCGTATCTATCGTAACCGAGACCTTCGTTATAGAACGCTTTCATCATACGCAGCAGATTCGGATAGTATGATGTAAAGTCTTCGTGATTTGCATACGCGATCGATGTGTATACATATCGAGGGTGGAGCTTTGTTCCGCCTTTGTCCGTTTTTGCGAAAAGGACAGGCTCTTTTCTTCTGATGTTTTTCCATTCGGAATGCTTCAGCGTTGAACCTGATTTTAAGAAATCCGTAGCGGGACGTATCGTGCCGTCCGGCATTTCGATTGTTTTGGCTTTCTTTAAATCGAGCGGGTCGGGATAGACTGATTTTGCATATGCCATGTCATTTTCGACGGTTTGATACGCGTTGAGGTCTTGGTCGTATAAGCGTTTGTTATATTCCGCTCCGTGGATACCGCCTGTTGAGAATGTCGCAAAGCATGACGTTTCGTTTCCGTCTTTGTCAAAATACGGAATACAGTTGTCTGTTTTTGCTATTTCAGCGATGTTTTTCGGAGCGAAGCGCAGTGTCTTTCCGCCGTGTCCGTCATCGCAGCCGAAATCTTCGAGATAGGTCTTTGAATCGTTGAAGTTCTTCCCTTCGATTGACTTATAGAACCTGTAGATATTATCAAAGCGTTCTCTCAGACTTTGTTGAGGGAACAGCTTGTAAAAGAACTTTCTTGTTTCTTCGAGGATATTCACACGAGGAATACCGAGTTCTTTTGCAATATCGGCATGAGGATAGTCAAAACTGACGGTTTCGATATCCGTCAAGTGTCCGTAAGGACATAATGTTTTGGTGGCGAACTGTGCTGAGGAGCTGTCGATCATCAGGCGGTCGTTTCTGACTTTTGTCGGTCTGACGTCAGGCGCGTATGCGTCTTTTTTCTTTTCGTAAATAAGCTCGGGGTAGGTGTCAAGCAGTCCTTTTTTCAGTGTGAAGGACGACGTGTATGCTTTGTGGTTGAATAAGACGCCTAAGTTGATAACATCGGATGTGTTATACGCCAACAGCTCGAAGAGTTCGTCAAGGGAATGAACATAGTTATCTCCGTTGAACTCGTATTCGAGAATTTGGTATCCGAGTTGTCCGAGGATTCGCTTTAAAGCGACCTTGCGCTGTTTTTCATTCAATCGTGCCACATCGACGTGTCTTCCGCTCATCAGCATGTTTCGTCTGATACGATGTCCTTCGTTTTGATAATTGTTTGCTCCGGTGTAACGACCTTTCGCATCACGTACAGCACAAAGATATTTTGGCATTTCGTCTCTGAATCTGTCTGTGAATAATTCATCTGAGACAGTTCTCATATATCTTGCTGTCGTGTTCATCGTATCGATGATGATTTCGTTGTTCGAGTTTTGTCTTTGCGCGAAAACTCTTTGGAAGAACGCCGCGAGCATTGTCGTATCATAATTATAGGAGTTATATCCCATCAGATACGGATGCTTGTTTTCGTCATAATCGGTATCGGTGTCGCATGTGATGCGTAATTGCGGATACTTTTCCGTGAGCGGGCATTCTTCGTTCGGGTCGTTTACCTTACGGGACGTCGAAACGCCGAACTCGGCGCCTAACCGAAGGATGTGTGCCGGATTGTGCAGGTCGAACATTCGAATATGACCGTCGAAGTTTTTGTTTTTATTTCGAATCGTCTGTTCGAGAATGTGTGAATTTGCTTTGACATGTTCGATTGGAATGTCGTCAAGAAGCAAATATAAATCGAGTACATTTTCCTGCTTTTTATAATTCGCGATAGTAAAAGCGTTCCATAATGTCTCGATATCATAAAAATGTGTGAGCATTGTGCGGGTGTTTTCCTTTCTTCCCGTTTGTTTGTTCGGGATGATTTTGGTTGTTATTCGTCACTTGATTGTGTTATCGGTGCTTGTTGTTTGATATTTCGTTCTAAGCCTCTGTAGTTTGTTTGCAGCGCAGGCAGCGCAATCTTGTCAGGGTCATTGCCGTGATAGTATGGATTGTACCAATTTTTCAGTTGGTAGCGTATTATCAGCGGCTCCGCCGCATTCATACGCTTTCCTGCTCTGATTTTCTTCTGTTTGTCTTTACAAATCCATTCATCGCCTTCGTTGACGACAGTGATGATGTCTTTTGTGAAGTTGACAGATGACAGTGCCTGTCCTGACGGAATGTTTTCTTTGAACCATTCTTTATATACATCATACAAGAATGTGAACGGGAGTAAATCCCATTTGCACTGAGGCAGTATCTCGTCGACAAACAATCGTACAGGGTCATTATATTCTTTATATTCCGACAATACGTCGGTACATGCGGCAGGTTCTGAGAGTCTGTAGTAGTTCATGTTCAATACTTTATACAGAACATATTCGAGTACTTCAGGTCGTTTCAGATAATCATGCTTTATGTAGGTTCTTTCTTTGCCGGTGAATGTTTTTGTAAACGGTACGAAAAGCTGTCTTCTGTAAAATGAGTTCGATTTGTCTTTGATACGAGGCATTTCATTCAAGCACTGTACCATAAAACCGAAGAATTGAAACGGTATAGGAGCCTTGAACTTACGGTTAATCATGATAACGTCGTTTGTGATGACCGCTTTGAGATTGCCCGCTCTGTCGATGAACTGTCCGACATCGTTCTCATCTACAATGATAGCGTTTGCGTGAACGAGAGGCTCAAGCATGAAGTCTTTGCTGAAGTCAGAGATGGGAATCGTCGCGTAAGTCCCGTCACCGCAAAGATTTCTCATCAATTCGCAAAGCGTGCCTTTACCGTTGTTTCCCGTTTCTGAGTAGAACCACGCACTTTTATCCCATTTCACATGAGGTCTGATGATAGCGCCTAAGATTTCCCATATGAGATTGACGACTTCGTCGTCATCCGAAAGCGTGTGAACCCATGTTTCTACGTCCCAATCTGTGTTATCTTGGTCATTGTGGATATTGACGTTGACAGCATTCGGGTTATAATTGACTTTTGATTTTGATATAAATACATAATCAGGTGTGAACGGCTGCAGTTGTTTTGTTTTGTAGTTGAAGATTCCGTTGTTGACTGCTATCAGGTCAGGGTCGCTCGTTCGCTCTGTCTTCTTTGCGCCGTCGTTCAGTCTGACAAGGATTTCCGTCATTTCGCGCTGTGTCAGCTGATAGTTATACAATAAGGCAACTTCACGGAAGGCGTTTTCGTCCGTCGCATATAAGCCTTTATAGCGACCTTCGGTTTGGTAGATTCCAAGCAAATCGTAGTCTGAATCAGATCGTCTGTTCGTGCATGAGATTTTGCGTATCGGGTATATTTTGAGCATGATGTCTGCTATTTGTGCGAAGGATAATGCCTGCGGCGCTTTGATTTTGTCGCCTTTGTCACGCGTCGTGTTTTCAACGAGCACTTCAGCTTTTACCGCTGTGAGCAGTTCTTTTTCTATTTGAATAGGGGGCGGCGGATTGTTTTCATCGATACCGTCGAGATACAGCATTGTTGTTGTTCGAATGATTTCGTTCAATGTACGCATGGCTTTTTCTCGTTCACCCCCTTTTTATTTTTAACATTTTTGTTGTCGGTGCTTTCTATTATAGACGAAACTCTCGGAAAAAGCAATAGATAATTGAAATAAAAAAAATTAATTTTTTTGTCAATTTTATCATCTCTTCGTGCAATAAAATCACGCTCTTCTGTTTTAGTGATTTTATTGCTTCATGGTACATGAGATCGGAGTGAGACCGTTGTTGTTTTATCGTTTTTCCTATTGACGCATTTGTCGGTTTTTCTTTGATTTTCGTCGTGTTTACACAGTCCGTTTTATTGTACCCTGAAAATTAAAAAGTGTACCACTTTTGTTTTTCGAGGTGGTACGCTTTTTTGGAACGTATGTTTTATTTTGTTCAAGAAACCGCATGTTTAAGCCGTTTTTGAGTGATTGTACCAGCGTACCACCTTTTTTGCGAAAAATGGTACAAAATAAGGTACACATTGCTTTTTTAGTGTTTTTGTTCATGTCTTGTTCATATTTGTCATTTTTGTGTTATGTTTTTGTTACTTTTTTATTCGCGCAAGTTTTGACCTACGATTTTGTGTTTTCGGTTCGTTTTTTCGACTTATTGTTCTCTTGGAGAATTATTTAGTCAAAACTTGTGTACTTTTTTGGTAGGCGGTACAAAAAGTGGTACAAAAGATGGTACGCGAAAAAAGTAGATTATTACTGAAAAAACGGTCGACGTTTGTTTTTGGTGTACCGTTTTTACTTTTGCAAATGGTACGTAGTTTTTTCGATTATTACTGAAGTTTTTTTAAATTGTACCTTTGTACCATCTTTTTTACAAGTCTTTATATATAAAATATTTCTTCTCATTTTCTTGATTTTGTATCAGAAATGGTTACAGCCCTCGCGCACGCGTGCACGTGCAGGGGGGGAGTGAAAAAAAAGTGGTACAAAGGTACAAAATCGATTTTATTTTTGAGTGCAATAATTTTATTGCAAATATTTTCGTGTATTTTTCCGTGTGTTTTTTCACAAAAAAAAAAAGATGATGCCGACACGTATGTGTCACGGCAATCATCTTACGTGATAATGCGCATCTCACATCTTACTGGGTCAAGTTGCGTTATTGAGTCAAGATTGTGCGATTTATCAAAATTTCACCTTTTCGGACGATTGTACATGCATACACACACGCGTGTGCAATCGTTTCTTTCGCGTATGTGCGTCATAAACTCCTTTATTTTGCTCTCTGTCGCGTTTTTATGTAAAATCCATATCTGGATATGCCTAAGATATTTTCGTTCGTCAGAGCGCAATTCTGAGCCATTTCTGCTTTTTGGTGATTTTGTTTCTTTGTATGATTTCGTGTGTTCTTTTTCCATTTTTTTCTTTTATTTTCAATAAAAAAGTTAAAAATTTTTGTTGAAGGCTTGCATTTTTGTGACCTGTGTGTTATAATACTCATATAATTTTAAGAATGATGTCTCCGTTCGTGTTTCGCGTGGAGAGGGAGGTGTTTGTCATTGCGGTCTAATGATAAGAGTTTTGCTGAAAATTTAGATACAGTTTCGTTGTTGGCTGCTTATGGTCAGATTTTGCGTATTGCCGCTATTGGGTATCGTACTTGCCTTCGTCGTTTGGTCAAGGCAAAAACACATCCGCTTCGTAAAAAGGCTGAGCGTTTTGTCGGTAAGGTCGATTCTTTGAATGAAGAGGCGTCTTTACTGGCGTATACTTATCCGTCCCAACCTCGTTTGTTGCATGATGGTTCAATGTTTTCTCACGATGTCGATATTGTTCCTGATTCTTTGTCTTGCGATATTGGTCGCATTGCGACGGCTTATGCCGAGGATTTGCGTACTCGTGAGCTTTCTGTTGAATCATATAAGCGAGGTTATTATGCGGCCTGCCGTAATGGTCTTGCCGTGTCGTCTTCCGATAAGGAGTGTGAGTGTGATGAATGATATGCTTTCTCTTTTTCTGAAGCGTCGCGGCTATACTTCGTCGTTTTTGAATGATATCGAAGACGGTCATCACGGCGTTCTTTTAGGCGCTGTCAAGCTGTGTGAGCAGCTGCGTATCGTTCATGATTCCGGTGAGAAAATCATCGTTTTGCCTGACTTCGATATGGACGGTATTGCGTCAGGCGTTGTCGGGACTGCAGGTCTTGCTGAGCTTGGTTTTAATGTCGGTCTTTATGCGCCTTCCACAAAGGCATATGGTTTTAAGCCTTCTGATATTGATATTATTGTTAAGAATGATTCTGATGTGAAGGCGATTATTACCTGTGACGTTGGCTCGTCTTGTTTTGACGCTTTGTCTTACGCGAAGAGTTTGGGTCTTAAGGTTTTCGTCACTGACCACCATACGGTTGTTCGTGAGGATATTGCCGCTGATGTGTTTGTTAATCCTTTGCGTCCTTCTGACTCCTATTCGCATAAGTCGATTTGCGGCGCGTATGTTTTGTATCAGTGCATTCAGCTTTATGCTGATCTATATTGTGATACCGCAGTTCGGGAGCGTATTTCCATGCTTCGTGTTTTCGCGGGTATCGGTACGGTTTCGGATTCGATGCCCGTTCTTTATGAAAACCGTGTGTTGATTCGTGACGCGATTTCAATTTGTCGTTATATCTTTGCTGAGGGTTCTGATTTTGTGATGAATCATCTTCCCGGGTGCGATATATATAAAAGAGCTTTTTGGGGGCTTCATGACATTTTGGCGTCTTTCCAAGACGAGGGTCGTATTTCGTGTCCCGATAATATCAATGAGGATTTCTTTGGTTATTATCTCGCTCCGACATTTAATTCTGTCAAGCGTATGGGCGGCGATATTACGACTGCGTTCGGCGCTTTTTTCAGCGATGATAGGGAGATTTGCATTTCTGAGCTTTTGCGTTTGAACGAGGAACGTAAGTCCCTTGTCAAAGAGCATCTTGATTTGATTTTATCTGTTCCGCAGCCGTTCGCTCCCTTTGTGTACCATTCGTCCGCGCCTTCCGGCATTCTTGGTTTGCTGTCTATGAAGTTGATGCTTTTGACAGGTATGCCTAATGTTGTTTTGCGTGAGGACGCCGATGACGATACGGGTTCTATGTATTTACATGGTTCCGGTCGTTCTCCTGAGTGGTATCCCTTTTTGTCTCGGGTGACAGAGAACGGTCCTTCGGGTGTGACTATTTTGGGACATCAGCTCGCGTTTGGTATTCGCACAAACGCTTTGATAGAGCCTTTGCTTTTTGCTTTTTTGCAGGCTGATGTTGAGCGGCTTTTATCATCTGTCGATTCTTCTCCGCATGCAAAATATGACGCTGTTATATCGACGCTCGGTGACGGGGATTTCGGTCTCGATATTCCCTTGTTTTTCGATTTCGCGAAGTCTGTTCAGCAGCTTCGTCCCTTTGGCTCCGGTTTTCCTGAACCGCAGCTTTTGTTCAAGTTTAAAGGCTCCGACGTTATTTTTGATACTGTCGGTTCGAATAATCAACATTTGCGTATTACAGCGCCTTACGGTTTTCGTGCGTTGTGTTGGAATCAGGCTGAAAGCTTGCCGAAGCCTGTTCCTTTTGATTCCGTGTTTGGTGTTTCTGGTAATCTTTCCTGCAGCACGTTTCGCGGAAACGAATCGGTATCTTTTGTCGGTGATTTTCTCGGAGAGGTGAAGTGATGTCGCGTTATTATTACAAATACGGTCTTTTTTGCGCGGGGGCATGTGTCGCTTTTTATGTTCTTGTTACGCTGCTTCTGTATCAGATTTTCAGTTCAGTTGTTTGGCCGACGATTTTGTTGAATCTCTCGCTGTTTATTTTTTACGGGATGATTCGTATATCCGACCGTCATCACGTTTTGCTGTCAGACAGTGTGTCTGATGATTTTAGTGAGGATTTGTCTCTCAGGCTTCCTGTTGTGATGGTGTTTTTGATTCGTATCATGACTTTCTTTTTGATGTTTGCGTTACCTGATTTATTATATAGCGCAAGCTTTGAGGAGTATACAAAGGCGATGTCGGAGTTCCCTGACGCACTCGGTCTTCTCCTCGCTTTGTTTTTTGCCCCTCTCGGTGAAGAGGCAATTATGCGCGGTCTCTTTTTTCCTTTTTTGCGTAACAGTATCGGAGCACCTGCCGCTATTTTTGCGACGTCGATTTTGTTTGCCGTGATGCACCCTTCTCCGCTACATATGATTATGACGTTCTGTCTGAGCATTATTCTCTGTTACGCTTATATGTTGACGAACAGTTTTACTTTCGTTGTATTTTTGCATAGCCTTTTTAATTTCAGTGCGTATCTTTTTGTTTATGCGCCTGAGTTGCATCCTGTTGCCTTGGACATTATTTGTGTGACTTGTGTGCTTCTTGTTATCTTTGGTATTGTTTTTTACACCGTATGTATCAGAAAAAAGCTGTTCGCTTTGAGGAAACGTCGTTTGCCGTATTTCGATTTGTCTTTTTGTCGATAATAAATAAAAAAAAAAAGAAGCCCTAACAGGTTGTTACCTGAAAGGGCTTCTTTTTATGAGGAGGGGTGCCCGATATGATATACATCAGGCGCCTAAGCTTCCGAGTTTCAAAACACACAGCAATCGGAAGTGGTTGCGGGAGGGGGATTTGAACCCCCGACCTTTTGGTTATGAACCAAACGAGCTGCCGAACTGCTCCACCCCGCGATATGTAAGCCTGCTTGTTTTATATACAAGCAGGTTTTTTGTGAGAAAACCGGAGAACCGCATACATTCGGTCCGGCGTTTGTGTAGCCTCGCGTTTGCTATGGCAACTTCGGTTTTAAACAAGCTTTTTGAGGTTTGAGGGCACGTTGTATCCACGGAATTTTCCGTTAGGTATAGAATTTGCCGTCGTGGGTGCGCCCGGCTCCACGGTATATTACCGTGAGCACTTACATCTGTATGGTCAGTCGTATTTTATCAACGGACCTGCCGCACTTTAATGTTGCTTCGCGCGTTAGCATTGCACTAAGTCGGCTTTGACACGTATGTGTATAGACATCGCTCAACTTAAACTTGTTTCTCATCTTTGACCTATCGTGACAGGACAGCTCGGTGTCAGTGTGGCTTCCTATCGCGAACCTATGCTGAGTTTGTTTTCTTATTGCCCTTTCCGTTTGGGTTCAAGCAATTTCGGAACATAGGATGTATGCTCGTCGAATGTCTGAAGCGCTCTGACATGCGCATCAGTGAAGTTAGCCGATGAGTTATCGCTTCTTTTTTGAAGGGTTGCTGCAGGATTCGAACCCGCAAATCGTGCTTTTGAGGCACACGCGTCTTACCTATTAAACGAAGCAACCGATTTGACCCGCAGGGCTTATGCGTTGAAGCGCGAGCGTATCTTTCAGGGTCTTGATACATTTGAGGTCGGACTTACAGGACTCGAACCTGTGTCTTTTCCATACAGAATCAGAGAGGATTTTCACCTTGGCAAAATACGTGGAGCCTTGCACCAAGCATCGCACGCCAAACTCTCTCATTGTGCAATGTAGCCTGTTTTCGCCGATATTTGTCGATTCTGGGAAATGTTCTACCATTAAACCATTGTCCGTGAAAGGCTTACGATAGGAATTATACTGAACTATTTCAGAAACCTATCGAGTATTCTTTCAAAGCCTGAATACATTCTCGGTTCTGTTAAGCCACCGTTTCAGAACCCTTTTGCGGGTGGCTTGGACTGGAAATGCCATTACGCCCTTTTCCAGTTGGCAACTATCTCCTAAAAGAAGCCTACCAATGTTGCTCATTACTAAGTGACATGCATGCCCGCGCTTTTGGCGCACGTTCTTTCAGGGCGCGAACGTTTTAACTGTACCACGTGAGCGGTTTATCTCTGAAAACCGCAATGAGGGCTTGCCATTCCTGCCCTTTACAGTTCGAAGGACTATGGCCCCACCCATGGTCGCCGTCAGGTCGATGCTCCGGCGGCGACTCACTCTCGGAAGGCGGTCTCGGGCTTGCGTTGGTGTCCGAGCGGAGTAACTTTCATCAGCCTTGTCACTCTCTTTGTCAATAACCGCATTGATGTAAAATGATATCCCCAACTATGCGATATTTCGCTTCAGCGTTGCTATCAACTCCACATTTCGTTTCAGCGTTGTTGTCAACTCCACGCAAATATCCTGATTGGGTTTTACTCGCTACCTGGTTTGAATTCGTTTCCGATTTCATGGTGCGAGCGGTTTAATAAAGGAATAAGAATGAATTGTCGGATTGTCTGCCCTAAACTTTCCTCGGAACCAACAGACTTAGGTTCTACCGTTTTTTTTTACGGTTCCCGTCGTTTCATACGGGCGGTCACACAACAAGTGTTCCGACGACACTTAGATGGCGACAGATGGAGCCGACGGTGAGGCTCAAACTCACGACCTGCTGATTACAAATCAGCTGCTCTATCAACTGAGCTACATCGGCAGATAAGACCCGCAGGCGAATATACGTTTCGCAAGCACACCTTACAGGGTCTTGGTGTTTTTGTCTTCGAATATCGGCGGCTTACACCATGCTCATATGTTATAGCCGTCTTTGTACCGGCACGTTTCGGGGTTTGCCACAATTGCAACGTTTGGGGCAAAACGCTTCCGAGGGACGCTGTCCCGGGATTTGTTTGTGTTCAGCATAGAAAGGTTTGTCATTTCGCAATTTGGCCGTGATTGCGCAACTTTTTCATATACCGCCGCTCGCTGTTGCGAGCCTGCTATTGCAATTCTTTATGATTGTGTGCGGTATCCTGTAAAAGCGACAAAAGGAGAGTCAACCTTTCGTGGGTAAAGCATGTTTCGCAATGTTCCTGTGTTGATTGCCGTGGGTTACACGAAGCAATCGTTGCAATCATAGGATGAATCGTTTACACAAACGGTCGTTCTGTTGGCAAGGACCGCTCTGCGCATGAGCGCTCCCGTTCCCTTAGTTCTCTATTGTTGAGAGTAAGGTGACTTCGGGTTGTCGTCCGATATTACAGAAGAGGTCACATCATAAAAGAGATGTTGGACTGACTTTATGGGTAATGTTACCCGTAAGCTTACCCGACGAAGCTTATATCGCTGACCGAACTATTATCATTCAGCTTTGCGATATTGGTATATTAAAACGCCATGCGTTTTGATATCATTTATTCTGTGATATAGTTTTTGTAGAAGTTGTCTACGAGTTTTGAAATCCACGGGATTTGTCCGATGACAGGTAAACGTTTTGTTTTGCCTGTTGCCGCGTAAACGATTCCCATGATTCCGAGAACGGTGAAGAAGATGTATCCGAGGTTGAATATGATGCTGAAAATCACATATACAGTGCTCGGCATACGAATCAGGAAATAGGAGACGTGTCCCGGGAAGATAGCTCCGATAATTGCCAGAAGGATTTGCGTAACAGCGAAGTACGCAATGTTGGTCGCAAATAGTGTCCAACCTTGTTTGACATGATGCGCGCAATATTTCGATGTTTTCCTTGCGAGCATCGGTACGAGTACGAGCAGTCCGAAGTAGGAGAGCCAAGCTATACCTTTGTTTTGTTCGATATCGCTTTGTTCGATATTGTTTATGTCGATATTTTCGTTTTGGCTTTCCGCGGGCTGTGTTTGTGCTGACATTTGATTTTGCGCGTCTCTTTCTTCCCTGTAGGGGGAAAGGTCTGTTCCGCATCTGGGACAGAACTTTTCATCTGTCACGTGTTTTCTGCAATTGGGACAAAACATTCTTGATAAATCCTTTCTTTTATGATAAAACGTTTTTACGTTTTAAGTCACCATTGGTGGCGTATGCTTGTTTTCTCGCGGTGAGCCATACGCAGCTCCTGCTAACGGTCACGGTCAGGTGGATGGATTTTTCCGTATTTCCATCTGCTGTTATTCACATTCCCTGATATGCGAGTAACAGTGATATCCGTTGTAGTTGTTGTTCCGGAATTCAAAAAATAGAGATGATACAGGACTCAACCTCTTTCTATCCTGCGCGGACAGCACCCATTGTATAGGTTGCGCGTGGCACACAGGCGCGTTTCACGCTTGCCGCCGAGGCGTCTTTATACAATACACACTAAGCTGTCTGACCCTGTGCCGATTCTACGTTCGGTGACGTACGGACGAATTATTGTTTCGGCTCGCCCGACTTTCCGTGCCCTTGAAGCGGAGGTCTCAGGGTAGACCTGCGCGGCACGCGGGCGTCAACTGCGCCCATTTCGTAAGGTTATTCGACCTCTTTTTCGGAGGCGATAAACAGCACAGATATACATCGTGAACATTATGCAATCCTCCTGCTTAAGTTTACAGGTGTATGCCGCACTGTTTCTCCTACACCATGTGTTGTGTAGGACTGGCTCCCCCAGTTGGACTCGAACCAACGACAACTCGGTTAACAGCCGAGTGCTCTACCGACTGAGCTATGGAGGAATATATATTAAATCCATCAAATGACGGATTTAATCGTTCTTTTATTGTATAACAAAACTGTTTTTATGTCAATGGTTTTTAGTTAAAACAGTTTTATTTCGGGTACTTTTTTGTCAATAAGAGAATGCTTTTTCTCGAACTCTACGAGTTCTACTACAGCTTTGTCGAAAGCAGCGTCGGTTTCCTCATTGTGTTGAATACTGTATGTCTTGCCCGCTTCAGCAGCGACCTTTCTCAGGTCTCTCCATCGATTCAATGTTCTGATATCGATGTTCAGATGCGCGCATTCGCATTTGATTATATCCATAGACTCAGCGCTCTCTTTTCCGCAGACATCGCATACATAGATTGTTTTTGTTTTCAATGTCGAGCTCCTTCCTTTTCCTTGACACGATTTCAACTCTTCAGATGATTTTTCGTTACGCAGATTATTGTTGTGTCGTTTGTGTTTTTGTGTTATAATTGTTATATAGTTTATTATGAAAGGTGGCTTTTGTATGTTTAAGAGATTTTTTTGTACGTTTTTGATTGTTGGTATTTTTATATTCAGTTTGGGTACTTTGGTTTGTTTTGCCGAAACTTCTGAAACAAGCACAGACGGTTCTTTCAGCGAGGACGGTTTTACATGGCATGCTACAGAAGATGGGGAATTGATTATAAACGGTTCCGGCGCCATGCATGATTGTACGTGGGGCGAATTTCCTGTGTGGTATGAGTATGCGCCTGATGTGCGTCATATTAAAATCACAGGAGATGTCACGCATATAGGTAACTCAGCTTTTGCTGATTTTGTGAATGTGTTAGATGTTCAGCTCCCTGATTCCTGTAGTGTGACGTCAATCGGAAGAAGTGCATTTGACGGATGCGCTTCGTTAGTGCGTGTAACTAATACAGATTTTGTATCTGACGTCGGTGACTATGCGTTTCGCGGTTGTTCTCATTTGGAGCTTTTTGATGCTTCTTCGTCAGATTGTAATTTTGGGCGTTACGCTTTTAGTGATTGTACTTCACTGAAGACGGTTCGTTTCAAGTCTATTCGTTATATCGATTATGGTTTGTTTTCGTCCTGTGAGAATTTAACGTCCATTTATGTCGAAAACCCTAAGTGTTCTTTTATTAGGGACAACGCTTTTCGTGACTGTTTTGTTTTGGAGCGTATACCTTTTGATTGCGGTGGCAGTATTGGTGATTCAGCGTTCGCTAATTGTAGAAGCTTGAAGTCCGTGATGTCTGATTCTGTTGAACATATCGGTAATTTTGCTTTTTCCGGTTGTTCAAGTCTTGAGACGTTTACGGCAAAGACTGATGTTTTCAAGCTCGGCAATTATGCTTTTGAGAATTGCAGCAGTTTGCGTTCTGTTTCGTTTGCGGGTGTCATTCGTTATGAGAGCGGCGGTTCTATGTATGGTGGTCCGGGTTATTATGTCTTTAAGGATTGTCCTTTGTTGGAAACCGTGCATTTTGAATGTATACCGTCGATTCGCGATCATTTATTTTTTAATTGTTCGAATTTGAAACGTGTTTTTGTCGATTCGTCTATTTCGTTTGTTGCTGCGGACGGTTTCGTTGATTGCCCGAACTTGCAGGAGCTTGTGCTTCCCGACACGATTACGTATCTGCACGAAAACGCGTTCGATGGTATGTCTGATTTGACGGTTGTTACCAAAGAAAACGCTTCATATACCATTTCGTACTGCAAACGCCACGCCATTCCCTGTATGGAAGTGAGACAGGTGCTTTACGGCGATGTTAATTTTGATGGTGTTGTCAATATTCTTGACGTAACATGTTTACATAGATATCTTGTGGGAATGGAATTGCCTTTTGTGAGGAACGAAGTTGATTATACTGATATTCTCGGTGATGTAGATGGTGACGGCAATGCGGACTCGGTCGATGCCACGTATATTCAGCGTTATATCATCGGAATGTCAGTTCCCGATTTTGTGGAATCTCGGCTGAATGGGAATTCTGTAGAGGTTTTATATAGCTTGTACGATTTGAAATAGTTGTAAGAGAAAAAAATAGCCACCCTGTAAAAGGGTGGCTATTATATTTAAGAGATTTTTTGGTTGTTGGCGTTTTTGTATTATGATTCGAAGTCGATACTTTCGTTACAGTTTTGCGACAGCAGGAAAAACCCATCGTTGTCGATATTTGTTTCAAATGGATATACCATTACAGGTAAGGCTTTGTCGGAATCTGATTCTGACGTAATCACGATTTTTACGTCGTCCGGTAAGTTTTTTGTCAGTTCTCTGAACTCGCCCAGTGTAAGGCTTTCAATAGTTGCAGGCATGGTTTTCTCCTTTTGTCGGTTTCTTTGTTTTGGTACGGCTGAGGAGATTTGAGCTCCTGATAAACAGAATCTACGATAGTAGAGATTTTATGTGAATGCCGTGTTTAATTGTCTGGTTTGGTGTTGTTGGAGTTTTCCTCTTAGACCCGACGGTTTGTCGGGTACGTTTGTTAATCTTCTGTAGACGGTCGTTCTTTGAACTTTTTGCTGAAAACAAAGTCGGCTTCTTCTTTCAATCGACGGTCAAAGATTTCCGTTTCGCATTCTTTACAGACACGAACTGCAACCGGTAGTGTTATGGTTCTGCAGTTTTCTTTGTTGTTGATACAGCGTGTCTCTGTTATTTTGATAATTTTGGTATGTCGGAGCTTGTCGCACTTTGGGCAGTAGTGCAGCGTTTCGTTGTCGAGTTTTTCTTTGATTTTGAGAATGTTGGATAGTAAAAGAAATGTTTCGCAGACGATTACAGCGGCTATGCCTATAGCGACAATACATAAAGCTGTGAATAGTTCGGCGTAGTTGTTGATGTTGATGGTCATTCTGGAGTTTTCTCCTTTAAAGACTTGTTTTCAAGACGTAATGCTTGTCTATGACGCGCCATCCTGTACAAGGTTGGAATGCCCATATGCGGGCACCTTTCGGCCATGTTTCGGAATCTCTGATTCGTTCCAACAGGTACATCATTTTGTACTTGTGGGGATTTTTCCTTTTGTTGCTGTAATAGTTGTCGGGCATTTCAGTTCAACCCTTCGATGTAGTCCTTCAGCGCTTCACCCGCGTCCCACGCAGTTGCTTCGAGGGATGATGTGTCGAGCTTTGTTGTCACAGTTTCGGCGTTTTGTTCCTTGATAGAACAGTCACCGGTATCAGTGTTGATTTTGATGGTGATTTCAGTGAGCATTGTTGTCTCCTTTTTAGTTTCTTATAAGCCGTGTGATGGTGTCAGCTGTGTTGTTCAGCAACGCTTCTTCGGCAGGTGTGATACCCAGTGACAGCTCTGCTTTACTTGATGTGATGATTGCTACGCATCCGATGGGCAACAGCGCTTCATCGTAGATTACAGCCGTTGCTTTGACGTAAGGCATCGCGGCGTTTTTCATCACGGGCATGGGTTCGTCTGTCGGTGTGTGACGGTATCCCTTTTTGTTATTTTTGATGAGCTCTTTAAGCTTGTCGGAGATATTCATCTCAAGGACGTTCCGTTTTGATAAGCCTGCTACGTTTGTAATGACGTTTTTGTCAGTGGCAATAACGATGTCTTTTGTTGAGAATGACAGAGCGTCGATGCAAGCTTGTGCCTTTTTTGTGATTTCGCTTATCACGGAATGTTTTTTGATGATAAGCGCGTCGTTGGTTGTTTCGAGGGATACTGTGTCTCCCTCTTCGAGGTTTAACCTTTTTCTTATATCTTTCGGAACGACAATTCGTCCGAGGTCGTCGATACGACGGATTACTTTTAACGACATATCGGTCGCGTCCTTTCTTTTACGTCTTTGCGGTATTTGTTTTGAGGGGTTTTTTTCAACCGCTTTGCGAGTTTTACAGGTCATTGGTGACGCCTATGGGAATCGAACCCATGTTACCGCCGTGAAAGGGCAGTGTCTTAACCGCTTGACTAAGGCGCCGTGTTGACTGAGCATGGTCAGAGCTACTCTCTTCTTTTTTAGCAGAGATTGTTTGTGTTTTTAAGACATCTTCTTTAGCTCTACTTTCTGTTTTGTTTATCATAGTAGAGATTTCGTGTGAATGTTGTGTTTGACTGACTGGTAATATATTTTGAACCCCGTCATAGTGACGGGGTTTATCAGCGTGGTGAACCTGACGGGAGTCGAACCCGTGTCCAAACTATCTACTTGAAAATATCATACTTACGCAGTAGTCTGAGCTTTTAGATTATTACCGTGTCAGACGGACGGCGTTTTCTTTACGAGTTGACGTACGGCGTAATCAGCCGTTTAGGGACGAAGGGTTTCTTCATCACTCCACCACCTGTTTTTTACAGAAACAGGAAACTGTGTGCTGTTTATCTTCGAACCTCAGGCCTTATCAAACAGCGGACGTGCCGTTTTGGTATCCGTGATGCAATCAGGCTGCAGCGCGAGCGCAAGCAGCGGAGAATGCGGGATGAAGTACAACAGTATTAGTGTCGTTTATTTTTTGTTTCCCCGTACGCGATGGGACACGTGCGTGATAGATTCTTTCGTATAGCCTGTCGAAACCAAGCAGGCCCATATTTTTTTATTTTATTTTGTGTGAATTTTGTATTTGATTGACTGGTTTCACTCTACTGTAAGTAGAGATTTGCGTGAATTTTGTGTTTAAGTATTTACGTCACCGTCATCATCGAGGTCGTCAATAATTTGGTCAACGGATTCGTTGAGGATTTCAGACGCCATGTCGAGGATGAGCGCCTGTGCGTCGCTGCTGTTTTCGTTGGCATTGAGAAAACGGTTTGTGACGTCAAGGATATGATCTTTTTCGATTGGTGCTGTGTAGGGCATTTGGGAACGCCTCCTTTTTTTATTCAACACATGTTGGGTATAGTTTTTCCTGTGAGCTGATGTTTTGTTTCGAAGTTATTCAGATTTTTGATGGCGTCTTTAACGACTTGCTCTGTTGTCGCATTTGTTCTTGTCATTCGGACAGCGCCTTTCAGCAGCTTCCATTCTTTTAGTTGGTCTACGGTTATCCCAAGATGGGAGCATTCACATTTTATAATGTCAATTGCGTTTCCGCTTTGACGTCCGCAGACTTCACATGTATATGTCACAGTACGTGTCATGGATACCTTCCTTTTTGAAAATAATGGTACGAGGTGTGCTGTTACGCCAAAAAGACTCTTACCGACTGTAGGGTGTGTCGCAATAGCAGATAGATTACAGTCGCTCATTACTGCTATGCCGCGCTCGTCAGCAACGAATTGACAATGGTGATGATACCGTTTAGCAACACGTTATTGCTTTAAGTGTTCTCATCACCACCGCGTGCACGCTGTGTCGGTTTCCCCGACCTTCACTGCACGCAATCCCGGCGTCTTACTCCTTAGATGATGGCTGCCTCTAAGCCCACATCCCTCGTATGCTTTTCAGGACGAAATGTCCATAAACGGGAATTCCTTTTTGAGGTCTTCCAGCTTTTCAATGGCGGCTTCAAGCGCCGCCTTCAGGACGTATTGTCTGTCTTCTTCTGACAGAGGTGTTTGTGCATGTGTATTTTTGTCGTAGCATTCATACAGAAGTTTTTGCACAAAGTCTTCGGCAATATTATCGAGATTATCCCAGTAGGATATATTGGCTTTTTTGTCGTTTGATATGTTCGTGTATACACGTTCGGCGTCGACGGGTAAGGTTAAGAATACCTGTATGTTTTCCGCCATCAGCCTGTCTGCGATGATAGTACAATCTTTTTCGTCTGTGAAGGTGATAACCGCAAAATCACGCGCTTTGTCGAGTCTGCTGTCGTTGGATTGCACAACATCTGTAAGGCTTGTGTATGTCCAGAAACTGTTGATATGTTTGAGTATGGACTCGATTGTTTTTTCTGTTACGGTATTTTTTACAAATAAGACAGGCATGTTCGAGCCCTCCTTCTTTTTTTGTTTGTCAAATGTTTTTTGTTGTACAGAACAGCTGACGGAACGAGGAAGCGGTCCGCCAACTGTCTGACATTATTCTGTCGAGTTTTTTTAAAGCCGACTTATCGGTGAAGGAGCTGACAGAAAGAGCTCCTTTGGCTGGGCAGGCGGGGTTCGAACCCACGAAATGACGGAGTCAAAGTCCGTTGCCTTACCGCTTGGCTACTACCCATAGTGTGAGGGTGATATACCGCACCCTCGACGGTTAAAACAGAAACCAATATATAGGAAGTTAGCTATTTGATATTATGCTTTTTGTTTTGCGATTTCGATACATTTATCAATGAGTCTTCCGACGTATCGTTCCTGAGCTCGACTTTCGGGCTGTTCGATTATGTTGTATACGTTTTGCCTGAATGTTTCAATCGCATATTCTTTTTTTGCTTCGCTTGCGTTTTTATCGCTCAGTATTTGGCTCAGTCTTTTTATCTCTTGTTTTACGATTATGTATTCGATTATGCGTTGCGCTATTTCCGTTATTGTTTTGCTGATTAACAATGGAATCAGTGCCATCAAGGCGATTTTTGTCAATGGGCTATTTGTTAATGTTTCAAGCATTTTTGAACATCCTTTTTAGTGTACGTTGAGTTCACGCCAACCGTATATGCCACATCTGGGACCGAGAGAGTATACAAGAACTTCTTTATATACTTTGCGTGATTTGTGACGGCGTACTGTCTTGTGGTGGTCATCGCAGAAGCTTAATTTTCCGGTGCGACGTGTTGCCTTACGTCCGCAAATCGGACATTTTCTTGTGTATTTCATGCGTATGACCTCCTTGTGTGTTTTACCTTTTTAGGAAACCGTCTTTGTCATATACAACGGTTGAACGATACCATGAGGGGTGTCGTTTCATTAGGGCTTTTTTTCAGTGACAGTCATGCCTGCGGGGTATCCGCAAATAGCATTGTTTTTTTCACGGTCACGAAAGCAGTGTTCGAATTCGTGGTCGTTTTTCGCCATATTGACACCTCTTTTTTTGATTGTGTGTCCGCCCAGACCTTAAACTGGGCGGCGCTTGTAAGTGCTTTTTGTGTCTGTTACGTTTGTGGTCTGTCAATCCAAAATATTACTTAAGCGCCTGTCATTATTCGAGGCTTGTCACAGATGTTTTTCTGTACAGCATGGTATGACGCTTATGGGATTGCTTAGAGAACAGGTTGTTTCTGTGTTCAGGGCTGCTTACGGTTTGTGATACATTAAGGATTTCGGTCGAGATATTTTTCCGCCGTTTGTGTTATTGTTACGGTGTATCATCAGGTTTTGATATGTACGGTACGGACTGCCGGATTCGAACCGCCAAGCCTTTGTGTCGGTGAGAGAGACTCATCCAATTACTAAATATCGTAGAGCCATGGTTGCGATACCTTTCATCATGCCGTTTTTACTTCTCACTTCTCCAAAGGAAGCTGAACCTTGCTTTCAGAGTCCGCATATATATTTTTTTGGTTGTAGGCGGGACGGTTGCTGTTGTTGTTCGTGACGCGTGTTGGACAACAAGGCGTGACCGCCCCTGTCAAAGCTTAAGCCTACGTGGTGCAGGTGGCGGGACTTGAACCCGCACGGATTTCTCCGAAGGTTTTTGAGACCTTTGTGTCTGCCTGTTCCACCACACCTGCGTATTGAAACATATGAGCTTTACTGGGATGGCTTGCGCAGCATATTTGCCCACTCACCTTCTTTTCAAGCTCATAGTATTTCCTTGTTTAACAGTGACATTCGAATACTACATATGGTATGTTGCCGAGATTTTCGGGAATCTTTTCGGATGCTTGTAATGTATCGATGTCAAACGCGGTTTTATATGACGTAGGTTTTACGTTTGTGATTCCGAATCTGGGATTTCGTTTATATTCGAAGCCGACCAGTTTACGATATCTCTGTACTTCTATGTCAAAGTAGTCTGTCCAGAGTTGTTCATCGTCTTTGAAGTATGCGGTCGCGTTTGTGTTGCTGCCGTAAAATGCGATTTGTTTTATCATACCATCAGACCTCTTTGATGTCAAGCGGGTCGAAGCCGAAAGTTCTGATAACCGCGTTTCTGTATGCCTGCCGTTTGCAGTAGTCCATGAAAAACCCTTCGCCGAAAGGGAAGTTCAGAATGAGCTTTGTGTTTGTTCCGAGCCTTTCCGCATAGGTCTTTATACGTAACTGACAGCGTTTGTCCCATTCATGGGCAGCGGCTTCTTTGTTCGCGAATAAGTCATTCGGCGATAAGAATTCTTTTCTGAAGCTGAGACCTGTCAAGTCTACAAAGCAGACAACGGTTTCGTCTTCGAAGTTGATTCTTTCGACCTTGACCTCTTTGATATATGGCTGCGTTGTCGCGGCGAGGTAGTATGTTTTGCCCACTTCGATGGGAACGTCGTCAGAGGTCATGATTTTTTTGCTTTCGGTCATTTCAGCCTCCTTTTGGTTGTATCTTTTCAGGTCTTTGGCGAATGCTTCGACTGATGTATGTGTAACGCTTGCCGCAAATCCGAGAATAAGATTTTCGGTAGCGTCGTCTCCTTCGTTTAATGCAAGGAACGTGTTTACTGTTTTAAATAGTTGTTCCTTAGTGATATTGTCAAGCATAAGTTTAACCTCCTACTGTTGTGTTTTGAATATATATCGGATAGTATTGATACGATACTATTGATGTTAGATATCTCCCGTTCTGTTCACGGGTGTCAACATCCATACCTCATCGCGGTTATACCGGGTGTCACTCACTCACTTTTTGATGATGGTTTTGATTTGAGTTGTGAGCTCTCAAACTACCGTTATGTGGGATTTGAACCCGACACTTTTCCTTCTTGGGGATTATGCTGCCTTTTACATTAATAACGGAAATATAAAGCTACGAAAGAACTTTTCGTAGCTTTTGCGTTTACATTAATACAACTCTCCAGATGTTTTGTCCTTATTTTTTAGCGCCATGTGACGATGAATCTATCGTCGAGTATGTTCGCTATAACGGGTTTTACATCTAACCACGATAGTCTCCCACAACCAAAGCCCGGTCTCGGCAGATAAATGCAAGTCCAATTGTTTTTGTCTGCGAGGGCTTTGAGTTCTTCAGCTGATTGTTTTATCAGTGCGATATCGGAATCGTTTTTCCAGTGATGCTTTGTCGGGAAACTTACGATGTGTTGTTCTTTGTGTATGTTTGTGATCGTTGCGATGTCGTGTACATGGTTACCTTCGGCTCGCAGTTTTTTTCCGAGCGTTTTTGGTAACGACGGATACTTTTCAGCGAAGCTTCTCGCAATACCCGCACCCATCACAGCATCGCCATTGTTTTTTGTCACACCGTTTGTTGTTACGCATACTGCGTCTGCGCTCGGTGGTATGATTGTCAGGTCTTTGCAGTACCGTTCTATCATATTATATGTCCTCCTTTTTTATAGATGTGTCGCTGTTATCGGAATCGGACAACAGCGACTTTCATTTTCTTTTTATTGGCGGTGTCAATCATGTGCTTTGTGCCTTTTGATTCACCGTCCCAAAACGCAATCAAGCAGCCAATGCCGTTTCGACGGGTTGCCTGTTGCGCCATTGCCGTGTTTCGGATATAACCCGCGCTTTTTCCGAATCTGTTCCAGTCGGCAGGCATGATTTCGTTTTTGTAGCCTTTTGCAAGCGCATATTTTTCAGCGAGTTTATCAGCTCCGCGAGCACCGCCTGAGATAATGACGATTTCGGCGTCTTTGTCATCGGTCGTGAAACCACCGATGATACTGTCACATGATTTCGCCAGTTTGTTGATATCGTTGAAGTCTCTGCTTCCTGCGATGATAACTCTATACAACATTATAAAATCCTCCTTTTTTGTGCGGGTTTTATTGATAAGTTTGTTGTTTTGCCGTTTATATTGGTAAACGCGCTATATCTTCCATAGTTGATTTCAACTTGATTTTGCTCTTCTATTAAAATCGAGATGCGGAAACGTGTCTTCTTTTCCGCGAACTTTAGAAGCGTCGTCAACAGTTGAATTTGCTCCTTTTTATTTTTAGGAGTACCTTTGTGTTTCAGTTTCTGTTGGCGTTCGATTTTTGATATGATGGTTGTTAAATCGTCCTCAGGTAGTTCTTTCATGGCGGCGATAATCAATTTTCGCATTTCTTCGCGACAATTTTTATTCGTCGTCTGTTTGACGAGTTTGCTGTTTCTGTATAACAGCAGTCTTTGTTTTCCTGTGGAGACAATGTCTTTTGGGACAACAAAGCTTTTTCGCATACTCAACACACCTCTCGTTCTAACGATATTTTACTACAGTATTCCAACTTTCCATATGTCTTTTTGTGGTTGCTTTTCTTTTCTTTGTGTGCTATATTATAGGTATATTCAATTCGGAGGTTTTTGCTTTGAGAGGAAAAAGTCATATTGCGATGAATTGCTGCACGGCCGTATGCTCAGCGGAACTCGGTGCTATTTTGCGTGACGTTTATACAGGTCCCGGTTATGCTGCCGTTTCATCTTGCGTCGATTCTGTCGCTTCGTATTTTCATAACAATGGTTCTTTGAACCCTTATCTTTTTGCGGGATTGTGTGTTTCATTTTTCGTTTTGGGGAGCTTGCTGCCGGATATCGATTCGCCGTATTCGACGATCGGTCGTATTATTCATATACCCGTGGAACATCGAACGTGGACACATACAATTTGGTTCGTTATTGCTTTCGGTATAGGGAGCATTTGGTTTCGACCGTTGATATGGCTCGCTTTCGCTTTCTTCTTTCATTTGTTTTGGGATAATTTTAGTAAATCGGGCGTTTGTTTTATTTATCCCATTATTAAGAAACGGAAGCATCATTTCTTGAAATTGTATACAACATCGTCAACGAGTGAGTTGATTGTTGTCATTGTTGTTTTATTATTTACCGTTTGTTTGACTGTTTTAACGGTCTATTTGAAAGAAATTGTTCCCGCAATGAAATTGCTTTTAGGGAATCTTGTTTCTTGGATAAAGTAAGAGTTATATGAGCTGCGAGATTTCTCGTGGCTTTTTTTTGTAAAAATATTTTGGTAACAACTTTTGCTAATCAGGAATAAAAGTGACAAGATTGCGTTGTGCCAAAAAGTGACCAGAAAATGACACAGGTGACTTTGTCTCCTGTGCCTGACGGAATAGGATATTCTGTCAGGAGGGCATCCGAAAAATGTGCCGGTGGCACGTTTTGCGGCGACGAGGGTGACCCGCGTCGAAGGACTTTTGCGTGTGTCTGATACTTGTATCGACATAAAGCAAAAGCGGCTGAAAATGCAGGTGTAGCCTGTATTTCAGACGGTCGTGTCGGCTATGCCGACCACAAAAGCGAGTATCGTATGATGCGAGTGTTGTGTCACGACTCCTTATGCCCTTTTTACTTTACTCACGTCGCACAGCGTCGGGAGTGGGTTTGTGTGTGAGAAATTTGGTACATATGGTTTCTCGCAACACAATACCCTGAGGACTATGGCGGTGTAAGCCGACATATCCGAAACGCGCATAGTCGGCATTCTTATGCCGTTTTTGGGGATACCTATTATGCGCGCATGGATGCGCTTGTCGCTCCGCCATCATGCTTGTAGCATGATTACACTCAAAACCCCTTCGGGGTGTATTTTTGAAAAAAATGAGAGTGTAAAAATTACATCGAGTGTAATCGGTGTGATTTTTATGCGGTTATTGAGGGTTATAAAGTGTAATTTGAAAACACCACGGTGACACGCAGTGTAAGAGTGTATTTTCGTGTGTACCGAAGAGTGTATTTTTACACTATAGAGTGTATAAATACACTATTGCGCAGAGCGCAGCGTGTGGTATCTTCTGTACACTGTCACTTTATCAAGGGTTCCCATAGCCGGGATTGCGTTTGGCGCAACGCGTCGCTTTTGTTATATATTATATAAGGCGGTGCGTGTCGGCTTTTTTATATAAGAAACAATGGTTATAATGTGGTTACTTTTTGGTCATGTTTGTTAACATTATCTGTTGTGTTTTTGTCCATTTTGTTGCCTTGTGTTTCTTTTATGGTCTTTTATTGTTGTCGGATTGTCCCTTATTTGGTCTCGTTTTGTCCGTGTCCTTTTTGTTTTGAGACTATCTGGTTCGATATTGGTCTGAAAATGGGTTTCTATGTTGTGCTGTTTGTTATTTCTCATCCCGTTTTGTGCTATATTATTGGTCTGTTTTTGTCCCTCGTTTAACCTTTTGTTATGAATCGTCTGTGTTTTGTATACGAATGTCTTTTTATTTTGATTGTAATATATTAAAGTAATGAATGTAATATAAATAAACATATTTATATATTCGGTACGATTTTATTTAATTGTGAATATTTTTATTGCAATAAGGGTTGACTTTCGATAGTGTTTTGTGGTAAAATTTTGTTTGAAAGAATATCGCTTTGACTACGATATACGCGCTTTGAGGTTCGTTTGAACCTTTCGTAGATTGGAGCATATGTATTTCAAAATATGCATATTTTTGAGTTTGTCGCGATTGCGACAAGAAAGGAGGACTTAGTTTGTCTAAATTTTCTAAGTTCACTAAAGCAGGTATTGCGTTGGTACTTGTTGTTTTGACGCTGTTGTCGACGTTTACCGTAGCGTTGGCTGTCACACAATGGCCGACACCTGATAACCCTTTTCCTCGCCCGAATGGTTTGTCGTCTACACCGGGCGAGCTTATGTTTAAGTATACGGGTTATAAAGGTTCTGATGTGGTTCGTACTGGTAAGATAAATTATGACTATATTATTTATCCGAATAAGGACTCGTGGAGCTTTGAACGCGGGGATGGCGCTTTATCTTCTGTTTACAGCGCGGGTGTCGGTAAGGGTAAGATTAACGGCACGGTGTCTGATGCCGCGGCTAAGCTCTGGGGGTCTCAGACGAATGCTCGTAACGATTATGACCCGAAAACGAACAGTATTCCTGATTCTACAGATACTAAGAGCTATTATTGGGGTCCTAAGAAGTCTATTTCTGGTGGCTGGGAGTGGGAGCCTAATGATTATGGCGCTCATAACCTTATTGTTCCCGGTTTCCATACTGATGGTAGTAAGGGTTCTGTTTTCGGTGATGCTTTCGATGCTTTTACAAATGTAGCGCAGTGTATTGTTGCTCCGGCTTATGCAGACCCCGAAACACCTGCGAGTCAGTTTATGGCAAATGCGGTCAATAGTAAAGGTAAAGTTGTTGACGGCGGTAGTCATAAGGGTTTGGATCAGAAGCTGTATGGTGTGAGTAATGATAAGCTTCGTGCAAGACTTTTTTATTACTTTACACCGCGTATGTATAAGAACCGTAAAACTCTTTCATTGTTTGATTATCAGGAAGTCACCACCCCGAGTTTGCTCGCTGATGGTGAAAACAGAACAGTTCGTTCTATCGGTTCTGAGAACTATTTGACTGACCAACAGATTGAGTATTTTAAAAACTGTCTTTATGAATGGGCTAAATATTGGTATGACACCGATGGTAGCGGTCCTGATATTGCTCATGTAAATTACGGTGAAGCAAATAATGATGCATATATGCCGTTCAAGCGTTTCGCTTATATCAGGGAAGCGTTTGACCCTGATGTCGCACGTGACCGCCAAGCTGCTGGTCAAGCTGACGAAGCAGGTCGTTATGACTATTGCACAGCGCCTGGTACGAATAAGAAGTTCCATTTGTTGGGTCGTATTGTTGACGGAAAGTTCCGTGTTACTTATGAGGATGTCTTTTATGCTATGGCGTTTTGCGGTTATCTGACGAATGATATCGTTGATAATTCGGCTATAGCTGATCTCAGAGAACATTCAAACAGTGCTTGGGGTTGGGTTCATGATGAGAACGAAACCGTTATTGTCAGACAGTGGACAAATCTTTCTGGTAAAGATAGTGAGCGCTCTAAATGGTCAACCGAGGCTCGTGATGTTTCTTTGAAGCGATGTGTTTTTAATAAGAACGTAATTTTTTCTTTGGAACATGCCTATCTTTCTAAGATACATTTGCAGGATGACCCTGATGGTTGGGGCGTTTCTTTCATGGCCGCTGAAAACGATGGTTACTTTGATTTTAAATTTGTAACAGATCGTAATGAGACAAACAAGAACGTTGCCAATTTGTATAATAATACTTTATTAGGTTGGGGCGATACGACATGGCAGCTCGGTATTAAAAACAAAACTCGTCGTTTTTGGACATTGTCTGTTCAGGAACTTTTGAAGGTTTGTTTTGAGGCGAGTAAGGATAGTGCTGGTAAAACGAATTATTATACTGTGAAAGATGGACAGAAATCCCCCAGTGGTTATACGTTTTATTTCTACGGTACCTATAATTTACAGAACGGCAACCGTAATAGTGTTCGTATTCCTGATGTTCCTTCTGAGGTTTCTTGTTTCTATTTGTATCCTCGTAATCCTGAGTATTATACCAAGAAAGCCGATGACCCCAACGATTATTATCAGGTTTACATGAGTTCTGCCATTATTCGTACACCGATTTGTATCCAGAAGTATCCGGACACGACAGGTATGACAGGTGTCGGCGATAATATTGACCTTCGTAGTCACCCTGACCATACTGAGTATTACGGCAAGTTGTCTCAGGTTCGTTTTAAAGTTCAGGAAAATGTTGGTGGCGATTGGAAGGATGTCCGTCTCGGCGATATGAATGGTAACGGCGCGAACGGCGGAACAGGCGTTTGGGACGTAAACGTTCCGAGTAAGTGGTTGGATAAAACAGATTCGTCTTTGTCAAAATATGGTGGATGGACATTGAAGCTTGATGATGAGTGGAAAGCAGGTCTTTATGTAACCAGACCGAACGTTCAGTATCGTATTCAAGAAATTTCTGCATCTAATAATAATTACGGTAATATTCTTGATTTGAAGGATTATAGTAGCACCCATACAGATGAACATGGCGCTCAAACGGACCAATCGGGCGAAGGCAATGCTTTTTATGTGGTTATGGATAAAAATCATAACGCCGTAACGTTTGTTTGTAGTGAAAAGGCTCTTTCGAATGTCAATAATATCGATTTGACAAACAGCCCCGTTGCATCAGCGTCGTTAAAGATAAAAAAGACTTCGAGTTTTAATCCTAACACTGTCATCGAAGGAGCTAAATTTAAGCTTTACAGAAGTCATGACTTTTATGAGTCGAGCGTCGGCTCTACATCCGTTGACGCTACACCTGTTCTCGATACGGATGTATTGACAACAAACAGTCGTGGTGAGATTTCTGTTAATAAGCTTCCTTACGGTGATTATGTTCTTGTTGAAGATGAGGTTCCTGAGCCTTATGATGTGCATAGTTCAGATCTCGCTGTTTCTGATGTCATTAAGGCTGCAAACGATGCAGGTTCGTATGATAATTTCAAAGCGAACGGTTCATCTACGTATTTTATTTCGTTGAATCCTGATAATACACAAAACGGTACTGTTGCGTATACAAAGAATGTAACAAATACACCTTACGGTAGCGTTTCTATTGAGAAGATAGGTAACGGTGATAACAATAATCATTTGAAGGGTGCTCGTTTTGCTCTTTGTGAAAAGAAGGGTGAAGTGTATGACACTGTTTATACTAAAGATGGTAAGCAGTGTTGGGATTACACAGATGAGAATGGTCATCTTGAATTCAATGATGTTCCTTATGGTAAGTATTATCTTTGGGAAACAAATGCCCCTGATGGTTATTTAATTGCACCTACTTATAAAGGTGGATATGTGACGCAACATGGGCCCAATGTTACCATCGATGAAACACATCGTACTGTTTCTGTTAAAGTTGATGACCCGCCTCAAACGGCAGGTATTCGTTTGATAAAGAAACTGATAACGGCTGATAATGGTTCTACCCGTACGTATGAAGTGCCTAACGGTTTGGTTTCTTTCATATCCAATGAAACAATCAAGAAGAACTATTCTTATGATTCCGTGAGCTTTAGTTTTTATACATCTGAAGCCGCTGCTATAAGTCAAGATAGGAATGGTTTGTTGGCTATCGACTCAGCTAATGATGATTCTTCGATTAAGCTCGCGGAAAACCTTAGGCTTGATGAAAATGGTGAATTGAACATTGAATTCAGTAAGGGTACTTCGGGTGCTGTTACTTATTATTATCGCGAGAAGTTTGACGGAGATTCTCATTTGTCTCCGACGAATGCTGATGGTAATGGTAAGGACGTATCTGTTGCAGCTTTGAATAGAGTGTATTCCGTTACGGTCAAGTCTGGTGAAACCTCTGCTCAAGTTGAACATAAAAACTGGGTTGACCGTGGTAGTTCTATCATGATTAATAAAATTGATTCTGCTACCAAGGCATATCTGTATGGTGCTGTTTTTAAGATAGAATTCTTTGATAAGCAGTTTGATTCCGCGTCGCAAATCGGCAATACTGAGCCTGCCTATGTTTGCTATGTCGGTTCGGATAGTAAGGGTTATGAGGGAGATCAAAGTGGTTATTCATCTCGATGCCTTACCTACGGTGGCAAGTATGCTTCGTCTCATAATTTGCGTAATGATGCCATATTGCAGGGCGAAGATGCATTTCATATTAATAATATGGCGTATTTTCCTGAAGGTTCTTATCGTGTGACTGAGGTTCAGGCTCCTACGGGTTATTCTATTGATGATACTGTTTACTTTGGTAATATGAATGGTGATGAGAACACTACCATTTATATCGGTAAAACAGTAAGGGTTCCCGATGGTGATTCACATAAGGATATTGTCGCTGTGGCTGATGACCCGTATGTACCTTTGGTAATCAATAAGACTGACGCTGATACAAACGCAAAGCTTCGTGGTGCTATTTTTAAGCTTGAGTATTTTGAGGATAGTTATACGAGTGCAGCCGCTATTCCTGAGACCTCTGAGTATACTTATTATCTCAGAACGAATGGGAACGGAATTGCGTATACACGTTATACTTCTCATTATGTCAATTCGGATGGTGAAAGCGGCGAAGGTATCAAAACAGCAATCGGTGTGACACAAGCAGGTCTTCCTGTTTACAAGGGTTATTTCAAACGAGGCGGTACATATCGTGTGACAGAAATCAAAGCACCTGATGGCTATAAGCTTTCTCAGAATCCTATGCAATGGGGTATTATTGATAATGACGCTATTAGTACCGTGAAAATAGGTGATGCAGACGTTTCTGCTGTTTCTTTGAGCTATAGTAATGAGAAAATTCCTTTTATTACTGTTGAAGGTTCTAAGGTTTGGGACGATTTGCATAATGCGGCCAATAAACGCCCTTACGGTATCCGTGTTGAGTTGTACAGAAACGGTGATTTGTTCGGCTCTCAGCTGTTAGGCAAGACCGAGGAAGGTGGCTCTGGTATCACTTGGTATAATTTCAAAGCTTTCCAAAGAGGCGAAAACGGCGATTCTCAGTATAATTATTTGTTTACAGGTTTACCTGAAGGCTATTATGATGAGAATGGAGATTATGTTCGTTATGAATATTCCGTTCGTGAAATACTGTTGACTGTGTCGCGCGGTTCGCATTTTGAAGGTGGTAATGTATCTGTTGCAGCTTTGAAAGAACTTGAAGATTCGTCTTATACGGGTCTTTATCAGAATTCCAGAGCGGTTGTTGAGTCAGGCGGGGTTCAGGTTTATAACCAGGAGATTGGCAACATTGCCACGAAGCAAGCGACTGCGACTATCAGCGGCAGTAATGTCAATTGGACAGTATCGGACGTCCCGTTAGGTACGAGTCCTTTGCGTGTTGACATTAAGAATATGTATCGTCCTGAGCCGATAAGCGTTACTGTCACTAAAGATTGGGTTGATAATAGCGATCAATATCAAACGCGTCCGTCTTCTATTCAAGTAAAGTTGTATCGTAAGTGGGATGCTTCTGAGTTTGTGGATAGTGATATGTCTCATCCGACTGATGGTATTTTGACAGAGCAAGTTGGTTCTGTTTATACGATTTCCGCAGCAAACGGTTGGCGTTTGGTTATTCCCGGTTTGTCCGAATTTGTTACAGAACTTGACGATCACAAGCCTTCCGCGGATTTAGGTCAATATTTTGATACGGGTATGTCTGATGATGATTTTTATTGGGATACCGAGTATGAGTATTACGTAGAAGAGGTTCCTGTAGGTAACGGTTACGTTACCGAGCAGACCGGCGATTTGTCTCTGACGAACTACGAAACCAAGGATATTGTCCTTGAGAAGCGTTGGAATGACAGAAGCAACGCGGCGAACAAGCGTCCTGCATCCGTTGACTTTACGCTGTATCGTGAGTACGTCGTTCCGGGATACTATACGACAGACGGTGAGTCCGTGACCATTACCAAAACAGTCGGTACGTATACTATCGATAACTTTACAAATGACAAGGGTTCAGTTAAAGTGACAGGTCAGCCTGTCGTAGCTTCGGCGTTCTTCGATGATAAGATCGCTGAGGACCTTGGTTCTCGTTTGGGTACCGATAGTGATGGCAAAACGTTTACGGCTTATGAAACTGTAGGCGAGCATGCGATTCCTTGTCGTTACTATGTAACAGAGTCGACTGTTACAGGTTATGACGAGCCTGAGTATCTCGATCATACACAGGCTACTGTTCAAGGTGTTCTCACTGAGACGATTCCTGTTCAGAATACATATAAGGTATTTGACGTCGTCGTTAAGAAATACTACCGCCAGTCTCTGCCCGACAGCACTTCGTCTCTTGAGGCGCAGTTGCAAGGCACTAAGCTGCAAGCAAACGTAGGCTTTGTTCTTGGTGCGGGCGCAAACGGTAAGAACGGTGTTATCAAGGCGTCAGGTACCAATGGTGTTTATGAGAAACAGGGTGCTGAAGTCATTGATGATGTTCAGAATTATTTCCGTGCCAGAGGCTCCGGTGCCAACAAGAGGATTCTGAATACGTTTGCTGATGATTCGGAATATATTATGAGAACGGGTAGTACCGGTTCCGATAAGGGTAAGCTGACGATTAAGAACCTTGAACCGGGTACTTATGTGATTCTTGAATCGACACCTGTGGAGAAGTACTCTACGTCGAATGTTCCTGTCACGTTTACACTGACAGATGAGGGTAAGGTTCGTGTCATGAACGGTGGCCAGACGTATGAGATGGATGAACTTGTGTTCATCAATGACAGGATTTTCGCGCCGAATACAGGTGGTACGGGTAATATGATTTATTATGTTGCCGCGCTGCTTGCTTTGTCTCTCGGTGTATTCGGTGTTCTGTTCTTCAGACGCCGCAGGATTCGCTCGACTATCGTTAAGTGATATTTTTGATAATGGACGCCGTGTCTTGTATACGGCACGGCGTCTGTTTCAATGTCGAATGGGGATTTTTACAATTTTGTTTACTTTTTTGTTAGTAAACTATTGCATTTTCTTTTAAGTCGGAG
>JAZQFJ010000058.1:0-38323 GCA_045539475.1 Eubacteriales bacterium | reverse complement strand
GATTTAGTTACACTTTATGCGTAAAGCTTATCGGACCTCTCGACGTACTTATGTACTACTTCGGGTCCGATTTGCTCATTCTGCACTATTTTTCTAAAGCCCCAAAGGGATTGTAGCAAAATGCATTTCGCTACAATCCCTACTTATTACTTTACATATTCAAATTCCATAGAGTAGATTATGATGGTATCTCCCTCCTGCGCACCGCGCTCCTCAAGCGCATCGTATACGCCGTATTTGCGGAGCAGGCGTTCAAAATAGATGCGGGATTCATAATCTTCAAAGTTGACAGAGCCCATAGCGCGCTTTATCCAGTTTGCCTCAACCGAATAAACATCGCCGTCAAGACGGAAGATTTCAAATTCGTGGCTTGTGGTATCTTCCTCGACACGTACAAAGTTCGGAGTATACGTTTCAATCGGCGGAAGCTTTGAGAGCACCTCTGCAACCTTTTTCATAAGCTCGGAAACGCCGGTATTCGTTGCCGCAGAAATCTCGAAATAATCAAGACCGAGATTTTTAATATATACACGGAACTTATCCGCCGCCTCACGGTCATATATCAAATCGCTCTTATTCGCCGCAACAATCTGCGGACGCTTTGCAAGCTCGGGGTTATACCTTGAAAGCTCATCATTTATCGCTTCAAAATCCGCAATCGGGTCCCTGCCCTCGCTGCCGGATACGTCCACCATATGAACAATAAGGCGGCAGCGATCGATATGCCGCAGGAAGCGGTGACCAAGCCCTGCACCCTCACTTGCACCTTCGATAATACCGGGGATATCCGCCATAACGTAAGAGAAGCTTTCATCGACGCGCACAACGCCGAGGTTCGGCGTAATGGTTGTGAAGTGGTAGTTCGCAATTTTCGGACGCGCCGCACTTACGACAGATAACAAAGTGGATTTACCTACATTCGGAAATCCCGCAAGACCGACATCCGCAAGAAGCTTAAGCTCAAGCCGCACCTCCAGCTCTTCGCCCTCAAGGCCGGGGCGCGCGAAACGCGGAGCCTGACGCGTGGGTGTTGCAAAATGCTGGTTTCCCCAGCCTCCACGGCCGCCCTTGCATATGATAAACGGTTCATCATCCGACATATCTTTGACGAGCGCGCCGCTTGCAACATCATAAACGAGCGTTCCTCGCGGAACCTTTATCACAATATCCTTGCCACGCTTACCGGAACAGCGCTTACCGCTTCCGTTTGCGCCGTTCTCTGCCTTATATTTTGTTTTGTAGCGAAACTCAACAAGCGTAGACATATTATCATCAACCTTGAGAACAACGTTTCCACCGTCTCCGCCGTCTCCGCCGTCCGGTCCGCCCGATGCGATATACTTTTCACGGTGGAACGCAACGGCACCGTCACCGCCGCGTCCTGCAATAAATTTTGCGCTTGCAACATCAACAAACACTTAGCGCACCTCCAAATTGAAGTAATAAGTAATAGGTAACAGTGAATAAGTGAGGTGATTTTCGCAATGCGAAAATCATATTAAAATAGAAATTGCGCAGCAATTTCACATTACCCGTTACCTCTTCACTATTACTTATTACTTAAAAAATGCGGGCAGGTCGGATAAGACCTGCCCGAACGATTGTTTTTTACTGAGCAACCGGATAAATGGAAACCTTCTTGCGGTCCTTACCAAGACGCTCGAAGCGTACTACGCCATCCATTGTTGCAAACAGGGTATCATCAGAACCCTTGCTTACGTTTGTGCCCGGGTGGATCTTTGTGCCGCGCTGACGAACGAGAATGTTTCCGGAGAGAACAAACTGACCGTCTGCACGCTTAACGCCGAGGCGCTTGGACTCGGAGTCACGGCCGTTCTTTGTGGAACCAACACCCTTTTTATGTGCAAAAAACTGAATTCCGATTTTAAGCATTAGACTGCACCTCCATAACTTCAATATACTTTGGATACTCTGAAGCAACCTCGCGCATATGACGCTCAAATGCTTCAAGTACCTTCCGGCAAACCGTATCCTCATTTGAAAGAATGAGCCTTACTCTTGCCGTTTCGGGTTCAACCTCAACCTTTGCATTCGCGTGATAAGAATCATTTATAAGCGTTTCGGCAAAGCTTACCGCGCTTGAAACCGCAGCACATATAATATCGCTGCCGTTCTCCGCATATCCGGAATGACCGGAAACGTCAAACCCTATGGCGTTATCGCCTTTTTTAATCAACTTGACAGTAGTCATTTTCTTAGCCGATCTTCTCGATCTGAAGCTTTGTGTACGGCTGTCTGTGACCCTGACGGCGGCGGTAGTTCTTCTTTGCCTTGAACTTGAAGACCATAATCTTCTTGCCCTTGCCGTTCTTCAGGACCTTAGCAGTAACCTTAGCGCCCTCAACGTTCGGAGCACCGACAGTTACGTTATCGCCGTCGATTGTCATAAGGACGTTATCAAACTCTACTGTTTCGCTTTCAGTGTTGAGAAGCTCAACATAGATAACATCGCCCTCAGAAACCTTATACTGCTTTCCGCCTGTAACGAAAATTGCCTGCATTCTTCTTGCACCTCTCTTCATAATTTAGAGTCTCGCTCTTGTAGGTGTTACAATATGTAAACTTATAAACCCACTCAATGCGGCTTAAGTATTATATCATCACAGCATGCAAATGTCAAGCTTTTTTAGCGAAATTCGTGCATTTTTTCGTCATAGACATTCTTTCTTGTAAACTCAGCAAAATCCGGCTTGCAGTCCGGAAGGTATTTCTCTATCGCTTTCACGATATATTCGGGGTTGAGTGACGTGTTTCCGGCGGCAAGAGTTGCTTTTATCCGGACATTTCCCTCCTCCGCGCTTGCCGATACGGCTTTTATCAGCGGGGCAATATTCGTCTCCGTTTCTCCGCGCTTGCTTTTTTTCATTAATATAATCTCTTCGCGCGCAAAAAGCTCACCGAGTTTTTTTATAACCGCAAGAGGAAACCCATTGTCGTATTCAAGCGCAATATCAAAAGCCGAAAACGCAATTTCGCGCACGGGGCGCGCGTTTTCATAAACGCGCACTACCTCTATCCCTTCCGGCATAGTCGCGTTCATTCTCGATACGATTTCATCATTTTCCATATCGTCCGTAATTACCATATCAAGAAATTCACACTCACCGGTATACCCGAGAGAGAGAGGGATCGCGATGGAAATATACGGATGCGGATTAAAGCCCTCTGTGTGCTTTACCGCAATACCGGCACGTGTGAGCACACGCTGGAACGTTCTCATAATATCAAGGTGCGAAATATAAATTGCTCTGCCCTTCTTTTCATACATAACTCTTACTTTACGCATCACACTTACCTCCGCACAAGAGATTTGACGCCCCGCAGCCGAGGCACTGTTCTCTGCAGTTCGGTGACGCTTCCGAGCGATATGCCTTTTCGCACTCACAGCGGAGGAAGCGCTTTGTCACGCCGGTAGAGATGTGATCCCACGGAAGAATTTCATCCGCGCGTCTCTCGCGGTTTGCATAAAACTCAGGGTCTATGCCGCATTCTTCAAATGCCGAAAGCCATGTATCGAGGCTGAAATGCTCTTCCCAGCCGTCAAGCTTCATTCCCTTTTTCCAAGCCGTTTCAATAACGCGCCCTACTTTTCTGTCTCCGCGTGCAAATACAGCTTCAAGGAAGCTGACGTCCGGCTCATGCCAGTTATACGTTATTGCCTTTGCCGTTATCGCCTCACGCAAAAGAAGTGCTTTTCTCTTAAATTCCTCGCGCGTGTTCTGCGCTTCCCACTGGAACGGAGTCTGCGGCTTCGGAACAAAGCATGCCGCACTGACAGTTATCTTAACACCGCGTTTTTTGTTCGTTGCGTGCGTTTTCCAGAGATACAGGATTTTTTGCGAAAGCTCTGCAATTCCTTTTATATCCTCGTCCGTTTCGGTCGGAAGACCTATCATAAAGTAAAGCTTAACCGAGCTTCTGCCGTTTTCAAACGCAATACGGCAAGCGTTCATTATTTCCTCCTCGGTGAGGTTTTTGTTTATCGCATCACGAAGCCTTGCGCTTCCCGCCTCCGGCGCAAACGTAAGTCCACCCGAACGAACCTTCTGTATTCTCTGCATAAGCTCCACGGAGAAGTTATCCGCGCGGAGCGACGGAAGCTGAAGGCTGATGTTCCGCGGCTCGCACCAGTCGAGCAGTCCGTCCGCAAGCTCGGGAAGCTCTTTGTAATCACTGGTAGAGAGGGAGGCAAGCGAGATTTCCTCATATCCCGTGACCTCACACATCTCCTTGCCATGCTCAATAAGCGTTTTCGCCTTCTTTGCGCGCACAGGGCGGTATGCATATCCCGCCTGACAGAAGCGGCACCCGCGGATACACCCGCGAAACACCTCAAGCGATACGCGGTCATGCACTATCTCGGTAGACGGAACAATAACCTTCTTCGGAACATAAACAGAATCGAAATCCTCGATTATGCGTTTAACGACCACCTCGGGCGCACCGTCACGCGGAGTTATCGCCGCAACTGTGCCGTCATCGTTGTAGCTTATATCATAGAGCGACGGAACATACGTTCCTTTTATCTCCGCGGCAAGACGCAGAAATTCTTTTTTGCTTTTTCCCTCTTCCTTGCATTTTTTATAAAGGTCGCAAAGCTCAATCATCTGTTCCTCTCCCTCACCGATGTTGAAAATATCGACAAAATCACAAAGTGGCTCGGGATTGTATGCACACGGTCCTCCTGCAACAACGATAGGCTCGTCCTCACCACGCGCGTCTGCGCGGACGGTTATTCCGCCGAGGTCAAGCATATTCAGCACAGCTGTGTAACACATCTCATACTGCAATGTAAAACCCACGATATCAAAATCACAAAGCGCATCACGGCTTTCCAGTGCATAGAGCTTCATATCATTTTTGCGAAGCGCCTCTTCCATATCCGGCCACGGTGCAAAGCATCGCTCGCACCAGATGTCCGGCTGCTCGTTCATCACGCCGTAGAGAATGCGAAGCCCCATATGGGACATTCCTATCTCATATATATCCGGAAAACAAAACGCAAAGCGAAGCGCAACGTCGTTTTTATCCTTTATTACCGCGTTGTACTCTCCGCCCGTATAGCGCGCGGGCTTTTGCACAGACGCAAGTATTCTTTTCAATTTACTGTCCATACTCTCGTTCCTTTCAGGAATTACTTATTATAAGTATAACACATCTAAAACTCAAAAAGCAACAAAAAAGACCGCTTATTCGCTTAGAATAAACAGTCTTTTAAGTTTAGAGCTATTTTGTATAATCCAATATCCGCTTAATCATTACTGCAACCTCTGCTCTTGTGGTATAATCTGCCGGCGCGATGCGCCCGCTCTTACCGTTAACAAGACCTGCACCGATGAGGGCAGAGACTGCATCACGGGCATAAGGTGCGACGGTGGTAAAGTCCTCATATTGCGGTTCTTCATAAATGCCGAAACCTACACCCCGTGTCTGCAGTGCACGATATACAATCACTATCATATCCTGACGGGTTATGTGGTTTCGCGGGGCGTACTTATTATCACCAATACCGGATATAATTCCGTTGTTACGCGCAATTGCAAGCTCGGATGCAAAGTAATCGCTTGCCGATACATCTGCAAAGTTTTCGGTGTTATCCGATTTTAAGTCAAATGCGCGGACAAGAAGAATTGCAAAATCTGCGCGGGTGATGTTAGCCGCGGGGCTGAACGTGCTTGCTGAAGTTCCCTTTATTATTCCATCCATTGCAAGCGTATTTATCGCATCCTCTGCCCATGCGTGATTACCAAGGTCGGTGAAGCGGAGAGTTCCATCTTCTGTGCCCGTGTTATCAGTGTTTCCTCCCGGTTCTCCGCTTTCACCGCCATTGTCGGTTTGGTTGTTATCTTCTTCCGTAGCACCCGAATTATCCGGAGTCGGTGCGTCACCACCGCCTCCGCCTCCTCCGCCGCCCGACGGCGTGGTGGTTTCTCCGGTACTTCCGGAACTATCGGCTTCTTCGTTATCATCCTTAGACGAGCTTCCCGTCGTCGAACCGTAAACCGTTATCGTAAAGTGAATCGTGCTTTCGCGCCCGTATTCATCACGGGCAGTAATTGCAACGTGGTTTTCGCCGACCTGTGAGCTATCCGGCTTCCACGTAAACTCACCCGTTGCCGCATTGATGCTTGCACCGCGGGGAAGAGTCTCTCCCTCATATCCTGCAATAGCGACGTTTTCAACCGGACTGCTTGCGCTTATCGCAACCTTGATGCTGCTTCCGGCAGATACGGTGAGCCCATCGCTTACCGCATCAAACTCCGGTGCGCCATCCTCGCTAAACTCAAGCGGAATACGCGCATTCTGCCCCTCGGATATCATATATACATATCCCTTTCCCGGGTTGAATGCATCGACATACTTGCGTATCGGCGTAATTCTGCCGATATCAACCGTTATGTCACTTCCACTTAGCGTTGCATTCTCAATTTTGAATGTTCCGCTTCGTGTTTCCGCGCCGTTGTCGATAATAAGCACCTTTCCGGAAAGAGACTTTACATCCGCTTCCGTAACCGTTGTTCCCGGTGCCGCGGTTATTACGATTTCATTCTTCTCCTCGTGGGTTTTGGTAAATGTCTTTACCGTACCCTCGATTACCGAAGCCTTTTCTGTTGCCTCGCCGATGATATCCCCATCAAGAACGTATCTGTAGGTATTCGTGCCGTTCTGCAGCGTGTAAACGCCGACAAATCCGCGGAAGGAAAGAACATTTCCGTTGTCGTTAATCTCATACGTCACGGCGTTGTTTGTTGCGTAGAAGATATAATCCACACGCCCGCTCTTGTGCGTTACCTTTACTGCACGGGCAGCATCAGAATCCGCCGGTGTGCCGGAAATTGCGTTCATTGCAAGCTCATCTGCAGACGAGATATAGCGCGAACCCTTATACGGCTCAAAAACGGTTGTAAACGTCGTGTCAAGATCTTTCCCCTCGTTCTTTATGAGAACATATTTAAGCTTGTCAATGTTTTTGTTCTCCACCTTTTGTGGCGGGAGACCGTCTGCTATTGAAATTTCCGCATTTGCTCCGTTTTTAACGTTGCTATCGTTAAGAACAGTCATATAAAGCCCAAGATCCTTTGAGCCTTTTATCGCCTTGTTAAAGTCCTTTATCTCAAAGTCTACCTCAACCTTATTTTCGGGTTCTGCATCGCGGTCGATATTGCGAAGCCACGTATATCCGCGCGGAAAGAGCGTTTCATACTCCCATGAATTGGGAGAGTTCGGATCCTCGCCATACACAAGCGGAAGTTCAACTTCATTTGATGCAAGCTTTTCTCCCTCGACAGGTAGGCGCACGGTGACCGTGCCGTCCTTTGTCGTCTTTTTGATGTACGTTACATCGCGTCCGACATACGTTCCCTTGTATTCTCCGTTATCATCAAGCTGTGAGCCGGAGATGTAGTTTCCGTTCTCATCCTCAACAAGCGTAAAATCAAGCCCGTTATGATTCTTTATATTATTGCTTGCTGCGTGGAACGAATAGAGATGGCTGTCGCCGCCGAGAACGCGGAAGAAGTCTACCGCATAAGAATTTTCATCATCGGTCTTTACATATACAACGCTTCTGCGGTACTCGTCTGTTGACTTATATGCATACGGAGCGGAAACATCCATAACCTGAACCGTGCCGTCACCGTCAAAGTGCTTTATCTTACCGCGGATTTCTTCATTTTCTTCCTGCTCTTTCTCATCAACCATAACGGTATTATGAGAGAGCGTTGATGCAACCCACTGCAGTCTGTTCGGCTGCTTGCCCGTCGCTTCCGGATATCCGAGGTCAGGCATAAAGTTAAGCCCAAACGCCGTCATACCGAGATTCATTGTATCCTTATGTCCATGGCTCGCACCGATAGAGCCAAAATACATCCACACATCGCGGCTTGTGTTTACCGCCGTGCTTCCCACAGCCGAAGAGTAATCTGCACCGGAGCGCAGTGCCGCAAAGCCGAAGTTCGTCATAACATCTGACGCCGGGATAAATTCACCGTACTCCTCTATAACCTCCTCAACCTCTTTTTCAAGGCGCTCGGGGTCTTCTGCCGTAATGTCATAATGCAAGCCTTCTGCCTTGTTTCCGTTAAGAAGATAGAGAAGCTGTGCAAAGAGAGGTTCTCGGAACGTCGTCCAGCCTGCCATCGCATCCTCTGTCTTCATCCAATGCTCTCTTCCCTGCGTGCTCGAGCTGTCGCCTATTTCCGGGGTGTATCCCGAAGAGATAAGAGGGATATTTGAATAGAACATCTGCACGAATTTCGGGTTGTTATATAGATTTGCCACGGAGTATCCGGTGTATCCGTTAATGATATCATTTACATCCGTAATTCTTTTGTGCCATGAAGAATTGTACTTTGAGCTCTCATTTCCCTGGCCGTCGGCATCTACCGTATTTAGCAGAGCTTCGTCTATACCGCCTCCAAGACACGGGGCTGCCGTGGTCCAGCCTGCCGCCATAAGAAAGTCAAGCCAATGCCCGGTTTCAGGCATAGTGTCAAGCACAACTGCCGCATACGCATTTGAAAGCTGGGGATAGCCAAAGTTTCCGGCGATTGATGTATCCTTCAATCCTTCAAGTATCGTTCTGAGAAGTCCGTCCTCAATATTTGTGCGGACCTGCGACGGAGTTTCCTTTGCGTGGTGAGTTTTGTATATCTTATTCTTGTTCTTTATATAGTCCATAACATACGGATCATCGTACATATCATAGACCATATCATAAGCCATTGCAAATTCATTGGCATTACCCGTTTCCCAGATACGCCCTATCGTCTTACCGAGATTTGAACCGCCGTCAGAGTTCCAGACATTGTTTCCATAAATGGAAATATCATAATCCGGATAGAAATCCGCGAGTCTGTCAATGAGAATTGCGGCAACACGTCCGTATCGCACATCGCCTGTATAGAAATAAGCATACGCACTCTTTGTCATCGCTTTAAAGAGATCGCCGCCCGTGCCGCCTGCCATTGACCTCCACACGCCGCTGTGCAGATACTCCGCAATATATGTGTGGCGTTCAACAACTCCGTTGTCGTATGTATACGGAGTACCGTCATCAAGCGCCGGAACGTAACCCATGCTGTCGTCAACGCCCCAGGTCTCTACTGTTTCGCCCTCGCGGAGACCTTTCCCCGCGTTTATGGTCTTTTCTGTTGCCACCTTATCATAAAGCTCGTTATAAAGATATCCACCCTCAACACCGTAGCCGTAATACGCCTTCCACTGCTTACTGTGCTCTTTTCCCGGCTCTGTTACGGTTGTGTCGATAAGTCCTTTTTCAATAAGCATTGCACGGTGATTTTCAAGTGCGCGTATGCGGTCAAATTCGCCGTATTCATTAAGCCCGAGCTTATAGAAGCTTCCGAAATCGTTTGACGGGAAAAGACGTTTACACTCCGGACACTGAACCTGCCACGGACGGCTAAGAGCATCATGCTGCCATGCGTACATACCATGCTTTATACTTATATCCGTGTTGCAGTAACGGCAAAAATACATATCCGGATCGCTTTCACCGCCGATTGAATATCCGCGCGGCACGCCGTTTGACGTAATCATATCATAAAGCAAATCAAGCTTATCTACGTATTTTTCCGCAGTGTCTATATACGACTGAACAGTTTTCTTTGCCCAATCATATTTTTTAACGTTTTCGCGTGCCGCCGCTGCCTTCTCGGCAGTCATATACGAAGCCTTGCTCTTTCCTTTTACAACCGCAAGCGTCTTCTCAACCTCGCGGATTCTTCCGTTTGCGGTTTTAACACGCACACGGAAGGTAACGTCTCCCACAGCCTTCGGAAGGATATCAAAGCCCTCTGCAAACTCAGCAAAATCGCTTCCGGCAATGATTTCTGCAGAGACCTCAGCACCAGTCATATCAACCTTATTCCCGAGGTTACTTATCGCCTGAACATAAAGCGGAACGGTGTCGTTTTCTATATCCGTAAGGCGGATTTTTTCGCTTCCTCCCGCGGTCACCAAAACATCAGTCATACCCTCAGGAAGAATTTCAAACTCTATTTCATTTGAAACACTATCGCCGTTAAAGCTTGACGTTACAAGCACCCTTGCCGTGCCGACCTTAAGCGCGGTTACAAGACCTGTCTCTTCATCAACGGTAACAACGTTCTCGGTCAGCGATTTATACGTTGTGACAACCGCAGAAGAATTTATAACTCTGCCGCTTGCAAGCGTAACCGTCGGGATGAGATAGCTCATATCTCCCGCAAAAACCTCTCCCGTTTCCGGGTGTGCTGTTGTAGAAGCTATCTTATCATTTCTTATCGGAATGGTCTTCGATATCTCTTTCTCAATATCACCGATCTTTGCAGAAAGAGATACCGTTACGCCGCCAAGATTTTCGCTCACGCCCGTAAGCGTAAATGAGCTCTTGCCCGATTTTCCTATCGCATAAGCTGCAAAGTCCGAAAGGGTTGCGCCGTCACCCGTAAGCTTTGCCGTAAACGTGTTTTCCGTATCAAGCGCACCGGCATTCGTTAATCCGAAATGATATGCACTTCCGTCCGACATAACTGCCGTAGCGTCGCTTGCAAAAATTTCTCCCACCGCAAGCTCATCAGGAAGTGACGATTCTATTTTCTCAAACACGGTTTTGCCCTCAACCGGGATAAACTTTAATGTATCAAGCAAAATCGCCGACGTAGGATAATCCGATTCACGCATTCTGAAGCTTACCTCGTGATCTCCGGCAGTGAGATGAAGCGTATTCAATGTGCGGGCATCGCCGGTGTAAAACGCCGGCATTGTTTTCCCTTCTTCATAATGGGTGCCGTCCCAGAAGTCATAGTCGCCGGCGTATACTCCGTCTATAAATACGGAATACACAGAACCTGCATACCACTTTCCGCCCGAGAGGACAACGCTGTAATCGCTCTCAAACGGGATATTAACTTTTATCGCAAACGTATTCTTGCCTATTTCTTTACCCGGCCACGCATTCTTCTGATTGCCTGTTCTTATATGCAGAATGTTTCGCCCGCTGTCAGGATATGTGTATTTTCTGAAATGGTCGCCTGCAATATTTGTTACCGTATATCCCGGGCTTTCTCCCGTGAACGGCCAGCCGTCATTTGCAGACGCAGTAACGGTCTGCGTGAAATCTATTACGGTTGTCGGAATGCCGTCGTAAACCGTTACAGCAACGCTTGCCGCAACAGATCCAATCTCTCCCGTTGCAGTTGCGGTTATAAGCGCAGTTCCCTCTTTATGTGCCGTAACCGTGCCGTCAGCCGAAACCGTTGCAACCGCATCATCCGAGCTTGTAAACGTGAGCGGATATTTTGAAATATCGCCCGGAAGAGAATCGCTCATCACGGCAGTTGCCGAAAGCTTCTTTTCCTGCCCCGGAACCATTGTGTTGCTGTCTGCCGAAAGCGAAATGCTCTCAAGCGTTGGTGCTGCGGTAACGTTAATTTCCGCACTTCCGGAAACGCCCTGCGGAACATCGGAAGTCTTTACCGTTGCGGTAATTGTTGCCGTACCAACGCCAACCGCAGTAACCGTGCCGTCCTGCGCGACCGTAACCACACCCTCAGGTGCGGCGGTATACTCAACCGTTCTCTCCTCATTTTCCGGGAGCGGGCTTCCGTCGTCACGGGTAAGAGTAAGGCTTGCCTTTGCCGTGCGTGTTACCGGAATTGACGCTTTATCAATCACAACCTCAACTGAGCTGAGCTTCGGCGGAATTTCCGCTTTTACCGAAACCTCGCGGGTTATAGCTTCGCCACCATCGAGCTTTACGGAAAATGCAACCGTAATGTCGCCCGCCTGCGTTGCCGTAAGCGTTCCGGAATATACTCCGTCAGAGAATTTGTCATCGCTTGTTTTTGCAATCGCTGCATCTCCGCTCTTGACCGATGCCGTGATATAATTTCCCGCATCTGCCACAGCCACAGAGGTGTAACCGTTTATTCTTCTTGTGCTTCCATCGTTCATAACAGCTTTTGCCGTGAAATCGACCGGAGTTCCAACATATATTTTTTCCGGAAGTGTTGAGGTGAATTTATCAAACTCAACCTTTTCCGGATCCTCAACCGGTGTAAGCGTAAGAGACTTCAGATAAAGCATATTCTTATCGCTTGCCACCGAATGTGCTGCCGTTGCGAACATTATCTTTACGGTGTTGTCTTCATCAGGCTCAAGGTATAACGTATTCAGCCGATTTGTAAACACCTCTTTTTCGTCCACACCATTGAAGCTTACGTAACCTGCATATTTATCATCTGCGTATACATAATACTCCGAGCCCTGGTCTGCATATTTAAAACCGGAAATATCAAAGGTGTAATACCCGGGTGCCGCAAGCGGAACCTTAATTGTAAACTGCGTATCTTTTCTTTGCGCTACATCCACAGCATCAAGCCACAAAACACCGTTTTTATTATGTGGAATCTGCAACGCTGTTTCCGAATCCATTGTCACAAGCGATATATACGATTTTCCGCCTGTTCCTGTTTCCTCAGCAACTGCGCTGTACTGCCCGAGGGCGCTGAGCGTAGCGGCGCTCTCGGTCGGAAGCTCGGACTCCGTAAAGTCAACCGCAACTTTAATGGGCTTCGGCGGCTCTGTCGCCTCGACAACGTTCACGGTGTGGTATGCTTCATACGTCTCACCGCCGAGCGATGCCGTTATTTTAAGCTTTGTTGCGCCCGTTTTTACAGGCACAAGCTTTACGGATGCAATACCGCCGGTCTCTGTGCTTGAAACCGTGAGGCTCTCGCCTTCCTCTATCGCAACGCTTATGTTATCCGCATTCGCGCTTTTATCCGAATTTATCCCGTTCATCGCGCGGGCAATACCGTCGCCCGCATCGAGATATGCGGAGAATTCTTTTCCCAAAAGCTCGCTTAATGAGAGCGTTTCCGGAAGAGTATGAGATATCTTATATCCGTATTCGTCCTTTGCGCCGAGGTATGTAAGCGAAAGGCTGCTTAAATAAATAACTGCATACTGATATGTTCCTGCCGCGCCATTCTCCAGCTTAGGACTGAGCTTTCCTGCGGCAACCTTGAACTTCACCTTTCCGTCCGCATCCGGTTGGAGATATACCGCACCGTAGGTTTTCGTACTTCCAACCTCACCGCGGTCGGAAGATGTTCTATCCGGAATATATTCACCCACATAAGTGTCGTTTGCGTAAATATACAAATCAGAAGCATAATACACAGCTCCGCCGGTAAATTGGATCTGATACCATCCGGCAGCGGGGTTTTCGCCAAGATCAGCGGTAAACACCACCTGCCCGTGATTTTTATTAGTGCCATCGAACCAATTCTTCTTTCTGTCATATATCTGGATAAGTCCGTCAGTCGTTCCTTGCGACACACGGAATATCCGGTCATGTGCTTTGTCCGTGCTCTCGCCTTCGATATAATCAATACCGTCCGGCGTTTTCAGATCTGCCACGCTTCCAGCGCATGATGCTACATCACCAAAATAAAACGTGATCGGTTCCGCTGCGAAAGATATCGCAGGAAGCAGCGATATCAGCATGCACAGTGCAAGCACAAGACTTATGCTCTTTTTCAAAATCCTTTTTTCCATAATTATAACCATTCCTTTCACTGCGTTCAAGGCACAAAACAATGTATAATAAAATCAAAATGCATTGCATTTTGCACCTTACCTCTTAACTCTTAACTCTTCATTCTTACCTGTCTGAATTTATTCAGACTTTTCCCTCCTTGGAAAGTTCTGTAATCCCTTTGAAATGCACATTTTCTTATGGTTTTTGTATTATAACATACGTCATAACCGCAGTGCGCCATATCTTACATTTTTACAAAAATATTAAGCGCCAATTTATGGAAACGGGGATGTAAAACAATTTTACATCCCTTACCCAAAATAATTTCACTTACAGAATTTATCTCTTGCAGCTTTCAGCATTTCCATATTTTTTACGATTTCGTCGATGTTTTTCATCTCCGTTGATTTCCACGGTGCAATCATAAAGCCCGCAAGATGATCCTTCGGTGCATTCTGCATGAAGTATTCCACAACATCATCGGGGTTGTACATACACCCGAAGCAGATAGACGCGCACGGAACAATGTCATACCCCGCTTCCGCTGTCGGAACAGAGCGCTCCATATAACGAACGCAAAGCGGGTCCTGCTCGACGTATTTGTAACCGAGAGGAGCATACTTCTCGTAATATGCCGGCTTTGTTTCTATCGGTGTATAATGCTCTTCTTTGAGTCCGCGATAGTTCCACGGGGATATCATAATATCACCGGGCTTTATTCGCCTGAAAAATTCCTCATGCTGAATGAACGGGATATCTCCCCAAATCCACGGCGTTGAGCCCATATCGCGAACGCAGTCGCAAAGGTACTGCAAATCATGCCACAGAAGCTCACCGCGGCGATAGGTTACAAGCTCCATTTTTTCAAAAAACTGCGGGTCGTCCTCTTCATCCATTCCGAGATGGATATACTTCGGCTTGTCAAAGAGGTTATAGACCTCGCGGATTAAATCGCGGCAGACCTCGTAGTATTTCGGCAGACCTATCATCTTTCCGTAATCGCCGAGCCACATATCGTGACCGGCTGAGAAATTGAGCTTTGGAATCAGCTCTATTCCCCGCGCTCTCAATGCCTTAACTTCTTCACGGACACGCTCACGCGTCCACGCGCCGGGATGGGCAAGCTCGGGGTGCGAGCCGTAGCGCACCCCTTCGCCCAAATCAAGAACTATCTGATTAAAGCCGTTCTCACAAGCTTTATCAACAAGTATTTTCCACGCCTCGTCTTCAAACGGAACTTCGGGAAGCTCGGTGTACCACATATTATATCCGAGCGTTGCATAGAGTGACCAAATCATTTATTTTACCTCTGTGTAAAGAACGCGAAGGTTGTTGTAAGAGTCTCTGTACATTACATATCCGCGTGCAACAGTATTTGCTGCCGCATCTTTATGCGGAGCTGCAGTAAACTGCCCCTTTGCTCCTGCCTTCTTTACACTTGCCTTTGAGCCGTCGGTGCTGTCAACGCGCGGAGTTGTTCCGGCTGTACCGAACACGATACCCGCATCAACTGCGGTGTATCCCGCCGGAACCTCGTAAAGGATAAAGTATTCATCCGGGCTATCGGTATGATCTACCTTATCAAGCACAACTGTCGGAACGGCTGTCTTTGCGCCTTCATAAACTGCGACTACATCGACGGAATCCCAAGCTTTGAACGAAAGTTCCTTGTTGTAAGATGCGACCTGACCGTCTATCGTCCAGTAAGAGAAGGCGTTCGTTCCATCTATATCATCGGCTGTTTTGGAGAATGGGTCATCGTAAGCTTTAGTCTCTCCGCCGACATTGAACCCTGCGGCATTTTTCGTAAACTGAGCTACAACGCGGGTGATGACATCTGTAATAACGGTTGTTTCATCAAATGTTGTGTCTGCGTCTGTTTTCCAGTTTGTAAAGCTCCAGCCGTTAAGCGACGGAGTCGTCGGCATCGACTCAACCTTGTTATCCTCTGTTACGTTCTTGTCACCAAGGTAGACCTTATTATAGTTCCAGAACTGAACCTTCTTTGTATCCGTAGTTGCCGGAGCATATACAGCTTCAAGCGTGAAATTGCTTGTCGGCACGAAGGTATAGATTGGGCTCTCACTTACCGGAGTTCCGCTTCCGTTTGCCCAGTATGCAAATCCATCACTCTTTGCAGTTGCGGTAAACTCTTTTCCGACTGTCCACTCACCGACGTTAGTTCCGTTTACTGTGTACTTTTCATCAGAAACCTTAACGTTACTGTCGTTTGTGCGCTCATCTGCGCGAACGATGTAGGAGATTTTGTCATCAATATCCTCAGCATCAGCATCTGCGTTCTCAGACGGAACAGTGACAGTAATAGTATCGGTATATGTCTGCTTGTTTATCGTTGCCGTAAACTTGATTGTTGTCTCTCCGGCTTTAACCGGAACGAGCTTGCCCGAAGCAATGCCGTCTGTCACCGTGCTTGTAAATTCGACACTGTTGCCTTCCGCTTCTATACTAAAAGAGTCAGCACCCTCGCTTGAACGATTGGAGGTCCATCCGTTCATTGCTCGCGGAATTCCGTCGCCTGCATCTGCGTATGCAGTGAACTCAACGCCCGTTGCATCAGCAGTAAGCTCTATTGTCTCGGGGATTGTATGCGCAATCTTATAGCCGTAATCTTCTTCGTCTCCGAGGTATGTAAGCGAAAGGCTGTGCAAAAGAACATAACCGTTAGTTTCTTTATCCGCAAGTTCCGATGGTGCAACTATGAATTTCACTTTGCCTTCATTGTCAGGTTTAAGATATACCGCACCAAAAGTAGCCGGGCTTCCTACTGCGAAAGATGAGCTTGTCTTCTGTGAAACATACTCACCTACATAAGTACCATTTGTATAAATGTACAAATCGGAAGCATGTGTTACATTTGCGCCGGTGAAACTAATCTGATACCATCCGGCAGCGGGATTTTCGCCAAGGTATGCAGTAAACACAACTTGCTGTAAATCTGCTGCCTCATTTGTCATCCAAGTTCCGGTTTTAAGATGTATCTGGACAAGATTGTCTTTACCTGCTGCTTTAAGCGATGTTTGCCCACTTTTCTTTTGCGTTCCCTCTTCAAAAATATACTCGATTCCTTTAGGTGCGTTTATTTTTCCCACCGTTGTAGTCGAACTACTCGTCCATGCGTCAACGTCACCGAAGTAAAACGTCACGGTCTCCCCTGCGGCAAACGCCACTGTCGGCACAAGGCTTATAACAAGTGCCATTGCAAGAATAAATGATAATACTTTTTTCATAATTTTCGTTCCTCCTTTTAATCTGCTTGGTATTGTCATATTGACAATACCAAAGGCATATGCCTTTGCTTTTTTATTGTAGAATACAACAAGGTTCCCGGGTACCCAACAGCAATCTTTGATTGCGTTGTTGGGTGGGGTTCTTATTTCAACGCTTGTTTTTATCAAAGCGGTGAAAGCTCATCATACACTATATAGTGCTTTTCATCTGTTTTCTCGTTTTTGTGCCAATGTCCGGAGTACCATAATTTATACGATACATTTTTTTCTATGTATTCCGTAAGCTCTGCAAGAGCCGGGCAAAACGTTCCCCTCGGGGGAGTTTCCTCATATTTATGCGTAAGGATATAGTCAAATTTAAAATTATGCTTTTTTATATTTTCGTAAGCCAGAGAAAGCTCCGCTTCTTCAGGTTCGTCGCCCGGGTGATACAAACCTCGCTCGTGCCAGCTTTTTCCCGATTTTGCTCCACCGAAAACGAAAAAGCTTTTTCCGTCAATTTGAAAAACATTTCCACGCTGAAGGCGGACAATACTCGGTGAAATTCTGTTTATCCGTCCTCCGCACCAATTCTCCTCGGGAAAGCTTTTTATGAACTCAAAATTTTCGTGGTTTCCGTCCACAATTGCTATGTTCTTCTTTATTGAAAGGAAAAACTCCGTAAATTTCCGGTTTTCCTCTGTGTCCTCAAACTTAAAGCAAACATCGCCGAGAATGAGAAGTAAATCATCTTCCGTTGCTTTCTCGATATATTGCAAAAGGCCCTTGAAATCCGTTTCGCCGTGTATGTCACTGATAAGGTAAATCATCTTATCAGCTCACCTTCGCCGTTCTTTACAAACGCAATAAAGTCTTCTGCTGTTTTGATTTCTTTTTTTGAAATCATCCCGCTCATTGCATAGTCGTTAAGCCGGTGAGCATCGCTTCCCGCCGTAACGAAAAGATTATGCTCTCTTGCCGTTGCCTCGCTCTTTTCGGAAAAATCTGTATGTCTCGGATTAGAATTGTAAATCTCAAAGCCGTCAACACAGTCCGGTGTCGGAAATGATCCACAATCCCGATACGGATGAGCCTGCACAACAAACACACCGTTCTCGTGCATATAACGATAGAATTCTTCCGCCGGCAGATTTGCAATCTCCGGATTTTTCTTGACAATTTCAGGTGTTATGCCATATGTAAGATAATGATTAGGAACATTTCCCAGTTCAAATTCCGCCCCGATGATGACATTTACACCAAGCTTTTCACCTGCCGCTTTCGCGTTGCGATAACCGAGAAAAAAACGGTCAACGGCATCGCTCCATGTGTCACAACCAAAAGCATCAAGGTATTTCTGCTTGAAGTGGTCCGTTATTATTACGGTTTTATATCCCGCTTCTGCATAAAGCCTGACCATTTCAGCCGCGTCTACCTGTGAACACGGGCTTGCTTCGGTTGTGTGCAAATGTGTTTCTATCTTAAACATTTTCTTTTCCCCTTAAAGCTTTAAATTCAATGTAATGCAAAGCTTATTCGCCGTTGCATCAATTTCATCTGCATTGTAGCATATAAAAAAGTGTAAAAGCGTCGTATCTTACATTTTTTACAAAATTATTATATAGACAAAGCACTGTGTTAAATGATATAATTTTTATATACAAAAAGGGAAAGGAGAGCAAAAAAATGACAGATTTGAGGAAAGTTGTAATCCCTGGCAACAATGTTATCGGAACTATGTTCTATGTCTTTTCCAACTTCCGTCATCCCGTCGCCGTGCGCTATGTTAAATATACCAAGCATTTTTTCGGCGGCTACCACCATCACGATTTTCCTCAGGTGTGGTATTGCGTCAGCGGCGCGTATACTCACGCTGTGGGTGATAACGATTTTATCTGCGGTCCCGGCTCTGTTGTTATCGCGCCTCCCGGGGTTTTCCACAGCTATGAAGTCTCAGGCGAAGAGCCGGTAGAGCTTATCTGCCTTGAAGGAACCTTTTTCTTCTTCGATAAAATGCAGGTTACCGGACGTATAAACGTAATTGCAAATATGTTTTGCCGACAATTCAGCGCAGAGCTCGGCTTCACTACTCCAACCTTCGTTACTCTGTCATCCGATGAAAAATCCCGCTCCGATGAAATTCTCCTGTCATTGTGTGAGAATAACTTCAAGACAGGCGTTTCAAATATAAAAGACGTAAATAAAAAAATAGCAGAGTTTTTTTCTCTGCCTCCCTTTGCGCTTAACGAAGCACATCAAAAAAGGGCAGAACATTTTATCCGCAACAAGCTATCGCCTATGATGGACGCGATATCATATATGAATAAGAATTATGCTGAAAAAATCCACCGTGAAGAGCTTATACGCATATCCACGCTCTGCCAGACAGACTTCTTCCGCCTTATGAAAAAGACGGTTGGAACAACCTACGCGCTCTATCTCCAGATGCTGAGGATAAAGCGCGCGCAGACTATGATATCCTTTTCAACCTTCTCGTTTTCCTACATTGCCGACAAATGCGGTTTCGGCAACCGCACATATATGGGCAAGCTTTTTAAAAAATATTACGGGATTACGATGCACGAAGAAAGAAAAAACCGCAATACCCTTGTAAAGCGGTTCCCGTCAATGATTATGACACACGAGTTCTGGGAAAAGACAAATATTGAGTAAGAGCAAAAAAAGACCTTCACGAAAAAACGTGAAGGTCTTTTTTCAGACGTTAATTACTGATTGTCTTCCTGGCGCATCTTTGCAAAGCAATCGCTGCAGTAAACAGGACGGTCAGTTTTCGGCTCGAACGGAACCTTTGCCTCGCCGCCGCATGCTGCGCATGTAGCAGTGAAGTATTCTCTCGGGCCGCGGCTTGCAGCCTTGCGAGCGTCACGGCAAGCCTTGCAGCGCTGCGGCTCGTTCATGAATCCGCGCTCTGCATAGAATTCCTGCTCACCAGCTGTGAACACGAAATCTGCTCCGCACTCTTTGCATTTTAATGTCTTGTCTTCGTACATTTTGATACCCTCTCTTTGACTTAAGACTTGCCCCAGGACGGACTTCCACCGACACCTCAATCTTGCGCTCTGATAATTTTTAAGCTACTTGGGCATTTGTAATAATATTTGCTCAACAGGTGAATCACCTGATATCGCCGTTTTTTTCAAGATATCCGGCAAACTTACGCCGTATTCTTGTAACTGCGTTGTCAACCGACTTCTGCGGTTTACTGACATTTTCTGATATTTCCGCATAGGAAAGCCCCTCAAGATAGAGCGATAAAACCTTCTTTTCAAAGCCGGAAAGAAGCTCCGATACCGCAGCAAGAAGCTCACGGTAAGACTCTTCTCCGATAATTCGCTCAGCCGGGTCAACCATTTTATCCGACGACATAACCGCCACGCTCTCGTCGTCCTCGCCGCCAAGCGAAACATAATTGTTAAGCGGACGGTTTTTATCGCGCATAGAGTGACGGATAGCAGAATAAATTCTGTTGCGGATACACATAGTGGCAAAGGTTTTGAAAGAAGCGGGATTTTCCGCGTCAAACTCAGATATTGCTTTTATAACGCCTATCATACCCTCCTGAATAAGGTCTTCCGAATCGCCGCCCGCAAGAAAATACGGACGCGCAAAGCTCCTTACATAAGAGGTATAACGCAGGATAAGGGCTTCCTCCGCGCTGTGGTTTCCGGCGCGGGATAAGGATATTAATTCCTCGTCCTTCAAGGTTTTAAGCATTTCCAAAACAGAGAACCACCAAATATATTTATTATCATTTTGTATTATACCACGATGCTTTTTCAATTGTCAAGTAAAAATTACAAAAGTTTTATATTTTTTTAAGATTTTTTTATTGTATGCCCCAAAAAGTAAACTTTTTCGAGCATTTTTTTCTTTTTACGACTTTGCGTTTTTTGCCCGCATCGGAATTTTCCACTACAATTCAAGCTGTCCTTCAAACGGAATCCCGAGATGGTCATACGCCTTTTTCGTTACGCATCTTCCGCGCGGGGTGCGGCTTAAATATCCCAGCTGCATAAGATACGGCTCTACAACATCTTCAATCGTAACCGCTTCTTCACCTATTGTTGCGGCAAGCGTATCAAGCCCTACCGGTCCGCCGGCGAAGTTGTATATGATGCTTTCAATAACGCGGCGGTCTGTCATATCAAGACCTATCTCGTCTATCTCAAGCGCGTTGAGCGCCATATCGGCAACGTCACGGTTTATCTCGCCGTTTGCACGCACCTCGGCAAAATCGCGCACACGCTTGAGTATTCTGTTCGCGATACGAGGCGTGCCGCGGCTTCTTCGCGCAATCTCCGCAGCCCCTGTATCATCCGCGCGTATTCCCAGTATATCCGCGCTCCGCTTAACGATTCCCGCAAGCTCCTCCGGAGTATAAAGCTCAAGGCGCATAATAACGCCGAAACGGTCGCGCAGAGGTGATGTAAGCTGTCCTGCTCGTGTAGTCGCGCCGATAAGCGTGAAACGGTGAAGTCCCAGCCTTACGCTTCTTGCCGACGGGCCTTTACCTATAATGATATCAAGCGCATAGTCCTCCATCGCAGGATAGAGAATTTCTTCAATGCTGCGATTTAAACGGTGAATTTCGTCAATAAAGAGAATATCTCCGTCATTAAGGCTGGTAAGAAGCGCGGCAAGGTCTCCCGTCTTTTCAATCGCAGGGCCGGAGGTTGTGCGGATATTTACACCCATTTCATTTGCTATTATTGTTGCAAGCGTGGTCTTTCCGAGTCCCGGCGGGCCGTAAAGCAAAACGTGGTCAAGAGGCTCGTTGCGGCTTCGTGCAGCTTCAATATAAACGCGAAGCTGATCCTTCACCTTATCCTGCCCTGTATATTCCGAAAGCATCTTCGGGCGCAGGGTGTTCTCGTGCTCATCGCGGTTCGTAAGAAGCGACGACACCATACGTTCGTCCTCTGCATACTCCTCTGCCGACGGGCTGTTAAATTCTATACTCAAAGCAAATCCCCCGCTTTCTATCTCATAAGCCTTGCAAGTGCAAGCTTAATTATATCTTCAACGGACATACCGGATGTATCAACGCCGCGAAGCGCCGCGCCGATTTCGTCACGCCCATAGCCGAGGCTGATGAGTGCCTCTGCCGCTTCGCCGTCTGCGCTTGAAGCCACAGGAACATATGCCCCCTTTGTTATCTCACCGGCATCAAACGTGCTTTTTGCAATCTTATCCTTAAGCTCAAGAATGATTCTTCCCGCGACCTTCTTGCCCACGCCGCTTGCGGCAAGAAGCGGCTTTTCATCACCTGTAGCCACTGCAAGCGCAAGAGCGGACGGCGTTACCGCCGAGAGGATTGAAAGCGCAACCTTCGGACCTACGCCGGATATAGAGGTTAAAAGCCTGAACGACTCAAGCTCATCCTTATCGTAAAATCCGAAAAGCTCAAGCGCATCCTCGCGGACATTGAGATAGGTATAAATCTTCGCAGAAACGCCAACCTTCATCTTTGCAACGGTGTTAAGCGAGGCATTGCAGGAAAAACCCACACCTCCGACATCCATCACAACGAGATTAGGTTCAAGCTCTGCTACGGTTCCGTTTAAATAACTGAACATATAAAACACTCCAGTCCTTACAAATTCATAAGAAGGCTTCCCGTGGTATTTGCATGGCAAAGCGCAATGGCAAGCGCGTCTGCCGCATCATCGGGGCGCGGTGTTTTCTTAAGCCCCAGAAGCCGTTTTGTCATATCCATAATCTGCCCTTTTTCAGCTCTGCCGTAGCCGACAACCGACATTTTCACCTGAAGAGGAGTATATTCATGCACCTTCACTCCGCACTTTACACACGCAAGCACGATAACCCCGCGTGCCTGCGACACATTTATCGCCGTTTTCTCATTGGTGTTGAAATACAGCTTTTCTATCGCAACGTGGTCCGGGCGGAATGTGCGCAAAAGCTCTGTCATATTATCATATATCTCGGAAAGGCGGTCTTCTATGGGAATCCCCGCCTCCGTCCGTATCGCGCCGTATGATATCGGACGCATTCCGTCAGTATCAATCACGCCATAGCCGACAATGGCATATCCGGGGTCTATTCCGAGAATAATCATCTTCTGCCCCTGCCTTTCCCGCCTTTGCTTTTCCGCTCGAACGGACGTGCGGCATCGGGAGCTTTTTTTCGCGGCCCCGGCACTTTGTCCGGACGGATAAGGCACCGCTTTGCGCTTCCTATAAGGTCTTCTCTCCCCGCTCTTTTTAATGCCTCCGCTACAAGTGCGCGGCATTCGGGACGCCGCCATTGCAAAAGTGCGCGCTGCATTGCCTTTTCGTGAGCATCGCGCGGAACATACACGCTCTCCATAGTGTTCGGGTCAAGCCCCGTGTAATACATACACGTTGCTATCGTTCCGGGAGTGGGATAAAAATCCTGAACCTGCTCGGGCATATGTCCGATGCTGTTAAGATATTCCGCAAGCTTTATCGCATCACGCAGAGTACACCCCGGATGCGAGGATATGAAATACGGAACAAGAAACTGATTTTTATTATACTGCGCATCAAGCTCAAAAAACTTTTTATAAAATCTTCTGTAAACATCAAAGCGCGGCTTATTCATATATTTAAGTACGCTGTCGCACGCGTGCTCGGGCGCAACCTTTAGCTGACCGCTGACGTGATACTGCACAAGCTCGCGAAAAAACTCATCGGATTTATCTGCCATTACATAGTCAAAGCGCACACCTGAGCGGATAAACACGCGCTTTACCTTCGGAAGAGAGCGAAGCCTTCGCAAAAGTGAGAGATAATCCGTATGGTCAACATTTAAGTTCTTACACGGTGTGGGGGAAAGACAGTTCTTTTTGCACATTCCGCGTTCCTTCTGCGCCTCACACGAGGTGGCGCGGAAGTTCGCCGTAGGGCCGCCCACATCGTGAATATACCCTTTGAAGTCCGGCATTTCCGTAAGCTTTTTTGCTTCGTCTAAAACAGACGAATGGCTTCTCGTGCTTATCATTCTTCCCTGATGGAAAGCAAGTGAGCAGAAATTACAGCCGCCGAAACAGCCGCGGTTGTGAATGATTGAAAACTTTACCTCTTCTATCGCTTTAACTCCACCCAGGCGTTCATATGACGGGTGATAATCGCGCATATACGGCAGCTCATACACCTCGTCAAAGCGCTCCGTGCTTATCGGATACTGCGGAGGTGTCTGGACGATATATACATCACCGTGCTTCTGCGCAACTGCACGCCCGCGCACGGCATCCTGCTCGTCCTGCTGTATTTTTGCCGCCATTGCGTATTTTCTTTTATCGCGTGACACCTCGTCAAACGACGGCACGGTAACAAACGGGTATATGCAGTCGTCAAGTGTTTCAGACTTATACACCGTTCCGCGTATGTTCTTTATATCGGATACCGCAATCCCGCTGCTGAGCGCATCTGCAAGCTGAATAATTGTATCCTCGCCCATACCAAACATCAGGATGTCTGCGCCGGACTCTATAAGCTCCGAACGGCGCACGGTATCATCCCAATAGTCATAATGTGCAAAACGACGCAGTGATGCTTCAAGCCCGCCCGCCGCAATCGGAAGATCGGGATATGCGCGCCGTGCCATTTTGCAATAAGTTGTCATTGCGCGGTCAGGGCGCTTCCCCATAACTCCGCCGGGAGTATAATCATCGCGCTTTCTTATGTGCTTGGCAACGGTGTAATGAGCAACCATGGAATCAATATTTCCGCCGGTGACGAGTATACCGAGACGCGGTTTTCCAAGCGCACGAAAAGCATTCACGTCCTTCCAGTCCGGCTGTGACAAAATAGCCACGCGATAACCGGCACTTTCCAGCACGCGCGATATAACGGCAACACCAAAGCTCGGATGATCAACATAGGCATCTCCCGTAATATACAGGAAATCATACCATTCCCATCCGCGTTCTTCCATATCTGCCTTACATACGGGCAAAAAACCGTTCACTTCTACATTTCCTCTCTGCGCATTTTCATCTCGCGCCATTCATCGCGCGTTATAAGTATCTTTCTCGGCTTCGAGCCTTCAAATTCGCCTACTATCCCGCGTTCCTCCATCTGATCGATAATGCGCGCGGCACGTGAATAACCAAGCTTTAATCGGCGCTGCAGCATTGACGTGGATGCCTGTCCGGATTCTACCACAACATCAATCGCCGCATCGAGCATTTCATCGGCATCGCCGTCGTCAAATACGCCTCCGCCGCCCTCGCTGCTCTCTTCGTTCTGCTGAGCCTGCTTTTCAATCTGGTCAATAATCTCCTGCGAATATTCCGCAGTACCGTTCTGTTTTACGTAATTTACAACAGCTTCAACCTCATCCGATGAGATAAAGCATCCCTGAACTCTGGTTGCCTTTCCCGCTCCTATCGGCTCATACATCATATCGCCCTTGCCGATAAGCGCTTCTGCGCCGGCGCGGCCGAGGATAATGTTTGATTCAAGCTTTGACGATACGGCAAACGCAATTCGCGACGGAACATTTGCCTTAATAACACCCGTGATAACATCTGCCGACGGGCGCTGAGTTGCAATTATAAGGTGCATACCTGCCGCACGCGCCATCTGCGTAAGGCGAAGTATAGAGGCTTCAACGTCTTTTTTCGCAACCGTCATAAGATCGGAAAGCTCGTCAATAACAATTACAATATTGGGCATGGGGTCGGCTTCCCCTGTCTTTGCAACAAGCTTATTATAGCCCTCCATATTGCGGACACCGCTTTTTGCGAACAGGTCATATCTGCGCATCATTTCAACAACTGCCCACTGCAGGGCACCGGAAGCCTTCTTCGGGTCTGTAACAACAGGTATGAGAAGGTGCGGAATGCCGTTGTAAATGCTAAGCTCAACCACCTTCGGATCAACCATGATAAGACGCACCTGCTCGGGAGATGAGCGGTAAAGCAGGCTTACGATAAGCGAGTTTACACACACAGACTTACCGGAGCCTGTGGTACCCGCGATAAGCATATGAGGAAGCTTTGCAATGTCGGAAATAATACACTTACCGGTAATATCCTTACCAAGCGCAAACGCAACGTTGCTGTCATTTTTCGTAAACTCATCCGAAGCAATAACCTCGGAGATGTTGACAACCTGAACAGTTTTATTCGGCACCTCAATACCAATGAGGGATTTACTCGGAACCGGCGCGATAAACACGCCCGTAACACCGAGAGAAAGCGCGATATCATCGGCAAGGTTGGTAAGCCGTGAGAGCTTAACGCCCGCATCGAGCTGTACCTCAAAACGCGTTACCGACGGTCCTCTTACGATATTTACAACCTTTATATCAAGACCAAAGCTCCGTATCGTTTCTCCGAGCTTTATTCCCACACTTTGAAGTTCTGAGGATGCTGACGTCGTTTTTTCCACCGTCGGCGGGTCGAGAAGCGACAGCGGAGGATATGCGTACATTTCTCTTGTTTCTGCCTCAATTGTCTCTTCCGGAACGGCAAAGCCGTCTCCGCTTGCCACAACTTCGTCGCGTTTCTCCAGCTCTTTTTTCTCGCTCTCTTCAATCGCGGCTATAACGTCACGTGCAAAGTTCTCTTCATTTATAAGAACCTCTTCATCCCTCACTGACGGCTCTTCTTCCGGAATTTCCGGTACAGGCTCTTCTTCCGGTTCTTTTTCCTGTTCTCCCATGAGAACCTCGGCAGGGGTTTTTACGTTTGACTCTGCAAGCGCAAATCCCTCTTTTTTCTTGGGCTCCGGCTCTTTTTCTTCATTTTCGGAGGGTGTTACGTCATCAAGCGGAATGTCAATTATTCTGCGCTTGCGGCGCGGAAGCCTTATTTCCGGCTCTTTTTCAACAATATCCTCTTCTTCGTATTCTTCATACTCAACCTCGTGGTGCATTCCCGAAATAAAAGAACGAATAGCATCATATACATTCATTATTGTAAGGTTGAATGCGGTAAGAAGAACAAAAAGTGCGGCGGTTATAAGAAGAATTACCGTTGCAATACGGCTTATCCCGGTTATCAGAAGCGCCGTGGGATATCCGGCAAGCACTCCTCCGTGGGATGCCGTCATTTCCGTCCAGGACATATCCGTTGTTCCTACAAACGCATGGGCAACGGCGGCAGTGAGATACGGAATAAGCAAAGCGCAGACAACACGCCACTTAACCGGTTTTCCGCGGCTTATTATAAGAAGTCCCGCAACGAGGATAAGTGCAAACGGAAGCACGATAAATCCGACGCCGACAGCGCCGCGGACAAAATTTCCCAAAAAGTTTATTACACCTGCATCCACTCTAAAAAGAGCGAGGAACGTAAGGAGAGATAAAAACAACGCGAGAAACGCCCAGCGTTGGTTGAGCTGTGCCCTTCTCTTCTGCGTTATGCGATTTGATGATGCCGCTTTTTTTCTGCGCGAAGACGAGCTTTTCTTCTTCGATGCGGCGGCAGTTTTTTTCTTCTGTGCCATAATATATGTAACTCCTCGAAATATTTATAAAATCACTAATCTATAGTATAACACATATCTTTTCAAATTTCAAATAATTTACCTATAACTTTATTTTCTGTGGGGAAATTTTTTATATTGAGATTTCGCAAAAAATTGATGTTTAGTGAGCAAAAAAGGACAAGGTTTATAACCTCGCCCTTTAATATTTTCATTCTGCATTTACATGAAAACAATATGAAATCTGCCCATAACCATTTTTGTCAGATTTATCAGTCCATTCTGCAGTAATTTTGTATGTATACCTACCTTTTTTTAATTCGAGCATTTCTGAATTGTAGTTTACATTTTCTATTTCAACCTCGATTCCATCCTCGGCATTATCTCTCCAGCAAATAACCTCTACAATATTATCGGGGGCATTATCAAAGTCAATCAACAATTTTGATTGTGTTGTTTCGAGAGACGCCATATATCCCTCATTTTCCAATGGAGCACCTAAAAACGGATTATGGTTACCATCAAGGACATGGTTGCAGTTTTTCCATCTCCAAATATGTTCAAGGTATAGGGGGGGTAATTGTTTTTTCGTTTGCTGTTATCTTTAATTTAGGCAAACTGTCAAATATCATTATCTCCTTGTGATTGTTTGTACAACCTGACAATGAAACAACAAAAACAAAAAGTAAAGTCAAGATTAGTTTCTTTTTCATAACACAACTCCTCTCAAACATTCACTTCATTTCTTATATTCTACCTGAATTATAGCAGAATTGCGCCCTAAAGTCAACGATTCCTACAATTTCGGCATAGTATCCTGTTCGGGTTATCTCCTTCTGGTGGATATCCCCGAAGAAGGAAAAACCAACACTTTTATATATTTGCCTATTTATTTTTTTAAAAATAGTTGACAAAACATAGTCAGTCGTATTATAATGATTACAGAAAAAGGCAAGACCTCAAACGGTTATGCCAAAAGAATGTCTTTATAAAAATAACGCTTCATTTGACGGTGGGCGATATTTTTTTATGGAAATTACTAAAAGTAACAGAATAATCATAAATGAAATTATGTATTCATTATCCATAGCAACCACCTCCTTTCATGGAGATGATAGCATAACCGCCCAGCTTTTACACTGTTTTCAGTCTTACCTTCTGTCGAATTTCTCCGACAAAAAACATTATACAACAGTTTTCATATGATTTCAATATCTTTTTAGAAAAACTCTAATACACTTAAAAATATACATATTTACTCAATGCAATCCAAAGTTTCTGCGAGATTTCAATAAAAAGTTCGTTTCGCAGAAAATCGAGTTATAGGATAATTTAAAGAACTGTCCCGCTAAAAAGCAGAACAGTTCTTTGAATTATTCATGCATACATTAAACATTGAATCTGAAAAGGATAACATCGCCATCCTCAACAACGTATTCTTTTCCTTCGCTGCGCATAAGACCACGCTCACGTGCAACAGCGGTAGAGCCGCACTCGATAAGGTCTGTGTATCTGATAACCTCCGCACGGATAAAACCGCGCTCAAAATCGGTGTGAATTTTGCCCGCCGCCTGCGGTGCCTTCATTCCCTTTGTTATCGTCCATGCACGAACCTCAGGTTTCCCCGCCGTAAGATACGAAATGAGACCTAAAAGCGAGTAGCACACCTGAATCATACGGTCAAGCCCCGACTGTTCAAGACCAAGCTCCGAGAGGAACATCTCCCGCTCGTCCTCAGGAAGCTCCATAATCTCTTCCTCAAGCTTTGCACATATGGAAAGAATCTGCGAACCTTCGCCCTCCGCAAACGCACGAAGCTTTGCAAAATACTCATTCCCGTCAATGCCAGATACAAAATCGTCTTCAGACATATTCGCCGCATATATAACCGGCTTTGCGGTAAGAAGCTCTACGGTAGATATAATCTCAGCCTCTTCATCGTTCATTTCAAAGCTTCTTGCACACTTTCCTTCACCCAAATGAGCGGAAAGACGCTCTAAAAGCTCTACCTCTAAAAGGAGCGACTTATCGCCTTTTGCCGCCTTGCGCGTTTTGTCAAGCCGCCGCTCAAGCATCTCAATATCAGAAAGAATAAGCTCATAATTAATCGTGTCAACATCACGGATCGGGTCAATTCCGCCCTCGACGTGAACGATGTTGTCATCTGCAAAGCAACGCACAACATGAACTATTGCATCAACCGCGCGAATGTGCGACAAAAACTTATTGCCGAGTCCTTCGCCCGATGCAGCGCCTTTTACAAGACCTGCAATATCGACAAATTCAACCGTTGCATATGTTGTTTTCTCCGTGTCGTAAAGCTCTGAGAGCTTGTCTACGCGCTCATCCGGCACGGTTACGGTTCCGACATTCGGCTCAATCGTGCAGAACGGATAGTTTGCCGCCTCCGCTCCCGCATTCGTTATCGCGTTAAAAAGCGTGCTCTTTCCGACATTCGGAAGTCCTACTATACCTAATTTCATTTTTCTTCACTTCTCCTTTATTTTCAAGGGTTTGCGGCGTTTTGAAATTGCGTTTTACACCATTTCTACACCATTTTTTCAAACCGCAATAGTAACTGAATTACATTCAAATTGTTGTACTGCTTTTAATAACGAGTCATCTGTCACATGAACATATCTGTCCATTGTGGTTTTTATGCTTGCATGGCCAAGTAGTTTTTGTAACACCTTCGGCTGCATTCCGCTTTCAATAGCGCGGGTTGCATATGTATGGCGAAGTGCGTGCATACAAAACCTCTTGATTTGTGCCTCGTCGCATAACTTATACAAGTGTGTATCATAAGAACTGTTTTTCGCAGGTTCACCGGTGCGCCAATTTACAAATACCAAATCGCGCATATAAAACTTTCTCGTTTTGCCGGTTCTCCTGTCTATATATTCCAGCACTTGTGAAAGAAGCTCTGATTCCTTTCTGTTATGTCGATTGAGATAAAGACTTTTAAGGATTTCGTAAGCAGTGCATGTCAATGGTATTGTCCGATAACTCTGCTTGGTTTTCGGAGGCCCCGCACGCCAATATCCTTGTTTGTGTCTGTACTCTAAGGTTTTTTCAACCGTCAGTGTCTGCTTTTCCCAGTCTATTGCATCCCATGTCAAACCTATCATTTCACCGGTTCTCAGTCCGGTTTCAAGAATCAAAGCGTATTGATTATAGTTGTGCGAACGTTTTGCAATGTCTAAAAACTCTTTTTGTTCTTCTATTGTAAGGAACTTGATATCGTTAACTGCACGAACCGGCTTTGTGTATTGAACTCCATTCATAGGATGCTTTGTAATTAAGTCGTTCATAAGTGCTGACTTTAACATAGTCCCCATTGTAATGTATGCTTGCCTTATAGTTGAGCCTGCATAATCTGCATTCATCTGATTTAGGACCATTTTACAATGCAATGGTTTAACATCTGCTAATTTCATATTCCCGATAAGCGGTTGAATATTGTGTTCATACCGTTCGCGATAATTTCTCCGTGTGTTCGGAGCTAAATCGCATACGATATTGTTTATCCAATAATCAAACCAATCGTCCACCGTCATATCTGATGGATCCGGTATCTCGCTATACTTATCTTCATATTTTGCTTTTTCCAACCAATTACGCGCTTCCGGAAGTGTAATAAAGTATCTGTCTTGCCTTTTCCCGTACTTGTTAACGAATCTTGCGCAGTATAACCCATCCTTTCTTTGGCAAATTCCTTTGCCGCATTCTTTACCTTTAAGATTTTTACCCATTTGACTAACTCCTCTCCTGTAAAGAAAAAGAGCCAATGCAACGAATTGTATTATATCACATTGGCTCTTATTTATCAATAAGCAACATATTAAATTATTAATTTCTGACTTATGAATTGCTCAAATTCTTTGCGTTTCACTAATTTTTTGGCACCAACATATAACACAAATGGACAGTTCGGAGAACGAAGCATACTATCAATTTTATTGATTCCTATGTTGCTGTATTCAGCAGCCTCTTTAACTGTCAATGTTGTTTTTAAATGTATTGGTACCTTTTCAAATTCTCTTGACATTTTTACTTTTCCTTTCCGCAATCTCTACATTTAATGTTAATATACACACGGGGATGTCTTTATGTAATGAGTAAAACAAGGCGGACGGCAGTATATACTGCTCCATAGGCTTTTCACCTTCCTTATTCACTCGGACCGTTCCCATTGCCTGCGACGGTTTTATCACGCTCGGACTGTGGCTGAACAGAAGTATCATTATATTTGTATCCGCCTTGCACTATTCCCGGCTTCTGCCGTGCTTTTCAAGGTGCATATTATTGAGAATGCGGCTCCTACTTTTTATGAAAGGAATGGGAAATAAAAGAAGGAGCCGCTGGAGTTAGAGATAGACTTTCAAAAAAGTCCCTCTATAAGTCGTGAGAAAAACAAGGCAAAACCGAGTGGGTTTATAAAAGTTTTTTTAGTATTCCTTCAATTTTCTTCATACCTCTCGCTATAGATCCTCGAATTGATGCTTCATTAACACCCTCAATACGAGCTATTTTTGCAAAAGTCATCTCCTGAAAGAAATGTGCATAAATTCGTTTTGCTTGCTTCTCAGACAGTTGACTGATTGCACGATAGATTTCCTCCTGCGTTACCTTGCGCTCATAGAGTTCTTGAGCTGAAGCTGATACAAACAATACTTCTTTTTCAATACCATCACCGGCATCAAGTGAGTAAAAAGCACGGTGGTAATATATTTTACGCTTGTAGTTTTGTTCAGTTCGCGCAAACTCCACAAACACCTCCGCTATCTCATCACTTATTTCTATGTATTCATCTCCCGAAAACCACGGGTATTCATCTTTTAATCTTATTTTTTTCATTACCTTTCATCCTTTCAATCAGAATTTTTGTGAATTCCAATTGAAAAGGAGGAGAACGGCAACGATATTCAGTTTTGACTAAAAGAAAACAGCCAAAAGCAACTCCATAAGAGTTTACTTTGGCTGTACGGTCAGAGTGTCCTCCATAGCCGTCATCGTTTGATGTTCTACGGCTTGCTTTGCGATGTGCACGATGTTCTCTGCGCCTGAAATAACATATTATATATCTTATCAAAAACCCCACTCCTACCGCACGGCTATCCGCCACGCGATAGCAGCGAAGAACCTATTTACGGACGGATATGCCACGCCAATTTATATTTCTTTTGTGTGGTGTTCTCAAAGCCCATTCTTTTACCATATACATTTTCATCACCTCCAAATTTTGTGCATCTACATTTTTCTTTTTCTTTCTACATTTTTCGCACAAAAAAGAAGTGGGTTTTGAGGCTTTAACCCCAAAACCCACTTTGTTTTTTTCAAAGTACAGTTAGTGTTCCTTCTTATAATTTATCGCTTGTTCAATTTAAGAATTCTTTCAAGCAATACGGCAACTTCTGCGCAAGTAGTGTAATCTGTTGGAGATATATTTCCACTCTTACTATAAAGACTGTATAATCTGGATACCTATCTTTTCGACGATGTTTCACAGACCTTTCTCCCGATACCAATCTCTTTCAATAAAAGCTTGAAAATAACATCATACCCTTTATCGTTGGGATGCAACCCATCTTCAAGAAGGGAATCAACACTTATTCCCTTCAGCTCGCAATATTCCAAAAACTGCGAATACATACTGATGAAAGGAAAACCACAAACAGTTGACGCCTTCATGTAAAGGTCGTTTACATCGTTCATATGGAAAATTCTCCAATAATCTGCACCGTCTTTTTCATTTTCCGCCGAAGCAGGAATGTTGGCAACAAAAATTACATCTTTTCCCATTTGTTTAAATTTATCATATAATTTAATAATATTTCCGTAGAAAATTTCCATATGCTCACGCTTCGTGTGTTTAGGAGTATCGGCAAAGTACTGATGGCGGTTATTCGTTCCTATAGTACATATAACAATATCATCATCAATATCAATAAGCTGTTCAAAATTATCAATTATAAACTCTATCGTTGTACCTGTACATGCATTATTTGTTACAATACAATCATATTGGCTCTCCATATGCTCTTTGAACAGTTTTGCCCAGCAATAGCCATCCCTATTACGAGCAAACCCCTTAACAATGGTTTCGCCGTTCTGTTCAAATCCTGTTCCACCTACACCATGAGTAATAGAATCGCCCAAAAGCTTAATACGAACCGTCTGCTCCGCAAGTATAACCTTATTGATAATTTTTGTAATTTCTTTATTCATCTTTATTTCCTTTCCCCTCTCGCCGAATTTCGATATTCTTACTATGCTCATGTTATATTAGGGATAAACTTTTTTAAAGGCTTCTCCTTGAGAGGAAGCTGTCACGAAGTGACTGATGAGGTGTTAATCGCAAAAATCGATCATCCTTCATTTCCACCTCATCCACCGCAAGCGGTCCCCCTTCCCCTCAAGTGGAAGGCTTTTATATTTCGACAATATCCAACATAATTTCTTTTTATTCTTTATCGCTTAACCGTAAAGAGTCTGGTCGGTGTATTTATCATTTAACTCCAACTCGTTTTTATTTTCATGGGATAAAAACCACTCATACAGTTCACGGTTAGGATACGCCACGTTCCAGGCGTTGTGTGCAATTTCAGGACAAACAGTGAGTTTTGCATTACCTCCGCATTCATTCACTTTTGCCGAGTGTTCTTAAGGACAGTCAACGGGTTTATCTCGCTTAGGTGATACAAACCCGTTTTTGATAGTTATTTGAAATATTTTTATATGCCTGAATGTCATTCGTATCTGGCAACGGGTAGCTTGTAAAAGGCATATTCAATGCTTGATATTTATGTTCACTCATCCGATGATATGGCAAAACCTCGATACTTTTGTATTTGATACTATGAAGAAACTCACCTTTTTTTCAAGTTCGTCGGTGTTTGCATTAAAGTCAGGCACAAACTGTAAGTATATCACTCATCAAGACTCAGTAAAACCATATATTTACTATCACTGTATTTTTCAACAAACCTATCAAGCGCTACTGCTGATTTTGCCGCCTGATATTTATCAGCGTCGGTAAGCTTTGATGTTACCGGATCACTCTTTGGCTCGGGCATATCAAACTCTGCATCAATAAGTTTTATTTTTTCTGATATTTCAGCTTCAGTAACTTTGTTATATTCTTCAATAAGATCATCGACTTCAAGCAGAGGCACATGCAACCCAAAAGCTGCTGATATTGCTGTAGGATCGGCATGCATATCATACATTGCTTCCATTGTATGCCCCATGAGCCCCATTCTTGCACCCTTTAAATCATGAAGAACCTTGGCAATATCGCACCATTTTGCAATTTCATCATCGGCTTCTTTATCATCATATAAACAGCCAATTATAACATCATCTATTTTCTTTCCAAGTCTGATTGCCACACCTGTAAATTCAGGAACAGAGCAAATATTATCATTTTCAAGCTGCATAAATGTACTTGCTTTTGTATAGTCAAGTGCCATTCTTGGCTGGAGTGCAACAAGTACCATTGGTTTATTAACCTCTCTGATAATTGGTGCAAACACGGAAGATGTTGCATAAGTTTCCATGTTACAAAACAGTACATCAACATTTTCTGCAAGGATATTTTTCACTGCTTCATAGGCCTTTTCACTGCTGTCAATCATGCCAAAATCTACTATTTCAACATCATTTGTTTTAATTTTTTCACACAAATCTCTGTGATACCCCATTATGTTATCTTCAAGACCTTTAAATTGTCCCCAATAAGTAGCATATGCAACTGCAAATATGCCAATTTTAGCTGTTCTTTTTTCTTTCTTTTTCAATCATGGCTAAATCTCTCCTTTTGCTTTTTCTGTACCACAACTTACTGTTGAAAACAAAGTTTTAACTTTGACTTCCTGTTCTTTTGGTTCTGGAACTACTCCTTTGTCCACAATTTTTGCCACATTGGGCTCGGTAAAAATAATTCCTCTGTTTTTCATTTTAAATAACCATCTTTTTTCATCTTTTGTCTTCATAACAGTTACAACCTGATCCCAAGTCCTCCGCCAAGGTTTTTCCCCTCGCGCAGCCTTTGTTTTGCTGCCCGGCGCAAAGAAGTGTCTTCAGGTAAGTTCTCTATTGACTGATTTTCTTTACCATCTATACTTATTCCGAAAATCCAACCGATGCCGCCATTATTCTCATCAACCTGCAAAAGTTTGAACTTCTTTTGGAATTTCACTATTGAGGATGTTTCAGGAAGGACCTCACACAACCACGGGTAAAGAAGCCAAGACCAACATGAAAAAATTACATTATCCATATTGTAATACTTTTTAAAAAACACCCTTGCCCGTGTATAAGCATCTTCGCAGGTCACTTCATCAAAGCGAACACCTCGAGGAATATGAACACCTATGCAGATTTCGCCCTTTTTAACGCTTCTGCTGTCTATCTCCATATCACACGGTGCAGCAAGAAGTTCAAACTCCAAATTTCCAAGACGATAAATTACGCAGTCAAGATTACGACGCAACCACGAACGATAAACAGGTTGAGAAAGCCCGAAAGGTTGACCGTTGCCCAGCGGAAGTCTGCTTGAAATCACAAAACTCATCATGGAATCAATAAATACAGATTTATCTATACCACGTTTTTCATATTCTTTGTATGTATCCTCCATCAATCGAAGATAAACATAAAGATTGAGCGTGTTTATGGGAATATCCGCCTTTTGGGCAAAGGCGAAAAGATACGTTGCAAATGCCTCATCACCCTTGTCATATTCCTCACGAGCCTGTGAAAGATCTTTCTGAAAACTTTCTCTGCACGTTTCATCTATAATCGAAAGAATTTTCAATTCGTCATCCGTAAACCCAAGCTGAGTTATGTATTCATCGTATCTCACAGAAGTTCACCACCATTATTTAAATGATTCTCTCAATCGTATCTAACCAAGTAGCACATCCGAAGGTAGTTCCGAATCCAAAGAAAAACTCTCCCTCCTGATGCTCGGGGAAAACAACTTCTATCTCATTTGCTGCTCCGGTATTCAACACAACGTTTGTCCAAGTATCTCCGCGATGAAATGCAGGTACATAGAAAGACCCATCGCCCTCATACACTGTTTCTCCATTTAATTTAACAATAAACGGTCTCGTTCCATTACATGCCATACGCACATTTTTTTGTATCGGTGAGTTTACGCACGTTTTGTATCTATACTCACCGGACGGAACCGGGAAATAAATAGACGTTGCTTCATATACATATTCACTGCCATCAGCAGCAGTAACCTTCCACGGGGTTGAAATAGGAAGCCCTGCCTCCTGCACAAAAGTGACATCATTTATACAAAAACGCATCGTTAAAATATTTTTCTGACATCTCAAACCTTGTTCTGAATCAGGTTTTACGAAGAATGAAATTTCTTTTGTTTCGCCTTTTGAAAGATTGAAGGAGAAAGTTTCTGCAGATACTTGCCACTTTTCCGGCACAAACAATTTAACGGAACCAGCCATATCTTTATCTGCACATAATTTCAGAATGTATTCCTTCCTTTTTCCCGGTTCGGCAGCAACCTCTTCCGGATAGACTAAACTCATAAGACAAGGGAGTCCTGTCAAAAGAGACTCTTTTTCTTCGATGTTCCAACTGTATAGATTCTCGAAATCATTAGTCCAGTTATCCGCAAGACATATATCTGTAAGCGTGTCAGCTTCTTTAAATCGTATTCCAGTATGGTAATACTCCTGAGCCTTATAAGCAACAGACATTACCACCTCACAAAACTCAGTTATCGTATTCCAACTATGCATATTAACAATACAAGGTGAAAGAACAAGTCCATCACCAATCGGCTTTGTCCATTTTTCATCAATACTATCTGGATTCATAATGCCAAAAATCGCACCAACAGTAGCAGCAGTGCAATCCGCATCATATCCCAACGAGGTAGCCGTACAAATTGCTCTGTCAAAATTACCATCAGAAGCTAACAGCGACAAAAGAATAAACGAGACGTTTATAGTTACATCAGTCCAGTTATCACACGGATATTCACTCAATATATAATCCTTTACTTTATAAACGTCTTTCGTTTCTTTATACAGACGAATAACATCTCCAAAAACCCTATAAAGTTTGCTTTCTTTGTTCACAAAGCAAAGACCTGTTTGAACAAGCTTTTCCAAATCACTTTCAACAAATGCCTGACTTTCAACAGCAGCAAGGAACATTTCCGCGTATATACCATCGCCAGTGTGGTCTGTACACGCATCTTCTCTTGCAAGAAGTGCTGCGAGTTTTGGATTAGCAGGTGCTATACATGCCCAAAGTTCACTACGAATTGCCGCTCCCATTCCACTATGAAACTTGTTTCGATATTGTCCGGAAAGTGGACCTCGCAAACCAAGCTTGTGATTTGCAATAGCAACACTATATTCATCAGGAGCATTATCCTCCATATGGTGCAACCAAATCTCGCCGATATGATGACGCGAAACCGGAAAGCCAGTACGCAGGAGTGTTTCCAGGTTAACCACCTGCAAATCCAAATCATCATTAGGAACCATCTCGGTAGGCACAGGATCATAATAAGTAACCGGTTTTACCTCGAGTTGCCCTTCAAACGGCATTCCCAATGTCCCACCTACACTTTTTCCAACAAAACACCCAAACACTTTTTTCTTATATGCTTCAAAATTTAACTCCATTGTTAATACTCTTCCTTTTACATAAGAATACTTTTCTTTTTTTATTCAAACCATGTTTTATCTTTATAGTTTTCCTTTGCGCGTCTTAAAAGGAATTCATCTTCTTTGAACGCCTTATAAATCTCAGCAAGCTTTTCAACCGAAATCCTTGTGGCAGCTTTGGCTATACGTTCATTGAGCCCGTACGGATCATCACCGGAGAACCAATCCGGATAAAAATGATCCCATCCACCCATCGAAATCCGCACTTTTAAATCAAGAAGCTTCTGAAGCTCCGGAATATCTCTCGGAGAACCGTTTTCTTTTCCAAGTCTGTCAAGATGTACAGTTTCAGGAGCACATTCCAGCGTAAATGCTGCCTCTTGCATGCACGCATGTCCGAGTTGCATATCGGCTTTATAATATTTAATTATGAGGTCT
>JAZQFJ010000057.1:0-1983 GCA_045539475.1 Eubacteriales bacterium | reverse complement strand
GATATTGCCGTGAAATTCATTAACACCGACGGCACGGAGCATAACGGCGACGGAATAACGCTTTACTATGAAAGCAGCAATACAAGGCTTGCCACGATAGATGAGAACGGCAAAATCACCGCAAAGCAGCCGGGAACCGCGTGCTTCACTGTTCTTGCAAAAACAGAAACCTACAGCACAGAGAAAACTTTTGAGATAAAAATAACTGACAGCACCCCTCTTGTAAGTGCCAAGATAACCGGTGACGACAGCGTAGAGAAGGGCTTTTCAAAGAAGCTCTCCGTAACGGTTTTGCACGAGAGCGGAAAAGAGGCAGATTTATCTGACGCAGAGGTTAAGTTTTCTCTTTGTGATGCGGCAGATGCCGGCATTCTTGAGGTTGCCGAAGACGGAACAGTAACCGGCAAAGCGGAGGGAACAGCGCGTGTACAGGTAAGCGTATCGCGTGGAGATGAAGAGATAACAAGTGCTTCGTTTGAGATTGAGGTAACGGGCGAAAATCCAAAGAACAAGCACTGGGATTTCCGCTCAACAACCGGAAGCTTTTCAGCGCTTCGACCGACGCTTGAAGCTGACGGCTGGTGTGTCAACCGTGACAAAACTGCACCGACGCGCGTTAAAGAAGCGCTCGGCGGAAACTACAAATCTATACGTTGTCTTGCGACTTCAATCCAGTTCAGCGCACCGGCTGCGGATAATACTGTAAATTCAGACCTTGCAATCGACTTTGTTGTTGACCACTCCGGCTGGTATCAGCCTATCCTTGAGGGAAGACGTGTGGCAACAGGTCAGGATGCAAAGCTATATATTGAGGGTGAATATGCGGGCTACTGCAATTTTAAATCCGGCGGAGATGCTCTTGACCTTAATGCCGCGATAAAGCTCAATCCCGTTTATCTCGAAAAGGGAACGCGGACGCTTACGCTCCGCGCACAGACAAAAGGCTATCTTTATCCGATAAGCTTTTCGATACAATGGCTCGGCGAAGAGCCGGCGGCATCGGGAGTACGCATTGTTCCCGAAAAGATCTCTTTTGCAGTGGGCGAAACAATAGGCTTTGATGTTTTGGCAGACCTTAGCGGTGGTATGACATATAAATTCGGAAATGACCTTGACGGAGCTGCAAATGCGGAAAGGAACTTCACCGCTGCTGTTTCCAGCGACGGAGAGGCGAGCGTTTCAGGTAACAGCATAACGGCAACGAAGGCAGGAACGACAACGCTTTCAGCTAATGTGAGCTATAACGGGGAAAGCTTTACCGCAAAAACAGAGCTTGAAATTACCCCCGAAGGCTTCTCAAGTGTTATGCTTTCTTCCGACTCTCAGGTAATGAAGCCAAATTCCGCAGGCGGCAGCATCGCGGTCTCCGCGCTCAACCACCTCGGAGCGGAAATTCAGCTCACCGAAGCCGACACCGTTGTGTTCTCAAGCTCAAACGATACTGTTGTTTCTGTTGATGAAGACGGATATATGACGCCGAACGGCAAGGGAACGGCAACGATAAGTGCCGCAGTTACGATAGACGGCGTTACCCATACAGGTTACTTAAATGTCTCCGTCCGAGACGGCAAGACGAGAAGCTCTTATTACACGGTAGATAGAGTGATTGCAGCGCAGGAAAATATATCCAAGTATGATTGGGCAAAGGATACGAAGAAAGCAGCGACGGATACGGCGGATAAATATCTTTCGTACATAGATATGCTTTATGAAATGATTCCGTCGCAGAGTATTCCGCGCAGCTACCACGTCGGCTACGGCTCGGACCCCAACATCCGTATATGTCGCTACTGCGGAGAAAATCTCCAGAAGTACGGCTCATATCCGTGGGCGGTAGACGGACTGAACCGTCCGTGGAAGATTCAGTGCCCGGACTGTAAGCGCCTTTTCCCGAGTAACGACTTTGCAAAGCTTTATGAGCTTGGCAAAAACGAACACGGCGAATATGACGTCAATCTTGCACACGAGAGAAACGAAAAGCTA
>JAZQFJ010000056.1:0-39269 GCA_045539475.1 Eubacteriales bacterium | reverse complement strand
GTGGGTGACGCGACAGTTAATGATTATATCACACTCGCAAGCGCTTGTCAAGTACTTTTTTCATTTTTTTTGAAATTTTTTCTTGACCGCTTCGGCCCTTTCGGACCCCCTCTCGCGAGGTGCCTTAATACTATACCAAATTCTTTTCCGTTTGTCAACACTTTTTTTGAAATTTTTTCAAAAAAATTTTTTCAAAGTTTTTAACCCCATTTTTATGCCATGTATATAATACTATATAAGTGTTATCCAAACAATGGCGGTGAACTGATTATGTACACTCTTTTCATATATAATAACGAAAGCAATCGCCTCGAAAGATATAACCTTCAGCCCTACAGCAATATCCCCTATACCACGCATTCATCAATGTCCGTTTCTGATTTTTTCTCAAACACCTCCTCTTGTGCCGGCTGGACCTCCACAGAATTCATCCGGAAATGGAACACGTTCTCCCGCGGAAAAATCCACGCCGAATTTATCTTTCGCAGAATATGGGAAGGCGGATACATTTCCGAATCAATGCATTATGCAGGACTCGCCGCCGATACTTCATCAGATACTTTCCCCGACACATTCCCATTCAGCACACAGAACCATGTTTCTCTTTCACCGTGGAGGTATCCCGATATCTCCTTTGGTGACATTGGCCTTTTTGTACTGGTAATGCAGGACGCCCTTTCTGCTCTCGGCTTTACCGAAGGCGAGCTCGACGGTTTCTTCGGTCCACGCACGCTAAGCGCACTCACACGCTTCCGTCATTTGCACGGATTAAAAGAACGCAACATCTGTGACCGGGAAACCTGGCGCATCCTCGCCTTCCACGCCTGCGGCTGCGGCTTTACTCCTCATTGTAAATATGTTTTTAAGCACAAAGTAATTTTATGATTGATTTTCATGGAGCTTTCATATATAATGTATATAAAATAAACATTATTCGACCGGAGGTTTCCATGCCAATCAAAATTCCGGACGCGTTACCTGCGCGTTCTATCTTAGAAAACGAAAACATATTTGTAATGTCAGAGGCACGTGCATCCACTCAGGACATCCGCCCGCTCCGCATACTGATATTAAACCTTATGCCGACAAAAATCACCACCGAGACCCAACTTTTGCGTGCTTTGTCCAACACCCCGTTGCAGATAGAGTTTGACCTTCTCAAAACGGCAACGCACCGTTCAAAAAACACCTCGAGCGAGCATCTTGATTCCTTCTATAAGGATTTCGATGACATAAAGAACAAAAAATACGATGGAATGATAATCACCGGCGCACCTGTTGAAACACTTGAGTTTGAGAGTGTTGACTACTGGCATGAACTCTGCGAAATTATGGAGTGGACAAAAACGAACGTCTTTTCCACATTCCACATCTGCTGGGGTTCCCAAGCCGCTCTGTATTACCACTACGGAATCGGAAAATCACAGACTGACAGCAAGGTTTTCGGCATATTCCGCCACGAAAACCTCAACCCTAAATGCCCTCTTCTCCGCGGGTTTGACGATGTTTTTTTCGCTCCGCATTCCCGCCACACAGCAATAGACGAAGCCGCGCTCTCGAATTGTGAAAAGCTTGAGAGACTCGCCTTTTCAAAGGATGCCGGAACATACCTCATTGCAAGCCGAGATGGCAGACGCATCTTCGTCACCGGACATCCCGAATACGATGCCGGAACACTCGCAAGCGAATACGAACGCGACATAAACTTAGGCAAACCTATAGAAATTCCAAAGAACTACTACGAAAAAGACGATCCCACCCTCGCCCCCATCGTCACATGGCGAGCACACGCACATCTTCTCTACACCAACTGGCTTAACTATTACGTATACCAGAACACCCCGTACAACGTTGATGAAATAAACTGATATATTATTAAGTACAACCGGCACCCCGAAGCTTCGGGATGCCGGTTAACTTTTATTACTTGTTATTCATTCGATAAAGAATTGCCGCAGTTTCTCCGCACGCTTTCCTTTTTATCCGCAGCTTTCCCGTGCTGTTCGAATAAAGCTCTTCGCCGCGCGTGAGCGATATTTGTTCTTATGATATGCAATGAAAAGTACGCTTTCGCTGAATTTATCCCCAAGCGGAATAACCGTCACCGGTGATTTTGCGGAATTTAAAACATCGCGGTGGCGGCGCAGGAACATTTCGGGATACACCGTTATTCCCATTCCCTTACACGCAAGCTCAAAAAGCGTCTCAATATTCTCCGCCTCCATGCTCACGCGCACATTGATATTCTCTACACGCATATATTCATCAAACATATCGCGGATTCTGTTCCCGCGCGAGAGAAGCAGAAACGGTTCTTTTTCAAGATCATATATGTTGTATGCATCATTTCCAAGCCGGCCGGCAATTTTTTCCGGTACTATAAAATACAGCTTTTCGTGCATCAGCTCAACAGTTTCAATCTCTGCATGCGGACGCATATCCGCACCTATGTACAAATCAATATGTCCATGGAGAAGATATTCTTCAAGTATCTGCGAGTTATTCTCTACGATGCTTATTTTAACAAACGGATTTTTTTCACAGAACTCCGGCAGGATATCCGGCAAAAACGCGGAACCGCGTGTGTAGGAAATGCCGATGCGCAAAGTCCCCTGCTCCGTGTTTTCCATATCAAGAAGTTCATTTTCCATGTCATGTCGCAAGGACAAAAACTTCACGGCATAGTTATACATCTGCTCTCCCGCATACGTAAGCGCAAGCCCACCCGTTCTGTCAAAAAGACGCACGCCGTATTCCTCCTCAATCTTTTTGATATGATTGCTGAGAGATTGCTGCGAAATATGCTCCTGCTCCGCAACGCGAGTTATATTCTTTTCTTCCGCTACACGAACAAAATATTTAAGATTCAAAAAGTTCACCATTATTCATCACCGTTCAACATTCTACCACAACCATTTAGTTGTGTCAATCTAAATAATAAAAATGTTTTACTTGTCCGTGAATATGAAGTATAATTATTTTTGTTTTCGGAGGGATGAATATGAAACAGCACATCAAGGACTTTGGACTTATAACTCTCGGCACTCTTATCGTCACCATCGGAGTATACTTTTTCAAGTTCCCGAACAATTTCTGCACAGGTGGCGTTAGCGGTATATCGGTTATCCTCGGCGCTGTATCGCCCTTTCTTTCCGCAGGAGGCTTTGTCCTTTTGATAAACACGGTTCTCCTTCTTGCCGGATTCATATTCATCGGGCGCGATTTCGGGCTCAAAACCGTATATTGCAGCACGCTTATGTCGGTCGGCATCTATGCGCTTGAATCCCTTTTCCCGCTCACCTCACCGCTTACAACCCAACCCATACTTGAGCTTACGTTCGCAATTCTTTTTTCCGCGCTCGGTGCCGCCGTTCTTTTCTTCAGCGATGCATCAACCGGCGGAACGGATATAATTGCAATGATAATAAAAAAATATGCCTCGATAAACATATCAAAGGCGCTGTTTCTTGCAGATTTTATAATCGTTATGCTAACGGCTTTTGTTTTCGGAATAGAAACCTGGCTATTCTCGCTTATCGGCTTTGTCGCAAAACTTTTGTTTGTGAATAACACACTTGAGAGTATGAACCTTTCAAAGTACTGCACAGTCATAACCTCACCGGATTATGAAGATCAAATCTGCGATTTTATAACCCACACGCTCAAAAAGACCGCAACCGTAAGCAGTGCATACACCGGTGCATATAACGGTGACCAAAAATCAGTCCTTCTTGTCGCGTTGACAAGAAAGCAGGCAATCTACCTTAAAAAGTTCGTAAAAGAGCTTGACGAAAAATCGTTTATCATAATAAACAACACAAGCGAAATCTCAGGCCGTGGTTTTCATGAAATGGTCTGAACATCAACAACCTCGGCAACATTCCCCCGTACGGTAAATCGTATATCAAATTCAGCAAATCGCATTCCGTACACCCGCTCGCCGTCATCCTGATACGACGGGCGCGGATCCTCAGCAATGCATCCGAGAAGAGCTTTTCGTTTTTCTTCCGGAATTATACATAATAAATTTTCAGGGAACTCAACCAAAAGCCGCGCGCGCGGGATTTCATCGGTATATCCTCCGCGTGCATCCGGATGCACATCGGCATACGGAATATACGGTTTTATATCATAGATAGGTGTCATGTCAAGAAGATCGGCACCGGAAACTATCAGCACATCGCCCTCATCCGCCGTCGTTTCAACGCGCAAAAGCGCAACTGACGACAATCCGAGTCTGTTCGGACGGAAAGGTGAGCGGCTTGCAAATACGCCTATTCTCTTATTTCCTCCAAGCCGGGGCGGGCGAACTGTGGGAGACCACGTCTTGCGGAGTGCTTTTGAAAAGCCAAACAAAAGCCACAGGTGTGAAAAACCCTCAATCCCGCGCAATGCATCGGGATTACGGTATTTTGGAACGAACACCACCCGCGCCGTAAGCTCTCCGACAAGCCCGCTCTGGCGTGGAATCCCAAATTTGTCCTTAAAGTCTGTGCGGATATACGCAACAGGCTCTATTGTGTTTTTATCCATGACATGACACCTCTTGTATAAGTATATCATAATATTCCGTAAAATGACAGTACATTTTTTGCTGTTAATATAAATATTGAGATGAAGAATACTTATAAAGGAGTTGCAGCGAAATACATTTCGCTGCAACTCCTTGACTTTACTTTCCTCAATCAAGCAAAATCAACGCGATGAACACGAGCATTTCCTTGCCTATGTTCTTTATTCCGTGTCCTTCGCCTGACGGAGTGTATGTAATCGTTCCCGGCTCTATTTCAATCACCTTTCCGTTGTCGCTGTACTCGCCCTTGCCTGAAAGAATGTAATACTGCTCACACTCACCCGTGTGAATGTGATACTTCACCTCTTCGCCCGGCTTTAACTCAACGCGCGCAAACATGCGGATTTTCTCGTTTTTTCCCGGAAACTCCGCAAGGTTTGCAAGAGTCATCTTCTCCTTTCCTGCATCGTTGAGCTCCGCTCTGACACTAAGCTGTTCTTTTGTCTTAATCATTATTCTTTCTGGTATAATGTAATTGACTCATCTAACAGTCATTTACAAATATACCTTTCTCCTTTCTATCAACCTTTTAACCCGTGGTTGATTACGGTTTTGGATATTGGTATTATATAAATAAGTGATGTGGATTTGTATTTTTTTCTGTGGCTTTGACTACTTTAAGGAGAATCTCACCACACCTTGTTTCTCCTATACATTAAATTCCCGCGCAAGCAGGTCAATTGTTATTCCTGTGTTTAATTCCATTGCATCTATCGGATAAATAACCTTTATATAACCGTGGTAAAACTTATTCTTGAAAAATTCTGCAATTTCCGTCTTGCTTCTTCCCATTTTAAGCATCCCGACTATTTCCTGCGCGGTTTCCACTGCGCTTTCACGAGCCTTCTTGAGATAAAGCTTTGCTTCGTCTCCGGAAACAACGCCGTAATGCGGAACGAGAATCTGCTCTGCCCCCAGCTTTTCCACCCGGCTGATAGAATCAAGCACCATCTGATATCCCACAAGATAAGACGGAACAACGTTGTCTTTTCCGTTATACACGCCGATACTTTCACAACTGAGCAAAAGCTTGTGCTCTTCGCAGTAATATCCAACGGAACACTTCGTATGCCCCGGCAGGTTGAGCACGCGAAACTCCATGCTCCCCGCCTTTATTATATCCCCGTCCGCTACCGGAATGTCAACGGCAAGAGAATCAATCAGGTCCTCATATTCCGGAACACCGCACGTTTTTGCAAACTTGCGGTCAAGATCGCGCATAACGGCACGCGCCGTGGGCTTTGCGAAAATCTTCGTTGCATATTCTCCCGCAACAACCTTCGCATCCTTCCATAGCTTTTTCGCATAAACGCTTCCCAGCGCGTGGTCGTAATGCGAATGGGTGAGAAAAATATAGTCAAGCCTTCTCTCACCAAGAAGCTTTTTTATGTTCTGAGCAACAGCATCCCCCGTAAAAGCAAATCCGGAATCATAAAGTATCGCGCATTTTCCGTCATCAATCAGAAACGCGCTGTCGCCCTGATGTGCCCTCACATCATATATTTTTATTTTTTCAGTCATAGAAAACCTCGTATTACATCGAATAAATTGCAACAAAAGCCGGCATCGTTGCAATGCACACAACCGTTGTTGCTATGTTTACGGCAACTGCAAAGTCTGCATCGCGCCCCGAAAGCTGCGCAAACTGCATAACCGTTGCCGCGGCAGGCGTCATTGCCGCAAGGAATGACACCAAAAGGATGTTCTCCGCATTTGCAATTCCCGCAAAGCTGCCGATGATTTTAAGTATAACAAGAACTACCGCCGGGCAGACTATCATCCTCATAGCAAGCACGAGATACAGTCTTTTATTTTTTATCATCTTCTTGAAATCAACCTGCGCGGCAAGTATTCCGGCAATGAGCATTCCCACGTTCCCGAGCATACCGCCGAGCGATGAGGTGATATCCTTCACAAACACAGGAAGGCGTATTCCGCAAAGCATAAACACAACTCCAACTGCAATTGCAATTATATTTACGTTAAGCAATATCTTTTTGATATTGAACTTCTCATTCTCAGAAAACATCCGTATGCCGTGTGACCAGAGAAAAACAAGCTGAACAGACATAAACGCACAGCTGTATATAACCCATTCCTCTCCGAGCACAAAAGATACAATCGGAATAATAAGATTTGCGGCATTGGAATACATAACGGAAGCCCGCTCGGCACTCGTTCCGTGTGCCGCACGCTTGTATATCGCATCTATGCCAAGCAGAACAATGTGGATAATAATCGCCGCGATATACGCAAGCCCTATTCCCTTTGCAAGCTCCGGCGTCAGCTCCACGTCAAACGAGTTTATAATCGCCGCCGGCATAAGCATATATAGAGATATCTTAGACAGCACCGTACCATCGCTTTTGCGAATAACCTTAAATTTAACGAGAAGAAATCCCAAAACGAGAACTATAAAAAGCTGCAAAATCTTATATAGCAATAAATATGAAATCATTTTAGTCCCTCTGCAGATTCAATCAGTATTTTTTCCACGTCTGCGGAAGCAGCAGAATCATAACCGGGAAAAGCTCAAGCCTTCCGCAAATCATATCAAACGTAAGCACAAGCTTTGACAGCGACGAAAATCCGGCGTAATTCCCCGTCGGTCCCACTGCCGAAAGTCCCGGACCAACGTTATTAAGCGTTGCGGCAACCGCCGTAAGATTGGTTTCAAGGCTCATATTGTCAAAAGCGATAATAATCATCGACAAAACAAAAATTCCTATATAGCATATCATAAAAGAAGTAGCGCGCCTTGTTGTTTCATCATCAATCCGCTTACCGTTCATATGAATCGTCTTTATACTTTTCGGATGTACCAGTGCCGTGAATTCCTTTTTAAGGGATTTCAGCATTATCAGAATACGCGAAACCTTTATTCCGCCGCCGGTAGAGCCGGCGCACGCGCCCACAAACATAAGCACAACCAGAATTGTTTTGGAAAATTCCGGCCATGCGTTAAAATCAACAGTTGTAAATCCCGATGTGGATATTATCGAAGCCACTGTAAAAGCAGTATGGTGCACAGCACTTCCCACGCTGTCAAACATCCCGCGGTTATTTATGACTATACACACTACGGCAACCGCCACTATTCCAAAAAACAGTCTCAGCTCTTCATCCTTCCACACAGCAGAAAAGCGCTTTGCGATGATAAAGAAGTACATATTGAAGTTTATTGAAAAAAGCAACATAAATACCGTGACAACCGCTTGAATATACGTGCTGTATTCTGCCATGCTCGTATTTTTTATTCCGAAGCCACCGGTGCCCGCCGTGCCGAATGCCGTTGTAATCGCATCAAAAAACGGCATGTCTCCGAACAGGAGAAACACAACCTGAAGAAAAGTAAGCCCGATATACATTCCGTAAAGAAGCTTTGAATTTGTATTGGCTTTGGGAAGAATTTTCTCAACCTTAGGTCCCGGAGACTCCGCACGAATGAGCTGCATATTATTCCCTCCGGCAAGAGACGCAATCGCCATAACAAAAACAAGCACCCCCATACCGCCAATCCAGTGGGTAAAGCTTCTCCAGAACAACATACACCTGCTGAGTGCTTCAACATCAGTCAGAATGGTTGCTCCGGTTGTTGTAAATCCGGATGCCGTTTCGAAAAAGCAGTCTATAAAGCTCGGGATTTCACGTGAAAAGTAGAACGGAAGCCCGCCTATAAGGCTCATAACAAACCACGCAACCGAAACCGTAACGAGAGCTTCTCTTGCGTAAAGCTCGCGTTTTTTTGGTTTCAGCAAAAACAACGGCAGACCTATTCCAATCGCAAGCAATATAGCCGGCGCAAACGCAACACCGGAGCTCTCCTGATAGTAAAGAGCAACCATCACCGGAAGCAGCATCGCAACAGCATCGAACAATAAAATACAACCATTAAGTTTCAATACATACTTAACATTCATTTACTTCACACCGTTTCATCTTCAAGTATCTGTTCCAATCTGCTTATGCCCTTGTGGGTTGTAACCACAATAACCGTATCTCCCATCTGTATACTGTCCTTACCGGTCGGAGTGAACGTTCTGCCGTCACGCGTTATACATGCAACAAGAGTCCCCTTCCTGATATCGAGGTCAGCAAATGGTACATCGAGAATAAGTGAATTCTGACGGATACGAAACTCAAGCGCCTCAACCCTGTCATCAACAATTCTGTGAAGCGATTCCATCCCCGCCTCCCACGAATTTTGCATAACTCGTACATATTGCAAAATTCTGTCTGCCGTAATATGCTTCGGATACACAATACTGCCTATCGGCATACCTTTCAGAACATCATCAAAATCAAAATGCTTGATTTTCGTTATAACCTTCGCATTCGGAACCTGCTGCGAGGCGTATATCGACATAAGAACATTCTGCTCGTCAACTCCCGTAAGACTAAGCACCGCATCCGCATTTTCTATATGCTCCTCATGCAGAAGATGGTTATTTGTTCCGTCACCGTGAATAATCATAGCTTCGGGAAGAAGCTCAGAAAGCTCCTCACACCGATTTAAATCTATTTCAATTATCTTCACCTTGATTCCTGACTCAAGAAGTTTTTTAGTGAGATAATACGTGATTCTTCCGCCACCGAGAATGACAACATTTTTGATTCTCGATGCAACCGCGCCAACCTTTGAAAAGAAATCATTTGCAACCTTGATCGGCGCAACAAACGAAATAACATCTCCCGCACGCAGTATGAAATCACCTGTCGGAACAAAAACCTCGCTTCCGCGCTCTACCGCGCAGATAAACACGGTGGTTTTGAGATTTGTACGCAACTGATGAATACGCAAATCATGAAGGATAGAGCCTTCCGGGATTGCGTATTTCATTATTTCAACTCTGCCCTTTGCAAAAGTTTCCACCTGAATTGCAGTCGGAAAACGGAGCAAACGCGAAATTTCATTAGCAGCGGCAAGCTCCGGATTGATAGCAAGGCTAAGCCCCAGATCATCCTTTATAAGATTTATACCGCCTGCATAAATGGGATTGCGTACACGCGCAATTGTATTTTTTGCGCCGAGCTTTTTGGCAAGAAGACAGCTTAAAAGGTTAATCTCATCAGACTTCGTCATAGCGATGAGAAGGTCACAGCTTTCAACCTCGGCATCGCAAAGCACAGAAACGGATTCTCCCTGCCCCTCAACGCACATAACGTCAAGCATATTGCCGATCTCTTCAAGCTTTTCAGCATCGGTATCTATTACTACTATACTGTGATTTTCGGCAGCAAGCTCACGAACAAGAGTAGTTCCTACCTTGCCGCAACCGACAATAATAATTTTCACTTTAACATTCTCCTTAATGAAGTATTGCCTCAGTGTAATTGTACCACTTTTATCTCCATTAATCAATCCATTTTATAATTATTTTACCAATTCTTTGCTCGGCGCACAAATTAACAGCGGGCGCAAATTCCACACCGATTGCGGAACACTTTAATTGTGTTATCATATTTTACATTTCATACCGCCATAATATCAAGTTTGTTGCATGCTTACAAAATTCCGAAACCAAAAATGCACACTTATTTCGGAATAAAATAACAAACCCACCGTACAGGAAGATAGCCTTCCCGCCCGGTGGATATATTTCGTTATTTATTATGCGTTTTGCAAAGACAGTATTTCGTCTTTCGTCGGCATAGCGCGAAGTGCGCCCTTGCGGGTTGTTACAATCGACGCCGCGGCATTAGCAAACCGAAGCATTTCGGAAAGCTTTTCCTCCGTCATGCTTTCAATACCGTTTTCCAGCACGAAGTGCAAACACGAACCCATAAATGTATCACCCGCGCCCGTGGTGTCCACAGTATTCTTCTGCACAAATGCCGGAACCTCAACGTATTTTCCGTTGCAGTAAGCGCGGCTGCCGTCACGTCCCATTGAGAAGAGAATAAGCGGGATATTGTATCTGTTCTGAAGAACCTCTATTCCCTTGCCGTAATCCTCTTCACCGGTAAACCAGACAAGCTCGTTGTCGGATATTTTAAGTACATCACAGTATTTCATACCGTAATCAAACGCTGCCTTCGCATCCTCCGGCGACTCCCAGAGCATCTCACGCAGGTTCGGATCAAACGAGATAATACATCCGTTTTCCTTCGCGCAGGAAAGCGCTTTTTTCGTTGCACTGAGTACCGGTTCATGCGTCATAGAAAGCGTTCCGAGATGGAAAATCCTTGCCGACTTTATCGCGTCCTCGCTCACCTCATCCGGTGTGAGCATAATGTCTGCCCCCGGATTACGGTAGAAAGAAAAGCTTCGGTCTCCCGTCTCATCGTTTTCAACGAACGCAAGAGTTGTCCGCGTATCCTTATCAAGAAGCAAAGACTCTGTGTTTATCGAAAGCGCACGAAGCTCACTCTTAAGCCTTCTTCCGAAGATATCGTCTCCGACCTTTCCGATAAACGCCGTCTTTCTCCCGAGCTTTGCAAGGATTGACAGCACATTGCACGGCGCGCCGCCGGGGCTTGCCTCAAAAGTAAGGTTGCCCTGCTCGCTTTTTCCGTTGTTTATAAAGTCAATAAGCAACTCGCCAAGCGCAATAACATCGTATTTTTTCATACAGACATTTATCCTCTTACTTTGTGTTGTCCGTAAAGGTTACGTTGTTTTCCTTTGCAAAGCGTGCAAGACCTGACTTATATTCGTCAAAATACTTTTTATTCTGACTCTTCTTATAAACGATAGGTGCGCCAAGCTTGCCGGAAACAACGGTAATTGTTTCACTCTTCTGCGGAATAATGCCGAGAAGCTTAGAATCACTCTCATCAAACTGGATACGGACGATATCCTTTGCTGCAAGCTCTCTGCGGACTACTTTTTTCTGTCCGGGTACCATAAATACGATCTCTGTTTTGTCAAAAAATATTCTTTTCGGTGCCATTGTCATATACCTCTTTTCTGTTTTTTTATATTATACACCCGAAATTGTTAATTGTAAATAGCTTTTCAGAACAAACTTATCTGCTCGTCAAGCCGTTCATCATCTGTAAGCCTTGCACCTGCCGCCGGAAGCGTGCGCACTCTGTAGCGCGATGCATCCTTTATGCTGGATGCTCCCTCACGGCACGCAAGCTTCACCTTATACTTAGGCTTAAGCTTCATCACCGCAACGCCCTGAGTGCTGCGCGAAGTCTTTGGCGTGAGAAGTGCCGTATGGAAGATAAGCGCACGGTTTTCGGTGGAGTACATAACAAGCTGCTCATCCTCGGAAATTTTGAACACCGCAACAAGCGGACTCTTATCGGAATACGCACCGGTAAGGCGCTTCCTGTTCGTCTTTGTTTCGTAGGATGAAAGCTCAACACGCGCGACCTTTCCGTTTTCAAAAACAAAAACAAGATGGCTCTTATAGTCGCCCGGGTCACACATATAAACAACCTGTTCTCCCTCGTCCATACCAAGCTTTGCCGGCAGATAATCACCGAGCACGCTCGCCTTTGTGTCTGCAAAGTCCGCAACATGAACCTTGTACACCTGGCACTTGTCGGTAAAGAACAGAAGCTCACCGCGGTTTGTCATCTCAAACGTATCGCGCAGTCCGTCATTTTCCTTGTATTTCTGTTCACCGCCCATACGGAGCGAGAGCGGAGTTATCTTTTTAAAGTAACCCTCACGCGAGAGGAAAACGTGAACCGGATAATCGGGAGTTGTATCTTCTTCGTTGTATTCCTCAACCTCACTGCCGTAGACAATCTGAGTTTTTCTCGGAGTGTCGTACTTTTTGATAATCTCTTCAAGTCCTTTTATGATAACGTTCTTGATTCTCGTCTTGCTTGCAAGGATATCTTCAAGGTCCTCAATCTCCTCTGCCAGCTCGCTCGTCTCTGCCACGCGCTTTAAGATGTATTCCTTGTTTATATTGCGAAGCTTAATTTCAGCAACAAACTCCGCCTGAATTTCGTCTATTCCGAAGCCTATCATAAGGTTCGGAACAACTTCACTTTCCTCCTCCGTCTCGCGGATTATAGCAATAGCGCGGTCGATATCAAGAAGAATCTTTTTAAGACCTTTTAATTTGTGGAGCTTATCTTTCTTGCGCTTAAGCTCTGCAAAGATGCGCCGCTTTACACACTCCGTTCTCCACGCCGTCCATTCGTTTAAAAGCTCGCGAACACCAAGCACCATCGGATTTCCGCCGATAAGAACGTTGAAGTTGCATGCGTAAGAATCCATAAGCGGTGTAAGCCTGAAGAGCTTTTGCATAAGCTTATCCGGGTCAGTTCCGCGCTTTAGCTCTATCGCAAGCTTAAGTCCTTCCTTATCCGACTCATCACGGACATCGGATACCTCACGAAGCTTCCCTGCCTTTGCAAGATCAACAATCTTATCCCTTATTGCTTCAACCGTCGTGGTATACGGAATTTCAAAAACCTCTATAAGGTTATTCGGCTTGTCATATCTCCAGCGGGCACGGAGCTTGAATGAGCCGCGCCCCGTTCTGTAGATATTATCCATTTCTTCTTTTTCATACACAATCTCCGCACCCGTCGGAAAATCCGGTGCAAGAAGAGTGGATAACAGGTCATGCTCAGGATTGCGTATAAGCTCTATCGTTGTGCGGCAAACCTCCGAAAGATTAAATCCGCATATATTTGATGCCATACCAACGGCAATACCCGTGTTTGCCGAAACCAAGATGTTCGGAAACTCCGTCGGAAGAAGCGTCGGCTCTTCAAGCGTGTTGTCATAGTTCGGAACGAAATCGACCGTATCGCGGATATCACGGAAAAGCTCCGCACAGATAGGAGAGAGCTTTACCTCGGTGTAACGCGATGCCGCATATGCCGTATCGCGGGAATAAACCTTACCGAAGTTACCCTTTGAATCGACAAACGGCAGATTCAGCGCTTCATTTCCGCGTGTAAGGCGCACCATTGTTTCATATATTGCCGCATCGCCGTGCGGGTTTAGCTTCATCGTCTGACCTACAACATTTGCAGATTTTGTTCTCGCACCGTTCAAAAGCCCCATGCTGTACATAGTGTAAAGCAGCTTTCTGTGCGAAGGCTTGAAGCCGTCTATTTCCGGAATCGCACGGGAAATGATGACGGACATAGCATACGGCATATAGTTTTTCTCAAGAGTTTCGGTTATCTGCTGCTCAACAACCTCGGCACTGAGCCCGAAAACCTTGCGTTCTTTTTCTTCCGTTTTCTTCTTTCTTGCCATTCTCATTTCCCTCCTTTACGACACATCCGCTTCGTCGAGATACTTCCAACCGTTCTCTGCAATAAACTGCTTGCGGTCTGCAAGATTATCTCCCAAAAGAAGGTCAAACATCTCAGCAACGGCAGCCTCTGCCATATCGGGCACAACCTTTATAAGGCGGCGTGTCTCCGGGTTCATCGTGGTTTCCCACATCATATCCGGCTCGTTTTCACCGAGACCTTTGCTTCGTGCAATTGTGTACTTCTTATTTTCAAGCTTTGCTAAAATATCATTCTTTTCGCCGTCGGAATATGCAAAATACGTGTCACTCCCGCAATTGATTTCATAAAGCGGGGATTCCGCGATATAAACATACCCTGCGTTTATAAGCGTAGGCATAAGGCGGTAAATCATCGTAAGAATAAGCGTGCGAATCTGGAATCCGTCAACATCGGCATCGGTACATATAATAACGCGCTTCCATCGAAGTCCGCCAAGGTCAAAGCTTGAAAGGTCTTTATTCTTCTTGCTCTGCACCTCAACCCCGCAGCCGAGAATCTTTATGAGGTCAACTATTATATCGCTGTTGAAAATCTTCCCGAGGTCTGCTTTTAAGCAGTTAAGAATTTTTCCGCGAACCGGCATAATCGCCTGAAATTCCGCGCTTCTCCCCTGCTTACATGCACCCGCCGCAGAATCACCCTCAACGATGTAAAGCTCTCGACGTTCACGGTCCTTTGTCCGACAGTCGATAAACTTCTGTATTCTGTTCGTCATATCAAGATTGCCGGTAAGCTTTTTCTTGATATTAAGGCGTTCTTTTTCCGCGCTCTCACGGCTGCGCTTGTTTATAAGCACCTGATCGCAGATGCGCATCGCCTCGTCCTTATTCTCGATAAAGTATATCTCAAGCTGTGCGCGCAAAAACTCCGTCATCGCGTCCTGAATAAATTTATTCGTAACTGCCTTCTTCGTCTGGTTTTCGTATGACGCAATTGTGGAGAAGTTATTTGAAACGAGAAGCAGGCAATCAAACACATCAACAAAGCCTATCTTGCTTTCATTTTTCTGATATTTGTTGTTCTGCTTTGCAAAATTATCTATAGCATACACAAAGGCATTGCGAACCGCCTTATCCGGCGCACCGCCATATTCAAGCCACGAAGAATTATGGTAATACTCAACCTTCGGCGCAGTATTCGTAAAGCAGAATGCCGCGGAAATCTTGACCTTGTATTCCGGTCTGTCGTCACGGTCACGACCTTTTCTCTCGCACGTCCAGAAGCGCGGCTTTGTAAGCGGCGGAGTTTCCCCTGCAAGCTCTTCAACATAATCCACGATTCCGTTTTCATACTTAAACTCCGTCGTGCGGAAGCTTCCGCCGACCTGCTCACGGAACTTAAAGGTTATGCCGGCGTTTACGACCGCTTGACGCTTTAACGTATCAAGAAAAAACTCGGCAGGGATATTTACATCCGTAAAAACCTCAAGGTCCGGCTTCCATCGGATGCACGAGCCTGTCTTTTTTCTGTCTGTCGGCTCGGTTGTCAACCCGCCAATATTCTCACCCTTTTCAAAATGAAGAGAATACTTATTCCCGTCACGGCGCACCGTAACGTCCATATATTCCGCGGTGTACTGCGTTGCGCACGCACCAAGACCGTTAAGGCCGAGTGAATACTCATAGTTTGAGCCCTCGTTGTTCTTATACTTACCTCCGGCATACAGCTCGCAGAAAACAAGCTCCCAGTTATAGCGTCCCTCTGCCGCGTTATAGTCAACAGGGCAACCGCGTCCAAAGTCTTCAACCTCTATCGAATGATCCTCATAAAGGGTGACAACAATCGTATCGCCGTGTCCTTCGCGCGCCTCGTCAATAGAGTTTGAAATAATTTCAAACGCAGAATGCTCGCACGCATCAAGACCGTCCGAGCCAAAAATAACCGACGGGCGTTTACGCACTCTGTCCGCGCCTTTAAGCGAGGATATACTTTCGTTATCGTATTCTTTTCTTGCAGCTTTAGTACTCAATATAAAACCTCCACGCGCAAAATCTGCGCCAAGATTTACCATTTAATAAACATAGAATTATTTTACCATATTTTGATACCCAATGTCAATCTTTCCACAAGATATAATCCAATATGCAAAACTAATTCGTTTTTGCTTACAATCTGTAAAGAAAGGAATTGCAACAATGCCGACAGACAAAAAACACCAGCGGTCGTCGAGTCAGTCTTCAACCATTGGTGTTTTTGCGTTTTTAATTCATCGTTTTGAGTGTATCTATAATACTTTTCATTTCCTCAAAGCTTTTTGCGGTATATTCTATACCGTAAAAGCCGTTGTATCCGCAAGCTTTAAGTAAATCAATGCACCCTTTGATATCAACGATTCCCTCGCCTATCTTCCTTTCGTGCATAAAGCTTTGAGAAAGCGTCTTCAGACCTTCTTTCCCCCGTTCGGGCAAAAGCGCAATATCTTTAACATGAGCATGAACAACTCTTTCCCCAAACGCCTTTATGAATTCTTCCGGATTTTCGCCTGCCTGATATATGTTTGCAAAATCGGCAACAATACCGACATTTCGGTTTACCGAATCAAGAAGGCGTCCTATTCCGTCAATTCCGTTAAAGAGAAAGCCCTGTTCCTCGTAAATAGTTCTTACACCAAGAGATTCCGCAAAATCATAGATGTTGCGAATCGCTTCTATGCCCTTTTTGAAAAATTCTTCCCGGTAAGGGAGAACATTTTCAGGATCGGTAAAATCATTAACTACCGTATGGTGAAGATACGGCGATCCCAAAATCTTCGCCACCTCCGCAAACCCGCGAAGCCTTTCCGCCATCTCTGAACTGTCTTTTCCGACAAGATTAATATATACGGAAAAGCAGGAAAAGCTGATCCCTTTACTGTCGGCATATTCACGGATTCTCTTCGCGTTTTCCGTATCAGGCGTAGAAAAATCAAGATTACTGAAGCCTTCAAGGTGTGAGAACCCATATGCAACAGAAGCATCTATCATATCATAGTACGATTTTATTTCTGGATACGGCGGCCAGTAAAGACAAAGCTTGCTGTCCATACTATATCTTTGCACCTCCGACGCTTGCGATTTCACCGAGTGCAAGGTTAACTGATTTTACAGCTTCTTCAATCGGAGCGATGCAAAGCGGTTCGTTTGCCAAAAGTCTTTCTGTGAAATATTTCAGTTCATTGTAGTAGCCACCGAGATCCGAGATATTACCTCCGATATCATCTTTTCCTTCAAACTCTGCTTTAATTTCGACTTTTTCAGTTTTGCCGCCCTTGTGATAAACATTAAGACCGGTGCTGTCATTAACGACGGTTGCATTCTCAAATTTAACGCGGAAGCCTGCATCAAACGGGAATGCTTCCGGATAATCCCAGCACGCTTCAACGGTTACTGCCGCATCCGGATATTCAAAGGTCGTGAAAATCTGCTCAATTACATTGTTTTCATTGCGGCTTACCGATGCCTTGAACGATTCGGGTTCACCCATAAGATAACGCATAAAGTCAACATCGTGGATGTGCATATCAAGAGCTACGCTTCCGCTCTTTTCGGGATCGTGAAGCCATCCCTCCCATGCCCAATCGGGAACAGAGCTTAAGCGTTTGAACACAGCGGATTTTATCTTTCCGTATCTGCCGCTGTCTGCCGCTTCCTTAAGCCACTTATATTCGTTCCAGAAGCGTATAACCTGTCCCACCTGAACCTTTGCCCCTGTCTCTTTTTCGATTTTAATAAGAAGCTCGCCTTCCTCAGGTGTCAGGCATACCGGCTTTTCGATAAACACGTGCCTGCCCTTTTTCATCGCCGAAACAGCATGGCTTGTATGAAGGTATGTCGGAAGGCAGATATCAATTATATCCACATCTGCATTAGCAATAAGTTCTTCACCGTTTGCAAAAATCTCTGCGTTATGTACTTTTGCAATTTCTTCTGCCTTATCTGCTCTCAAATCCGCAACAGCAGAAACCGTAACCCCATCAAGCGCAGCATAGCAGGAAGAATGCATTCCACCCATAAATCCGCAGCCAATAAGCCCTACCTTTAACATAGTTTACTTACCTCCCAAAATATAATCCATAGATTTTGATGTATTATACAAAATTGCCTCGGGGAACTGTTTGTACGGCGGAAGCATCTCCGCAGTAACCCAGCCATCATATCCGATGTTACGGAATGCATCCATAACAGCGATATAGTCAACATCCCCGGAAAGAAGGTCAACAAAGCAATTAAGTCCGCCCGGTTCGCGCTTATAATCCTTAAAATGCACCTTCGTTATGCGCTTACCGAGAATGTTGATCCAATGCTCTGGATATCCGCAATAAAGCACGTTTCCGACATCAAAATATGAGCCGACAAACGGAGAATTGACCTTATCAATCAAATCGCGCATTTCGATAGGCGAAAGAAGGAATTTGTTCCATACGTTTTCTATACCGAGAACAACACCGTATTTTTCAGCAACGGGCGCAAGCTCAGAAAGTGCAGAGAGCGCACGGTCATATGCCACATCATACGGAATAACCTCGCTGTCCGGTTCAAAATCGACACCGCAGGCACCCGGAACTACAAGAATACTTTCCATGCCGAGGTACGATGCAAGCTCAAGCTGTTTCTTCGTTGTGTCTATTGCATACCGGCGGGTTGCCTCGTCATTTGATGTGTAATTTTTCTTCCAGTACATACCGCTTGCAAGGCTGTAAAGCTCTATACCGTGTTCTTTTGCAAGGGCACGTATTTTTTCCATATCTTCCTTTGTGCTGTTCATATTTACCGGTCCGTCTTCCGCAAGCGCAAGCTCAACGCCGTCAAAGCCTGCATCCTTTGCAAGCGCAAACACTCGGCTAAGATCAGCTTCCGCAAAAGACCAAATGCTGATTCCTTTTTTCATAAACATCTTCCTCCCTGTTGTTTGTTTGTTGATTTTATGTTACAATAAACAGAGAAAAAACAGAATGCATTTTTTTGTTCAAAAAGTTCATTTTTGTAAACAAGGAGTTTTTTATGAAATCACAATATGTAAAGCACAAAATCGCAAATCTCATAAGCATAAACAAGATAGTTACAATACATTACTATGAATTCGGAAAAAACTTCACATTCGGCGGTGAGGTTCATGACTTCTGGGAAATGGTATATGTAGACAAGGGGTGTGTAAACATCACTGCAGGAGACAAAAACTTCCGTCTCGGACAGGGCGAAGTGATTTTTCACCGACCGAATGAATTCCACACAATCAGCACAGACGAAAAATCCGCGGCAGATGTTTTTGTCATAACATTTGTATGTTCGTCCTCTTCAATGTCGTTCTTCAGAAAACGCATTGCAAAAGTCCCCGCAAATCTACGCAAAAACATATCGTCCATAATAGAAGAAAGCGAAGCAACCTTTGACCTTATGCCGATAACGGGCGTTGAGCTTAAGGTAAAAGAAAACGCTCCTGTCGGAAGCCAGCAGCTGATAAGAATCCATCTTGAGGAATTTTTGATAATGCTTCTCCGCGCAGAAAGTGCCGAAAGCACCAAAATCTTCCCGACAAAGCAAAGCATGGAAAATCATCTTGTTTCAAAAACAAAAGAACTTCTCCAAAAAAATGTATATAAAAAAATCACTGTCGAAGAAATCTGCAACGAACTGAATTATTCAAGAGCGTATCTTTCAAAAATATTCAGAAGCTCTACAGGTAAAACCATCCTGCAATACATTCTTAATCTCAAAATCAAAGAAGCAAAACGGCTTATCCGTGAAGATAATTTAAACTTCACACAGATTTCCGATGTCCTTGCCTTTGACAACCCCCACTACTTTTCGCGCGTTTTCAGGCGTATGACAGGATTCACCCCCAGTCAATATAAAAACTCCGTGCTGTAAAAAACAGGCTACGCTCTTCTCTTTCCGCACAAGGCACTTTCCCCGTCTTATGCAACTTGCGATGTCCATCTTCCCACAAGATACATTTTCCGTTTTTTTGGTATACCTTCCGGAATATTTGTCCAAAATGAAAATATATATAGATTGTGGAACATTTTGAGAAAGATATTCAAAATCAAGGAGGTTATACAAAATGGATAATGTTATGAAAACCGAAGTAAGGGTTTTAAACCAACTGCGCGAGAAAGTATCATCCCTCTTTATAAAAAAACAGGAGGACGCAATTTCAGCAGAAAAGAAACAGCTTCTTGCCGAAATAGAAGACGCGCTCAGTGATCTTCGCTATGCCCGCAGCTGTTTTTCCGATGCTCGCGATCCGGAGATGATTGAGGCATGTATATATGAAATAAAATCCGCCGAAGCACGTTACAGCTTTCTCCTTCGCAAGGCAAAGCGCCTGACGGAGCGGGAAAATAAAATTTCTGTTTAATTATTCTTATCCGTAATAATATGTAGGCAAAAGCGGCGGGCATTTGCCCGCCGCCTCCGGAAAGCAGTTTAGCAGCCGCAGCCGTTGGAGTAGTTGTTTGAGCAGCCATTGTTGCCACAGAGAAGCCATACCACGATGATAGCAGCAATGATGATGATCCATGTGCAGCAGCCGTTGTTGCCGGAATAGTTGTCGTTACATAACATAAGGGGTTACCTCCTAAAAGTTTTTACACTCCATTCTATTCCGGCAGGAAAAATAAGTTCCAATTTTTTCCAAAAAGGGTATTTACAAATTTTGGAAATTGTGTTATTATATATGTGATGAGAGACAGAAAGTCCCTCGGGACATCTGTCCATTCATATCTTTATCCCCACAACCCACTTTGCTGGCACCCGGTGTTTTTCATCGGGTGCTCTTTCTATGTATTAAATTCTGTTACAGTGGCAATAATATCCGTATATACTGATGAACGGAAGTGAGCCTATGACCTCCGCAAAGAAAATAACAATTTCCGCATGCGCGCTTTTCATCATGCTCGGTTTTATGGCGGGCGGAGTTTCCGAGCTTTGGGAATACGAAAACGAAGCAGCGAACATCACCGAAGCATCTGCCCCCCTGCCTGAGCCGGAAGAGACAAAGCCCGAAGAAAAATACGTTCTGAAAATCCTCGACGGAATAGTTGTCGTTTTTAACGAATCGGATATGACACGACCAATCATCGTTACCGATATATACGCCGGAACGCTTCGCCACTTCGACCGCGAGCAGTTAAGTGAAGGAATCGTAGCAAGCGGTGAATTTGAACTGCAAACTCTTCTTGAGGATTTTTCAAGCTGATGCTTCCGATAATACAAAACCTCCGAATTGTACTTGGTGTATGTGACATATGTGCCGTTTCGGGCATAGTCTGTAATAAAAGTACATTCCGGAGGTTTTTTTATGTATAAATCATTCTTTCTGGGCGCAAATTCCCGCCACGGGTTTTATTCTTTCTACGACGAGCTGATAGACTTAAAATCAGCCGATGCAGTATACATTCTTAAAGGCGGACCCGGCAGCGGAAAATCCTCGCTGATGAAAAAGGTTGCCGCCGCAGCGGAAGAAAAGGGTTATGAAGTGGAGCGCATATTCTGCTCATCAGATCCCGACTCTCTTGACGGCATAGTTATTCCGGGGCTTTCCCGCGCCGTTGTTGACGGCACCTCACCCCATGTTGTCGAACCTGTCTATGCTCTCGCCGTAGAACGATATGTAGACCTCGGACAATTCGCTGATTACCCTGCAATATCAAAGAAAAAGGACAAAATTATCGCAATAAAAGAAAAGTATTCGGGCTTTTGGGAGCGCGTATACCAACGCACGGCAAGTGCCGCGCATATTGACAATGAGATTTTTGACATCGCCCTTTCCTGCACTTCAACGGAAAGGCTCCACGCAAAGGCGCGAGGTATAATCTCCCGCGAAATACGAGGAAAAGGCTCCGGAAAAGCAACAAAGCACAGATTTTCTTCCGCGATTTCCCCAAAAGGATATGTTAGCTTATTTGACGGAAAAGAGAGTAGTTTCAAAAAAACCTTCGTCCTCGAAGACAATTTCGGCATCGGGCATTTTCTCCTCGTTCCCATTCTCAAAGCGGCAGAGGAATCAGACTTCCGCTGCATAGCGTGTATGAACCCGCTCATTCCCGAAAAGCTTGAGCACCTGATAATTCCGGAGCTTTCACTGTCGTTTATAACATCAACAAAAGAACACCCCTACACCGGCTCACGCTACAGGCACCTTCGCCTTGATGCAATGATTTCCACAGAGCTTCTTAAGGAACAAAAATCAAGAGTTTCCGTTCTAAGAAAACTGAAATCCGGGCTTCTGGGTGATGCCTGCGAAATCCTCCGAGAAGCAAAAGCCGTCCACGATGATATGGAAGACCTTTACAATCCGCACATAGACTTTGAAAAGCTCTATGCCTTTGCAGCTTCACTCTCAGAAGAAATCGTAAAATAAAAATCGAATAAAAGCCTCTCCCTTCTCATATATATGTGATGAGGAAGGGAGGCTTGTCGGTCTTGGCAAAGACATATATCGAGGAGAGAGTTTTTGAGCTCGCGCACTATGTAATTGAAAACAAAAGCACCGTCCGTGAAGCGGCGAAAAAGTTTTATATATCCAAATCAACCGTACATAAAGATATAGTCGAACGTCTGCAAGCGTTTGACAAGGATTTATACCTTGAAGTAAAGCAGGTTCTTGACGAAAACAAAGCGGAACGCCATCTCCGCGGAGGAATGGCAACCCGCAAAAAATACCTTGGCGAAAAATAAATAAAAAAGCAAACACCCGCGGTTTTGCGAGATATCCTCACAAAACTGCGGGTTGTTTTTCTTACCTTAATTCACTTTCCGAAGAGACAGAATTTTTTATGCGGTTCGCATTTTATATCGGAAACGACATACCCGGTTTCTTTTACTGCATCAAGAATTGCGCTTTCCGGGATTTCTTCTTTAGCAATAATTTCACAGCTTTTTGCCGTATGCGAAGCCGTAACCTTTTTTACGCTAAAGGCTTTTTTTATTGCCTCAACCATATGCGCTTCGCACCTCGGACAAGCCATTCCCTCAACGTGCATTGTAATTTTTACCATAACTGTTTCCTCTTTTCTTCACTTAGTCTTCATTTTTCTGTAAATTATCCTGAACAAAAACGTGCCGAGCCAGTCTTTCATCATATCAAGGAAATCCGCCTGCGTCACAGATGTGTCCGTTCCGAGCAGGTCATAGCTCACGCCGGCTTCGTTGATCTTTACAGAAAGCTTCCGGAACCCGTTACGCTCATAAAACTTCAGACGGTTTATCCGTTCTTCGTAGTTTTCCGCGTCAAGCTCTCCTGTATCTTCAATCATAAGAGAAACCGCCTTATCGCTGTGCATTTTCTTTATCTGCGCAAGAATCTCGGTTCCATAGCCTTTTCCACGCATCTCATCCTCAACCGCAAGAAAGAAAACATAAACCATCTTAGCTGTACTTATCGTATAAACCAGCCCTACAAATTTTTCGTCATCCACAACTGCACGGAAAGAATCCCTGCCGTTGTCGGTGCGCCGAAAGAGCAGAAACAGCGGTGCACGCTCGTTTGCCGGAAAGGCAGAACGGTATAGTTTTCTTATTTGCTTTTTGTACTTTCGCGCGTCTGAAAACTGCATTAAACTCACCTTAACTTACACATCGTAGAAGCCGAGTATGAGGATACCGGCAAACGCCGCGGCGATTGCAAGATAATGCTTCCACGAAAGCTTTTCACGAAGGAAAATTCTGCCCCAGACAAGAGAAACCGCGCAGTATGCGGAGATGATTACAAGACCGGGAATATATCCCTTTACAACAACCATCATATAGAATACCTGACCGACAGTTTCGCAAATACCTCCGAGGAGCTTTGTTCCGTCGTACTTTTTATCAACCTTTTCTCTCTTTATTATGAACACATACACAATAAAGATAACTGCCATGAGAAGCCACGTGAACTCATACGCTGTGTTGAGAACATCACCGGCAACGCTTTCTGCAAGCTCTGCCGCCATACCGCCGGTTTCAAGCCCTGCAACATAGTTATCTGCGATAAGTGTGTCAACAAACGTTCCGCACGAATCAAGCACGCAGTACAGAACAGGAAGAAGAATTGCAAGCACGCTTTTTGAATACTTTCTGTTTGCCGCCTGCTGGCGCTTCATGCGAAGCTCAGGATCTTCGAAATTGTCTACAATTCCGAGTGCTATTATTGCGATAACGATAAGCGCAATACCGATGATTATCGGGGTATTAAGGAAAACTGCATTTGAATCTTCCTCAACAAACGTAACACCGAAGAACAGCATGCTCATAAGAGCGGTAACTGCGCCTGAGCCGTTGCATATCGGGGATGAAATTGAAAGCTCGATATACCGAAGCCCCATATATCCCACCATCATTGAAATGATATAGAACGCCGATGCCGGAAGATATGTAATAATGTCAGAAACAGTAATACTTACCCCGCCAAATACAACCTCATATATCGCGTGAATTCCCATAATGAGACCAACCGCAATACCAACCTTGTAATGGCTCAATTTGTCGTCTTGTTTTGAGCCGATTTTGCTGAAGATATCAGAACCGCTCCAGCACAGCATCGCAATAATTGCAATAATCCAAATACTCATTTTTTATTTCTCCTTTTTCGTTTTATAAATTTATAAATCCGCCGTCGATAAGCTTTTGCAACGACATCATTATTCCAAGCTTTGCGTTATACCACGTAAGTCCGCCCTGGAAGAAAATCGTGTACGGCTCACGTATCGGCCCATCCGCCGAAAGCTCTATTGACGAGCCCTGAATGAACGCGCCTGCCGCCATAACAACCTCACAGTTATATCCCGGCATTGCATACGGTTCCGGAGATACGTAGCTGTCAACAGGTGCCGCCGCCTGAATACCTTTACAGAATGCGACCATTCTCTCTCCGCTTCCAAGCTCAACTGCCTGAATTATATCGTGACGGGATTCCGTAGAATTCGGAACAACACGGAAGCCGAGAGCTTCATACATATTTGCGGCAAATATTGCTCCTTTAAGCGCCCCCGCGACAACCGTAGGTGCGAGGAAGAATCCCTGATACAGGCTTCGCATTGTGTCAAGGCTTGCACCAACCTCCTGCCCGAGCCCCGGTGCGCTGAGACGGTATGCACAGCGGTCAATACAGCTTTGCTTTCCGCAAATATATCCCCCGATAGGCGCAAGTCCACCGCCCGGGTTTTTGATAAGCGAGCCAACTATCATATCCGCGCCGACATCCGATGGCTCTATCGTCTCAACAAACTCACCGTAGCAGTTATCAACCATACAGATAACCTCCGGCTTTATCTTTTTCACAAAAGCGATAAGCTCGCCAATCTGCCCTACCGAAAAGCTCGGTCGTGACTGATATCCCTTGGATCGCTGAATTGTTACAAGCTTTGTCTTTTCATTTATTGCCTTTGCTATATTGTCATAGTCAAATGTGCCGTCCGGAAGTAAATCAACCTGCCGGTAAGATACGCCGTATTCACGTAGAGAACAGGCAGACTCACGAATACCGATAACCTCTTCAAGTGTGTCATACGGTCTGCCCACCGGAGAAAGAAGCTCGTCTCCCGGCAAGAGATTTGCAGAAAGCGCAATTGCAAGCGCGTGCGTTCCGCATGTTATCTGCGGACGGACAAGTGCCGCCTCGGTGTTGAAACAGTCTGCATACACCTTCTCAAGCGTTTCCCGCCCGCGGTCGTTATATCCGTATCCCGTAGAACCGGCAAAGCACTCTGCCGAAACTCTGTTTTTTTGCATTGCAAGCGTAACCTTCGCCTGATTGTATTCCGCAATTTTGTCTATATCTTCAAAACGCATTTTAAGCTTATCCAAAATCTTTTCAGAAAACTCAGCCACAGCACTGCTTATTCCGAGCTTTTCATACATTTCGTTATTCATCTTTATCCATTCCTTTAAATATGTTTTCCGCAACGTCTTTTATAACATCGGGGTTTGTCACGATAATCCCTCGCTCATCTCCGAGGACAAGAAGCGTATCCCCTTCTGAAATCTGATAGAATTCACGTGCTTCTTTCGGTATAACAATCTGCCCCTTCGCCCCCACCTTTACGGTACCGAAAATGTGTCTTCCTCCGGGGTGGGCGTATATATGCTTGCCCTTCATACTTCACCTCTCAAAGTTATACTTTTCCTACAAGTAGGAATTATACAGTTTTATTGCGCATTTGTCAACCGTTTTCGCCAAAAAGCGCAAAAAAACATCACTCCCCTTTTACAGGAGAGTGATAAAGCATCTATTCTTTTTCCATGTAGCGCCTTATTGCATCAAAGGATTCATCGCTTATATCATGCTCGATTTTGCAGGCATCATCCGCAGCGATGTGCGGTGCTACGCCTATTTTTATAAGGAACTCTGTTATACACATATGACGGTCATAAATCTTTGTTGCAACCTCAAGCCCTGCATCGGTAAGTGAGATAAAGCCTTCATTATCCACAATAATGTATCCGCCATTCTTAAGAAGCCCCACGGCACGGCTGACGCTCGGCTTTGAATACCCCATATGCTCAACTATATCTATCGAACGGACGCTTTTCCCACCTTTGGACAGAACAAGAATTGTTTCAAGATACATTTCGCCCGATTCCTGCAAATGCATTTTGGATATCCTCCTTAAATGTTCTTGCTATTAGCATAACACATTTTGCTTTTTTTTTCAAGAGGTGCCTTCCTGTAAAAAAAGTAAGCGGCGGTCTCTGCATAAGACCGCCACTTTTTTATTAACCGGATATTTTATTTTGTCGCCACAACTCAGCAGTCGCAGCTCTTCGCCTTTACAGGCTTTTTCATATCAAATGCCGGGTTGAATGCGTAGAAGTTCTTAGAATTAAGCCTATCCGTAACATGACGCAACGTTTCACCGAAATTACTAATTTAAGGAAAGCGCCGCAAACCCTTATTTTCCAAAGGTTTGCGGCGTTATATTTTTTGCGGATTTACACTTCCTTTTGACGAGTAATCACGACCTCACATACTCTCTCCAAAATCAAGCTTCGATCGCGAACAGGATAGTACTCAAGCATCGGATCAATCATTCGCTCTATTTCATCTACGTTAAATCGCGGCAAATGCATTTGCTTGCCGTATAGCTGTTGCACAGTGTGAAGCTGGCGATTGAAGGTTGTGTTGAATGGCCTCGCGCGCATAACGCGTATCAAAGCAGACGGAATTATATCCATCGGAGAAAACTGTACGTTGGACAGCAGTCCTGCCCCCTGATCAAAAATCGGGCAGTAATCAAACTTACCGTTCTCTTCAAGCACAGCGATGTTATTGAGGTGTCGGTCGTCGTTCAGAACAAGCGAGTCAATTTCAAAAAGCAATGTAAGATATTCAGGAAATTCATGCAAGCCTGTTATTTCTGCCGTTTGTTCGGCAAGATAAGCGGTTCTTTTTTTGTCACTGGATAATCGCAAAAGTTCTTTTTTGACAGAGTGTCCTAAATACTTATTCAATAGATGGCTCAATGTAACTATCGATTGATTCGGTTTCAAAAAATTTTTACTGCTGCAGCCCGTCCGCTCTCTTCCGTGTGCATTGACTCGCTCCATACGATAGCGTGTAAAACGAAACGGAGTATCGGTTTCAATATTGCTATGTTCTAAAAGTGACGAAGTAAAAGTTTCTGCCAATGCTTCGTACCCGAACTGATCCAGTTTATACCACCGGTCATTATCAAACCACTTTTCCTGATTCCCCTTAGAAGAGGTTTCTGCTATTTTCTCATCGCTGACAAATTTTATCATTATATCAAATCCTCAATTTCAATCCATTGGCTGTCCTCAGCCATACGACCTTTCGTTTTTTTTATAATCTCTATCGGATCGTATTCATCAACGCCGATAGTTTCCAGATATTCCCGCAAACCTGCACGCGAACGAGCAATGCACCGCTCTTCAAGAAAGCCTTGCAGATCATCCCAAGTTGGTGCAACGTTTTTTCCGAATGCAGTTTTAATAATGTTTGCCGTGTAATTTTTTGCCCGGAGTTTTTTTTCGGTCATGTCGATAATAATTGTAGTACACAAGGTTTTGTCGTTGTAATATGTCAACTTCTTCAGAGTATGACCTTTTGCCTTTTTGGATTCAATGTATTCATCAAAAGTAAGCTTCTTTTCAATCGTTATTCTGCTCCCGTCAAAACTCAATTCTATCTCTCGTTCAACCTCGGAAAGATTCATTTCTTTAATCCATGATGAAGGAAGCGTAATCTTATATGTGTTAGAGCCTTTTCCGGCCGTGCCGCCGGATGCATGCGCTATTATTTTACCGTGACGTATTTCCATATAATCCACCTCGTTTATTATTATACATCATTAGTACCGAATAATCAAGTTTTTTGCACTGAGAATATTCTTCTATAACCTCACTTGTTAAAAATATCGGTATACCCACATTCTCGTTGCTATTCGACAGAAAATGTGGTATAATTCAAAATGAGTTATTGTATAAAATTTACTGTTTTGAAAAGATGCGACAAAATTGCAGTTACTGATCGACAGAAGCATGAAAAAACCACACAATACTAAAACTCCGCAAAGACCAGGATATCACCCCCGAAACCATCGGCAAGATATGCAAAGCACTGGGATGCCAAGCACACGATATTATGGAGTTTTACGAGAGATAAAATACTGATTCAAATATGAATTGGGAGTGTTTATATGAAATCTAATTTTGAGTTTTTAAATAGATATTGGCCGGCACTATCAGAGATTGGCGCAGCATCAGAGAACTATTTATACTCTGATCCTAACGCTTGCATATATAAGCTTGGAATGTTTTCAGAACGATTGATCCAAGAAATGTTAGTTTTTGAAAAGATTCCGGAGCCCCAAACAGATAATACTCACGCAAATAGAATACGACTTTTAAAACGCGCGGGATTATTACCTCGCGAAATTGATAATACGCTATACTTGCTACGTAAAATCAGAAATACTGCGGTCCATACAGGTTCTGATTCTGTGGAAGAAGCAAAACTCCTCTTATCGATGACATACAATCTCGCAGTGTGGTTCATGGAGACATATGGTGACTGGGGATATATTGCTCCTGAATTTGTTATGCCCGAGGAAAAGAATCAGGCAGATTGGAAATCTATTGTTGCTGAGCAAGAAAAGAAGATCGTTGATTTGTCTCAAAAACTATCTGAAGTAACAACTGCTGTTTCCGGAACCACAAAGAACGAAAGAGCAAAGCGTTCAGAAACCGTGTCCGCTATGATGAACTGGACTGAGGCACAAACTCGCTGTTTAATAGATGAGCAATTGCGAAAAGCAGGATGGGAAGTCGATACACAAACATTAAGATACAATAATGGAACCAGACCTGTTAAAGGAAGAAATATTGTTATAAGCGAATGGCCGACTAATTCGGCATTTTATCAAAATGGATATGCGGATTACGCATTCTTTATTGGCGAGCAACTTGTAGCTTTAATGGATGCTAAAAGAATGTCCGAGGATGTTGCATCAACCATAGATGTTCAGGTTAAGGATTATGCATCTCACATCAAAGAAGAACATTTAAAATATACTGTTGGTATATGGGGGAATTATCAGGTTCCGTTCTTGTTTGCATCTAACGGAAGAGCTTTTCTTGAACAATTACACACAAAATCTGGCATTTGGTTTTTAGATGCAAGAAAAGAATCCAATCAATCTTACCCTATACGAAATTGGTTCAGTCCTAATGACCTGAAAGAAAAACTATTGCAAGATATAGATGAAGCCAACGAGAAATTAAATACTGCAGACGATTCTTTTATGAAGGATGCTGCAGGCCTTAATTTGCGTGATTACCAAATAACTGCAATAGAGAAAGCAACTGAAGCTATCATTAGCGGTAAGCCAGCGGCGCTTTTGGCAATGGCAACAGGAACTGGTAAAACGCGCACAGTTCTCGGTCTTATATACAAGATGCTTGAATCAAAACGCTTTAGACGCATTTTGTTCCTCGTCGACCGTGTTTCGCTCGGCGAACAGGCAATGGACACCTTTAAGGATGTTAAGCTTAAGGAGCTTATGACCCTTGATCAAATTTACGAGTTAAAAGCTATTGATAATAACGATATCAATCTTGAAACAAAGGTGAGTGTATCAACTGTACAAGGTTTGCTCAAGCGCACTATTCTTGCAGACACTCCAGATTTGATGCCCGGTGCATTTGACTTAATCATCGTTGATGAAGCACATAGAGGATACATTCTTGATCGAGAAATGACCGAAGAAGAAATTCTTTATGATAATCAAGATGATTATATGAGCAAATACAAACAGGTCATTGAATATTTTGATGCTGTGAAAATTGCTCTTACCGCAACACCCGCTCTTCACACTACACAGATTTTTGGGGAACCTGTTTTTATATATAGCTACCGAGAAGCAGTTATTGACGGTTGGCTTGTGGATCACGATCCGCCCTATATCATCAATACTGATTTTATTCAAAACAAAGCAACGTTCAAAAAAGGCGAAACCTTGGCGCAATACGATCCAAACACCAACGAGCTTTTGAACGGTTCAGTACTTGAGGATGAACTTGATTTCGAAGTTGCGGAGTTTAACAAAAAGATAGTTTTTCCCGATAATACGCGCAAGGTTCTTGAAGAAATTTCTTCATACATCAATCCCGAAAGTGCGGAAAAGACCTTGATTTTTGCTGTGAATGATAACCATGCAGATAGCATCGTCGATACTCTTCGTGACATATACAAAGAATATGATATATCAAACGATGCCATTATGAAAATTACCGGCAAAACAGCCGGAGGCAACAAAAAGAAAGTGTTGCAGGTTATTAAGCAATTCAAGAACAATCAGTATCCTAATATTGCTGTAACCGTTGACCTTCTAACTACGGGTATAGATGTTCCAGCTATTTGTAATCTTGTGTTTATGCGCAAGATAAATAGCCGCATTCTGTTTGAACAGATGCTCGGCCGAGCAACTCGTCTTTGTCCCGAGATAGGAAAAACACATTTCAATATTTTTGATGCCGTTCGGGTCTATGAAGATTTAGATTCCACTTCAGGAATGAAATCTGTAACAGTCAGCAAGACCATCCCGGAGCTTCTTGAAGACCTCTTCCGCCCAAGCGATACAAGCAAGCAACCGATTAAGGATCGTATTTTAGCTCGCCTACAGAGAAAACACAACCATCTTACAACTGAACAAAAATACGAAGTGTCAGAGCGTTTGAACGGAGCTGACCTTAAAACTTATGCAAAGGAACTCAAAAGTTACACTGAAGAAGCATTTGCTGAAAGATGTCACAGAGATACTGATTTCCTTCTTTGGGTTGACAACCTCAAGGGCAAGAAGCGTGGACAATTCTATTCCGACAAAAAAGATACACTCTACGAAACAACACGTGGCTATGGTGATACTGAAAAGCCAGAGGACTATCTTGAAGCATTTGCGAAATATGTAAATGAGAATAAAGACACCATTGAGGCGATTCGTATTGCGTGTACTAAGCCAAGTGATATGACAAGAGCACAGCTTAGAGAATTGAAGTTAGTACTTGATAAGCAGAACTTTACGGAAAGCAATCTAAATCAAGCAATTAGTTCAATTAAGAACGAGCAAATCGTGGCAGATATTATTGCGCATGTGCGCCAAGCAGTATTGCATACGCCCATCCTCAATCACGAAGAAAAGGTAAAAATGGCTTTTGCAAAGTTAATTGCCAATAATAACTTCAACAAAATGCAGCTTGATCTTTTGGAGAAGATTAAGACTTATATGCTTCATGAAAGTTTGTTGAATGTTGAAACTTTCGAAGCGCCTGCATTCAAAATAGAAGGCGGATTTGCAAGATTTGACAAGAAATTTGCAGGTCGCCTTATGGAAATTATTCGTCAAATTAACACTTATATTTATGAAGGAGTTGCATAACAATGAGCACTCAAGATATCGTACAAAAATTATGGAATCTCTGTAACGTATTGCGTGATGATGGCATTACCTATCATCAGTATGTTACTGAACTCACCTATATTCTTTTTCTAAAAATGCTAAACGAAACCGGAGAGGAAGAAAGATTAATCTCATCCGTTCGTGAAGCATACGCAAAAAAACTTGCCGCTTACGCAAAACAACACAAAAAGCCTGTAGAAGCATTAACGGAAAAAGAGAAAGATGATCTCAAAGGCGCTCTCTATGTGTATTCTTGGGAATATCTTGCAGGCCTTGAAGGTTTGGAGCTTAAGCAATACTACAATAAGCTTTTATCAGAACTTGGTGAAGCATCATTCAACAGAATAAGCGAAATCTATGTAAAAGCCGTTTCTAGTATTGAAGAGCCAAAAAACTTACAAAAGATTATTTCTGAAATCAATAAGCTTGATTGGTATGAAGCGAAAAGAGAAGGTCTTGGAGACCTTTATGAGGGTTTGCTTGCCAAGAACGCTGACGAGAAAAAGTCCGGCGCAGGTCAGTATTTTACGCCGCGTGTATTGATAGATGTTATGGCAGAACTTATTGCGCCCGAATTTGAGGATTCTTGTTTTGACCCCGCTTGTGGCACATTTGGATTTATGATCGCCGCATATAAGCATGCAACCAAAGATAAGGATCTTTATGAGCTTTCCGATCAAGAAGTTCAGTCAATGCAAGGTCGTTACGGTGGTGTAGAACTCGTGCCCGATGCACACCGTCTGGCTTTGATGAATGCTTATCTACACAATGTTCCTGCAAATATCGCTTGCATGGATTCACTTTCGCCCAATGCAAAGAAATTCAAAGGGTTTGATGTTGTGCTTACCAACCCTCCTTTCGGCACAAAGAAAGGTGGAGAACGTGCAACTCGTGACGATATTTCATTCCAAACATCCAACAAGCAGCTAAACTTCTTGCAGGTAATCTACCGTAGCTTAAAGGCTGACGGAAAAGCTCGTTGTGCTGTTGTGCTTCCGGATAATGTTCTTTTTGCAGGCGGTGATGGCACGAGTGTCCGCAGAGAATTGATGGCGTTTTGTGATTTGCATACTATCCTTCGTTTGCCTACGGGGATATTCTATGCACAAGGCGTAAAAACCAACGTGCTGTTCTTCACTCGTGGAAAGACGGAAAAAGGCAATACCACAGAGGTTGCTTTCTATGATCTTCGTACCAATATGGATAGCTTTGGTAAGACCAGAACGCTTGAAAAAGAAGATTTTGCGGAGTTTATTGAAGGCTACAACGACCATACCAAGCGTACTGGCGAACGTTGGAGTAAATACACTCGTGAGTGGATTGCATCCGAAAATAATGATAGTCTTGACTTAGGTCTCATAAAAGATGATTCAACAATCGATACAAGTAATCTTCCTGATCCTATCGAAAGTAGCGAAATGGCTATTACACAATTGGAAGAAGCATTATACTTACTTGAGAGTGTCGTTAAAGAGCTTAAGAAATTGACTTGGTAAGGAGCTAAACATGTTTTTTTTGACATTAGGCGAAGTAGCCGAATATATCAACGGGCGTGCTTTTAAGCCCAACGAATGGGAAGATATGGGTCTTCCCATAATACGAATACAGAACCTCACAAACTCCACACAGGTTATAAATCGAACAAGTCAAGTTTTTGAAGATAAGTATTTGGTCAAAAATGGAGATCTTTTATTTGCGTGGTCTGCGTCTTTAGGTGCTCATATTTGGCATGGAGAAGCTGGCTGGCTTAATCAGCATATATTTAAAGTTATACCCAATGCTAATATTGACAAAATGTATCTTTATTATTTTCTTTTGCATGTTATAGATGAATTGTATGCAAAAACACACGGTTCAGGAATGGTTCATATAACATTAAAGCCTTTTAAATCAACTCCCATCCCTGTCCCTTCATTAGATGTTCAAAAGAAAATTGCGGGAACAATCAACACTCTTTTTTCTAAACTTGATAAAGCAAAAGAAAAAGCGCAAGAGGTTGTAGAAGGATTCGAAGTTCGCAAAGCCGCTATTCTTAATGAGGCGTTTTCAGGTGAATTGACGGCGAAGTGGAGAGAGCGGCACGATGTACCAGATGAAACTTGGCAGCAAGTGAAACTTGGCTATTTGCTGAAAGAAATAAAATATGGTACTTCTGAAAAAAGTGATTACTCTTTTACTGGTGTTCCTGTTTTGCGCATACCCAATATTGGAGAAATGGAGTTACTTTTTGATGATGTAAAACAGCTTCAGAGAGATGATTGTTTACCCAAAGAATACTTGGAAGAAAATGATATTCTCCTTATTCGGTCCAATGGTAGTAAAGATTTGGTCGGAAGGTGTGCACTTGTTCGGAATCTTGATCGGAGATATACGTATGCTTCATTTTTGATCCGATTGAGAACAATAGAAGGTGTTTTAGCGGAATACATTGTCTGGTATTTAAATTCAGAGAATGCGCGCAACCAATTGTTTAAGAAGGCAAAATCGTCTGCAGGTATTCATAATATCAACTCAAAAGAAATTGCTGATATCGACATAACAATCCCACACATTTCTGAACAAAACGAAATTGTCGAGATCCTTTCTGCTTTGACTGAAAAGGAAAAACAAGTCAAAGAATCCGCAAAAGCAGTTATCGCTCAAATTGACACAATAAAAAAAGCAATCCTTGCTCGTGCCTTCTATGGGGAACTTGGAACAAACAATCCTGATGAGGAAAGTGCAGTGGAATTGCTGAAAGAACTAATTTAAAGCCGGAGGAAATATATGAGGATCCAAAGAGTTTCAATTAAAGAATTTAAGAACCTGAAAGATTTTGATTGTATCTTTTCAGGATCCAATACCGCTGCGTTCATTGGAAACAACGGTTCAGGAAAGTCAAATCTTCTCGAAGTAATTTCACGAGCTTTTAGTAATGCGCAGAATATGGCGTGTGGTAAACCGTTACCGCTTATGCATCCTAAAGAAAAGCCCGATTTGCTTGACTGTGTAGTAGAGTACTCGGTTGAAGATGTAAATTATATTTTGAAGTATAACTGTGATATAAAAAACTTACCTTCAAATGTAGAACACGACTCTGAAGAGGTTCCCAGAGAAAAGATTGAAATATGGAATAACGACAAAATATTATCCAAGAATGAAATGTCAAAGGCTTTACCTGAAACCATATTGATCTATTATGCCGGAGAAACAGAACGACAAAGCGGGATTGCAGAGGCAACCTATGATATATTTTATGAAACGAGATTAAAACGAGCGAAAACATCAGATTTACCTGGACTGAGATTTATTGATTGCTATAACACAAGTGATTTATCTCTTTTATTAGTTGCAGCTGCTGCGTATAAAGGTGAGTACTATCAAAATATTCTGGATCTTTTGGGATGTAATGAAATCGGCCCAAAGTTTTCGCTTATTTTGAAAAGACCTCCCAAAGGAAAAGGCAATGCAGATACTTATTGGGGTGCCAATGGGTTTGTAAAGTACTTTCTCGAAGATTTACGCAAATCTGTGTATGGTACAAAGGATTTTGGAGAGCAGTATTTTATGTTTTTTAAAAATCCCGACTCCCTGAAAGATGTATCCGAAAACGAGCTTGACCTTTTTGCGAAACTTAAAGCAATGAAACATTATGGATATCTTGATCATGTAGGAATAGAATTCCAAAAGGATAATGGAGTGAGTTTTTCATCTTGGAGATTAAGTGAAGGAGAAAAACAACTTGCATTATTGATTTTATTAACTGCGTTTACTGCTAAAAACGAGGTCCTCTATTTGTTTGATGAATTCGATACATATCTTCATATGAACTGGCAAAAAGCATTTTCGCAAATCCTTCATGCAACAGATGTTAATGGTCAAATGATTATTACGACTCATTCTCCAGCAACTATTGCGGGAATGCGACGCAAAGACGTTTATATCATGCATAATGGTCGTTGTCAGAATGCACCGAGCGAAACATACAATAGATCGCTTGATGAAGTTATGGAAGAACATCTACTAGTATCCATGCGCCCTCCTAAGTACACTCAACTCGTAGCAGAATTTAGAAATGCGGTAATGCACGGAAAGAAGGATTTAGCCAAGGAAACACTAGTGAAATTAAGTGAGATTGTAAGCGAATCCGACCCGTTTTTTATTACAGCTAGAATCGCACTAAATAGGATGGATTAATGTGAAATATATACAAAAGAATTGCGAACCTATTGGATTAAGACAATATAAACAAAGTCCAAATGCATCATATGCAGGTCTTAGAAAGAAAAAAGCGTTATACCATGCAGTTAAATACGCTCTAGCCGAAGAACAAGGGTTTATTTGCTGTTATTGTGGAAGGCGGATATCCGGAAAATCTTCAGACACACAAATTGAACATATTTATGCAAAAGGAACCCCAGTTTATGAGGAAATGCAGCTGGATTATGAAACCAATTTATTGGCATGTTGTGATGGTGGAAAACAGGAACGGGGAAATGGAAAAATCCGCAAAGAGGATTTGTTCTGTGAATCTTTAAAAGGAGACACCATATTACCTGTAAGTCCACTAACTATTGAGTGCGAAGATAAGTTCATTTTTGCTGATAATGGCGAGGTTTTAGGTATAGGTAAAGACGCTGAAGTAACAATCAAAATATTAAACTTAAATTCTCCAGTCATCAAAAATATGAGAAAATATGCAATAGATAATTATGCTCTTTGTCCGCCAGCAGATTGGAAAGATGAAATAGATAGACTCAAACACAAGAATGCTGCCGGTCAGTATGAAGAGTTCTGCTTTGTATTGCAAAAATATATAGAGTTTTTTTATATTTAGTTTTTTACATATGGAAGGAGCAAAAATATGATTTTAGGAAAACTTGTAAGGATAAAAGATTTAAGAAAGGTGTGGCCGCATGAAGCTACAGACTTCACACCATGGTTGGCTCAGGAAGATAATATTTCATTACTGAGTGATGCTATCGGTATTGACATCTCCGTTGATGAGACTGAGTCTAATGTCGGTAATTTCAATGTGGATATATATGCAACCGAAACGGATACCGGCAATAAAATCATTATCGAAAATCAGCTTGAAGATACTAACCACGACCATTTAGGAAAGATAATTACATATGCTTCCGGCAAAGATGCGAAATTTGTTATTTGGATTGTAAAAAAGGCGCGTGAAGAACATCGTCATGCAATCGAATGGCTAAACAATCACACCGATAACGATATAGCATTTTTCTTAATAGAGATTGAATTATGGTCAATAAACGGCTCTGATCCTGCCGTTAAATTTAACGTCGTTGAAAAGCCAAACGATTGGGCAAAAGAAATCAAAAAAGTTGATAGCACACTAAGTGATACCGAAAAACTTAAACTTGATTACTGGACAAGCTTCGCAGACTACGCTTTTGCAGATACCGCATTTTCAAAGGTGTTCAAGAGAAGAAAACCATCTACAGATCACTGGTACTCTGTAAGCATGGGAAGTTCTGAATATCATATGTCTTTTCTGATGAATACACAAAAAAACATCCTTGCTGTTGAAATAGGTATTCATGATAACAAAGAGTTGTTTCACGAGTTCTATGCTGAAAAAGATAAAATTGAAGCAAAAGCTGGTGTGAAACTCGATTGGAGAGAATTGCCAGAAAGAAAGGCCAGCAGAATTCTTTATGAAACAAGTGTAGACTTTAAGAATAAAGATAGTTGGAATGAGCAATTCAACTGGATAATGGAATATGGTGTGAAGATTGCAAAGGCATTTAAAAGCGTTTAACATACAATCTTTTGTAGCAATTTCAGAAAAAGGTGATTATATGCATAGACCATATATAATTTGCCATATGGTAACTTCCATTGACGGGAAGGTTACGGGAGATTTTTTGTCCCGCTCGGAGTGTGAAGCGGCGACGGATGTTTATTATGAATTAAACAGTGAATACAATAGAAAAGGTGCAAACGGCTTTATCTGCGGTCGTGTGACGATGGAAAGCAGTTTTACCGGCGGTTGGTATCCCGATTTAACGGAATATCCGTTTATCGAAAGTAAAGATGATTTTATCCCCGATAATTTATCTGGCTTCTATGCCGTCAGCTTTGACCCGAAAGGCAAGCTCGGCTGGAAAAGCAACAAAATTATTGACGAAGACCCGGGATATAATAATGCGCAGATAATCGAAGTCCTCACCGAGCAGGCTGACGGGCGGTATCTCGGCTATTTACAGGCTATGGAGATTCCGTATATCTTCGCAGGCAAAACTGAAATTGATGTTCGCATCACAACTGCAAAGCTATATAGCCTTACAGGCATTTCTTCCCTGCTCTTAGAGGGTGGAAGCATTGTAAACGGCTATTTTGAGCGCGCAGGGGTGATTGATGAGTTAAGTCTTGTCGTTGCGCCGATTGTTGCAGATGCAGAAGATAAGCCTCTCTTTATGTCAAGCACGGTTTCAGATTTTGAATTGAAAGAAATCAAAAAGTACAACAGCAGCGTAATTTGGTTAAACTATAAGCGAAATAAGGTGTTTTAGTAAAATGGAAAACAGGAAAGAATTTTTGGCGACGGAGCCTATCGGAAGGCTTCTTTTCAGGCTGTCAATCCCGACGGTGGTGGCACAGCTTATCAATATGCTTTACAACATCGTTGACCGCATATACATAGGTCATATGCCGGGCGACGGAAGCCTTGCGCTCACGGGTGTCGGCGTGTGTATGCCGCTTATTATGCTCGTTTCGGCTTTTGCGGCGCTCGTAAGCGCGGGCGGTGCGCCGAGAGCATCAATCTTTATGGGTGAAAAGAATATTGATTCTGCGGAAAAGACGCTCGGCAACTGCTTTAGTTTGCAAATTGTCGTATCTTTGGTTCTGACTGCAGTTTTGCTTATATGGAACAAGGATTTGCTCCTCGCCTTCGGTGCGAGCGAAAACACAATCGGCTACGCAACCGAGTATATGAGCATTTACGCGATAGGCACTCTGTTCGTGCAGGTGACCTTGGGTATGAACACATTCATCACAGCGCAGGGCTTTACCAGCGTTTCGATGATTTCGGTAATTATCGGTGCGGTGTGCAACATAGTGCTTGACCCGATATTCATTTTCGGTCTTGATATGGGTGTTCGCGGCGCGGCACTTGCGACAATCATTTCACAAATGCTTTCCTGCGTGTGGATTATATCCTTCCTTTGCGGCAAAAAGACGCAGCTTCGCCTAAGACGTGAGAATTTAAGGCTCGAAGCAAAAATAATCCTGCCTTGCATCGCACTCGGTGCGGCGGCGTTTGTTATGCAGTCGAGCGAGAGCGTTATTTCCGTCTGCTTTAATTCATCGCTTCTCAAATACGGCGGTGATATTGCGGTCGGCGCAATGACGATTATGGTGAGCGTTATGCAGTTTGCAATGCTTCCGCTTCAGGGTATTGCGCAAGGCGCACAGCCGATAACAAGCTACAACTTCGGCGCAAAAAATGCGGCAAGAGTCAAGAAAACCTTCCGTTTGCTCCTGATCACTTGCCTTACCTATTCCGTAGCGCTCTGGGCCGCGGTTATGCTTGCGCCCGATGCTTTTGTCAAGATATTTACATCGGATGCAGCTCTTGCACAGTTTGCA
>JAZQFJ010000055.1:0-3187 GCA_045539475.1 Eubacteriales bacterium | reverse complement strand
TGTTTTAATGCAGAGACTTCGACAAAAGACAAAATAACTGATTTTTTGGACCGTGTTCATGATTTCCGTTTAAAGATATCAGCTCATGTAGGTGATATCGAAAAGACTGTTGTTGATATCAGTACCATTAATGCCGATGTTCCGCTTGAGGCTGCTGTAAAGGCAACAATGGATGCCTACTACAATAGGGGAATTGATTTGCAGTATTGTACTGCTCGAAAGACCAATTATATGGCGCCTGAGCAAGCGACTTCGCAATATATGATGCATACCGTGTGTTCGGGCTTTACTTTCTTGGAATATTATAACGGGCTTGGTATATCAATACCGTTTACTGTGCAGAATATGCTTGCGTATGCTAAGGCTTATTATGACCCAAGTGCCGTTGACGCTAATGGTGTTGTAGAATATTGGGAACGACAGGATAGTAAGCCCTTTGCTTTTTACGATAATGAGGGCAACGAAAAAACTGTCTCGCCTTATCATGAGAACGGGAATATCTCGGATGATATTGTTGCATATGGTAATTATTTGCTGAATGATGTCGGTCTGCGTCCCGGTGATGTTATATGTTGGTCCCATGGTGAGGAAGCCTCAGGTCGCGGACATACTTGTATGGTTTATGATTTGGTTCGTGATGAAAACAACAATGTTGTCGATGCGCTTATACGAGAGTCAGGCAGCAATTATGACAAAAATACGACAAAGATACGTGACGGTGAAGCCGCTTTTGTCGGTTTGAGTTATGCGGAACGTAATAACAGTGTTACGGGTATCGTTGAAGGAACAATTACGGAACGTAATCTTATCTATTATCGTTACGGCTCGGAAAGACGTCCGCCCGCTTTGTATAGTTGCAGGGATATGAATAGCTTTGCTATTTTGCGCCCTGTTCTTCGAGATGAATCAGGCAATCCTACTTATCAGTATTATGCTACGGAATATAAGGACGACGATAACAGCATTTACGGTTGTGTATGTACTGATCGTACGTTAACAGACATCACAATACCCGCACACACAATGTCGAGATTAAGATATGAAGATATTTATATCGAGAAAACAGTTAATGAGGCTGCCGATGGATATAACTATAACAGAGGTGTGGTGCAGCCCGGAGATTCGTTGACATATTCTCTTTTGATTGAAAATCGGGGTAAGTCTACCTATCGACCTTTTGTTGTGCGGGAAAAGATACCGTCGTGGAGTTCGCTTGAATCAGCGCCAAACGCTTCTGTTTCGGATAATGAGATGGTTTGGGACATCAATGATGAATTATCTCCCGGTGAGCGATTGACGTTGACCTTTACAGTTCGGGTGTCAAATCGTGTTGAGTATTGCGGTAAGAAGGTCATATCTGAAGGATATGTTGATAATATCGCGACGTCCACTGTTGAGACCACTATTGGTTATAATTTGAATAATGAACAGAAACAGAGTCTTTTGTCGAGAATGACAACGTTGCTGCATGATTCACAGTTTGGTGGTTTGTCCGGTGCTGATTTTGTCGAGGATATCTATAACAAAGGTCTGAGTTTTTCTCCCGGATTGGCTGATTATGATATCGATGACCTTGTGAAACAGCGTATGCGGCATCATTTTTGGTATAAGGACAAGAATAAGTCGTCTATTTATCTGAATGAGGATAATAGTTATTTTGATATGCTTCTTCCTGGTTATTATGGTGGTTTGTTCATTAGAGAGAGGGCAGACGGTAGTTTGCTTCAACGGCTGAAAACATACGAGCAGCCGTCTCGTTTGGGTGAGAGGACCGATAGGGCGCCTAATATTCGCAGTGATAACTTCCAGACGGGTGACATTTTGGTTTATCGCAATGAGCAGAACGCCAATAAGGCTTATCCGTCTGAAAGCGGGTTTTATTATTTTATGTATGTGGAAGAGGATGATAAAATCACGGTGAATGGCGAAGAGTTATTTGGATTTATCGGCATAAAGGAAGAGAAAAAAGACGGCGAATCTGTTAAGTCTATCTATCGTTTGTTTGGTGATTTGTCACCGAAAATCAATTCAGCAAATGAGCTGAAGGTGTTGTTTGGCAAGGATGTTTTTACGGTTCTTCGTCCGAGCTTGCGTCTGAATAAGACAGGCACAGATACCACCGCACCGAGCGCTGTTGTTTCTTACAGTTCAGATGTTTATACGATAGACCCTGTTGACGTCACTATAGATGTGGATGAAACCGTACAGCCTGTTGACGGTTGGGTTTTATCGAATGATGGAACGCGTTTGACAAAACGTTTTCATAAAAACGGACAGGAGACAGTTGTTCTTTTCGATGAAGCGGGTAATCGCACAGAGGTGAATGTCAGTGTATCTAATATTGTAGAATTGATAATGCCTGATACAGGCGGTACGGGTTCTGCATCGTATTATATTATTGTATTTGTTTTGTTTTTATGTTGTTTGTCTTTTGTTATTTTTATACGAAAGCGTATTCTTTAATAAAAATCCCCTTTTCGTTTTGACGGGAGGGGATTTTTTTCTTGTAAAATATTTATTTGTGTGTTATACTTTTTTGTAAGATATAAAGGTGGTGTTTTCGTATGTCGAATAACCGTTTTTATGACGCGTCTGTCGGTCGTTATATCAGCGAGGACGAAGCGCTGTCTCGTGGTTTTGATTCGAGAAAATCGCTTGATGACGGAAACGCTCGTATTCGTCATGATGTCGAAGCGAATCCTCGTCAGCAGGCTCGTCGTTTACCACGTAACCTGCCGGAGGAATATGAGTTTTCGGATGATTATCAGTTCGGTGGTTAATTTTTCAGGAAGGATGATGTGTTATGCGTTTTTTGAAAAGAAACAAAGCAATAAAGTCTAAAAAACAAACAGCAAAGGATTTTGCCAAGAGTGAGCATGCTCACTATTATAAAGACTATAATGACCCTCGTAATATAACAGATGGGGATGGTCGTTCTTATACTGTCTTTCCCGCGTACGCTTTGGTGAATATACAGCCTTGGGCGAATGAGCTTATGCGTAAGAGGGGTTTGTTTTCCCCTGCTGTAAAGAAGGGTGACTGTATTGGTTTTATGTCGTTTGATTCTTCTTACGAGGATATGTCTTATGGTTCTCCCAATACTGTTGTTTTGGGAACCTCACGCATATCCGGTCGTTCTTATGTCGGCGACAGCTTTGTGCGCGGTGATGTTTCCGATTCTTATATT
>JAZQFJ010000054.1:0-6523 GCA_045539475.1 Eubacteriales bacterium | reverse complement strand
GTTCAAATTGTTCTTTTTGTCCGATGTATGCGATTCCGTCTTCGATACACATAACCAATTTAATCGCTCCTCCTCTCTGATGAGATGTTCGATACTCGATTGCAATTTGTTTATCGCCGCCGTGTTTCGGTTGATTGCGTTCGTTGTCTGCGTCAACAGATAAAACGCCACGATTGCCGCAAAACCGAATGACGACAAATTTTTCAGAAGTTCAAAATCCATGACTTCGCCGCTAAATCGTTTAATAACTTCTGGTCAGAAGATTTATTTGCATAACGAGTTCTATTTTTGGTCTGTATCCCTCGATTGCCGGATATGTTATTTTAACTGTTGGCATTTTATCTTCCGTTGGTTTTTGGTTTACCGTGTGTTGAAATGTAATTTTTTTTGTTCCGGCGTTGTATGTTGCGGTAAGAAAATTATTTTCATCTTCTATTTTGATTTCCGGCGTTAAAACTTCTCCGTTTTTCCCTATTGCCGCAATTATCGCGCTGTTCGACGTCCCGTATCTTACACTGCACGCATCTTTTAAGTTGCTGTCGCTGTCGTACTCGATAAAATCATTGTTTAAGGGGATAGTGAAAGTTTCGGTCGCTCCGGTGAACTCGTCCGTTTCTCCTGCCGTTATTGTCATTGTAGTATTTGTTAATGTGGCGTCGGTGTTTTGTATGTTATATCCTCGATACGTTGAACTGGATTTTTGAAATGTATCTAAATTGTCTGCCAGACTTATTCTTAACGTGTCCGGATAATCCGAATCAATCCTTATATGCTGGTAGGTCACTTTAGAACTTGAGTTTTCGCAGATATAACCGTGTAACACAGGTTCAATTAAGGGGTTTTTTTTTGCGTCGCCGGTGTCGGTTTTTCAAAGTCAAGCCATGCTCTGGTTGTGTCGACACGTTTAAGTGAGTTAATACCGGTGATGTGTGCGCTGTTTTTGTCGCCGATAATAACTTTGCCCTCGACAAATTTATCGACCATGTTATGTACAAGGTTTACCGGCAATTCGTCTTTCGGATTTTCCACTGTCACCGTGCGGCTGTCGCCGTCATAGAACGCATAATCGATTTTCAATTCGCTGACGCTTTTAATTGTGTCTGCCATAAATTATCCCTCCTCCTCTGCGGCTACCAATTCGCTAAGCGGTTCCCTCTGAATCACAACCGTTTCAACGTAGGTATTTTTTGTCAAATTGTTCAATGCCTTTACTCCGTCCTCCATTTCCGTCCAAGTTGTACCGGTTTGGGACGAATGGTCGCTGTTTGCATAGGTGATAGATTTCGTTATGGGGTCGCCGTTCGGGGCGGTCGATTGCATTTGCAAATTTACACGATTTGCCATGTTTAATCCTCCTTTTTGAGAGCAACGACAATGGGATAATAAGGCGCATAATCTCCGTCAAAATCGGTGGTTTCCGTCGTGATGACTTCTGCGTCGATAACGCCGTAACAGGACGCTCCACCGTCGGAAAGATACAAGTCGGCGATGTTCGCGATATTGGTATTGAAAGTCTCAATACGGGTTTTTGCGGTTGCCTGTGTAAGCTCTGCAAAATCTCCGATTGTCAAATTCCGTGTTGTTCCGTCGTTAAATCCGAACGTAAGTTTAAATTCCGTTTTTCTGGTCATTATTCGACAACCTCCTGAACAGTGGTTTTTTGCGCCGTCAAGCTGTCGTAAGTACCGCCGGCAAGTGTGCCGATGAGCGCATTAAAAAAGGTGTTCGCGTCGGCAAGATTTCCTGCCGCTTTAAATCCGGGAATTGCTACATTTTTTGTGCCGGCTACCGTGTCGCCCGGTTGCGCGATATAACCGTTTGCGTCGGTGTTGACTTTAACTTTCAGCGTGCCTACCGTCGGCGTTCCAAATTCTGCCATATTTTTTTCTCCTTTCCTTTTGTACAGAAAAAATATTCGGGGTGTTTTGGTGTATGTATTCTACATTTTTTGATTGAATCCTGCAATAATTTTGTCGGTAAAATGTTGGAATTTTGCAGGAAAAATGTTTGTAAAATGTAGCGAAAAAACAGGAATTTGGTTTAAGTCGAACAAAATTACTGCAGAAATACAGAAAAATTCAATGAAATTGTAAAATGCTTGCAAAAAGTTTGCAGAAATATTCAGGTTTTACAAGATTTTGCAAATAAAATGTAGGGTTTTTACAGAAATTTTTCGATTTTTTACCGACGTTTTTGTTAAATCCTGCAAAATTATTTTTCAAAGTGGCGTTAAATCAACAAATTTTTCAATTTTCGGGACGTAAATAAATAAATAAATAAATAACAATAAAATAAAAAATAAAAAATAAAAAAATAATGTAAATGAAAGAAATAATTTTTGGAATTTTTTTTGAAAGAATCAAGATTTTTTACGCTCCGAAAAAGTTCCGCGCTAAAATTTTTTCGTCAAGGAAATATAAAAGAGGATAAAAAATTTGTCGCCGAAAAAAATTCGGTATCGCAAAATTTTTAGGGGCGGCAGCGGGTAGGGTTGGGGCGTTTTTTCTTGCGGCGCGGGGAGGTTGCGGGGCTTTGTGTTTGAGTCAGCAACACGCACCCCGCACCGACACGCGCCGGCAATAAACTCGGACTTTCGCAAACTCCGTCGAAAACGGTTTCTAAGACGGGGAACGGCAAGCAGAATTGTCCTGCCGGCAGGGCAACCCTGTTTTTCCTTTGGGTGGGCGGGGGCTTGCGGATGGTGTCGGAAAACAGCAAGCATAGCCGGCGTTCGCCGCCCGGACGGCGGCGACGTTGGACGCGCCGGCATGCATTGCGGCGGGTTGCGTGTATTACACCCGGTAGCCGGTACTCCGTTGAAAAAGTTCGGTTCGGGTAGTAATGGTGCGCTTGTCGTGTAAAGGCGAAAACGGCGGCGCGGTGCGTTTCCTCCGTATTTCAAGCAGGAACGCAAGCGGCGACGGAGCAAGACGGAACAACAGCGACGTTAGGAGCGTTGTGTAGTTTGCGCAGTGCGCCGCGTCAAGTGCCGCCGTTTGAGCCGGTATCCGGTAGCCGGATAACCGGTTAGAGTGATTGCGTTCGGGTTGTATCGGCACGGAAATGTAAGGGTGGCAGGGTGGGGGCTGGTGGGCAAACTTCATCAAATTTAGTGATTGCGTTCGGGTGGTGGTATAAAATAAAAAAATCGGGGTATCCTTCGTTCCTTCGGATTCCTCGATTTTCTTTTGACTTGGTTTTAACAAAGTCGTTCGGGTACTTAAATTATACGCTTTATCGGTGATATTTGCAACAAAAAAGGGAACCTGCCCGGCTCCCTCTAAGCTGTAGAAATTGAAACCATTATGAAACGTCGATTCATTCTAACATTCGGCGCGGAATTTTTCAAGTTTGGGAAAAAGCGGCGGCGTGATGAAAACGTAGTGATCCTTGCGTCCGTCGCTTTTCCGGTATCCGGTCGCGTTAACGCTCGATATAAACGGGTTCGCACATTTCTGCAATTCTTCCGCATACTCTCTTTGCGTTGTAACCTTTCATATGGCTTTGTAATTGTTCCAGCGTGAAATTGGAATTGATGATAGTTTGGCGATTGAATTTAATTCGCTTATCTAAAATTCTGAACAGTTCGGCGGCTGTCCATTCCGTTTGGTATTCCGCGCCGATGTCGTCAATTATCAAACACGGCGTATTATAGAACAGGTTCAATTTTTCGGTGCGTCGGTTCGGGTTGGAAAAATCTTTCAATTCGTCAAGCATATCCGGGACTGTGATAAACAAACTCGGCTTTCCCTGTTTGGCTCGTTCGTTCGCGATAATACAACTCAACATGGTTTTACCCGTCCTGACTTTGCCGTAGATGTACAGGCCTTTCTCGCTGTCTATGCACTGCTCCGCCAAATATGCGGCTTTCTTGTTGCCGTCTGTTATCTCAAAATCCTTTCCCGGTGATATGTGCCTGAATACTGCGGGAATTTCGGCTTTGCTCAACAATCGCGTTATCGCCAAATATTGTTCCTGTTTATGGCAAGCATTGAGCCTTTCCGCCGTAACCGTGTTTTCGTTGATTCCGATTTTAAATCTTGCGATATTACATTCCGTCTTTCGTCCGTCGCATTGGTCGCAGATGTCGCGGTTTTTAACTTCTGCCCGGAGCTTTTCCGCCGTCGAAATATTTAAAGCTGTATTCTTCGGCAGATTCAATTTCAGAATCTCCGGGTAATTCGTCGCTATTTGTTCCGGCGTTAATGTCTTGTTTCGCTCCGTCATCAGTTCGGTCAACGTCGCCGGAAGTTTCTTCGCTATCTCTTGCATTATCTTTAGCACCCCCATTATCGCCCGCTCCTTTAAAGGTTACGTTAAAAGTGCCTTCCGTTTCCTCAATCATGTTTTTCTTCTTCAGCCCGTCTATCGCTTTTTCTACCGTGCGTTTGTCGCTGTTCATACTGGCGGCAAGACGTTTAATCCCGATTCTGGTCGGTTGCCACTCGTTCCGATTCAGTCTGCCGATTATATGAAAAAGGGCTAACTGTTCGGCTTTGTTGTAGTCGTCGCTGTTGTTGTCGATTTCGTTATATGCCCATGTCCACACGGATATTAAATTGACAGCCTTGATTTTCGACTTTGCCAAGTTTATCACTCCTCCAAAACGACGAATTTTTTTCCGTCCCTGTCGATGATGTTACTTTCGGTCATTTTTTTAATATGCGTCGTTACCGTTTGACGTGTGATGCCGAGTTCCTCTGCGATGTCTTTCAGCAGTACGGTCTGCCCGTCGTGGTCTTTCAAAAAATTTAAAATAACTCTCTGCGTCAAATTAAGTTTCATAATTCCGCGCTCCTTTCGAAAATTGTCAGAATTTCAACTTTGTTTAACTTCTCTAATATACAATTCAAATTCTCAAAATAAAATCAATTCTTTACTTTTTCGCCAAAACTCCTTTCTGTTATTTCAAAAATTTTTCCATTATGATTTATTTGTTATTTCGTTGTAAAATTAAAAAATCCTGCTCAAAACGTAAAATTTTTTTCTCCGGCGCGGCGTTTTTCTCCGGTCTGCGTCGCTCATCAGCGCGGCGATGTCACCGGTGTCTGCGTCCCCAAACACGGAAATTTTTTAGGTCTGCGCTGACCTGCGGCGCGGTGAAGTCGTTCGCCCGTCGCGTCCCCCGCCGCGTCCCGGAAAGCCGAAAAAAAAGGACGGGAGCGAACGCCCCCGCCAAAAGGCAACCCGGCATTACTTAACCCGGTATCGCAATGCCGCCCGGAGCGAATAAGGACACCACGCGCTAAGATAACGCCAACTTGACGTAAACACGCCGCGCCGCCCGATAACATCTACATTACACGAACGGCAAGCAAGCCAGCGCAGACTGTAGCGACGGAACGCATTGGCGGCAACATGATTCATACCGCCGGAACGAAAAGCCTTGCGAACAGCACGCCGCGCATCACGCCAGCGACGGAGGACACGGGCAAGTTCGCGCCGCGATTCACAGCGAACTGAAACGCGCCCAAGATTACGCCCCAACTTGAAAGTAAAGCGGACTTCATAAGCCCCCGCGCCGAAATTGACATTCAAGACCTCTTTCATTGTCAAAACCTCCATTCAAAAACCTTTAACCTTCTTTGCCTATATATTCAACATAAACGTCAAAAATCCTGCTTAAAACGTAAAAAAATTTTCTTCCGATGTGACAAATGCAACGCCGCGCCCCGAACGCGCCGCCGCGCCGGACTGCCGCCCCTTCATATAAAATCCTGCAACACCGAGCCGCCGCCACCCCCGAATGTGTGACATTTGCAACGCCGCGCCGCGCTCTCGTTTCTCCCGCTGTTTCCTCCTACTTGCTTTCCTATTTCGTCATCAAGCAAGCTCGTTTCCGGCATTACGGAAATTAGGGGTGGGCGGTCGGGGGTTGGTGTGGGAGAATGATTTTCGCAACAAAAAAAGCAAGTAACCGCTGTGATTACTCGCTTTTTTCTTTTTGAAGGTATACCGATTTTTTGAATAGCTCGGTTCTGGAGAATTTATCAAAAAATGTTCGGTTTTTGCAAATTGTCCGCCCTCAATTTGTTAAAACCTTGCATTTTTAGCAAAGTTTTTCGGTAAATCGTGCTGTTTTCCGCAAAATTTTTGTAAAACTCTCGGAATTTTGTTTACTTGTTGGAATATTTGAAGTAATTCAATTTGCCTTGATAGTAGGTGTTGCAATACCTGTCTACCAATGCTCGGATTTGCGGTATCAGATCTGCCGTTATAAAGTAGTCGAACGTGATGAGAAGGTCGCAATTTATGAAAAGCTTGATGTCGTTGTCAATCTCGCGCATTTCGTCGATAAAAAATGTCGCGTCATGAAGTGCCATGTTTCGGGTATCCAATACAAAGACAAGCCGTCCGAATTCGTTTTTGGTCATTAATTGCTGTTCAAATTGTTCTTTTTGTCCGATGTATGCGATTCCGTCTTCGATACACATAACCAATTTAATCGCTCCTCCTCTCTGATGAGATGTTCGATACTCGATTGCAATTTGTTTATCGCCGCCGTGTTTCGGTTGATTGCGTT
>JAZQFJ010000053.1:0-234123 GCA_045539475.1 Eubacteriales bacterium | reverse complement strand
AATCTTAAAAAGCTTGCAAAGTGGAAATGGAAGGCGAATAATATACCTTCAAAAATGCTCGGTTTTATCGTATTTTCAATAAAAACGAAGAAGAACCCGATGTTTGCTTAACGCATACTCAGGTTCTTCGACAGTCTGAAGAAGCTGCGGTTTTCCCGCAGCTTCTGATTTTTTATCTCACTTTTTAACCTGGCCGGACGGCGCCCCGCACACCGGGCAACAAAAGCCCGCTTCTTCCGGATTGAACGGCGTTATAAACCCGCAAATCGGACACGCCCCCGCAGGCTTTTCTTTCTTTTCCGGTGTGTTCTTTTTCTCTTCACTCATCGCTTCTCACCTTTCCGTGTAAGTTGTATAAATAATCCTTCAACAACATCTTATACTCTTTATATGGTTTTGTCAAGTTTGCGACAAAAAGTTTTAAGGGAAATAAGCCTCAGTTGACCCTTTCGTCTGCTTTTTTTGCCATTTTTATATCCACACCATTTTGATTATCAAGAACGAACTGAACGAAATTCTGCGCTCCGTATATGAGTGCATCTTCATCAACCTGAAAATCGATCTGGTGGGCTACCTGCGTGATTCCCTTTTCTTCGTTTCTTATTCCGAGACGGAAGAATACACTGGGAACTATATCGGTAAACCTCGAAAAGTCTTCAGAACCCATACCATACTCTACCTTGGCAACATTCTCTTTGCCGACAACCTTTTCCATACTTTTCATCATAATCTCCGAAAGGTATGGGTTGTTGTAAACACAGGTCGACTTAAGCGGTGCGTGAACCTTGATTTCCACCCCGTACATATCGGATAAGCTCTTTGCCAGTGCCTGCATTCTGTCGTGGATGAATCCGCTTAACGGCACATTGAAAGTGCGGATTGTTCCCTGCATAAGGGCATAATCGGGAATAATGTTCTGAGCTGTACCGGAATGAAGCTTTGTCACACGGCAAACAACTCTTTCCTTTGGATCAACCTCATTTGCGAAAATTGACTGAAGTCCTTCATACATCTTTACCGCTATTGCCAAAGCATCAATGCCTTTATGATATGCCGTTGCGTGAACGCTTTTACCGCCTACCTCAATCTTGAAATGGCGGCTTGATGCGCTTGAAAAACCCGGGCATACTCCAAGCTTTCCGACATCAAGGGAAGTGCCCACATGAAGTCCTGTCATAATGTCGATATCTTCCATAACGCCGTTTTCAATCATCATAATTGCGCCGCTTGTAACGCCCTCCTCACTGGGCTGGAAAACAAGCTTCACACGGCAGGAAAGCGTGTTCTCAATTTCCTTGAGTGCCTTTGCCGTGCCCAAAAGAATTGCGGTATGAGCATCGTGACCGCAGGCATGCATAATTCCTTCGTGACGCGAACGGTATTCACAGTCATTTGCCTCGGTCATTCTCAGGGCATCCATATCCGCACGGATACCGATGGTAAAACCGGTCTTATCCGGATTTATGTATCCGACAACGCTTCCTTTTCCATACTTTTCGGTATAGGGAACCCCCATGCTCTCAAGCTCACGCTTAACCAAGGCAACAGTTTTCGGCAAATCGTAGTCAACCTCAGGATACATATGTATCTCACGTCTTAATTTGATGATATAATCCTTATCTATATTTATCATTTCATACACTCCTGTAATTATATCGATATAGTATATTCAACTATGTTTTTTATTGTATCACATCATAATTAAATATACAATTGACTTTACTGCGATTTTTATATATAATACTGCTATGAGGTGGATTTTATGTATGAAAATTTCAACAAGACAAGCTACGAAAGCGATCTCGGATATATTGTAAACCACACTACGGGATTTTCAGCAGAAGCTTCCACGCTTTCTTATATGCACCAAACCTCACAATGCATGCTCTACTATTTCATCAGCGGAAGCGGAAATATTAAAATTGAAGGAAAACAGTATAACTTCAATGACGGTGATATTATTATACTTAATCCTTCCGAAATGTTCTGCTGCAGTGTAGATGCAAACAAATATCACGAAAGAATTGTTCTTCATTTTTCCGACAGACTGTTAAAGAATTTCCCCAAAGACTGCAGTTCACTTTACAGTCCTTTTATAAATCGCGAAAAAGGCGTATCAAACCATATTTCTTCTGCAAGCGTAAAAAAATACTCTTTAGACGCTGTGTTGAAAAGTCTTCTTGCAACTATTCAAAGCAACGGTTCTGTAAAAGATGTTCTTGCACTATGTAAAATAACCGAGGTGCTTTCTGTCATCTGCGAAATATCGGAAAATCAGGACTTTAAAAACATTGTTTCTTCAACAGAAAACCATTTTATAAATGAAATTCTTAAATTTCTTAATGTTCATTTCAGAGAAGAAATAAGCATGGACAGCATTGCTAAGGAGTTCAATATAGACAAGTCATATCTGTCACATCTTTTCAAGGAATATGTCGGCACATCTCTGTGGAATTATGTTATATTCCACCGCATTTCCTACTTTAATGAAATTGTCAGTAACGGAGCAAATATAGGAACTGCATGTCAGATGGCAGGTTTCAACAATTATTCAAACTTTTTCCGTCTGTATAAAAAGCATATGGGTATCACCCCCATAGAATTTAAAAAACGAAACACAAAGGGTCCAACCTACATTTAAGGAGAATATGAAATGACAAAAATACTTTTTGTCTGCCACGGAAATATCTGCCGCAGTCCGATGGCGGAATTTATTATGAAAAAGCTTGTTGCTGACCGCAGGGAGCAGTTTTATATCGAATCGCGCGCAACAAGCACAGAGGAGCTTGGCAATCCGGTTTATCCACCCGCTCGCCGCAAGCTTTCCGAGCACGGTATATCCTGCAACGGCAAATACGCTCAGAGAATAACACGCAAGGATTACGAAAGCTTTGACTACGTTATATGCATGGACGGGCGGAACCTGCGTAACATCGCATATGTAATAGGTGAGGATAACGAAGGGAAGATTTCACGCCTTATGGACTATACCGACACGCCGGGAGATGTTGCAGACCCATGGTATACGGATGACTTTGAAACCACCTACCGCGATATTCTGCGCGGGTGTGAAGGGCTTTTGAACAAGCTAACAAAAGAATAACTCTACGCGCAAAAACTTGCGCATCTTGGATCTGTGATGTCTCCGTCAAGTGCAACGAGAAGATTTATATACGGGTTTCGGATAATATCAGCGATGACAAGACTTTTGAATGAGAGGTTTCGCCATTGCTTAAAATCAAGGTTGTCTATCCAAAAATGGTGATTGCCAATACTCGACACGATGAGTATCAATACGAGGGTGTAAGAATAGTTGATTTGCGGATTGGTTATTGAATAATTAGGCTATTTGCCCAAAAATGATATATGATAATTTTAGAAAACAGAGCAACGGGAAATGATCCGTTGCTCTGTTTGTTATCTCATCAATTTTCGCGTTTTTATCTCTTCAAAATGCACTTTTGATGCTCCGTAGTGACAGTACGGTGCATAGTACGGACTGTTTTTCTCATTGCCGTCCTCTTTGTAATATGCACTGCAAAGACCGAAATGGTCACATCCTCCGGAAATAAAGAGGTTCTTTTCGATAGCGTATTTGTATGCAATAGCCGCTTCTTCCTCTGTAAGCGTGTGGTGGCTCGTTTCAATACCGTTTATGCCCATCTCTACAAGCGCATCAAGGCAGAAAATCTGCATATGCGGGTGGGCAATAACCGCAACGCCGCCTGCATCACGGATAAGCTTTATTATCTCGTGCTCAGATTTGTACGGAAACGGCTCAACAACTTTCTTCACATGCTCTCCGAACACCTTCTGCCCGAGGGTTTTGAAGTCATCGGGTTCAAGAAGACCTTTTGCAATAAGTGGCGCTCTTAGCTGCGAACCTGAAATCCACGGCTTGCCCACGCTGCGGCAATAGTCAACAATCTCTTCCCATTCAATCCCGCGCAGACGCCCTGCTTTTATCGCATTGTCAACAAGCTGGTGCGTCATCTCCGTTTTCCGCTTGCAGACATATGCAAGATATTCCTTCATCGGCGGATATTCGGGGTCAAAATCAAGCCCCACAATATGAAACTGCGAAATAACGTGAGAATCAGGTAATCCTTGCGGCTGATTTTTAAGTAATTCTGACGGAGTGTTAAGCTCCACACCGACAACTGTCTCTATCCCAAGCTTTTCGCACTCCGTTGCAAGCGCAGCGCATCCCGAAGCGGTATCGTGGTCAGTAAGCACAACCGCGCCGTAGCCTTCTTTTTTCGTGACATGCGCAAGCTCCGTCGGGGAATATCTTCCGTCGGAATGGTTGGAATGGGTATGTAAATTCGCATACATTTTCATAAAACATCCGGCTTTCTTTTTTGTTTTTCATCTATTATAGCACCGGATTTTGTATCTTTTAGCAAAATCGTTCACGCAAAAAACATTTTTCTCCGCTTTAAAGCCGGATATCCTGAAACAACCTGACAGAAGGGATTGCAGCGAAATGAATCCGCCGCAATCCCTCTTACTAATTCTGTATTCTTTATCTTTTTCTGAAAAACGAAAGCTTTGTTTCCGATACTACAATTGCAAGGAAAATCATCACAAAGCCGCAGACCATTCGTACAGTGAAATCCTCACGCCCCATAAATGCGGAAAATGCCGTTCCGAAGACGGATTCAAGGCTTAAAAGCAGTGCCGCCGCGCTGGGGGATGTGTATTTCTGTCCGAAGTTTTGAAGAAGCAGTGCTGCCGCGGTACAGAACAGGCAGAGATATATGACTGCCGGAAGAACGTCCGTTCCTACCGCTTGCGGCGCGCCGTCGGTGATAAGACTGGTAATCCAGAAGCAAACCGCCGCAGCTGCAAACTGCAATATTGTTATAACGATTGGGTCGCGCCCGTTACCAAACTTTGAAACGGCAACCATATGGCACGCAAAGAAGAATCCCCCCACAAGCGTGAGAAAATCGCCCTTTCCTATCGTGAAATCTCCGTTTAGTGAGATAAGCCCTATACCCGCAATACACATCACCGCCGCTATGAGGTTGAACCTATCCGGCCGCGTTCCCTTTGCCGCCCATGCAAGAAACGGAACAAGAACGCAATAAAACGCCGTAAGAAATGCATTTTTGCCGGGCGTGGTATCCATTATCCCGTATGTCTGAAATATGTAAGCAAGATACAGAAACACGCCGATAATTGCGCCCTGCAAAATCATTTTTTTGTCCACTGCACAAAGCCGTTTCCGGAAAATAACCGACAAAAGGATAAATGCACCGGTAAAACGCAACGCCATAAGGTAATTTGGTGAAATGAGGTCTACCGCGTCCTTGATTATTACGAATGATGTTCCCCAAAAAAGCGTTGCAAGGACAATAGCAACACGTGCAAGGGTTCCGATATGTTTCATTATTTGCTCCTTATCAGTGTTAAATCAGCATTATAAATTATAATCACTTGAGCGCACGGTGTCAAGTACCGTGCGCCCGGATTTTCTATCGCTTCTCGTACATATCAAGCATATCGGTTATTCCGTCGTCCTCGTCGGAAAACTCGCTCATCGCCGGCATAACCTTACCTATTCCGGTGCATTCCGTTGCAGACGCGACCGAGGTTATGTCAAATATCGTATCATCACATGGCTCCGGCTCCTCCGGCGGTATGAAATTTTTGTTCTTTTTTTCGTTTTTATCCATAGTAAAAACACTCCCTTCGGGATTATCTTTCCCAAAGGGAGTGAGTTTTATTATAAATTTTCTACAACAGCGCGGATGCGAAGGTGAAGTAGATAAGAAGCGATATTGCGTCTACAATCGTTGTGATGAACGGGCTTGCCATTACCGCAGGGTCAAAGCCTATTTTCTTTGACAAAATAGGAAGCGAGCAGCCCACAAGCTTTGCAGTGAACACCGTCACCGCAAGTGCAAGGCTTACCACAAGCGCAACGGCGGCTCCTACGCGGTCGAAGGTTATAAGCTTTATAAAATTTGCTGCGGCAAGCGTTACGCCGCTCATAACCGAAACGCGGATTTCCTTCCACAGAACGCGGAAAATATCCGAAAACTCAATTTCGTCAAGCGAGAGGCCGCGTATAACGGCAACGGATGCCTGACTTCCGGAGTTTCCGCCCGTGCCCATAAGCATCGGGATATACGCCGCAAGCACGCTCGTTGCGGCAAGCGCATTTTCAAAATGAGTGATTATTATCCCGGTAAAGGTGGATGAAAGCATAAGAAGCAAAAGCCACGGAATACGCGCCTTCCAAAGCTCAAATGCACTTGTTTTTAAGTACGGTTTATCGGTCGGCGTGATAGCCGCCATCTTCTCGATATCCTCAGTTGCCTCTTCGCGGATAACGTCGATAGCATCGTCAACCGTTACAATACCGACAAGCCGGTTTTCACGGTCAACAACCGGAAGCGCGAGAAATGCGTATTTTGCAAAATTATTTGCAACGTCCTCCCTGTCATCTGTTGTGTAAACAGAGATTACGTTTTCCTCCATTATATCGCTTATAAGCGCGTCATCATCCGCCATAAGAAGGCTCCGGACGGTGACAATACCGATCAGCTTTCTGTCCTTTTCCGTGACATAGCAGGTATAAACTGTTTCTTTGTCAACTCCCGAACGGCGGATGTTCTTTATCGCCTCGCTCACCTTGAGATCCGGCTTGAAGCTGACGTATTCCATCGTCATAATGCTTCCCGCGCTGTCATCGGGATATTTTAAGATTTCGTTTATCATTTTGCGCATATCGGGGTCTGCCTGACGCAAAATACGCTTAACTACGTTTGCCGGCATTTCCTCGATAATATCAACGGCATCATCGACATATAATTCATCGACAACCTCTTTAAGCTCGCTGTCTGAAAAACCGCGGATAAGGCTTTCCTGCAAATCGGCATCCATCTCAACAAAGGTTTCTGCCGCAAGCTCCTTTGAAAGCAATCTGAAAAGGAGCGGCATACGCTCGTGCGGCATATCGTCAAGCAGCACGGCAATGTCTGCGGGTGCCATGGTATCAAGCACATCGCGCAGTGTTGCAAATTTGCGCTCATCTAAAAGCGCTGTTATCATTTTTTCAATCGTTACGGTGGTCTCTCCCATAATCCTTTCCTCCTTTTATAAATTATTCAGGAAGTAAAGGCACAAGCAAAGAAAGCGGGAGAAGTATACAAAAAAACTACAAGCTAAAACAACGGACGTATGACAGTCCGCAATATACTTCGCCCTTTGGATGTGCTTCTACTACTACCGCCTGCGTCCATTATTTTCACCTGCCTTTATTATTGATTTAATATATGCTTTATATCCTATAAAATGATACACCTACAGAAAAGGTTTGTCAAACATTTTTTCTGACAAACCTTTGTTTTTTTTATTCACTTAATTGAATTGATTATTTCAAGCGAGGTATCGATAAGCTTTTCTGCCGTACCTGCAACATATCTTGCGGTTAAAACCTCATACCCGCCCTCGTCATATGCCGACTGCACAGGATAGTACCCCTCATAGCCGTTGGCACAGCAAGCGGGAATTGTAAGCGTGAACGGAGACGCTTTTTTCACTTCCATTCCCACCTCGCAAAAAGGCTCGCCCGGAAATCCCGCAAAAACCATATCACCTATCGCAAGAGCAGTTACGATAAGGTCGTGCGTGTCGGAAAGCTGCTGCATTCCTGCAATAGTCGTCGCCTTTGCAAGCATTTCCCACTTTGCCTCTCCTCCGAGCTCCTGAAGCGTTTTTTCCTTGCCCACCTCACGGTAACGCCTTGCAAGCTCAAGCGCGGCAGGAACTTCTTCGGGATTTCCTTTATTGTGAGAAACGGTTATTACCTTTTTTGCAAAGCGGATTTTGTCTCCCGGAATTTCTTTTGCGAGCTCGTAATTTGATATTACGGACATTGCAATCTTCTTGCCCATATATTTTGTGCGGGTATATCCCCACACATAATCCTCAGCTTTTACAAAAACGTTGTTCCCGCCGAGGTTCCCCTCTGTTCCGTTTATGTACATACAGAGAGAATCCGGAATATTTTTCTCATAAATATCGCGCACGAACTTCGGATAGTCCGCAGAAAGCTTCTCGCCGCCGATGGTATCTGCGTGTACCTGAAAATTGACAATACCGATTTCTTTTTTGCCCTCACGTTTTATGATAAGAAGCTGCGATTGCTCATCCGGAACACCGAGGGCGTGGTCTGTATCCGGGTTCATATATCCCGGATTTGTGCGTACGCTTCCATCCTTCATACGGAAGCGGCGGATGTGCGCTACATCATCCGCTTTTCCGCGGGTGTACAAAAGCTTTGCGGGAGCTAAATCCGAAAAAGCCATAACTGCAATATCAGCTATGCGCCCCATAAGCCAATTGCCGTATTCTGGATTTGGAAAGGTTTCTTTCGTTACGCCCGTCGCGGCAACAGCAGGACCGGTGTGCGTATGCGTACATGAGATAAACACGCCGTCAACGTCTATATCAGCCGCTTTCGCTACCGCAGGCCGGAGAAGTGACATAAACTCCATATTCATCCCGATAACATCAACACTTATAACAACGGCGCGCTTCTCGCCGTCGTCAAACGAAACCGCTGTTGCAAGCAGCGGATCAATAACCCCTTTTGCATTCCGCTTCTCATAATATCCTTCAATGGAAATCCCGAGCGGTGGGGTTATATCACATCTTGCAAAACCTGCTTTTAACACAAAGATACACCTCTTTTAATATTATCAAGACAAGTATACTCTCCCGTTTTGTACCGGTCAATACAAAATCGGGCAAATCAGGCAAAGATTATGCCTGATTTTGTATATATGCTACCATATGTTTTCGCAAAAAATAGCATAATTGTTCATTTCTATGCTTTGTATACAACTTTTCCGTCTACGATTGTCATAACTACATTAAAATCATCGTCAAGAACGGTGAGATGCGCGCGTTTGCCAACATCAATCGAGCCGAATTTATCATACATTCCAAGCGCCTGCGCCGGATTTTTCGTAACTCCGAGCATAGCATCCTCAAGCGGAATGCCAAGCGTTTTCACCACATTGCGCAGTGCCTCATTTGTGCGAAGCGAAGAACCGGCAAGGTTTCCGCCGTGGGTCCGTGCAACGCCGTCTTTCACGATAATCGGAAGCGGACCGGACATATGCTCACCGTCCGGAAGTCCCGCCGCAGCAATAGAGTCAGTAATGAAAACTATCCTGTCCTTACCCTTGCAACGGATTGCAATTTTCACAGGCTCGGGTGCAACGTGGAGAAAATCACAGATAATTTCTCCGTATGCATCGTCGCGCACAAGGCTTGCGCCGAGGATTCCCGGCTCACGGTGGTGAAGAGACGGCATACAGTTATATGTATGAATAGCGATACTTGCGCCTTTGTCAAAGCCGGCATTTGCCTCGGCCGCCGTTGCCGCAGAGTGACCGCAAGAAACCTTTATTCCCTTTGACACGGCATACTCTATAACCTCAAGCGCGCCCGGAAGCTCCGGTGCGATTGCAAGCACGCGAAGGTGTCCCTGTCCGGCACTCAGAAGACGGTCTACATCCTCTTTTGCAGGAAGCGCGAGAAGGCTTTCTTCGTGCGCACCCTTGTACTGATGCGACAAAAACGGGCCTTCAAGATAAATTCCCGCTATGTTTGCCCCGCTCGTGCCGAGGCGTATTCTATCGACAATACGTTTCTCCGCAACAACAAGATTATCTACGCTGTTTGTAACGGTTGTTGCACAAAATTCCGCAACACCGCTTGCCGCATAAAAACGCGACATTTCATCAAGCTCGTCTATCGAAGCATCGTCCGCTCCGAGGCCCGAGCCTCCATGCGTATGCATATCAACAAATCCGGGCAAGGTAATATATGCGGAAAGGTCAAGCTCTGCCTCGCCGTCTGCGCAAAATTCGGAAAATAACCCGTTTTGTGTTTCTATAATTCCCGGGTTTATCCTTTCCCCCGCGCTGAAGCACCGTCCTACCCGTATCTTCATAATGAAAACCTCCTGTATCGTTTGTTTATAATATTTTACTGCTGAATTTATAAAATTTGCATTATTTTATGCTTGATAACATCGGCATTTCGTGTTATTATAAAGTTAGCAATATATGTACTTTAATAAGTATACCACAAATTAAGCGGAAGTGACAACAAAAATGAAAACAAATTTAAGAAAAACTATTCTGGACTATATTATCATTGCTGTCGGTGCATCTCTTTTTGCGGTTTCCTTCAATATGTTTATCGCAAGAAGTGAAACGCCTATTGCAATGGGCGGTATAACCGGCATATCAATGGTTATAAACTATTTCTTCCCCAAGCTCTCAATGGGTCTTTTAACCTTTCTTGTAAACGTTCCTTTTCTTGCACTCGGTCTTTGGAAAATTGGCGGACGCTTTATGGCAAAAACTGTTTTTGCATCGGTGGTCCTCTCTCTTGCCATGGATATTTCCGCTGCTTTCCCTGCTCTCACGCATGACCCTATGCTCTGCGCGATTTACGGCGGTATCGGAACGGGCGCAGGTCTCGGTCTCGTCTTTATACGAAACGGCTCCACCGCAGGTACGGATATCGTCGGGCTTGTTCTCAAGCAGAGATACACCGGCATCCCGCTCGGCAAGCTTGTTCTTGCAGCAGACACGGTAATTGTTCTCTGCGCTTCCTTTGCTTTTAAAAGCGCAAACAGCGTGCTTTTTGCCATCATCAAGATGTATGCCGCGTCAATCGCAACCGACGGCGTAATATACGGTTTTACGACAGATAAGCTTGCGTATATTGTAACGGAAAAGACGGAAACTATAAGCAAGCTTGTCATTTCCGAGCTTCACCACGGAGCTACCATTCTCACCGGTGAAGGAGCGTTTACAAACCTGCCGAGAAAGATGATTATGTGCGCAATAAACCCAAATCAGATAGGTCTTCTTAAGGAAATTGTACGCGATAATGACCCGGACGCGTTTATGATTGTTACAAACACACACGAGGTTCTCGGCTTCGGCTTTAAGCCCAATGTGAAAACAAATCTTTAAACCGGTTCTGACAGGCTAATTTCACCTCGGAGGATTTTTCTTTGATACGGATAGAACACCTGTCAAAAATCTACAAAATGCCTGACGGAGATGTGTATGCGCTGGATGATGTTAGTCTCCATGTCCGGAAAGGCGAATTTTTAGCGATTGTCGGAACCTCGGGCTCAGGCAAGAGCACACTTATGAATATGCTTGGCTGTCTTGACAAGCCGACCTTAGGTAGTTACTTTCTGAACGGAGAGGACGTTCTTGCAAAAAAGCCGCGAGAGCTTGCCCGCATCAGAAACCGCGAGATAGGATTTATTTTTCAGGGTTTTAACCTGCTTGAGAAAATGACGGCTCTTGAAAATGTTGAGCTTCCCATGATGTACGCACACATCCCGCGAAAACAGCGGCGTGAGCTCGCCAAAGACGCTCTTTCTCGCGTAGGTCTGTCAAAACGGCTTTCGCATTTCCCCGGAGAGCTTTCCGGAGGACAACAGCAACGCGTGGCAATTGCCCGCGCAATAACCCGCACGCCGTCTGTCATTCTCGCAGACGAGCCTACGGGGAACCTTGATAAACCCACCACCAATGAAATTCTGAAAATAATAAAAGAATTAAACGCCGGCGGTGCAACCGTCGTCCTCATCACGCATGACTCCCACGTTGCAGAGTGCGCCGGCCGCGTTATAGAAATATCAGAAGGAAAAATAAAATAATACAGAGAGGTGTTTACAAATGGAGCGCAGAGACAAATTTAACTATTACCTTGACATCGCAGAAACCGTGCTGGAGCGCGGAACGTGTCTTCGCCGCAATTACGGTGCAATCATCGTAAGAAACGATTCAATCATATCCACCGGATATGTCGGTGCACCGAGAGGACGTGCAAACTGCTGTGACCTCGGTTATTGCCGCCGCGAGCAGCTTAAAATCCCGCGCGGAGAGCGATATGAGCTTTGCCGGAGCGTCCATGCAGAGGCAAATGCAATAATCGCCGCCCCACGCTCAGAGATGCTTGGTTCAACACTTTACCTTGTTGGTAAGGACAAGCAGACAGGCGAGCTTATTCCCAACGCAAGCTCGTGTGCGATGTGCAAGCGTATGATAATAAACGCAGGCATTGAGCGCGTTGTCATCCGCAACACTCCGGATAAGTACACAATCATTCTCGTGTCAGACTGGGTTAAGAATGACGATTCGCTTGATGACAACGTGTTGGGATACTGAGATACATACGTGCTGAAAACAGATTTTCAGCAAATAAGAGATAAAAGATAATAAATAAGGATATTTACAGCTATGAAAAAGTTCTTCTCATTTTTAAGTAAGCTGACAGCTTTTATTACGTTTTTCGGCGTAATTCTCTATTGCATTGCTTACTTTTTCGCATCGAAAACGCGCCGTATAAACGAGCTGTTTTCAAAAAAGACAGTTTCTCCGGAATCTGACGAGGAATAAGATATGAAAATCCGCGACAGAGTCCTTGGAATTGTTGAGGGACTGAAAAAAGACTACCCTCAGGCTGAATGCTCGCTTAATTACGACGAGCCGTATCAGCTTCTTTTTGCCACGCGCTTATCTGCTCAATGCACTGATGCGCGGGTGAACATCGTCACAAAGGAATTATACGCACGCTTCACAACACTGCGTGAAATTGCGGAATGTGATATCGCAGAGCTTGAAAAGATTGTGCATCCATGCGGTGTTTTCCGTATGAAAGCACGCGATATCCGCGCGTGCGCAAATGTTCTTATCGAAAAATTCGGCGGCGAGGTTCCCGATACTATGGAGGAGCTGCTTTCTCTTCCCGGTGTCGGAAGAAAAACTGCAAACCTCATTCTCGGGGATATTTTCGGAAAACCTGCAGTAGTTGCCGATACGCATTGTATACGTATCTCAAACAAGCTCGGTCTATGCAACAGCACGGATCCGAAAAAGGTGGAGCTTCGCTTAAAGGAAATAGTTCCGCCCGATGAGCAGAATATGCTGTGTCACCGCTTTGTCTGGCACGGCAGAGCCGTGTGCAGCGCAAGAAGCCCGAAATGCGAAGAATGCAGTATTAATGAATTTTGCAAAACATACGAGAAAAACAGTAAATAAATCCGGACTTTTTCCGGGATAAGGAGACAATATAAATGGCAACAAAAGCACTACTCTTTGACCTCGACGGCACAATCCTTGACACGCTTGATGACCTTTGCGACAGCGTAAACTACGCGCTTTCTGCCCACGGTCATCCCACCCGCACAAAGCGTGAAATACGCGCGATACTCGGCAACGGCGTTATAAACTTGATAACCCGCTCACTCCCCGAAGGCGTAAGCAACGAACAATTTGAAGAATGCCTTGCTACATATAAAGAACATTACGAAATAAATAAAACAAATAAAACAGCTCCGTATAAGGGAATTCCGGAGGCGCTTTCCGCGCTCCGTGCCGATGGATACAAAATTGCCATCGTATCGAATAAGCACGATGAGGCAGCTCAGGGGCTTTATAATCTGTTCTTTTCCGAGCTTGCAGACTTTGCAATAGGCAATACATCAGAAATCCCCAAAAAACCCGAGCCGGATATGGTTTTTGCCGCGGCGAAAAAACTCGGTGTTTCGCTTGATGAAATAGTTTTCGTTGGCGATTCTGAAGTGGATTTCGAGACCGCACAAAACGCAGGTGTTCCGTGCATTTCCGTCACCTGGGGCTTCCGTGACGAGGATGTTCTCCGAAAAGCAGGAGCGGATTGCATTATCAATTCTCCTGATGAGCTTTATGAAGCAGTTAAAAATATGTAGTAGTCAAGCATACGGGGGCGTCTCTTTGCGAGACCGCCCCGTTTTAATTTGATCTTATTATTGCATCGGCTTTCGCTATGTACTCTCATATTTCAAGCAAAAAACTCGACTATATAAATTTTTTCGCTTTCCGCCAATAAAACCTTGCAAAATTCCGAAAAATCGAATATTATAATATATACAGCATAAAATAATATCAGCGTTTCAGCAACTGTGAGTTGCGGAAGTTTTAACCAAAGTTGGTTGATAAAGCCGGAGTATTTTGCTATTATGTTGCATAGATAATAAGAAAGGCGGTTTTATGCCGATGACTATTGGTGAAAAAATAACATGGCTTCGCACGTCTGCGGATATATCTCAGGAACAGCTTGCGGAAAAGATTTCCGTTTCCCGGCAGGCTGTTTCAAAATGGGAGATGGATCAGTCTCTTCCGCAGATAGATAAGGTTCTGCAGCTCTGTGAGCTTTTTGGCATTTCTGCCGATGCTCTTCTGAAGGATGAAATTTGCTTGCGCTCAGACGAGGAAAAAAACAAGAAAAACAAATACTTCGGTACAGACGGCTTCCGCGGCGAGGCGAACGTCGGGCTTACGTCTGTTCAGGCATATAAGGTCGGAAGATTTCTCGGCTGGTATTTTTCATCCTCTCTTTCCGGCTGCGGCAACTCAGGATACCGTCCGAGAATTGTAATCGGAAAAGACACGCGGCGCTCAAGCTATATGCTTGAATATTCTATTGCCGCGGGAATTACGGCATCCGGTGCTGATGCGTATATGCTCCACGTTACCACAACGCCGAGCGTTTCCTATGTAACGCGCCAGGATGAGTTTGACTGCGGAATAATGATTACCGCATCCCACAACCCGTATTACGATAACGGAATTAAAGTAATAAACAAATACGGCGAAAAGCTTGATGACAACACAACAGCACTTATTGAAAGCTATCTCGACGAAGATTTCCCCTCGCTTGGCTTGTCAGGCGATTTGCCGTTTGCTACGGGCGACCGCATCGGGCGGATAGTGGATTATTCCTCCGGAAGAAACAGATACCTCGGATATCTTATATCCCTTGCTTCAAATTCCTACAAGGACTTAAAAATAGGACTTGATTGCGCGAACGGAGCCTCGTGGATGATTGCAAAATCCGTGTTCGGTGCGCTCGGTGCGCAAACAGTTGTCATCGGCGCAGAGCCTGACGGACTTAACGTAAACAACGGTTGCGGCTCCACCCATATAGAAAAATTGCAGGATCTTGTCCGCGAAAAGCACCTCGATTGCGGCTTTGCCTTTGACGGAGATGCAGACCGCTGCATTGCCGTTGATGAAAACGGAAATGTGATAGACGGAGATATTATGCTCTATATTCTCGGCAAGCGCTTAAAATCCCGCGGTATGCTCAGCAAGGACACAGTGGTGACCACCGTTATGTCAAACAGCGGACTCGCGGAAAGCTTTTCTGAGATAGGAATAAAAAGCATACAGACCAAGGTTGGCGACCGCTTTGTTTACGAATGTATGCAAAAGGGCGGTTACAGCCTCGGCGGAGAGCAATCGGGACATATAATTCTCAAAAAATACGCCACAACGGGCGACGGAATTCTCACGGCAATAATGCTTACCGAGGAAATCTGTGATTCAAAGCTGTCACTCGCTGAGCTTGCGGAGGGTGTGAGCATTTATCCTCAGGCACTCAAAAACGTAAGAGTGGTGGATAAGGACGCAGTTCTCGGAGATGCCGAGGTTCAAAAGGCTGTTAAATCAGCAGAGCGCGAAATCGGCGGCAAGGGCAGAATTCTTCTTCGCCCAAGTGGTACGGAACCGCTGATACGTATTATGGCAGAATGCCAAAGCGAGCAAAAATGCAAAGAATATACAGAGCTTATAGCAGGCGTAATTTCAGAAAGGGGTTACAGCGTTGATTAAAAGGGTGAAAACGGCAGAGCTTTTTGAATGTGAAACAGCGTATCTCAAGCCTCTTTTTGAAAGTTGCGAATATCCGTGGGAACTTCTCGGTAAAATCGGAGAACTTGCCGAGAAGCTTATTGCCGACGGTATGCCCGGTTACCGCCTTCTTGCGGATGATGTTCTTGTCGGAGAAGATGTTATCATCCCTCCTACAGCAACGATAATCGGTCCTTGCGTTATAGGCAGAGGTACGGAAATCCGCCCGGGGGCATATATAAGAGGAAACGTAATAACCGGCGAAAGGTGCGTTATAGGAAATTCCTCGGAGCTTAAAAACTGCGTTCTTCTTAACGATGTTCAGGCACCTCATTACAACTATATCGGAGATTCTGTTCTCGGAAATCACGCACATCTCGGCGCGGGAGCAGTATGCTCAAATCTGAAAGCAGACGGAAAAAACGTTGTTATACGAGGAGACCGTGATTATGAAACAGAGCGCCGCAAGGTCGGGGCAATTCTCGGTGATGGTGCGGATATCGGATGTAATTCTGTTATAAACCCGGGTACCATAGTAGGTAAAAACACATCGGTATATCCGCTTACCTCCCTGCGCGGAGTTTATCCCTCGGAGTGCATAGTTAAATCACAAAAGGAAATAGTTAAAAGGGTTTAATCAGAGAATATATCCAGCACATTTGAAAATATAATACGTGTGAATTTTAAAGGGATTTCGGCGAAATGTTTTTCGTTGCAATCCCTTTTTTCATCTAATCATAATTAATCTTTCCAAAGTGCGAAACGGAATTTTTTATAGTTCTTTCCCTTTTCAAACCTAAAGTTGTGTGCTATACTTATCTTACAGACATTGAGGAGATGATTCTTTATGGATATACATGAAAAAATGAAGCTTTTTTATAACAATCCCGTAATCTCGTGGCATGAGCACGTCGGAGCGCTTCCCGGCCAACCCGATAAGCTCAACACAGAAGCCTGTGACAGACAAATGAAAACTGTTGATATGCTCGGTGTTGATAAAATCGCGGCATCGCTGCCTATTGTTTCCGACAAGCACTGCCCGCCCGAAAAGTTCATACGTGCAAACAACGTTGTTTATCAGGCAACCCAGCGCCATCCCGGAAGAATTTACGGTCAGGCATTTGTGAATCCGGGGTTTTCAAAGGAGTCAGTTTCCGAGCTTGAGCGTTGCGTGAAAGAGCTCGGTTTTGTCGGCTTGAAGCTATATCATCAGTATTTTATGGACGATCCGGTAATGTTCCCGCTTATAGAAAAGTGCATTGAGCTTGATGTTCCTATTCTTATGCACTGCGCAAAGGTTATGGATGCCGACACACGCGCCCGCCAGCCGCGCCTTTCAAACGGCGTACATATGGCAAACGCAGCGCGACGTTATCCCGAAGCAACCTTCATTATGGCGCATATCGGCGGTGGCGGTGACTGGCAGTGGGCGATAAAGGCAATCGCTGACACTCCGAATGTTTTCGCCGACATCGGCGGAAGCGTTCACGACCGACCTTTGATCGAAGAGTCCGTCCGTTATCTTGGTGCAGATCGTCTTCTCTTTGCAACCGACGGAGCATGGAGCTCCGGCGTCTCTAAAATTCTCGGTGCAGATATCTCCGACGAGGATAAGAAGACTATTCTCTCGGGGCGAGCGTTCAATAAATACTTAGAAAGGGCGGGGAAATAATTATGTTTATAGATATCAGCACATATATAGGTCACTGGCCCTTCCGGAATTTAAGATACAACACTCTTTCCGGACTTGATGAGCTTGCCGGACGTTACGGTATAACCCATATGGTGGTTGCAAACATAAACGGCTTTTTCTACAAGGATGCAAACACGGCAAACCTTGAGCTTCTGGAAGATCTCAAAAACTATAACGGAAAAACCGTTTTTCTTCCGATGGCAATAGTCAACCCTACATATCCGGCGTGGGAAAAAGACGCGCGCGATATGATAAAGGCGGGCTTTGCAGGCTTTGAGCTTGCACCGATTTATCACGGCTACTCGCTTGCACCGGAACTTCTTTTTGACGAATACAGCCCGAAGCACCGCGCGCTTGAGGTGATAAATCTCGCCGAAGAGCTTAATGTCCCCGTAAGAATCTGCGCAGGCATTGAAAACTTCCGCGGCAGAAGCGCGCTTGACAATTACAACAACATCAAAGGGGACGATTATTCTGCTCTTCTTTCAAAGAATGAAAATGTCCATGTCTTTGTGACGAGCTTTTCACCCCTTGCCGCAGGCGGGCATTTCAAAAAGCTTTTAGAAACACGCAAAAACACATACTTTGATACAACACAGTTTGAAACCTTAGGCAACAAGGCTGCCGAAAACATACTGAAAACCATCGACGACTCGCAATTATGCTTCGGCTCACTCTCTCCGTTTAATTATATGGAAGCAAATCTCCTGCGCATGGAATTCACTCCGGAATTTGACGCAGACAAAATGAAAACCAATGCAAAGAGAGCATTTAAAAATCTGTAAAAGGGGCTGTAGCAAAACAGCGCAGACCGCACAAAGTGTAAAAGAGATGATTTTTGCAGAAAACATCGAAAAAAGCATATGATTTGAAGCATAAAAGCAAAAGGGAAATTCGGCTTCAGCCGAATTTGAGGATTTAATTACACTTTATGCTATAAACAAATCGGACCTCTCGACGTACTGATGTACTACTTCGGGTCCGATTTGTTCATTCTGCACTATTTTTCTAAAGCCCAAAAGGGATTGCAGCAAAATGCATTTTGCTACAATCCCTTAAATAATATTATTCTTCATTGTAACATGAGAAGATTTCTTCCACTCTTTCCTGATCCTTGTTTTTCGTAAATGCGCTGACCAGCGGAACCATAACCATGGAAACCGCCATTGCGGCAACGCCCATCTCGGGTGATTTTGCGGCTGCTGCAGCAAAACCCGAATCAAGGCTGATAACAAGCGTTGAAATGCCTACAACCAAAAGTCCGGAAAGGACACCTGCGTATGCGCCAAGCTTTGTGATCTTCTTTGAAAAAAGCCCCCAGATGTAAGGTCCGATAAAGCAACCGGAAACAATCCCCCAAGAGAAAGACATAAGGCTTACAATAATCGGAATATTCTGTGTTGCAAAGATAAACGAGCATGCAACAAACAAAAGGCAAAGGACTCTCGTGAGCAGCATTTGCGTTTCAGGCTTTGTCGCCTTCTTTCTGACAGCCGGGATAAGATCGACCGCAACTGCCGATGCAGAGGTAAGAACAACCGCTTCAAGGGTTGACATTGATGCCGAAAGGAGCAGTATCATAACAATCGCCAAAAGGATGATGCCGAGCGTTTCGCCGCCTAAAACTTCCATAAGAACAGCAGGGATAACGGCATCGATCCCCCCCTCGGGAAGAACTCCGCCAAGGACAAGCCTTGAGGTGCTGCCGATAAGATATGCCCCGCATCCGATAACAATACAGAAGATAGTTGAAATAATCGTTCCTCTCTTAATTGCCGCTGTATCCTTGATTGCATAGAACTTGCCGATCATCTGAGGAAGTCCCCATGTACCAAAGCTTGTAAGCATAATGTTGAAACAAAGGAACTTGAAAGACGAACCGCCGAAAATGCTTGTGAGCTGTGCGCCGGTTGTCGGATTCGGATCGCCCGGAACGGATCGGAAATTCTTAAGGTTTTCAATAAATCCCGATACTCCGCCGACAGCATCATGTCCAAGCACTGCGCAAATCAGGCATACCACTCCGACTATCATGATAATTCCCTGAACAAGATCCGTGTAAGATGTTGCGATATATCCGCCGGCAACAAGATAAACCGCAGTAAGGCAAGCGATAATGAGCATCCATACCCATGTTTCAACGCCGGGGAAAACTGCACTGAACAAGGAACCAAGCCCTTTGTAAACCGCTGCAGAATACGGAACAAGGAATACAAATATAATAACCGCCGCTAAAATCTTCAAGCCTTTTGAATCATATCTCTTATCGAAATAATCGGCCATTGTTCTGGCATCAAGCTTTTTCGTCATTTTTCTCGTTCTGTTTGCAAATAAAATCCATGAAAGCAAACATCCCAGAACAGCATTGCCAATACCAATCCAGATACTGCCAAGGCCGATGTTCCAGCCATGCTGACCTGCGTAGCCAACGAAAACCACTGCCGAGAAATATGTAGTGCCGTAAGAAAAAGCAGTAGCCCACGCACCGATGTTTCTTCCGCCGATAAGGAATCCATCCAGTGTTTTCGTTTTACCGTAGCTGAGACAGCCTATAAGCGCCATTGTAATTGCATAGATGCAAAGCGCAATAATTGTATAAAGCTGTGCGTTTGTCATTTAAATTTCCTCCAAGTCTTGCTTTTTTCCGTAACGTAGTATATAATACTTTCTAAGATTAGTCAAACGAATGGTTTTAATGTTTATCATCGAAATATTCGATAACAAGGAGGGCCATAATGGAATTACGCAATTTAATAACATTCATCAATGTTGCAGAGCTTGGCAGTTTCACGAAAGCAGCGCAGCTTCTCGGCTATTCGCAATCGACAATTTCTTTTCAAATCAAACAGCTTGAGGACGAGCTTGGTTGCCTTTTGTTTGAAAGAATAAATCACACCATAACCTTAACGGAACGAGGACGGGAGCTGGTCTCCTACGCTCATCGGATTCGCACACTTACAGATGAATTCAAGGAAAGCTTTGAAGAAGAGAAGGAGTGCAGCGGGCACATCCATATTGTGACGCCCGACTCTGTGTGTGATGAAATGATCAATAAAAGCTATATGGATTTTCATAATAAGTATCCCGCAATTTCAGTTAAATTCACTACTGCAGATACTTCCGTCATGTTTGATATGCTTGACCATAACGAAGCAGATGTTATTATTACGCTCGACAGCCATTCATATCACAAGGACTATGTTATCGCAAAGGAACAGCCTCTTTCAATGCACTTTGTGGCAAATGCAAGTTCAAAATTTGCCGGAGCGAGCAATTTGTCAATTCACGATATTATAAACGAGCCTTTTATTCTAACCGAATACGGACAGGGCTACAGAAGGGTTTTTGACAAAGAGCTTGCAAAGAAATCACTGGAGATAACTCCTATCCTTGAAATCGGAAGAACTGATATGATTACTTCACTCATCACTCAAGGGGATATGCTCTCATTCCTTCCTGATTTTGTCACCCGCGATATGATAGAAGCCGGAAATTTATGTTATCTTGATATCTGCGATATGAATATAGATATCTGGAAACAGCTCATTCACCACAAAAACAAATGGATGTCAAAAAGCCTGAAAATTTTCATTGAATATATAAAAGAGAATGAGTTTTCCTCATTCTCTTAGGTTACAGCAACAATATTTTTCATCCGAAACTCTTTTTCACCGGTATTTGCCGACAATTATTTTTACTCTTTATCCTCATATTTATTGAACATATACGCCGAGAAGATCGCCGTGGCGGGAACCGCGGCGAGGATTCCTATGCTTCCGACGATTGAGCAGACAATCTCGCACATTATCATTTCCATATTAAATAGATAATAAACATTCTTGTTGTACGCCACAAGCAAAAGCACCGTTGCAAGAGCGCCGCCGATATAGGCAAGAATGAGCGTATTCGTCATCGTTCCTATTGCATCGCGCCCTATATTCATTCCCGAATGAAGCATACGGAAGAAGGTCTTTTCTCCCATAGTGTCATTAAGCTCCTTCATTGCCGATGCAATAGACATCGCAACGTCCATTATTGCACCGAGAGCACCAATAACAAGCCCGCCCCAAAGCACAGCACGAAGGTCTACCGGATGATCCATAAGCGTGAGCATAACGTAGTCCTCGTCAATCATACCGGTAAGTCCGAGAAGCTTATGCATAATATACGCAAGCACACCCGCAACCGCAACACCTGCAATGTTGCCGAATATAGCGCATATGGTTTTTAAGTTCCAGCCGTTTATTACGATGAGGCTCATAAATATAGAAAATACGCACACTATGACCGTCATAAAGTAGATATTGAACCCTTTCAGTATCGACGGTATGTAGACAAGAAAAATCGCAAGAATTGTAAATATAAGAGATATAATTGTTGAAAGACCTTTTTTTCTTCCTATTAAAACAATCAGCAGAAGGAATATTACACCAAGCCACACAAGAGACGGAATCCGGTTATGCTCAATAAACACCCACTCGGCATCCTGCCCCATAGCACCGCTTTCCATATCATATCCCGGTCGCGAGATGAGAACTTTATCCCCCACTTTAACATCGCGCGGCTGATACGCATACATATCGTCTACATCCTGAACAACCTGCATGGTATCGCCCTTGTACGGACCGTTTTTCATAAGCGCGGAAAATGTTATACGCTTGTTTGACACCATCGTCTCCCCGTCATCAAGGCTGAATGCCGCTTCCTCGACATTGCCGACCGCCGTAACCTCTGCGCGGTAATAATCCTCTACACCTTCGTTAAAACCCGCCGGACGGCAGAGGATATGCCCGATAAGAATAAACAATGCCGAAAGAATAACCGTCACAGCGTAAATAACACTCTGTTTTTTCATTTTCATTGAAATTAACCTCACTATCTATATCTAACCTGATTGTGAATAATATTGTATCACAAATATTTTTTCTATTCAAGAAAAAAACATTAAAGCGCATTTTTCAACATAGTATATTGAAAAGCATATTTTTTTATTATATAATAAATACAGATAGGAGGGTGATTTTAAATGAAACTTACATTTATCGGTGCTGCTCACGAAGTTACGGGCTCCTGCACGCTTCTTGAAGCATGCGGCAAGCATATTTTAATAGACTGCGGCATGGAGCAAGGCAGCGACACATACGAAAACGCCGAGCTTCCGCTCTTGCCTGCCGACATTGATGCTATATGCCTGACGCACGCACATATCGACCACTCCGGAATGATTCCCGCACTTACCGCAAAGGGATATACCGGTCCTGTTTACTGTACCGAGGCAACCCATCGGCTTTGTAATATAATGCTCCTTGACTCGGCACACATTCAGGAGCAAGAGGCTGAATGGCAAAACAGAAAGGCGGAACGAGCCGGGCTTGACGTATATCTTCCGGCATACACCGTCGCGGATGCAACAGCTTCTCTCGAGCAATTCTGCCCGTTCGGTTATAATCAGCCGAAGGAAATATTCCCCGGAATAACGGTAAGCTTTTCCGATGCCGGGCATCTTCTCGGCTCATCAAGCATACATTTTACAATAGCGGAAAACGGCGAAACCCGTTCTGTTCTATTCTCGGGAGATCTCGGCAACATCAGCCGTCCGCTTATCCGCGATCCCGAAAAGCCACCGTATGCCGATTACGTTGTCATTGAGTCCACCTACGGCGACAGACTGCACGGCGAACGTCCGGATTATATTTCTCAGCTTACAAAAATAATGCGTGAAACCTTTTCCAAAGGCGGAAATCTCGTAATTCCGTCATTTGCAATAGGAAGAACACAGGAGCTTTTGTATCTTTTCCGCATGATAAAAGAACAGGAGCTTATCCGCGGTTTTGAAAACTTTATAGTCTATGTCGACTCTCCGCTTGCCGTTGAAGCAACAAAGATATATCAGGATAATCTTTTCGATTATTACGACGATGAAGCGCTGGAGCTTATCGAAAAAGGAATTAATCCCATATCTTTCCCGGGATTGAGATTGAGCGTCACCTCCGAGGAGTCAAAGGCCATCAATTTCGATATTGTTCCAAAGGTTATAATTTCTGCCTCCGGTATGTGTGAAGCCGGGCGAATCCGCCACCACTTAAAGCACAATCTCTGGAAGGAAAACAGCACTGTTCTGTTTGTCGGCTATCAGGCAGAGGGAACACTTGGCAGAAAGCTTATAAACGGCGCGAAATCCGTCAGTCTCTTCGGCGAGCAGATTCTTGTCAAAGCACGCATTGAATCCATTGTAGGAATAAGCGGTCACGCTGACCGTGATATGCTTATTTCCTGGCTCGGTGCTATGGAAAAACCGCCGATGAAGGTTTTTGTGAACCATGGTGATGACATCATCTGCGACAGCTTTGCACAGACGGTATACAATAAACTACGTTTTACGGCAACCGCACCTTACAGCGGCGACGAATACGACCTCATTTCCGGCGAATGTACCGCTCGCGGAAGAATCGTCAAGCTTACAAAGGTCTCCGAGGGACGCAGACGCGCAAATCTTGCCTTTGAGCGCCTTATGGCTGCCTGCAGCCGCCTTAAAACCATCATCGAACAAAGCCGCGGACTCACAAATAAAGAGCTTGCGAAGTTTACTGACCAGATAAATGACCTGTGCGACAAATATGCGCGCAAGTCTAAGAAAAAATAGCAGTATGTATTTATGTAAAACGAATATATGGAGGATATAAGCTATGTCAAGAAGATATTATGCATGCGTATACGGAGGAGCATCCGAAAGAATTCCGGACGCTTATAAAAACGAAATCCAAAAGCTTGGAAACATAATTGCCGAAAACGGTTTTTCTCTCGTTTACGGCTCCGGTGCTACCGGCTGTATGGGCGCAGTTGCACGCGGAGTCCGTGAACGCGGCGGATATGTTATGGGAATATCGCCTGATTTTATAGGTGATTTTGAAGAGATTTTCGACTGTGACAACACCGTTATCGTCGACACAATGAGCGAACGCAAAACTCTTATGGAAAAGCATGCAGACATCTTTCTCATCGCGCCCGGCGGAATAGGAACGATGGATGAATTTTTCCAGATTCTTACGCTCAAATACCTGCAGCGCCTGACTGCACCTATCGTTGTTCTCAACTTGAACGGATTTTACGATACACTCCTCGCTCTTATTGATGACCTTGTCGAGCGCGGCGCCGTAATCCGCGATATACATAAGCTGTTTGATGTTGTATGCGATGTCAAAGACGATAAGCTTTTAAACTATTTCAAAAGCATAAAATCTTAATAAGAACATGGAGTAATACATATGAAATTCAAGGAATTTTTGAAGCGTAAGGATATTGAAATCTCCGCAAAGCGGTATTTTATTGATGCACTCGGAGCTATGGCGCAAGGGCTTTTTGCATCTCTTTTAATCGGAACCATTCTTTCAACGCTCGGCACACAGCTCGGAATTGATTCTCTTGTTGCTTTCGGCGACTTTGCAAAGGGTGCACAGGGTGCAGCAATGGCTGTAGCGATAGGCTATGCACTGAAATGCCCTCCGCTTGTTCTCTTTTCGCTCACCTCCGTCGGAATGGCAGCAAACGAGCTTGGCGGCGCCGGCGGTGCTTTTGCCGTTCTCATCATAACGATTATTGCCTCGGAGCTTGGCAAGGCAGTCAGCAAGGAAACAAAGCTTGATATCCTTGTTACACCGATTGTCACCATCTGCTCAGGAATCTTTGCTGCAATGCTCATCGCCTCTCCTATCGGCACTGCAGCAACATACATAGGCGAGCTTATCATGTATGCAACTACGCTTCACCCATTCTGGATGGGCATCATTGTTTCTGTTATCGTCGGTATCGCGCTCACGCTTCCCATATCCAGCGCGGCGATATGCGCAGGTCTTTCTCTCACCGGTCTTGCCGGCGGTGCAGCGCTTGCGGGATGCTGTGCCCAAATGGTAGGCTTTGCGGTTATGAGCTTCCGTGAGAACGGCTGGGGCGGTCTTCTTGCACAGGGAATCGGCACAAGTATGCTCCAGATGGGTAACATTGTAAAGAATCCGAGAATCTGGATTGCACCCATTCTTACCTCCGCAATTGTCGGACCGATATCAACGTGCATTTTTGGTCTGCAAATGAACGGTGCGCCGGTTTCCTCCGGTATGGGAACCTGCGGTCTTGTCGGTCAGATAGGAATGTACACCGGCTGGATAAATGACGGCATTTCAATCGGATTTACTCAGTGGGGCGGCCTTTTGCTCTGTCACATCATTCTTCCCGCAATTATCTGCCCGCTCCTCAACCTTATCTTCCGCAAGCTCAGTTGGGTAAAGGATGGAGATTTGAAGCTTGATTTATAATTTTTTCATAAATTCTTTTACATTTACATGTAAAGTGTGATACAATATAAATATCAATTTAATTTTAAAGGAACATTTTAAATGGACGGTTCGGTATGTGCCTTTTCAGGGCACAGACAAATCTATACAATGCACGCCGAAACACTTCCCCCGTTGCTATCAGAGACAGTTGACACTCTGATAGCTTCCGGAGTAACACGTTTTTGCAGCGGAGGTGCAATGGGCTTTGACCTTGTTGCCGCAGAGCTCATCCTTGAAAAGAAACGTAACGGCGCGAATATAACTCTGTCAATGATTCTCCCATGCCGTGATCAGGCAAGCCGCTGGCCTGCGGCAACACGCCGACGGTATGACGCAGTATTGCAAAACGCAGACGAGGTTGTCTATATTTCCGAAAGCTACGACCGGTTCTGCATGCACCTGCGAAACCGACGTCTCGTGGATGAATCAGATATTCTTCTGTGCTACCTCGTGCGCGAGGCAAGCGGCACGGCGTTTACGCGCAACTACGCCATCGACAGAGACAGAAAAATCATAAATTTAGCAGATCTTCTGTAAAAAGGAGAAGCTCTATGCTTACAGAGATAACAAATGACAGCATTTTTCTCCCCATACGCGACAGAAACGCTCACAAGGGTGATTTCGGACGCGCTCTTCTCTTCTGTGGGAGCGAAAAATACACCGGTGCAGCTTACTTCTCCGCTCAGGCAGCAGTAAACACCGGCAGCGGGCTTGTTTTTCTTTCCGTACCGAAGAAAATCCGGCCGATCCTCGCATCAAAACTTAATGAGCCGATTCTTATTCCGCGAAGCTTCTGCGAAATGAAAAATGACGCGGTTTTGCTCGGTTGCGGATTGGGTCTTTCACGAAAAAGCGAAAAGCTTGTCAGGAAGCTTGTTTTTTCAGGAGCTTCACCGCTCGTTCTGGATGCGGATGCAATAACAATTGCGGCACGGCTTCACATTGACCTTGCCGCTTCCCCGCGCGAGCTTATTCTCACTCCGCATGAGGGTGAATTTTCACGGCTTGTACCCGATTTTGACCACAATCGCCGTGAAGAGTTTGCCGCAAACTTTGCAAAGCAGAACAACTGCACGCTCGTCCTTAAAGGCAGACGCACATTATGTGCAGATAAAGATGGCAACATCTTTGCCAATACCACAGGCAATCCCGGTATGGCAAAGGGCGGCAGCGGCGATGTTCTTGCCGGAATCATCACTTCTTTAATCGGTCAGGGCATACCGCCAATTCGCGCAGCATATACTGGAGTGTGGCTGCACGGCGCAGCAGGAGACCTTGCTGCCGAAATCCACGGCGAATATTCAATGACTCCTACCGATATGCTGTGCACTCTCAAATCGGTTATAAAGAAGGTCAGGCAGAAAGATTGAAAAAGCTTTTTGTTTTACTCCCGATATTTCTCGTGCTCACATCCCTTACCTCATGTTCTTCCGGAAAAAGCGGTGCTGACGCTGTTACCAAAGCTATGCGGGATACCGTTTCGGCAAACTACCGGGCGGATATAACGGCACATTTCCCGTCACGCGAGGTAAGCTTCATCCTTGATTATACCTACAACCGCGATGGAGATGACCGCGCGTGCGTGGTGTCACCGGATGAAATTGCAGGTATGTGCTTCACCGTAACGGGCGAGCGCTCAACGATAAGCTTTGACGGTGCAAACCTTGAAATGGGCAGACTTAACGAAGATAATCTGTCCCCCCTTTCCTCCATTCCTGTTCTTATGAAGCACTGGACGGGTGGAAACATAAGCGAACAGACAGACACAAAAATATTCGACCGCGACGCATATCTCATAATCTCACGAAACAGCGGAGCATCCTCTGCAATTGAAACGCGCTCGTGGTTTTCAAAAGATGACTTACTTCCCCTGTATGCCGAAATATTCTCTGACGGAGAACGCGTTATACAGTGTAAATTTGAAAGGGCTGAACATAAGCTACAATGACAAACACGAAAGAAAGAGCGGAAGCTGTAATCAATCTGTCAAATGTTGAACACAACTTCCTTGAAATCAAAAGATTTACTGGAAACAAGAAAATAATCTGCGTGATAAAGGCAAATGCTTATGGGCATGGTGCCGCAGAGCTTGGTAAGCTTTATGAAAAGCTCGGTGCCGACATTCTCGCCGTTGCCTGCATTGATGAGGCGCTTCAGCTTCGGGAAGTCGGTATTCGTACTCCTATTATGATTTTCGGCGTTACACCGCCGGAGCTTGCCGAAGTCCTTTCTGATAACGGTATTATCCAAAGCGTAGCCGGTCTTGAATACGCTCGTCTTCTCGATGCAGAGCTTTCAAGGAAATCCAAGAGACTTTCTGTTCACATAAAGCTTGACACGGGAATGACACGGCTTGGAATATATGCACATAAATCCCACATTGAAGCCGCAGCAGATGAGGCTGAAAAAATCACAAAGCTTCCCTCTCTTTCGTCCGACGGAATATTCACGCATTTTTCCGAAGCAGAAATTGATGACACTGCGTTTACGGAAGAACAGCTCGACTGTTTTCTCCGCGTGGTTGATATTTTGGAAAAACGCGGAAAAACATTTGAATTTTGCCATTGCGCAAACAGCGCAGGTGTGGTAAACTATAAGAAAGCACATCTTTCGTGCATCCGGCCGGGACTTATTCTCTACGGTCTTTCTCCCACTGAAAAGCCCGTACCGGGGCTCGACCTTCGCCCGGCAATGACGTTCAGGAGCCGTATCGCCGACATACGCCATATAAAAAAAGGCGATGCGATCAGCTATAACCGCCGTTTCACGGCTAATCGCGATATGAAAATTGCAGTTGTTTCATGCGGATACGGTGACGGTTTTCACCGTACACTTTCCGGAAAGGCAGCTTGCCTTATCAGAGGAAAACGCGCACCAATTCTCGGCAACATCTGTATGGATCTTTTCCTTGCCGATGTCAGCGAAATTCCGGAGGCTTCCCTTTTTGACGAGGTCGTTCTCTTCGGAGCGCAGAACGGTGAGTATATTTCTCCGGATGAGCTTTCCCGTCTTGCCGGTACTATTTCTTATGAGCTGCTTACCTCGATCTCAAAACGGGTTGTAAGAACATACATAACAGATCCGGCATAATATGAAGCGGAGAGCAGCTGAGAATTTTTAGAAATTTTCGCAAGGCTGATTAAAATATGCGCGCCTGTGGAAAAATATAGTTGTCGAAATAAATTTTTGGCTACTACATTACCTGCGGAGCGTGAATTTTGGTGAATTACAGCATAAAACGCGGAGATATTTACTACGCCGACCTAAGCCCCGTCGTTGGCAGTGAGCAGGGCGGAATGCGTCCGGTGCTCATCATCCAGAACGATGTCGGCAACAAGCACAGCCCTACGGTTATTGCAGCAGCGATAACCTCACAGATAAACAAAGCCAAGCTTCCTACCCATATTGAGCTTGGCGGGAAGAGCTTCGGTCTTTCAAAAGACTCTGTTGTTCTGCTCGAACAAGTCAGAACAATAGACAAAACCCGTCTCAAAGAAAAAATGGGAAGACTTGACGAGAACCTTATGCATCGCGTTGACAACGCAATCGCCGTAAGCTTTGGGCTTATGGCAAACTGATAAACAAAAGAAAAACGGAGGAATGTTACAAATGAAACAGAAAAAATGGAAAGCGATAACATCCGTCGCACTGCTTGCAGCACTAATCACCGTCGGTTTTTTTGCGATTGCCGCTGAATATGGAACCTCGGATGACCCGTTGGTCAGCCTGAGCTACATAAACAACGTGCTCTCTCCGCAGATTTCCGAAAAGGTAGATGAGATTATCGCAGAAAAAACAAGTTCACTTGAAGATGAGCTTGACAGCAAAATCAGCTCAATTTCCGGCGAAATCAGCGATAAGATTTCAGAATATACGTCAAAAAGCTCTGACGAGATTGTAAATGACGCTTTCATTCAAAACGTTGCCGATAAGGTTGCCGAAAAAGTCGGCACAGCTTCCGGCACAAGCTCTACCTTTGCTCTCGTTAAGCTCAAGTCCGGTCAGACAATCACGGCAAAGGTAGGATGCGAAGCACTCCTGCGCCTCGGCAGCGCAAACTGCGTTTCCTCCGGCACCCCCGGTCTTATTGATATGACAACCGGAGCAGACCTTGCAGGCGGCAAAGCTCTTGAGAAGAACCACCTTTATCTCTGCACGGTTGACGGCCGCGGAATAAAGGCAACAAGCGATGCAACTCTTCTCGTTCGCGGGCCTTACAGCATTTCTTAATTTCTTACAACGATAACGATAAAACCGCAAAGCAACGGAAAACCACCGAAGCTTTGCGGTTTTTATCTTCATTTTTATCAAAAATACTTAAAATATATGGTGATTTGTATGGAAAAAACACTGCCTTTATATCTCGGGCCGTCGGTTATCGGCTCTGTTGTCTGCCGCGAGGAAGATTCCCGCATCGTCCTTACTGCAAAAACTTACGCATCACTGCACGGTATCTGCCGCGCATATGTCCGCGGAAACGGCGGCAGGTTTTTAATCGGTGTTCTCTCCCCCGACGAAACATTTTTCAGTGCAGAAAAAAGCGTGACAAAAACATCGCTTTATGCAGAAGGACTTTCCTTTGACGGCATTACATATGCCTACGCCGTCACATCGTCAAAAAAACATGAGCGCGATATTACCGACTGGAAGAAAATTGACGTACTTTCAGACGCATTGTGCCACGACAGTGCAATCTCCGCGCTCGCAAAATCAACCGATGCACTTTGCGACAGCTCTTTTTCCCCTACGCGTCTTGCCGTTCCTCTGCTTACGGGGCGGCCTTTCCCGCGCCCTGATGTTCTGTGTCTGCTCACACCGCAGGAGATAAACGGCACTCTTTACGGCGTGCTCGGTATATCCAAAGGCGGTTCACCGCGGAGGATTTAGTTTTCACCTGAATTCTTCCGGATAAAATGCTCTCGCAAGCTTTTCCACGGCATACGCCATGCGGTTGCCCGGAAGCACGCTCTCAAGCGTTATCGGCACAAAGCACTCATTCCTGACACAATCAAGCGATGCAAGAGACGGATTTGCCTTGATTTCAGCTATCTTTTCTTCCACAGAAGGGGAATCATAGTCGTGAACGACAATGACATCCGGTTCTCTTTTTATAACTTCTTCATAGCTTACGGTTACCCACTGTTTTTCCGTCAAATCGTCAAATATGTTCTTTCCTCCGGCAAGGGAGATAAGAAGTGACTCAAAATTTGTTCCGGAGCACGTGAAAACACCGTCGTTTCCGCTGTCATACACAAGCACCTTTACAGGTTCGTTTCCGCGAAGCCTTTCCTGCACGGCGGAAATGCGAGCCTTTTGGTCTGCAACAAACGCTTCTGCTCTTTCTTCAATTCCAAATATCTTTCCGATATCAAGAATCTCCTTATACTGTTCTTCAAGCGTTGTTGCGGAATTTACATAAACATCCATTCCGTAGCTTTTCGCCTCGTCAATGTTGCAACCCGCGTCACTTATTTCCCAGTCAATCGCATATATGAAATCTGCACCTGAGGTGAGAATCGCCTCGCGCGTTGCCTCTGCAAAGTTCAGCTGCAAAATTGCATTAACAGCATCTGCATATTCCGGCAGAGGTCCTCGGCTGTGATTTACAAGGCTTCTCCCGATAACCTTATCTGAAAGACCGAGTGCCGCAAAAAGCTCTGTGCAGTTAGGACCAAGGGTGAGAACCCTTTGCGGATTCTTTTTTATAACTGCCTCACGTCCGTAATTGTCAAAAACTACTGTTTCCTGCACAATATCGCTTTTCGCATTTCCGGCATGTGTGTCTGCACATCCTGCAAAAAGCGCGATAAGCATAAGACTTGCGAGAACTATTGATATAATCTTTTTCATTTTTTAATACCCTTTCGTTAAACAAATTAATGAATGCCTTTCTTTGAATGACCGCTGAAATATGAAATTGTAAGCTTACCGTTTTCTGAATTTTTCGCAACGGAGGAATATACGCCGAAAATATCGAAAATATTTTTGGGCGTAAACACTTCTTCCGGGATACCTGAAAGCATAATTTTACCGTCCTTTAAAACATATATCCTGTCACAGTAAAGTGCCGCCATATTGAGGTCATGAATCGCCGCAAGCACGGTAATGTCAAGACGTTTTATGAAATCAAAAATTTCAAGCTGATAGCTGATATCAAGGTGGTTTGTCGGCTCGTCAAGCACGAAAAAGTCACACTCCTGCGCCACGGCACGTGCAAGAAGAACACGTTGCTTTTCCCCTCCCGAAAGGTTAAGATAGCTTCGTTTTGCCATATTCTCCATTCCGAGATGGACAAGAGCGTGATGAACCATTTCCCGGTCTTCTATGGTATCCGAATCAAAAAGCTTTTTTCTCGGGCTTCTGCCCATTGCAACCATTTCTTCGACGGTGAAATCAAAAGGAACATCATTTTCCTGCCCCACAACTGCCATTTTCTGCGCAGTTTTCCTGTATGGCATTGCGAAAACATTCTCACCGTCAAGCAAAATTTCACCTGAAACAGGTGTGAGCGCACGATACACATTTTTCAGAAGAGTGGACTTTCCTCCACCATTAGGGCCGATAACCCCGACAAATTCGCCGCGTTTTACGTCAAGCGATACATTTTCTATTGCGTTTCCATTATCGTATGAATAGGAAAGATTTTTTATCTGCAATCTCATTTTCTCACCTATCCCCTTTCTCTGCCGTTTCGGCGCAAAAGAGCGATGAACACAGGGCCGCCGATAACTGCCGTAAGCACGCCTACAGGGAGTTCTTCAGGCGCGAGAAGCATTCTTGCCGCAACGTCTACCCACACGACGAGTATTCCGCCGAGAAGCGCGGATATGGGAAGCACCCGTTTATGGTCTCCGCCGCAGATAAGGCGCGTGAAATGAGGCACCATAAGCCCTACAAAACCGATGCTTCCGCTTACGGCAACCGTAGCGCCGGCAATAAGCGATGCCACGAGAATAAGCTGCTTCTGAAGCCGTGAAACATTAACTCCGAGCGACGTTGCGTTTTCATCGCCGAGCAGAAGAAGGTTCAATCCCCGGTGGTTCAGCATAAGAAACACCATACATAAAACAAGCACCGCTGTCGGCAAGCCGAGATACGCCCATTTTGCCCCCGCAAGGCTTCCGGACATCCAGAACTCTGCATTATGAAGTCCCAACGCATTGGGCGCCGAAAGCTTGATTATCCGCGTTACTCCGTCCATAATCATTGATACGGCAACGCCTGAGAGAAGAAGCTGAGTGATATTTATACGTCCGCGATGACGTGAGAGAACATAAACCGCAATTATCGTTGCCGCCGCACCGAAAAATGCGCTTATTGACAGCGAATACACACCAAGAAACGAAAACGCGCCGAAAAGAAGGCCGAGCGTTGCAAAAGCTGATGCTCCCGACGATACGCCGAGAATGAACGGGTCGGCGAGCTTGTTGCGGACAAGCGCCTGCATCGTAACTCCGCAAACCGCGAGCGACGCACCAACGATAAATCCGAGAAGCACGCGCGGAAGCCTCAGCATCAGCACAATATTCTCAGAAAGCGCATCCCAACTGACGGGCAAAAAAGAGCCGAAAAACGGTATTTTTGATATTAACACCTTTGCCGTTGTAATTGGTGAGACCGAAACCGGGCCGATACCGATGGCAAGAATTATACTTAGAACCGCCGTTAATATAAGAAGGATCAACAACGTAGCAATTCGTTTTTTCTTAACTTTCATTTTAATGCCTTTCGTGGATGAATTTATCATTGACAAAATCAAATATCCGGATTATAATATAAACAGATAGAGGGCAAGACCGCAAAGCGGTTAGCCAGGATAATAGTTAAAAAATAACTGCTTCATCTTGACGGGAGGAGCAGTTATTTTTTTATGGTTATTACTAAAAGTAACAAAAGAATCATAAAACAAATTATGTATTCATTCCCCATAAAACCACCTCCAATCTCTGCTGAAATCAACAGAATAACAAGGTGGCTAACCGCCCTCGAACTTGCCCAATATCAGGTCGGATTTCTCCAACGATGATATTTTAACATAGTTTATGAGAAAATACAAGAATTTTGCAGAAGTATTGGGTCTCGACTGAGTGTGACACCGGGAAATAGCGGTATACTCGGTCTTCATTTATGCCTGTTTTGCAGTAATTCCGTATATAACGATCGTGCTTTTTCCATATACGTTTTCATCATTTCTGCAGGAAGAGTTAATGCACACTCCGGCAGAGCAAAAGTACGGTTTTGATTTGCAAGGTCAATTGCACAAAAAGTGTCTGCAAGAAAGTCAAGATTATCTAATACGCGTTCAAACTCCATTAAAGTGTCCATAATAATCCTCCCTGGTGTTTTTCTATATTATAGCCAATTTACGGGTAATTGTCAAGTAGTAGACATCCACTTATAATATAAAATATAACCAACGAAAGGGCTATGGATATGATAATTTTTGATAAGTTATGGCTAACTATGAAAAAACGTGGAATTTCACAATATAAGCTGTTAAATGAATATGGAATAAGTTCCGGTTTACTTGACCGTCTACGTAAAAACGCAAATATCAACACGCATTCGCTTAGTACTTTATGTAAAATCTTAAATTGCAAACTTGAAGATATTGCTGAATACATAGACGAAGATTGAATTTTACAAAAAAACAACCCGAAATCGGGTTGTTTTTTTGTTTATCCTTTAAGTGCGATGCCCTCGGCTTCCAGAGTTTTGATGATGCCGTCGGCAACATCCATAACCTCTTCGCGGGTAAGAGTTTTCTCGCTGTCTGAGAAAATCATACGCACGGTTATTGACTTTCCGCTCTCGTCGGTGTAGGTATCAACAACGGAAACCTTCTTGATAAGCGGGCAGTTTGCCGCATCAATTGCCGCCTTTATCGGAGCAAACTTTTCAGAAACAAACGAAAGGTCAATTTCAATCTCCGGGAATCGGGACGGCTCTTCATACTTGATACTTGCATTCTTAATCTTTGCAAACTCTGCTACATCAATCTCAGCAAATACAATATTTGCCTTTTTGTCAATCTTCTTTGAAACCTGAGCATTTGCAATGCCTATCTCACCGAGGCGAACACCTGCGCAGTAAATTGCATTGAGGTTTTTCGGATGCTTGTACGAACTCTTTTCCTCAATCTTCTCATAGGTAAGCGCCTCATGCTTGATATCATCTGCAATTACAGCCAGCATATCGCGAAGCTCAAAGTAAAGGTCTTCCATGCTCTTTGTCTTACTAAAGAGAGTTATCGCAAGCTTTTTATGCTCGTCACAAAGTCCGTCAGCCTTCAGTCCGTCTACCGTTCTGCCGATTTCAAAAATACCGAAATCAGGAGCATATGCCGTGTTTGCCTTTACCTGACAAAGCTGTGTCGGCACGATTGATTTTCTTATCGTCTTGATATTCGGGTTTGTTGCATTTACAAGCTCAACATTCGGCTCAATATCAATTCCGAGAGCCTTGTATTCATCATAATACGCCCAGACATACGAATGTGTTTCGTGGAGAGAGAAGCGGTGAACAAGAATATCCTTTATTCTGTCCTCATCCGTCTTTTCCTGAGCCGCGCGTACCGGATAAAGCGGAACAGCTGCTGTGTTTACCGCGAAGTTATCATAGCCGTAAATTCTTGTGATTTCCTCGATAATGTCAGCCTTCATTGTAACGTCCTTTGTCGCACGCCATGACGGAACGGAAACCTTGAAGCTGTCGCCTTCATTCTCCACGCCAAAGCCGAGGGAGGAAAGAGTTTTTACAATGCGGTCATTTTCAATTTCAATTCCCGTGTAGCGGTCAACAAATGACTTGTCAAACGACAATTCAACATTATCATATTTAAACGCATATTCATCCGTAAGTGAGCTTGTGATAACCGTGCCGCTGTCGATATCGAGAAGAAGCTTTACGAAACGCGCAATAGCCGGAACCGTCATTTCAGGGTCAAGGCTCTTTTCATAGCGCTGAGAAGCATCTGTTCTGTGTCCGAGACGCACCGTGGATTTGCGGATGGAGGATGCATCAAACGTTGCAGATTCAAGCGTTAATGAGCTTGTGTCCTCAACGATTTCGGAATCAAGACCGCCCATAATTCCGGCAATAGCAACCGGAGTGTCGCCGTTGCAAATCATAAGCGTGTTCTCGTCGATATCGCGCTCGACCTCATCAAGAGTCTGGAACTTGAAGTGTTTATCAAAACGCTTTATGCGGATTTTGTCAACCTTTCTCGAGTCAAACGCATGCATCGGCTGTCCCATTTCAAGCATGAGATAGTTTGTGAGGTCCGCAAGAAGGTTTATTGCGCGCATTCCGCAATAGTAAAGGCGGATACGCATATTCATCGGGCTTACGTGCTTTGAAATATTCTCAAAGCGAAGCGCCGAATAGCGATAGCAAAGCGGATCTTCAATCTTAACATCAAGCTTCGGAAGGCTTGCATACTGTGCAAGGTCAACAACGTCAAGCGGACGGAGCTCACGTCCTGCGATTGCGGCAAACTCACGCGCGATACCGTAGTGTCCCCAAAGGTCGGGGCGGTTTGTGAGGGATTTGTTATCTACCTCAAACACGATGTCGTCAATTGCAAAGACATCTTTTAAATCAGTGCCGTTTTTAAGGTCTGCATCAAGATCCATAATGCCGTCGTTATTATCGGAAAGACCAAGCTCCTTTTCAGAGCAGCACATACCGCAGGAGAGATATCCCGCAAGCTTGCGCGGAGAAATTTTAATCTCGCCGATTTTTGCGCCAACCTTTGCAAACGCAGTCTTCATTCCGACACGGACATTGGGTGCGCCGCAGACGACGTCAATAAGCTCTGCCTCGCCCGCATCAACCTTGAGAAGGTGAAGCTTCTTGGACTCAGGATGGTTTTCAACGGACATAATCTCCGCAACAACTATTCCCGAGAGGTCACTTCCCTTGAAGAATATTTCATTTTCAACCTCTGCCGTGGAGAGGGAAAATTTATTGATAAGCTCGAGCTTATCAAGTCCGGACAAATCGACAAAGTCCGAAATCCAGTTCATTGACAAAAACATATTCTTTCCTCTCCTTTCTTACTTATCATCCGTAAACTGCGAAAGCACCTTAAGGCTTCCGGAGTTTAAGTCACGAATATCTTTTACACCGTATTTCATCATCGCAAGGCGGGTAAGACCGAGGCCAAACGCAAAGCCTGTATATTCCTCGGGGTCAATGCCGCCGGCGCGGAGAACCTCCGGATGAATCATACCGCAGGGGCACAGCTCCAGCCAGCCGCTGTGCTTACACGAAGCACAGCCCTCGCCGCCGCAGATAAGACAGCTTATGTCAAGCTCAAAGCCCGGCTCAACAAACGGGAAAAATCCCGGACGGAGACGTACCTTAATGTCTTTTTGGAAAACCTCGGAAAGCATCGTCTTCATAAAGAAAATGAGGTTTGAAATGGAGATATTTTTATCAACCATAACTCCTTCCATCTGGAAGAAGGTATTTTCGTGGCAGGCATCGGTCGCTTCGTTTCTGAAGCAACGTCCCGGGAAAATCGCCTTGATCGGCTTGCCTTCGCGGATTAAAGCATCCTTATACTTCTTGTAAATTGCATTCTGTGCCGCGGAGGTATGGGATTTTAAAAGCTGACCGTTTTCAAGGTAATACGTATCCTGCATATCACGTGCCGGATGGTTTTTCGGGATGTTAAGTGCCTCGAAGCACTCATAGTCCGTAACAATCTCGCTGTAATCCTCAACAGCAAAGCCCATTGAACGGAATATCTCCTCACACTGGCGCTGAACGAGCGTGATCGGATGATATGAGCCGCGGTCAAGGTTTGCAGGTGCGGAGATATCAAACTCCGGCATGAGGTTGTTCTCGCGCTCAATCTCTGCCAGCTTTATCTCCTCGCGCTTTCCCGCAACCATTTCGGTCACTTCCTCTTTGAGGACATTTACTGCCTGACCAAAGGTTTTCTTCTCCTCGGGAGAGAGATTTTTCATATCCTTTAAAAGCTCTGTAACAAGGCCTTTTTTGCCGAGGTATTCAACACGGATAGCTTCAAGCGCTTCCATATTGTCAACCGCGGAAAGAGCAGATACAAAGCTTTCGCGGAGCTGTGTTGTCTTTTCTGACATCTGAAATCTTCCTTTCGTATTTTATGCGGGCAAACAAAAAGCTCGCCCCGATATTCTCGGGACGAGCATAATAACCCGCGGTACCACCCAAATTCAGAATTTTATCTTCTGCACTTTCGTCATGCCTGTTTCGCGGACATGAAGCGCCCTGCTTAATCCGGAAATCCGGTTTTCGCGAGGAGACTCCGATGCTGAAATTCACGCATTGCCTGCGAAACGGAAACTTACAGCCTTTGATTTCCGCTCTCTTATCCGCAAAAGCAACAGCTACTTACACATCTTCACCGTCTGAAATTACATATATAATATAATAACGCATTTTTGCTGAAATGTCAAACAAAATTTGATAATTTTGCGGTGGAAATTGTGAAATCGTACAAAAGTCGTTTGAAAGTACTGTTTTTGTTGAATGCACTTCCCTTTTATGGTATACTTGTATGCAAATAAACGACAAAAAGGAGCATAGGTCATGGTACGTTTTAACAAATATCCGGGCGGCAAATCAAAAGCCACAACAATGAGCTTTGATGACGGCAACGCTGCAGATTATCGCCTCGTCGAAATCTTTAACCGTTTTGGTATAAAGGGCACGTTTCACTTAAACTCAGGTCTTCTTCACAAAGGAAAACGAGTCGCCGTCGAGGACATTCCAACGCTTTACAAGGGGCATGAAATCGCGGCACACGGCGTAGAGCATGCATCACTTTCCCACCTGCCGCCGCACGGCATGGTCCAGGAAATCTTAGAGGACCGACGTGCGCTTGAAGAGCTTTCGGGATATATCATCCGCGGAATGTCATATGCAAACGGAATTAATCCTCCGGAAGCTGCGCTCGCGGCAAAAATGAGCGGTATTGAGTATTCCCGCACAACGGTTTCTACGAAAAGCTTCCGTCTGCCGGAGGATTTTCTGCTTTGGCATCCTACGTGCAAGCATCTTGAGTCAGAAGAGATTACAAAGCGATTTATAAACACGACCTACAGTTCCGGGCATCTTCTCTACATCTGGGGACATTCGTATGAATTTGACAATGACAACAACTGGGATTTGATCGAGCGCGTATGCGATATGCTCGCTTCAAACGACAACATATGGTATGCAACAAACATTGAGATTTACGACTACATAACCGCCAGCCGCCGTGTACACGTTTCAGCAAACGGAAAGATTCTTCAGAACCCGACCACCACGGACGTGTGGTTCTCAAATGAAGGTGAAACACTCTGTATCAAAAGCGGAGAAACATTATATTTGTAGTACAAAAGCGGACTGTCCGGCAGTCCGCTTTTGTTATCTCCGTCACTTACTTTACTCTGTTGTATGCTGTGTTATATACGTCAAGAAGCTCGTTTATTCCCATACTTCTTAAATCTTCTCTGAAGCCGTCAAACTCTGAAATCGGTTTCTGACCGAGCAAGAACTTCATCACAGTTTCTTCCATATATGCATAAATCTGCGTGTACAGCTCATCACGGGTTTTCTGCTCTTCTTCGGTAAACGCGAGGAAGGTTGTCGGGTTTGCATAAGGCACGGTATACCCTAAGACTATTTCACGGGTTTTAGCAATATTCTCAGTTTCCATAGCCTCAATTGCGGTTGAGTCAATACGTGCAAAAGAGCCAGGTGTTGAAAATCCATAAAGCGTGTTCGGCTGTGCACCATTCTCATCTGTGATAAAAACCTTTTTTCCGTCGATAACGTTGTATGTTTCGCCTTCCTTTCCCCATCCGACAAGCTGCGCCGCCTCATCTGAATAGAACCAGTCAGTATACTTTGCAGCGTTGACAATACGCTTTTCATCTCTTGTATTACATATTACAAAGCCGTAGGGGTCAACATTATACTTATTTACCATTGCACTTCCCTTTTCAGGATTTGCCACAGGCGGAACCATTGCCGCAAGCTCAAAACCGGGATTGTTTTCCTTCGCAAGACCGTTGAAAAAGTCAATTCTCGTCTGATATTCCGGCATAATGAATCCACGGTCAGTGGTTATAAGCTCCTGCCATGACTGGGCGTTTATCGAATAAAAATTCGATGGCATAAGCTCTTCTTCCATCATTTTGCGATAAAACTCAAGAACATCCTTCATTGTGTCCGTCATAGCGCCAAACTTCCACTCTCCGACGGTATAATCATAATACATTCCAATGTTCCAATATGGTTCCCACGACGGTCCGGATACATCTAAATTTGTAAACTTCTGACGCAAGCAATACGGATATGATTCAGGATAAATCACTTTAAGCTGTTTGCAGACTTCGTAAAGCTCGTCAAATGTTGTAGGGACAGAAAGATTGTGCTTTTCAAAAATATCCTTGCGGTAAAGCCACGCGCGAACATTCTGCGAACGCTCGCGTCCGGAAACCGGTGTATAGTAAATCTTACCATCTGATGCTTTTCTGGTATTCACAATTGACTGAAGCTCATCTTCGGTCATAGACGAAACAAAGCTTCTGTAATTCGGCATATATTCTTCCATATCATCAAATGCTACAAGCGCGCCTTGAAGTGCATATCTGTCGGATGACGGCTTGTTGTCAAACGCAGCAACATCCGGAAGTGTATCTGCCGCTGCGAACATAAGCGGATATTTTGTTGAATAATCAGAGCTCGGAACTGCATTTATATCAAGAGTTGCGCCGACGCCCTCTTCAATATACTCCCAAACCTTCCATTTTTCCTGATACGGCCAGCTGGGATGGGAAATAATTGTTACTTCAATTACGTCCTCTTTCGTAAGGGGTTCTGTACTCGCGGCTTGATTAATTCCGGCATTTTCTCTGCATGCACAAAGAGCAAATACCATTATTACCGCAATAATAAGTGCGGTTATCTTTTTCATTTTATTTCTTCCTCACTTTCTTTATACTCAAGTATACGTTTTATAAGAACTGCAACTTCTGCTCGGGTGGTGTAGTCTATCGGTGCGATGCATCCTGATCTTCCATTAACGAGGCCTGCACCAACGAGTGCAGTGACTGCATCACGTGCGTATGGTGCGACAGTGTCGAAATCCGGGTGTTGCGGTTCGTCGTGAACGCCGAACCCTACACCGCGTTTCTGCAATACCCTATGCACTATTACCATCATATCCTGGCGGGTGATGTGGTTACGCGGGGCAAATTTGTTATCACCGATACCGTTAACTATGCCTGTGTTTCGTGCTGTTGCAAGCTCGGGAGCAAAATAATCACTTGCAGTAACGTCTGCGAAGTTCTCGGTATTATCACTTGTAAAACCAAGCGCTCGGACAAGGAGAATTGCAAAGTCTGCACGGGTGATATTCATAGCCGGACTGAACGTACTTGCAGATGTGCCCTTTATTATTCCGGCTGATACAAGTGCGTTTATCGAATCTTCTGCCCACGCATGGTCAGAAATGTCAGCGAATTGTCCCGATGGGCGGGCGGGGACGCCCTCCCCTACATTGGTTTGGTCAGAGGCATCGTCAGTTCCGGGCTTATCGCTCAGCGCAGCACCACCGCCGCTTCCGCCGGAGGCAGTGTCATTTCCGGTTGACGAAATTTCAGTTTTGTCTGTTGTGTCCGATGGCTTCCCTGTCGTTGAACCGTAAACGATTACATCAAAGCGAAGAATATTATATCTTCCGAACTCGTCATACGCCTTTACTGCAAAGTGATTTTTTCCTACCTGGCTTGAATCCGGCTTCCATCTGATATCGCCGCTCGCAACGTCAATTGATGCACCGCGCGGAGCCTCTGTAAGCTCATATCTTATATCAGCGCTCACCGCGCTTTTCGCATTAACGGAAATTTCAATTGAACTTCCCGCCGTTACCGTAGTGTTTACCGGGGTATAGGTGAACTCGGGTGCTGAATCTTCAACAAAAGAGTTTGCTATCTTAAAACTTTGCCCCGCGTTTATGTTGTAGACAAAGCCGCCGTCAAGCTCATCTGCATTTTTATATCTGCGGATTACAGATACTGTTCCGATATCAAGCATTATATTGCCGTCATCCGTACTTTCTGCACCGAGAATATGATAAGCGCCGTTCTGCACTGTGTCATTATCCACAATAATCATCTTGCCGACAAGTCTGTCGGGAATTATCGCTTTATCGGGCTTTATTTCAATGAAGTTATCAAGTGATAAATCGCGCGAGAAATCTACAATCTCACCTGTAAGTGAGCCTTCGGCCGTATGTTCACCGAGAATATCACCATCGCTTAAATAAGAATAGATATTCTCTCCGTTCTGAATACTGTATACTCCAAGAAAACCACGGAAATTTATATTGGTTTCCCCATCACGCACCTGATATGTTACACCGTTGTTTGTAGCATACATAACATAGTCTATGCGCCCTGATTTATGCTCAATCCTTATAGCTTTTGCAGTGTCAAGGTTTCCCGGTGTTCCGTCAACCGCTTCTATTTCTACCGCATTGTTTTCTTTTATATAGGAGCTTTCTTTATATGGCTCGTATACGGTTGTGAAAAGTGAATCAAGTGCTTGCTCGCTTTCTCGGCGTGCAAGGACGTATTTTATTCCGTTCTGCAAAAACGCTTTGTTCGCGGAGCGGTTCGGCGGATATCCCGTCGCTATGGCAACTTCACTTAAATCAAAGTCATTTAACATTGTCATCTTCAAGTGAAGCCCCAGACTGTCTACAAGATTTTTTCTGTAATCTTTTATCTCAAAATCGACATCATACTTCCCTACAGGCGCACTTGTCCGCTGAGTTTTGTGTAACCACGAATATCCACGAGGATAATACGTATCGTAATACCACTCGGCAGGTGATATAGGATCAGGCCCCTGTGGCCAATCCGCATCTGCATATGAACCTCTTTCCTCTTCACCGAGTTCAAGAGAAGTATCCGCTATTGTATCTCCGGCAACATGAAAACTGAACAAATGGTCTTTTCCGCCGAGGATGCGGAAGAAATCGACAACATAGCTGTCGTTGTCGTCCACCTCAACCGTCACAAGCGTCCTACGGTAAATATCTGTCTCAGCATATTGTCCGCTGCTGTCAACGTCGATAAGCTTTACCTTTCCGGCGTCATCATAGTGAAGAGGATATGATACCTCACATCCCGCTTGTTCCTTTTCATCAACCACAACGGTATTGTGAGAGAGGGTTGTGCTTATCCACTGCAAGCGTTCAGGCTGTGTTCCGGTATTTGACGGGTATCCGAGGTCCGGCGTCATATTGAGGTCGTAGGCGACAATACCCATATTAAGCCCATCGGCATGAGCATGAGAAACATTTGTTTTTCCGAAGCTTAAATATACGGCGCGTTTGTTATTTACATGCTGCGAAACTGTAGTTTCATACTTAGCGCCACTGCGAAGCACCGCAAAGCCAAAACCGGACATAAGTTCAGACTTCCAGCCGATATCCGCATCAAGCCTGTCTTCAATCTCATTTTCAAGCTCATCAGGATTTTTTGTGAAAATGTCGTAATGCAGTCCTTCTGCTGTCTCACCGTTTATAAGCCACAGATAGTTTGCAAGTCTCGCTCCGATTTCCGTTTCGCGCAAAAGCTTGTACGCAAGGATATAGTCATCAATCGTTGCTATAAATCCACCGCCACCGATTGTGCCGCTGTCACCTATCTGAACTGCTTCCTTTGTTGTTATAACTACTTCCGGAAACGCTTTATACATCTGTACAAACTTTGAGTTTTCAAGCATGTTATACGCTGCATCATCGGTGTATCTGCCGATAACATCCGCAACATAAAGAAGCCGCTGCGGAGGAATATAGTTATAGTTCGGCGAGGCTTCGTTGTTCATTCCGTCACGGTCAATTGTGTCGACAAGCTGAGCCATAACGTTTCCACCGGTAAGCACTGAATTTGAAATACCGCCGGATTTATATACAAAATCAAGCATTTCGTTTGTTCTCGGCTGCTTATCAAGCGCTATCGCAGCATTTGTAAGTGCGTGTTGAAGCTGACCGAAGTTTCCGTAAATCTGAACCTTCTTTACGCCGTCAAACGTCGTTTCGAGTATTCCCTCTTCCCAGTTGCGCCAGATGTCATATGCGCTTTCCTTCTTGTTCTCAAGGTTAAACCTTTCTGCTTTTTGAGAGAGAAAATCTATAACAAAATCATCTTCGAGAATCGGGAAAAATGCATCGGCACATTCAGTGAAGCTCGTTGCAAAGACGCAGTCGTTTATGCTTCCCTGAATTTTACCCGTTCCCCTGCCACCATCAGTTACAAAGAACTCATCAGGTTCGTTGCTTGTTGTAAACGGTGCGGTATCCATATCTGCCCAGATATCTGCAACGCGGTCAAGCACCACAGCTCCCGCTCTGCCGTATTTTGCTTCTCCCGTGTAGACATACGCAATTTTAAGTGCATCTAAAATATCGCGCTCCTGCTGCCATGCACGGTAGTTATAAAATGCAATGTGGTTATGAATTTCCTGAACAGTTCCCTTCGGCTTTCCCGTTTCTTCGTCTATAACGTATTCGCCGTTTTCATCCACCTCAAAAACAGCATAGTAAGGATCTCCGTCGGCATCCTTCGGACGATATCCCCAGCCGTCGTCAACGCCCCATGTCGCTTCGTTTTCTCCTTCGCGGAGACCTGCGCCGCAGTTTAATGTGTCAACATTTTCAAGATCGCTGTAAAGATTGTTTGTGAGATATCCTCCCTTTACGCCGTAGCCGTAATATTTTTCCGGTTCGGTTTCCTTATCCGCATTTTTATCTCCGAAAAGCTCATGGTGCTTTTCAAGGGCAACCTCGCGGTCAAAAATTCCGTTTACAAGCCCCAGCTCATAGAAGCTTTGAAAATCATTTGTCGGAAAAAGACGCTTACAATCCGGGCACTGGATTTTCCACGGACGGTTCATCATATCCCATCCCCATACACCAACGCCGCCTCCGCCATGTGTTGCAGCCGTATCACTTCCGCAGTAGCGGCATATAGCATTGTACGGATCCCCGTTCGCACCTACCTGTCGCGAGCGCGGAATTCCCTCTGCAATTGTGAGGTTATAGAGATAATCATATTTATCAACATACTTATCCGCTAAGTTTTTCGCCTCTTTTACCTCATTGCGCGCCCATGTGTGTTTTGACACGTTTTCGGAAATTGCATCGCGCATCTCGCGCGTATAAATCGTCATATCACTTTTCTTACCGCTCGGAATAAGCGATATCTCAACCGGTGCTGTCTTTCTTCTTGCGCCGTCATACCACGTTGTTCCTACAATGGTAACAGTTCCCTCTCCGTGAGCGGTTATATAACCCGCAGTATCAACAGCAGCAATACCTGCCGGAATCTGACTTACTATTTCATATCTTACATCAGCTGCGGGAAGCTTTTTGACAAGCCCGCTCTTCATCTGAATTTTCATTGTGAGCGGTTTTCTGTCCGTGATATAAAGACTTTCCGGTGCTTCCATAAAGACCTTTTCAATTCCGCTTGCATCAAGAACCTTTACCGGATACTCCGCAGAATGTGTTTCAAGCCCGTGTTTTATCGTTACTATAACAGACGCTTTTCCGTCTGCAATACCGGTAAGCGTGCCATCACGGCTTACCTTAAGTATATCGGGGTCAGATGAGCTGTAGCGGACATCAAGCTCTGCTGCATCGATTTCCGTCCCGTCAAGGAAATACGCCTTAGCTGTTGCCGGCATTGTTTCTTCAACATATACGGTATCGGAAGGATAAGAGAGGTCTACATACTTAAACTCGTTTTCACCGTCAAGAGTGAGCGAGCGAAGATTTACATAATCTCCGTTTGTACCCTTTGCTTTTTTGATTACAAGCGTGTATTCACCGGCTTTTTCAAATTCAACAGGCTTTAAATCCTGCATTTTTGGTGTGTATCCTGTTGCCGTTGTATCAAGACAGCTTATAGTTCCGACAAAGGTGTCTTCATTGAGCTCTTTCGCAATGTCTCCCTCAAGTTTATACGGAATTATGTATATATCCGCATCACCGGCATAGGTAAAGTAATTATTCTTTTCAATTATCGGCAGGTATCTTCCCGGCTTATCAACCTTTATTGTAAACGCAACGTATTCGCCGGGTGTGAAGGTAAGGCGCATACGCCCCGTGTTGCTCGCGGTTACATACACCCATGCAAGAGAAGAGTTTGCCGTTGCCGCAATTGAGGAATTTGAACTGTGCCACTGCCAGTTTCCCGGTATATCGGTTGCAGTGGTGAAGTCATAAGTTATCCCTCTTATGTCCTCTGTCCTCTTAGGTTCTGCAGTATAGAGCGGCGCAGTCCACTTCTCGCTCTTCGCAAGAAAATTATACTTAATATTCGTTTTTGCCGGTTCGAGAAATACCGGAGGCACAACATCAAACTCTTTTTCAAGTGAAAGCTGTGTTCTGCCGTATGTTATATCTGCACAAATGTTAACCTTGCCCGCCTTCAGGACAGTTACCTTTCCCGTTTCGGAAACGGTCGCAATATCGGGATTCAAGCTTTCATACGAAACATCTGCCGTGCTCATGTCTGCTACAGACTTTGCAGCATCTGACAGAGTTCCCGAAAGAATAATGCGGTTCTTGCCCGAAAGCGTCATATCCGCCTGCATAAGTGCAAGACCGTCACCGCCGTTGAGGTGAAAATTTCGTATAACACTGTACCCCACAGCGGTCGGTTTAATAACAAGTATGTATTCTCCGGCAGATTTAAAATCTATCGTACCGAGAGAGACATCCTTATATGCATAATCCTTGCTGCCGGAAAAATCTACAGACGCATATTTATTTCCGTCAATTAAATTTTCTTCTATGTTTTTTTCCTCATCCGCAGCAAACAGATAAACATCCGCTTTTCCGGCAGTGCTTTTAAGCGTTCCGTAGTTCAAAGTTGCTGCATACTCGCCTTTTACCGGAACATTTATTCCGATAGCATACCATTGTTCGGTTGACGTGTGATAAACGACAAACGCGCCTTTGTTTGTCCTGAATTCACTGTGAACCGGATTCCATTCGCTTTTTCTTGAATGATAGCGGAAAAAGTTGTTTGTATTATCATAGTTGAAATCAGTTATGTTTATATCGTAATAACCCCAATCACCCCACACCCAGTTCGGAATATAATTTTCAACCTTTACTCCCGAGGCATCGTTCGGTTCTACGGTTATAATCTTTGTCGCAGAGAAGTCTTCACCGTACCAGTTGATTGTTGCAGTAATGTCTGCCATTCCGGGAGCGCAGCCGGTTATTGTTCCGTTTTCATCAACCGATGCAATGCTCGCGTTTGAGCTTTCGTATGTTATCTCGTCCGGGTATGCGTTTGCAATGCTGCGGTCGCTGAGATATGCAGTGGGCGTAATCGTTGCCGTTTCTCCGACGTATACAGTATCACTTGAAAGCGATGCCGTTGCGCCCATGCAAACAGTATTTACACCTCCACGAAATGCAATATTGCGGATAATCCCGTAACCTTTTTGCGTGGTTTTGAAAACGATTACCACCTCACCCGGAGACTCAAAGCTGAGCATTCCAAGGTCTGCCGTAAAATACTCATAATCTTTTGTCCCCTCGAAATCAATGCTTGCGTTCGGCGTTTTTTCTGCAATTGCAGCTTCAATGCTCTTCGCTTCATCAGAGGTCAGAACATATACATCCGCTTTTGCAGGAGCGCTTTCAGACGGACGGGTTCCATAGGTAAGTGCGCCTGTATATTCTCCCGATGCGGGAACCTTAAGTGCAAGTGCATACCAGTTTCCGACATCGGAATATGTTGTTATTGTTCCCTTGTTTGTGCGAAAGTTTCCGAGTGCCGGATTCCAGCTCTCCTGCTTTGAGTGAAAGCGGAAAAAGCCCTCGGTATTTTCGTACGTAAATGCTTTCACATCAAAGTTGTAATATCTTGTATCGCTGTCAAACGTCCAATCTGTCGGAAGATACGCCGCAATATTTACGCCTGAGTTTTCAAGCGCGTATGCGGGCATCAGACCGAGAAACAGCGACAGCGAAAGAACGAGCGATAGTAATCTTTTCATTTTCACCTCTCCTTTTTGCGACGCGCGGAGCACGGATTTTCTCCCCTGCCCCGCGCATTTAATTTAATCTGCGTATATTACTCTGTATGTTCCGTTATCGTTATAGATAAGATATCCGCGGGCATAAGTATACTCAGATGCTGCACTGAACTGTCCGTGAGCCTCGTTTCTCTGCGAGCTCATCTTCTCGTTACAGTTTTCAACTGTCGGCACTGCATTTTCGCCAAAGAGAATGCCAACCTCAAGGATCGTCTTATCTCCCTTATCATATTCTATCATATATGATTTTTCTTGTGTAGCTGTATTTTTTACCACTTTATCAAGCATTATCTTGGCGCCGTTATTTCCTGTTCCGGAAGTGGTAACAACGGTTTTATCCCATACGTTGAACTTATATTCTTTCCCGTAATCAACAAGCTTGCCGTCACGATACCAGTAAACCTCTTCATCGGAATTAAGAACAACTTCGTCGTCATACTTATACGGAGTTACATCTCCGTTATATGTAACATCATATGTTGCGGACGCTTGCTCATAATGAGCGACAAAGCGGGTAAGGTTTTCTGACATAACATGCTCTGCCCATTCTTTAAAGCTATATCCGAGGACAACCGGTTCCGTTCCTTCCGCAGGCTTTGTTATGCCGAGGAACGCACCATTCCATGCGTAGTATTCTTCCGAAGCCGCATCGGTATAGACAGCAGTAAGGTAGATGTTAGTCAGCGCTTTGAAGGTGTATGCCTCATCGGTTGATACAAGGCGACCGTTCTCTGCGCTTCCGCGAACCCAGCCGCGGAAAACCTTGCCTGACGGTGTATTTGCCGTTATCGTTACTGTGTCTCCAAGCTTATATGTAGTGCTGTCAACGGTTATGTTTTTGCCTTCGCCCTCATAATCAACCGCTATTGTTACGCCATTTTCCACCTTAACATCCGACACTGTAAGCGATATGCTTACCGGAGTTACAGCTTCATTGTAAGTTACATTGGCAGTAATTGTGGCTGTTCCCGCGCTGACAGCTTTTACCGTTCTGTTTTCTACTGTTGCAACGGATGTGTCGGAGGATTCCCAATTGGAAACTGTTCCCACCGTCGTGCGGTCAGACATATAGCCGGTGGCAGTGATTGTTGCCGTTTCACCTACTGTGAGCGCAGTTTTATCAGCCTTTGCAGTTGCACCCATATATGCAGTGCCCGTGCCGCCGTTGAGGGAGAGATCGTATATCATTGAATATCCCAACTTTTTAGAATTTACGATTAAGTAATATTCTCCGGCTTTTTCAAATTCAACAACACCGATATCTTTTGTTTTTTCAGCATTGTCTTTTTCTCCTGTAAAATTCAGATTTTCAACTATAACATTCTCAGGAATAAGATTGTTTGAAACATTTTTTATTTCTTCTTCATCAAGCAAATATACATCTGCCAAAGTTGCAAATCTATCAGTAGCTACATTTTCTTTTATCTCGCCATAAGATAAGATTCCTTTATATTCTCCTTTTACCGGAACTTTGAAAGCCAGCGCATACCACTGTCCGGCATCGGTATGGTGCACTGTCACCGCACCTTTATTGGTACGAAATCCGGGAAGTTCGGGTTCCCAACCCTCGGCCTTTGAATGATAGCGCCAGAAGCCGTCTGTTGCAGAATAATCTATTTTTTTCAAATCATAATTATAATAGTACTCATCAACTTCCCATTTCCAGTCCGGAAAATAGTTTTTAATATTTACCCCCGACGGATTTGCCATCGTTACTTCAACAGGGATGGTATCGGTAACGGTCACTCCGTTTAAGGTTGCCGATACTGTAATTTCGGCCTTGCCCGGGTTTACACCGGTAACAACACCCATATCTGAAACCGTTGCAAAAGAAGTGTTATTTGAGGAGTAAGCAAAAGTTATGTCATCAGTTGCGTTGGTGTATGATTTTGCAACATATGCGCTACTTGAATCGAAATATGAAGTTTTTACAGTTGTCGAAATGTTCGCTGTTTTACCGACCGCAATTTCACTGACGGAAGACTTTACCACATAAGGAACTTCGGTTGTATTTGTTCGCGTTGTTGCTCTGAGTTGGCGTATGGACATGTATCTGCCGTTTGTTACATCTTTTGCACGGATAATGAGATAATATTTTCCGGATGTCGGTACAACAAGCTCATTGTTTACTGCTTGTGTGTTCCAATTGGTGTTACTTCCGTTAATGTTGATTTCTGCAAGGAGGTTTTGAGTCGTGAAGTTGTTTTCAACATCGCTCATTTCCGTAGAATCTAAAAAGTATATTTCTTCCACCGCACCGCTGTTTCGCATTCCATATACAATCTCAGTTGAATACGTCCCCGCAGGAACATTAAGTTCAAATGCATACCACGAACCTACACCATTGGCGCTTCCGTCAATTATCGATCTGTTTTCAGCAAGAAGTTGCAAATAATATCCCTGAAATTTATTATCCGCAAGTGCAGACTGAACATTGGTTGAATAGTAGGCGAAGTGATCATTTGTTTTTTCATAAGTATAGGTTGAGAGCGCATCTCCACTTGAATGCGTTCCCTGCTGTGTTGTATAATCATTACCGAAGCTATACACAATAGAATGACCTGACGCCACCGCGAAGGTTGTCGGCACAAGTGTCATGATTATGCACAGCGCCAGAATAAATGATAATACTTTTTTCATGTTTTTCTCCTCCAGAATATAGTTTTATTTATTGCCAACCGCTTTTTCGCGATAAATTCGCGATACTGCGGAATATGCCAGTTTCGGGTGACGGTATTCGTTGAGAACACCTTTGTTGTTAAAGTTTCGCGGGCGAAGAAGCTCAAGTGGCTTTGATGAGCGCACATCGCTAAACTGCCAGATGTATGTACCTGCAATGTCGTTATTTCCCGTAAAATAGCCAAGCGTCTCGGAAAGATATTCTGCCTGGAATTCCTCTGACCATATCTGCTTGTCAAACGAATGAGTTCCGTAAATGGCGCCCGCTCCGAATTCGGACATAACAAAGGGAATATCCAGCCTCTCGCGCTCAAGCTTTTCGCGAACCTTTTCCGTAAACTCCTTCCAATCCGATGTTTTTCCATCGTACCAACCAAGATATGCGTTTACGCATGCCACATCGCTAAGAGGTAGGCAGATATCATCAAACGGGAAAGAGGTTGCAAACGTGATAAGGCGCGATTCATCGAGTGCTTCGACAGCCGCTCTGTAGTGTTTTGTAAGCTCGTATCCTTCCCTGCATGTTGTGTTAATCTCGTTATGTAACCCCCATATGACAATACATGGATGGTGGATATCACGCTGTACCATTTCATAAAGCATCCGAATGCCACGCTCAGCTATCTTGGAATTTGCAAGTATCTCTGCATTCTGGTTAGCCTGCCACAACGGTATCTCCTCCCAGAAGAGAATACCTTTTTCATCGCAATAATCAAGAACAAAGCGTGAATTCGGATAATGTGAACCACGAATTGCATTGCATCCCATATCCAGGATGAGGTCAATATCGCGTTTAACCAGCGCAGGTGGTATTGAAAATCCCCAATCCGGATGTTCATCATGTCGGTTTATTCCGCGAAGCTTTATCGGGCGGTTGTTTAGATAAATTTCACGTCCGCGCGTTTCAATTTTCCTGAAACCAATATTCTCCGAAACGCTGTCAGAATCAGTTTCGATGGTTGCGGTATAAAGTTCTCCGCGACCTATATCCCACAAACGGATACCATCAACCTTTATATCCGAAAACTCAACCTTCACTTCACCTTTTTTGCTGATCTTTTTTTCTGCAAGAACTTCACCGTCAAGTATGAAGCTTACCTTTGTTTCTTTTTCCTCAAACGAGTAAACTTTCGCTTCGACATTCAGAACAGCAGATTTAAGATCATCAGTAAGGTCGTATTTCACGGTAAATGAATCTATGTAATCATTATCAAGCGAAAGCATATACACACTTCTTGCAATTCCGCCGTAGTGGAACCAGTCACACTTTGCAAGAGGAATGGTATCTGCATCGTTATGGGTGTTATCCACCCTTACGCAAAGCTTATGCATGTCTTTAGAAATGCCGAAGGCATCTATATTGAACTCAGTAAAGCCCCCATAATGATAACCTATCTTTTTTCCGTCGAGATATATCTCACATTCGTTTTGCACGGCTTCAAAAATTATTCTTATATTTTCGCTCTCTGCATATATTTCCGTTTCATACCACGCAACGCCCTCATACGAAAAGTATTTCGGCGTGCAGTTCCAGCAAGACGGAACACAGATTTTATCGGCATCAGGTATACCGCAGGAAAAATCTCCGTCGTAAGCTGCGAAACGCCATATACCGTCAAGACTTATCCTCTTTCTTTTTTTATTGTTTTCAAACACGCGATGCATTAAATTTTCTCCTTAGACTATTGACAAGCTTATGATAGCATTATATAATTATTATCGAGCATAAACAAGCAATTATTTTGCAAAAATATCGCAAAAGTACATTTAGGTGATTGTTATGGCAGAACAATTTTTTGGCAAGCTCCAATCCGATTTCCATATCGATTATTATCGCGGCGTAGGTTTTAAATCGGACTATCGTGTGCTTCACGCTCACGATTATCACGAGTTTTCTTTGATAGGCTCCGGTGATATAACCTATACTTCAAATAAATTCGTTGATCGGGTAAACGAAAAAGCAATTATTTTCTCACGCGCATATGAGCTGCACAACCCCTTTATCAATCAGGATGAACAATACGAGCGGCACCAGATTTGCTTTCGCCCAAGTCTCTTGCCCAGATTTTTACCTGAACACCTGATGCAGTTTTCTCCTGTTATGTCACACTGTGGAATATATCGGATAAGCAATGAAACATACAACCGGATTCTCCCTATAATGCAAGCCTTGCTCAGTCGGTATAAGAAGGATAAGGCAAGCGATACAGCAGCTCTTGAATACAGACTTTTGACGGCGGAGATGATGCTGATTGCCGCTGAAGAAGCTCTCAAATCCCCGAGAAGAGAAGACTACCTTGCCGATACATACATAGGTAAAATCGTTCAATATATCCAGCATCACTATTCCGAGGATATAACGCTTGAACATTTATCGGCAAAGTTCTTTGTCAGCCGCACAAAGTTGGTTAATGATTTTAAGGAATATGTAGGCATGACAGTCGGGCGCTTTCTTACACTGACAAGGATCGAAGCCGCAAAGGTGCTTTTGCGGCAAGGGTACTCTGTCAATAATGTCGCAAATCTATGCGGGTATTCGGGAGTAAGCTATTTTATAAAAATCTTTTGCGAATATACTCTTATGACACCGCTGAAATTTCAGCAACGTGTCTCAGATGAGATATAATGAACTACGGAGAGCTAAAGGCTCTCCGTAGTTCATTATGCTATACCTCTTTTTCAAAGCAAGAACTGAATATTGCCAAGCTCAATGCGCGCGGGTATACATTATATCATCAGTAGTAAGCCACTTTGTTCTTACACCGTATATACGTTCATACTCAAATTCCTCTATCACCGGAATTTCACCGTTGAGATAACGCTTTATTACCTTACCGGCATAGCGTAAGCGCTCAAGTGCTCCGGCATAACGGTGCATAAGGCGCTCAAAACCGTGCGTTTTGTAGTCGCGGTGCCAGCTGCTATAGTGAAGCTCGTAAAGCTTCTCAAGAGCTGATATTGTCTCCGGTATTTTCACTTCGGCATATTCCGAAAGCAATGCACGGTTGCCCTTTTTATATGCATTATAGAGTTCCTCATGCATAATGCATTTTAAAATTGATGCTTTAAAAACCGCCTTAAAATAATCTATGTTTTCATACTTTTCGATAACATCAAGGCCTTCTTTTAAGATTTCCACCCCTTTTTTGAAATCATAGCCGTAACAAAGAAGGCTTATAAGCGGATCGCCCCAAAGCGCAAATTTTGCTGCACGCAGGTCTGTTTCGTCACGGAAGAAGAAATCGCTTACAGCGTGGGCAAGCTCACGTGTCATACCTGTGATAAATCCGGACATTGCCCATATATCGTCTTCCGTGCAGTCTTTACCAAGCCAGCAGTATTCGGAAAAAACAGAAAGTGCCGGAATTGACAGCATATGGCTTGTCTCGCACCCATCATTTGACCAGACTGTAGCGATTACCTCACGAATGTTGCCCGAAAGACATTCAGTAAGTGCAGGCTTCATTGTATCGTAAGTATGGCGATAGTTCGGAACAAATCCATCCCATGTCCATATACCTCCGCCAAAAACTATTCTGCGGTTGAATTTGTTATGCTTTTCAATATTGTCTTTATAAAAAAAGCTGTTTGTATGATAATAATCCCAGAAAACCATATCTATCTGCGGAAGATTATCTATAACACTTTGCGGAATAGTTACGCTATTATCATATGTTTCTTTCAGGTTGGTTCCGGAATATGCAAAATACATATCGCTCCACATCATAGGCTGATATCCGTATTTATCGCAAATTTCCTTAACGCGCGCAACGTGCTCACTGAAAATATCCATTTGGCTTCTCAGTCCGTTCTTTTTGAGATATGCCCCTGTACCGAGACCGCGTGTTTCGTCACAGCCGATATGGATGCGGTTTGTTCGGAAGATGCCGCGCAAAGTCTTTATGCATTCCTCGATAAATTCATACGTTTTTTCTTCACCCACAAGAAGAACGGTAGCGTTGTCTGCAATATCCTCATTTACAGAATAGCGGAGAAACTGTTCCATATGTCCGAGTGTCTGTATGCACGGGATCACTTCTATACCGAGAGATGCAGCAAAATCATCCACCTCGCGAAGCTCTTCTGCAGTATATCTGCCGCGCTGATATCCAAGATACGGATACTTTTTCACTTCATAAGTATCCTCTGTATATAGCATAAGCATATTCATACCGTGAACCGCCATATACTTAAGATATTTTTTTACAGAATCTACTTTCATTACTCCACCGCGCGACATATCAAGCATTACGCCTATCGTATCAAAAGCAGCCTGCGATGAAAATTCAAAGTTTTTCTTTCCTTCGGAAATACCTTTTGCAAGAAGCGTATAAGCTCGTGCCTTTGCCGGGAGGGAGCATCCACCGACAGTTGCTTTTTTTTCATCGTATTTTACGTATACTCCTCCATGCTCACATTCCGATATTTCCATATCAAATTTAAATTCCAAAACATCTGATACCATATTTCTTAAATTCATCTTTTTTACCTCCATTTATGTCTATTTTAGCAACCTCTCTCCCTTTCTTCAAGCAAAATTCCAACAAAAATAAAACTATCGTACAATATAAAGCGCGTATCTTAATAAGTGAAAATCTACTTATTAAAATACGCGCTTTTCGCTTTTATTTGTAATCAACCTTACTTCAGCTTTGCAAGCTCGCGCATAAGTGTTTTTAGCGTAACGCCCGACAGTGGCTTTTTCATTTGATAAAGCTTTTCATCAAATGCAGAAAGCGCAAATCCGTCCTCGGTTATGTAATATGTGCCTATTTTGCTAAATCCGTACTGTTTCGGTTTGTGCCACTCACCCGTTGCCGCAAAAACCACTTTCATACCCGGCGAAAGCTCCGGCTTATAACCGTAAAACATCATATTTGAGGCAATCGTGATTTCCTCACCTTGCTCAAACAGTTTTTCCGTATCATCTATGACAACAGCGGGATATTCATAAAAGCTACTCGCACTGCCGTTTTTCGCATCCCACGCAGCATCTCCCATAGAGATGTACTTAGAATAATACTGTATCTCGCCCGTTATCTCCACATAGGCAAAGGTATCTATGCGTTTGCACAGCTTTTCAAACGGAACCGGATACGTATCAACAGTCGGAGGGTCCTGTGTGTACACCGGATATCTTTCACGAAGCGCTTCTATTTGCAGCTCATCAAGGTGCGGATCTTCCTTTGTTTGCACACAACAAAGAAAAAGCCCACAGCACAATACGAGTAATGCAAAAACAGTCAAAAGCTTTTTCACGGTTACTTCAGCTCAAATTCGCCGAGGCGGGTGTCGACAACGTGCTTTTGTTTGAGAGCCTTGAGGGTTGCGATATGCGGCTGGGTAACGTGAATCTGCTGATGCTCCTTTGTCTCCCACTCTTCAATGAGAAGAATTTCATTGTCGTCCTTTTCGGAGAGATAATAGTCATAACGAATGCAGCCGTTCTCTGCACGAACTGCCGTGGCAACTCCGCTCTCATTAAGCTCACGGATGAAATCCGCACGATGACCGGGGATAGTTTTGTAAACAACATAAATAGAATACATAATAATCACCAAACCTTTTCTTTTTTATATTATTATACAGTATATCATAAATCCGTATCTGATTCAATGTTTTGAATAGCAAAACCGCCTTTTTATTTTAGGTTCTAAAAATCTATCTGCAGTACAAAGCTATCCTCTTTTTCCTCAAAGTTGTAATACGAATTATGCTTTTCACAAAAAGCTACGATTGATCGTGTACCGAAGCCGTGACCTTCCTCACGGGTAACAGGGATTCCGTTTTCGTCAAGCTCTGCATTGCCGTCATAGCTGTTTGCGATCTGAAACATAAATTTCGGCTTGAATATAACCTTAATATCAATCCATCGGTTTTGTGCGGGGATTTTCTCGCAGGCGTGTATTGCGTTCTCAATCGCGTTTGCAAATACCGTTGCAAGCTCAATATCACTTACCGGTATTTCCTCCGGGAAGCGGATAGACGTTGTAACCCTAATCCCGCTGTTTTCTGCTCTGCCGAGATACGAAGAAAAAACTGCATCAAGCACAGCGTTTTCGCAATACCTCTTTACCTTTGTTTCGTCTAAAAGCTCACCGTATTTTTCGGTCATGGCAAGAAGCTCATCATACTGCTTTGTTTCAACCAACCTTTGATAAATCATTTGCAGATGTTGAAAACGGCAGCTACTACGAAAAGGCAGTTGCTTGGGCAAAGGCAAACGGAATTGTAAATGGTACATCCGCTACAACCTTTGAACCAAACGTGAGAATCACCCGTGAGCAGATTGCAGCTATTATGCACAGATATGCAAGCTACAAGGGATATGACATCGGCGTAGGAGAAAACACAAATATCCTCTCTTATGAAGATTTTGACAGTATTTCTGAGTATGCAATTTCTGCAATGCAATACGCTTGCGGCAGTGGCTTGATTAAGGGCAAATCAGAAATCACCCTCAATCCGCTTGATAACGCAACACGCGCAGAAATAGCAACAATTCTTCACAGATTTATTAAAACAAATAAATAGCACAAAACACACAAGGGCATACCGCCGATCTAAAAGCGGTATGCCCTTGATATATAGTTTTTCGCCTCAACTATTGATAAAAAATCAGCAAAAAACCACAACATCAAAGATGTTGTGGTTTTTTGGTGCGAGTGATGGGACTTGAACCCATACGTCGATTGACACACGCCCCTCAAACGTGCCTGTCTGCCTATTCCAGCACACTCGCATTTATTAACGCTGTCTCTGTCGTGACAACGTTAATTATTATACGCGCTTTAAGCTCATTTGTCAAGCATATTTTCAAAATTTTTCAAAAAATTTTTTTTACGCGGATTTTTCGGCTGTTTTTCCTATAATTCATCAACCGTCATTGAGAACGCATCGAGATAATTTTCAATGAAATAATCCACCTCCGGAAGTCCGAGAGAGAAAAGCGCATCATGTGTCTGCCGCAGCGCAGTCTTGAAATCAGAGTTGCCGGCATTTATCTCCTCAAGGCACTTTATATAAGCATCAAGCTTATCCGCTGCCTTTACTAACTTTTTTATCTCTGCATCATCCGTTGCCGCCGCCTCGGATATTCCGGGGCGCATTTTATCCGTGAGGTTTGAAAGCAAGGTATCGGTTGCCTCCTGCTCTATTCTTTTATACGCGTTCTTTATATCGCTGCCGTAATACTTTATCGGTGTTGGAAGGTCTCCAGTAAGAATTTCCGGCATATCGTGGTAAAGTGCCGTTGCCGCAACAGCACCGGGATCAATATTGCGTCCGAATACATCTCGTGAGATAACCGCAAGCGCATGAGCCAGCACCGAAACGTGGAACGAATGCTCAGCAACGTTCTCTGTTCGCGTATTTCTCATAAGCGACCAGCGCGCGATGTATTTCATTCTGTATATAAAAGCGAAGAATTTGCTCATTTTCACATCTTTCCTCTATTCAATTTATCTTATGCCGTAATTTTCGATGATGTAGTCCATATCCTTATCGCCGCGGCCGGAGAGATTGATAAGAACAGAGCCTTTATCCATCCGCTTTGCAAGCTTCATGCCGTATGCTACTGCATGCGCACTCTCTATTGCCGGAATAATACCCTCAAGTCTTGCAAGACGATAAAATGCATCAACCGTTTCTTCATCGTCTATTACATCATACTTTACCCTTCCGATTTCCTGAAGGAAAGCATGCTCCGGGCCGGAGGAGGGATAATCAAGCCCGCTTGCAACGGAATATACCGGAGCCGGCTCACCGTTTTCATCCTTGAGCATAATGCTGTTAAAGCCGTGCATAATGCCTTCTTCTCCGTATTTAAGGCTTGCGGCGTGGTCACCGAGCTTCGGTCCGCGGCCAAGCGGCTCAACACCGTAAATCTCGACCGGATCATTTAAAAATCCCGCAAAGAGACCTGCCGCATTTGAACCGCCGCCGACGCAGGCAACAATAGCATCCGGAAGATGCCCTGTCATATCAACAAACTGTTCCCTTGCCTCAATTCCGACAACACTCTGGAAATCGCGCACCATCATCGGGAACGGATGGGGACCGAGAACCGAGCCAATGCAGTAAATAGCATCGTTATACTCCTTGCTGTAAGCATCAAACGCTGCATCAACCGCTTCCTTAAGAGTCTGCAAGCCGTGGGTTACTTCAACAACGTTTGCACCGAGAATTTTCATTCGTGCAACATTCGGTGCCTGCTTTTTTATATCAACAGAGCCCATATAAATATCACACTCAAGACCGAAATACGCTGCCGCAGTTGCAAGTGCAACACCGTGCTGACCCGCACCGGTCTCCGCGATAACCTTTTTCTTGCCCATATATTTTGCAAGAAGTGCCTCACCCATACAGTGGTTAAGCTTATGCGCGCCGGAGTGGTTTAAATCCTCGCGCTTTGCATAAAGCTGAACCTTGCCGCCAAGCATATCCGAAAGTCTTTCAAGGTGCGTAACCGGTGTCGGACGTCCCTGAAATTCCTTTCTTATCCTGCGAAGCTCGGCAATGAACTTTCTTGACTGGCAAATGGAATAATATGCCTCGGTAATCTCCGCCATAGCGGTCTTGAGCTTATCGTCAATATACACGCCGCCGTATTTTCCGAAATACCCGTTCTTATCAGGATAATTGCTGAAATAGGTTTCAAAATTCACTCCGTTTAAATTCATAACAAAATCCTCCATTACATTTTACTGAATAAAAAACGCCCTTGACAGAAATTCTGCCAAGGACGAATAAATCAATATCCGCGGTGCCACCTTGATTCACCTTAAAATTGGTGCGCTTTGTGAAGTACCATCATACTCCTACCCTTAACGCGGGAAAACGTCAGTGCATTTGACACTGCCCTCGACAGTCCATATTACCCGGCAATCTTTGCGGAACTCACACCGTAATCCGCTCGCTTGGAAAGATAAACTCCGGTTTTTTTCTGCCTCAACGGTTTTATACTGAATTGTTTGTATTATACGTCATTTACCGCGGTTTGTCAAGTGGTTTTCGCGTATTCATTTCAGAAAATTCACATTGTATGTATGTACATAAAATCATTTGCGGCGAGCCATTTACATTTCTGCCCGCGGATAAGCTCAGGCTCAAGCTCTTCTATCCCGGTGATTTTTCCGGCAAGATAATCGTTTATCACGCGAGACGTATGGCGCAGGCGCTCAATCGCCGCGCCGTAGCGGCACATGATATTTTCAAACCCGTGTGCCTTATAATCGCGATACCACATCTCACGGTGAAGCGTGTGCAGCTTTTCAAAATCCGCAATAATCTCAGGAATTTTATTATCTGCAAAATCACGGAGATATGCCTTATCCCCCGCCTTATAGCGGTCGCGGAGATTAAGATGAATTTCGCATTTGTCAAGGCACGCGCGGAACGCGGCAAGGATATATTCCGTATTTACATACTTTTCAATAACCGCAATTGCGTCCGTGAGGTATTTTTTCGCCACAGGAAGGTCGAAATCAAAGCACAGAAGGTTAATCAGCGGGTCGCTCCACAAAATGTGCTTTCCGGCGCGGATTGCGCCGTCCTCGCGGAAGAAGAAATCACTTATCGCGTTGGAAAGTTCCTCCGTCATACCGGTGGTAAAGCGGGACATGCTCCATATATCGTCCTTCGTGCACGCTTCCCCTTTCCAGCAGTATTCCGAGAAAAGAGAAAGCTGAGGAAGCGCAAGCATATGGCTTGTTTCGCAACCGTCGTTTGACCAGATGGTGACGATAACCTCCGGAACACCGCCGCGAAGCACCTCTTCCATAGCCGGCTTCATTGTGTTATAGGTGTGGTCATAATTCGGCACAAACCCGTCCCACGTCCAGATACCGCCGCCGAAAACAACAGGGCGGTTAAATTTCTTATGCTTTTCAATATTGATTTTATAGAACTCGTTATTCGTGTGGTAATAATCCCAAAAAACCATATCGGCATCGGGCATTGCATCTATTGCATACTGCGGAACGACAACATGAGGCATATAATCCTCTTCCTTGCTCTTTTCGACGAGTGAGAAGTACATATCGCTCCACATCATCGGGCGGAAGCCGTATTTTTCACATAGCTTTGTAACTTTTCCGAGGTGCTCGGAGAAAATCTCAAAGCGGTCGCGCATTCCGTTTTTCACAAGATATTGTCCGAGGCCAAGCCCTGCAGTTTCATCACAGCCGATATGCAGACGGTTTGTTCGGAAAGCTGAGCGCATGGTCGCAATGCAGCTTTCAATGAACTTATACGTCTTTTCCTCGCCGACAAGAAGAACCCTTGCATTATCGGCGATTTCGTCGTTTACGGAATAGCGCAGAAACTGCTCCATATGTCCGAGCGTCTGAATGCACGGAATGACCTCAACACCAAGCTCTGCAGCAAAATCATCAATATCACGCAGTTCCTCAACGGTATATCTGCCGCGCTGATATCCGAGATACGGGTAATCTTTAACCTCATAAGTATCCTCGGTGTAGAGCATAAGCATATTATAGCCGTGCGCGGCAAGGTATTTTATGTATGTCTTTACCGACTCTGCGCGCATAACACCGCCACGCGACATATCAAGCATCGCTCCGAGTGTTTTGAGCGACGGTTTCTCTGAAATCTCAAAATTTTTCTGTCCCTCTGAAATCCCCTTTGCAAGAAGCGTATACGCACGGCACTTTGCAGGGATTGTATTACCGCCGATAATTGCACGTTCACCATCATATTTCACGTAAACGCCGTTATATTCCGTCTCCGTGATATTTTGCGGAAGCGAGCACCCAAAAAGCTCTGATATCATATTTTTTATATCCATTTCCATTCTCCTTTTCCGTTATAAAATATATCATAGCACATTCTGCGAGATTTTTTCGCATTATCGTACATTTCAGGTAAAGTAAACTACTGAAAAAATCTCACTCATACTCCTTCATATTTCCGCTGTTCTCTTCATATAGTTAAGTGTGATTTTTCAAGGATATGGTGATTTTTATGGTAATTCGTATCAACAAGCGCACGGTTGCAATTTTTCTGGCGGCAGTTCTTATTTTCTGCACACTACCATACTTTCCCGATACGCAAACGACGCCTGTCGCTGGAAATGCAACAGGCGACTGGGGGCTGAGTTTTCAAACACCGGGCAAAACTCCTGTGACAAACGTTACACGCGAATATCTTGCACCGTATGATGCATACTTTGCAGGCAACGAAAACGAAAAGGTTATATATCTCACCTTTGATGCGGGATATGAAAACGGAAATATGCCCCAAATCCTGGAAGCTTTAAACAAGCACAACGCGCAGGCAGTTTTTTTCCTTGTGGGCAACTTTTTTGACCGCGAACCAGAGCTCGTGCGCCGGATGGTGAGTGAAGGACACATAATCGGAAACCACACGCTAAAGCATCCGGATATGTCAAAAATATCCGAAAAGGAAAGCTTTGAAAAGGAGCTTTCCGCTCTTTCCGATAAGTATCGCGAAATCATTGGAGAAGATATGCCAAAGCTGTACCGCCCGCCCCAGGGGAAATTTTCGGAGACAAATCTTCGTCATGCAAAAGAGCTTGGGTATAAAACAATTTTCTGGTCGCTTGCATATGCCGACTGGGATAACAACAAGCAGCCCTCGCGCGAGAGCGCGCTGAAAACCCTTTGCGAGCGTATACACCCCGGCGCAGTTGTTCTTCTGCACAGCACATCAAAGACAAACGGAGAAATCCTCGATGAGCTTCTTACAAAGTGGGAGGAAATGGGATATACCTTTGGCAAGATCGAGGATTTAGTTGGAAAGATTTAGACAAAGGTACCGCAAAAGCAAAGCTTTTGCGGTACTGCTGAGTTTATTCATAAAGAGTACAATTTTTCAATCCGGAGCTCTCAACACCTGTAAAAAGCTTTGGAATGGACAAACCGAACCCGAAGTAGTACAAAGGTACATCGAGAGGTGAGGTTTGTTCATAGAAAAAGTACAACTTTTTCGGTCCGGAGCTTTTTACTTGTTTTCGTGGCGGATAAGCTCCCATGTGCTGTCTATAAGGTTTGCAAACTGCGCATCAGCCATTTTCTCAATGCGGAAGCTCTGGCGCGGGGAGTTTACATCCTCGCCGCTTATCTGCATAAGACCGTGTTTTTCGCAAAGGGCGCGAAGTCTCGCTAACTGCTCATCCGTGTTTCTTGTCGGCATATATGTTATTGCCGGAACGCCGTATTCTGCAAGGCATGCAACAAGCTCATCAAGATACGCATCCTCAAATGTCTGCGCGCGCTTATCTCCGGTAACGGATGCTGTAACATCGCCGAGATACGCATATGCACAAATTGCGCCCACGCGCTTTGCAAGACCGCAGAATTCCGAAAGGCTCGGGCATTCTTCATCAGCGTCTATATACACCTTGGGTATACATTCTTTTTTAAGGCTTCCCACAAGGTCGTAAATCTCAAACATATCGTCAGAGTCGGAAAGTTTTTTGGCAAGAGCATACATAAGATGGCGCTCTGTAACGCTGCCGCCGTCCGCAAATTTCGAAAGAGGAAGTACATCGCGGTCAAAATCAAGCGATATACCCTGCGGTGCATACAGCTCGTTTATCTTTGCAACCATCTTGCGGTTGCGCTCGTTGCGCTTTTCGCGGAGCGGCGCAAAAAAGCTTTGAACCTCGTCTATCTTATCGTGCGGAACAGCATGGATGACCATATATGACACGCCAATCTGGTCAGGGTTGTTCGTTCTTGCGTTTTCAAACGGAGTTCCGCGCATAGAAACGCGCGCCTCAATTCCTACGGTTGTGGGAATGCCGACAATTTTCCCCGCCTTAGTAAACTCACGCGCACCGCCGATGCTGTCGTGGTCTACAATCCCGCAGGTTACAAGCCCTTCGGCTCTGGCGGCATAAACCGCAGCAGACGGGCTGTACGGCGAGAATGAATAAAACGTGTGGATGTGGTTATTTATCATCCGCTCATCTACCGGCGGAAAATCTGCAGACTCTATCGCCGCGCGAAGATTTTCAAGGCGCTGTGCCTCATCTTCCGCGTTGAGCTTATTTAAAACCGAAATATCAATCATAGTAGTCTCCTCAGTGAAGCATATTCTGCCCGCCCGTTACGGGGATTGCCTGACCTGTCTCAAAGGTCTGCTCTACGGCATACATAATCGCCTTTGCAACGTCTGACGGCAAGCACCCGCGCTGAATGAGGGATTTTGAAAGATAAAATTTCTTAACATCCTCAATCGTCTTAGCTCCCGGAACTTTGCCTGCGTTGAGATACTGAACAAAAAGTCCGCGCTCGGGATCGCTCCAGAGCGGACCGTCATAGTAGTTTCCGGGGCAGATTGCATTCACCTTTACGTTTATCGGTGCAAGCTCCATTGCAAAGCTCTGAACAAGACCGATACCGCCGAACTTTCCACCGGCATACGCAAAGTTTTTGTTACTTCCGGAAAGTCCGGATTTTGAATTTATCTGGACGATATCACCCATCCAGTTATTATCAGCTTCAAACTGTGCACGCATAATCACGGATGCGTACTTCACGCACGCAAAAAATGCAGTATAATTAATCTTTGTAACAAACTCAAAATCACGCATTTCAAGCTCTGTAAGCGAGCCCGCTTTGAGAACGCCTGCGTTGGAAACAAGAAGGTCAAGACCGCCGAAGCGTTCAACGGTTTTTGCAACCATTCCGGCAACGCTTTCTTCGTCTGAAACGTCCACCTTTACGGCGTATGCGCGCTCCCCGAGACTCTCCGCAACAGTAGCCGCAAGAGCATCATTAAGGTCTGCAATAACAACGCTTGCTCCCTCTGCATAGAGGATTTCGGCGATGCCCTTTCCAAAGCCCTGTGCGCTTCCCGTTACAATTGCAATTTTTCCGGAAAGACGCCCGGGTGCCATATCTCTTTTATTTACGTTTTCTGCGGCAATTTTTGCCCATTTGGTCATGTCTATCATATGTAATATACCTCCTGCCTATTATATCTATATAATAATATCACCAAACGAAAGTGATTTCAACTAGATTTTTCCTCTTTTTTTGACTTATCTTCATAAAATCAAGTCGGATTAATCGCAATTGCAAGAATTGCAAATATGGGATACGCTTGTTTCAGCGCATCCCATTGCGTTTTTGTTATTAGCCTATTTTTTTACTTTACCTCGCGGATAATGCCCATCGGTGTCTGCTGTGCGCTCTGACCGAGCGGGTTGTCGCGCAAAATCTTCGGAAGAAGCGTTCTGTCAACAGTATCGTCAGACGCACCGAGGATTTTTCCGGTGAGGTCGTTTACATCTACAACCGCAACGCGGAAACCGATTCTTGCCGCAACATCGCGTGCAACCTTATCCGGATCCTCCGGACCGAGAACAACGCACTTGTTGTACGGCGGAAGGGTATACGGTGTCGGTCCGTCGATAGACTCGGCGCGGTAGCCCGCAACCTTGTAAAACCAGCCGCGCTTGCCGAGAATCTTTCCTATTGCGGAGCAAAATGCCGCACAGAGAAGACGGAAGGTTCCGCACTCACGAAGAGCCATTTCCATGGTTTCCGGAATGCCGAGGCCTATTCCGTAGGGTGACTTGTAAACAAACTTACAAAGAAGCTTTGCAAGCGGACGCGGATGGATTTCCGTAAGCGGAACAGCGCGCTTCTGCGAGCAGGCAACACACTTTTCCGAGATAAAAAGAATATCTCCCTCCTGCATATGCTCTGCGGCATATTTTTCCGCAACATCCGTAATCTTATCGTTTTCGGTTACAACATGCGTCTTTATCGGCAGGCGCATATACTCCTTCCCGTCAACGGTTATGGTAGTATTCTTGCCTTCATTTGCACAAAGCTCTGACATTTTTATACCCCTTTTATGAGTTAATTTTATTCTGTATGCATTAAGTATATCACAAAAGCGTACCGACGGCAAGTATAAAAATAGGTTCATTTTATACTTTTGCGTATTTTGTCAATAAAAATATAATTATTTTAGAAAAAAAGGTTGAAAATTTCTGCGATATGTGGTAGAATTTACTGTACTTATGACAAGCATTACCGTGCATCTCTTTGTACGGAAGATTATTTCGGAGGTGTTTATTTTGAAAATTGCTCTTACTATTGTTCAGCTTATTCTTTCTGTTGCACTTGTCTGCATCGTTATGTTCCAGCAGGGACGCACTCAGGGTCTCGGCGCTATCGCAGGTGCCGGTGATACCTTCCTTTCCAAGAATAAGTCTAAGTCTCTTGATGCTACACTTGCAAAGCTGACAACGGTTATCGCAGCTGTATTCATTATTGTTACGCTTGTGCTTAACCTCAATATTCTTGGCTAATCTACCAATACAATATCATGCGCAGAGCGGCTTTTGCTTCTGCGCTATTGTATTTTTAATCCATCTTTATCAAAGGAGTCTTTAACTTGACAAATCCCAACATCAGAAACATTGCCATTATCGCCCACGTTGACCACGGCAAAACCACGCTGGTTGACGAAATGCTGAAGCAAAGCGGAACCTTCCGCGAAAACCAGGTCGTTGCCGAGCGCGTTATGGATTCTAACGACATCGAGCGTGAGCGCGGCATCACCATTCTCGCAAAAAACACGTCAATCCGTTACGGTGACGTGAAAATAAACATAATTGACACTCCCGGACACGCAGATTTCGGTGGCGAGGTTGAGCGCGTTCTCAAAATGGTTGACGGCGTTATCCTTCTCGTTGATGCTGCAGAAGGTCCCATGCCGCAGACGCGTTTTGTTCTGCAGAAGGCGCTGTCTCTCGGTCATCGCGTAATCGTTGCGGTCAACAAGATTGACCGTCAGGACGCACGTCTTGACGAAATTGAGGACGAGGTTTTAGAGCTGTTTATGGATCTTGAAGCAAATGATGACCAGCTTGATTCTCCGTTCCTTTTCTGCTCTGCCCGTGCAGGCATTGCATCAAACGACCCGTTCACAGAAGGCACAGATTTGCGCCCGCTTTTTGACAAAATCATCGAATACATTCCTGAACCGAGTGCAAATTGTGACGAGCCGATGCGCCTTCTTGTTTCATCCATCGACTATAATGACTATGTAGGAAGAATAGCTATCGGTCGCGTTGAATCCGGCATCATCCGCCAGAATCAGGAGATTGTTGTCTGCGATTATCACAACCAGCGTGAGCCAAAGAAGGCTAAAATTACTGCTATGTATCAATTTGAGGGACTTGAGCGCGTTCCCGTCACCGAAGCAAGCGCAGGAAATATTATCTGCCTTTCGGGTATCGCTGAGATAACAATCGGAGACACTATATGCGACACCGAAAATCCGGAGCCGCTTCCGTTTGTTAAGATTTCCGAGCCGACAGTTGAAATGACTTTTTCCGTAAACGACTCTCCGTTTGCCGGACGCGAAGGAAAATTCGTAACAACCCGCAATATCAAGGACCGTCTTGAGCGCGAGCTTTTAAAGGATGTTTCACTACGCGTCACCCCTGCAGAAAACAGCTCTGATGCCTTCATCGTCTCAGGACGCGGAGAAATGCATCTTTCCATCCTCATTGAAACTATGCGCCGTGAAGGATACGAGTTCCAGGTAAGCACGCCGCGTGTTCTCATGCGCGAGATTGACGGCGTTATGTGCGAGCCGATGGAAGAGGTTGTTGCCGATGTCCCCGGAGATTGCAGCGGTTCCGTTATCGAAAAGCTCTGCTCACGCAAGGGCGAGCTTCGCAAAATGTCACAGGTTGGTTCTCGTACAAGAATAGAATTCATCGTTCCTGCACGCGGTCTTTTCGGTTACAGAAATGAGTTTCTTACAGATACAAAAGGAGAAGGCATCCTTAATTCCATCTTCCACGGCTATTCTCCGTCAAAGGGTGATATCCCACGTCGCGCAACCGGTTCGCTTATTGCATACGAAACCGGAGAAGCTGTCGGCTATGGTATATTCAACGTTCAGGACCGCGGCTCGATGTTCGTTTCTCCCGGAGATAATGTATACGCAGGCATGATTGTCGGCGTTTCCAACAAAGCAGACGATATCGTTGTAAACGTGTGCAAGAAAAAACAGCTTACCAATATGCGTGCATCCGGAAGCGACGATGCTCTCCGCCTCGTTCCGCCGCGCATTCTAAGCCTTGAGCAGATGCTCGAATTCCTTGCAGATGATGAACTTCTTGAGGTAACTCCGGAATCACTGCGTATGCGCAAGCGTCTTCTTGACCACAGCGCACGAATGAAGCTTTTAAAAGGAAAACAACAATAACAAACCGATTCGGAGGCAGAAAGCTTGAAACACGGATTTAAAACCAACACCGCAAATGGTGTAACTTATCTTTCCGTCCCGGCTTTTGACGAAACCGGGCTTGCCGTAACCTGTTTTTCCACACGCCGCGGCGGTGTGTCTGCACCCCCGCTTGATGAAATGAACCTCGGCTTCGGCCGTGGGGATGAGAAAAGCAATGTTCTCCGCAATTATGAGATTTTAGGCAACGCCGCAGACTTTGACGCACTGCGCACCGTTGCCTTTTCTCAGATTCACCGGGACGGCGTATGCGTTGCAGCAGACCTTGATGCGGGAGAGGCATTCTCACCCTGCAAACGTGAATATGATGCCGTTATCACAAACACACCAAACCTTCCCATTGCAACGTACCACGCAGACTGCGTTCCCGTTTTTCTGTTGGATACGAAAAATCGTGCCGCGGGCGTTGCTCACGCGGGCTGGCGCGGTACCGCAATGAAAACCCCTGCCGCGGCAATCCGCGAAATGGCGAAAAGCTTTGGTTCTCGCCCCTGCGATATTCTTGCGGCAATAGGCCCGTCAATAGGCGCATGCTGTTTTGAAACGGACAGCGATGTGCCAGATGCAATGATTTCTTCCTTTGGCGCGGTTGCAAAAAAACACATCGTTTCTCACGGCAACGGAAAATATCATGTTTCACTTCCTGCCCTCAATGCATTAACCCTTCTCGACTCAGGCATACCGGAAGAAAACATAACAATTTCGGATGAATGTACCTGCTGTAAAAACGACCTGTATTGGTCGCACCGCGCTACCGGCGGACTCCGCGGAACAATGGCGGCGGTTATTATGCTGAAAGGGGAAAAATGATGAAAAAAACGCTTTGTTTTATTCTCTTATTCATTCTGTTTCTCTCCTCCTGCGGCGTTACGGAGCTTCCGGAAGCGGATATTTCCTCAACCGCTCTGCCCGAGGAAGAATATATACCGGACACCTCAGTTTTCGGTGTTGCATTTGCTTCAAACGAAAGCGCAGACCCATATACAACGCCGAGCAAGATTAACTTTGAGCTTTGCGGACTTATCTGCGAACCGCTTTTTGCGGTTTCGGAAACCTTTGAGGTAACACCGGTTCTCTGCTCGGATTACACATACTCTGACCGTGAGTACACCTTTAACATAAAAAGCGGCGTCACGTTTTCCGACGGAAGCGCGCTTTCTCCGTCTGATGTTGAATACTCTCTCCGCGCCGCCGCAGAGAATGGCTCGTACTTTGCATCATCGCTCTCGGTTGTCGAAAGCATCCGTGCATCAAATTCAAAAGGATATGTAAAGGTTCGCCTTAAATACGATAATGCTCGTTTTCCCGCTCTTTTGGATATCCCGATTGTAAAATCGGGCACACGAAAAAACATATTCCCCATCGGCACCGGAATTTACGCACCCAAGGACGACAAAACAGCACTCGTCACACGCGACAATCATCATAGCGGTAAAAATCCGCATTACAAGGTTATTTCGTTGCACGATGTTGCAAGCTCAGATGAGCTTGTGTTTGAGTTTGACTCTCACAACATATCTCTTCTTGCAAGTGACCCGACAGGAACATCTCAGCTTATTCCGTCAAGTCTTGCAGAGCGCACAAACGTTCCGTCCACACTTTTTCACTATGTTGGATTTAACACAAGAAAACCGCTTTTCTCCGACAAGAACAACCGCCGTGCAGTTGCCCGCGCAATTGACCGCGACTCGGCGGCAAGCGGGGATTTTGCGCTGATGGGTAATGCCACCGCTCTTCCCGTACCCCCTGCAAGCGCACTTTATAACCACTCTGCGGCAGAGGCGCTCTCCTATCAGCCGGACACCCCTCTTCCATTCAACGACGCTCTTACCATACTCGTAAACAGTGAAAACAGCGGAAAGGTAGCAGTTTGCAAGAGAATTGCCGAAACGCTTACGCGCCTCGGCGCTCCCACCACCGTCCGCGCACTTCCGTTTGATGAATATACCCGTGCACTCTCCTCGGGTGATTTTGACCTTTATTACGCCGAGGTTGCGCTCGGCTCGGACTTTGACATCACCCGTCTTGTCGCAGGTTCTCTGAACTTCGGCGGCTTTTACGATGCTTCCCTCTCGGCAGGTGTTGCGGCATATCTTGGCGGTGACGAAGGGCTTTCGCAGTTCTTTACCGCATTCTGCGACACCGTTCCGTTTGCACCTGTACTTTTTAAAGATACGGCAGTATATACCGAGAAAAACTTTTTTGAAAAAATAAATCCATCCTCGCAGAATATCTACTATAATTTCTGCAATTGGAAGATAAGGAGTTCTGTATGAAAAGACAAAGCGGTGTTCTGATGCACATTTCCTCTCTTAACGGAAAATACGGAATAGGAACGCTTGGAAAAACGGCATGGGAATTCGTTGCCTTTCTTGCCCAAAGCGGTTTTTCAACGTGGCAGGTTCTTCCCGTAAACCCGCGCGGTCCCGGTTTCTCACCGTACAATTCTATTTCCTCGTTTGCCGGAGATCCGCTTTTTATCGACCCTGAAGCTCTTTTTGAAGCAGGACTTATAACAGAAGATGAACTCCGCAGCGCCGAGCACGAAAACTGTGAGCGCGTTGATTTTAAAATCATCATACCGGAGCGTGCACGGCTTCTGCGCCTTGCCTTTTCCCGTTTTCGTGATTATGACGCACTCGAATCCTTCTGCGAGCGCGAAAGCCACTGGATAGGTGACTATGCTTCATTTATGTCAATCCGCGAGGAGCTCGGTGGAATTGCGTGGCAGCATTTTCCCTCTTCACTCCGCGATAAGTCCGGTCTCTCGGAGTGGAGAGAAAAGCACCGCGAAGACGAGAACTATTATAAATTTGAGCAATTTATGTTCTTTTCTCAGTGGGAAAAGCTCCGCAGATTTGCAAATTCAAAGGGCATCTCACTTATCGGCGATGTTCCGATTTACGTTTCACTTGATTCCTGCGATGTCTGGTCAAGCCCCGGAATCTTTAACTTAAACGATGCGCTCATCCCCTTTGATGTTTCCGGCTGTCCGCCCGATGCATTTTCCGCAGAAGGACAGCTCTGGGGAAATCCGACATACCGCTGGAACCGTCTTGCCGAAAACGGATTCTCGTGGTGGATTGCCCGCCTTTCTCACTGCGCGAAGATGTTTGACACCGTGCGCCTTGACCACTTCCGCGCATTTGAAGCTTACTGGTCTGTCCCCTACGGCGCCGTGAATGCCGTATGCGGACATTGGGAAAAAGGACCGGGCAAAGCGTTCTTTGATACGATAAAATCTGCACTTCCAAACCTTTCTCTTATCGCAGAGGATCTTGGTTTTCTTACAGATGAGGTCTTTGCCCTGCGTGACGGCTGTAACCTTCCCGGAATGAAGGTTTTGCAGTTTGCATTCGACAGCGATGAGCATAACATTTATCTTCCGCACAAATATCCCGAAAACTGCGTTGTATACACCGGCACCCACGACAACGACACTCTCCGAGGCTTTCTTGAGTCTGCTCCCTTGCATATTCTCGACTTTGCACGGAGATACCTCTCTCCCTCTGACGGCGAAACGCTTTTTGATGCATTTTTGCGTGCGGCGTGGAGCTCCCGGGCAGACCTTGCAATTGCACCTATGCAGGATTTTCTGAATCTCCCCGCCACGGCGCGTATGAACACGCCTTCAACGGTCAACGACCGCAACTGGCGCTGGCGTATGCAGGAAGGGGCCCTTTCCGAAGCTCTTTCAGAAAAGCTTTTTGCTCTTAACGAAAAATACTCCAGAATATAATCTCATTTTTAGGACACCTTCGTCATATTTATTATGATGGAGGTGTTTTTCTGTGAAGCTTTCAAAAATAAGCCGCAAGTCGGTTTTTTACAGTCTTTTTGCAATATCCGTATCAAACTCTGTGCTTCAGCTTCTCGGTTTTTTGTACCGCATTTTTTTAAGCCGTATGGCGGGTGCCGAGGCTCTCGGCGTATATCAGCTGGTAACGCCGTTTTATTCCGTTGTATCATCCCTCACACTTAGCGGACTTACCGTTGCAGTTGCGCGCATTGCAGCATCAAAAGCCGGTGTGGGAGATATATCCGGAGCTGTACGCTCGGTAACGCTTTGCCGAAGGATTTTTTTTGTATCGGTTTTTCTCCTTGCTGCCGTTTGCACTTTGTTCCCAGACGTGATTTCACGGAACATTCTCGGTGACGGGCGCACTATGCTCTCACTTCCGTTTGTCTTTATCTGCCTTTTCCTTACCGGAATTGAAAACATTTTTAAAAACTATTTCTATGGAGTGGGAAAAGTATATCCTCAGATAATCTCCGAGCTTTCCGAGCAGATAATCCGCGCTCTTGCCGTTGCCGCACTTCTTATCACCTTCCGCACCGGTGATGCAGGCATTAGTTCTATGCTCATTTTTCTCGGTATGGTGATAAGCGAGCTGTTCAGCTCATCTCTGCTCTCTCTTTTTTACCGTCCGGAAAAACGGCGCCTTTCCTCCCGCCGAAGCAATCCTGTAAAAATGGCGGATATTCTCGCTATATCACTTCCCGTATCGGCAGCGGCAACGGTAAACAATCTGCTCGGATCGGTAAACTCTATCCTTCTCCCTCGAAGACTTCAATGTGCCGGAATGAGCCTGCGCACCGCAACAGAAGCCTTCGGTGCAATGTTCGGCATGACTATGCCTCTTCTTATGTTCCCTATTGCATTTATCGCATCCCTGACCTCCGTTATGGTTCCAAAGATTTCCGAACAGCTTGCAGCCGGTGACGAACACGAGCTAAGGCGAAAAGCGGGAAAAACCATCCACGCAACAGGGCTTTTGGCTATGCCGTGTTTTGCCGTGCTAATTCCGCTCGGCGAACCGGTATGCCGCGTTCTTTTCTCACATGAAGCGGCGGGCGCATTTATTTTTCCGCTCGGCATCGGCACTCTTTTTTCCTACTACGAAATGACCACCGGTGCGCTTCTCAACGGTATCGGTATGCAGAAAAAAGCGGCAGCTTATATCGTAATCAGCGGTATCCTTCAGCTCATTTTCACATGGAGTGCAGGTTTCTCACACATCGGTATGCGAGGATATGTTGCCGGATATGTATTTTCAAGCGGGCTTTGTGCTTTTCTCAACTTTCTCTGCCTAAAAAAACGTCTACGGCTTTCCCCGCGTATAGGCAACTGGTTTGTCACACCCCTTATCGCCTCACTGTTTTCCGGGCTCATTTGCGATATTACATATAATTTTATGCTTTCGCGCGCGCTTCCACTTTCTCTGTGCCTTGTTGCCGCGTCAGTCTGCGCTCTCATTTCATATGCCATCTCGCTCGGTGCTATGGGTACAAATATAGTAAAATACATTAAAACGCTTATCCCACGCGGTGTATAATCCTCTTATGGTAATTTTGCCTAAATAAGCAAGAATTTTTCTCTGAAAGTTATAGGAAAATTATCTTGATTTTCTCAAGATATATGATATACTTATAACGATGGTGGTCGAGAGACCAATCTCTCAATATTTTAATTTTAACTTATTTTACTATGGAGGAATGGCAAAATGGCACGTTTCACACTTCCCCGTGATCTTTATCACGGCAAGGGCTCTCTTGCAGTCCTTAAAGAGCTTCGCGGCGAGCGCGCAATGATCTGCGTTGGCGGTGGCTCAATGAAAAAATTCGGTTTTCTTGACAAGGCTGTTTCTTACCTTGAAGAGGCAGGTATGAAGGTTGAGCTTTTTGAAGGCATTGAGCCGGACCCGTCTGTTGATACCGTTATGCGCGGTGCTGAGGCGATGAGCAAATTCAACCCTGACTGGATTATCGCAATGGGCGGCGGAAGCCCGATTGATGCAGCAAAAGCAATGTGGATCAAGTATGAGTATCCCGAAACAACATTTGAAGATATGTGCAAGGTATTCGGTCTTCCGAAGCTCCGCACAAAGGCTCACTTCGTTGCAATCCCGTCAACCTCCGGTACAGCTACCGAGGTTACTGCATTCTCCGTTATTACAGACTATGAAAAAGGCATCAAGTATCCGCTTGCTGACTTTGAAATCACTCCGGATATCGCAATCGTTGATCCTGACCTTGCAGAAACAATGCCGAAGAAGCTTGTTGCTCACACAGGTATGGACGCAATGACACACGCTGTTGAAGCATATGTTTCCACAGCAAACTGCGACTACACCGACCCGCTTGCTCTCCATGCAATCAAGATGATTGACAAGGATCTCGTAGGCTCCTACAACGGCGATATGGATAAGCGTGCAAGCATGCACAACGCACAGTGCATGGCGGGTATGGCGTTCTCCAACGCACTTCTTGGTATTGTTCACTCTATGGCTCACAAAACAGGCGCTGTCTTTGAGGATATGGGCGCACACATCATCCACGGTGCGGCAAACGCAATGTATCTCCCGAAGGTAATCGCATATAACGCAAAGAACGCAGACGCTGCAAAGCGCTACGGCGATATCGCAGATATGCTTAACCTCGGCGGAAATAACGATGCAGAAAAGGTTGCAAACCTTGTCGCTTACCTCCGCAAGATGAACGATGCACTCAACATTCCTCAGTGCATCAAGAACTACGGCGCAGATAGCTTCCCCTGCGAGCAGGGCTTCGTTCCGGAAAACATCTTCCTTGAAAGACTTCCGGAAATTGCAAAAAACGCAATCGCAGACGCTTGCACAGGCTCTAACCCGCGCCAGCCGAATCAGGAGGAAATGGAAAAGCTCCTCAAGTGCTGCTACTACGACACTGAGGTAGATTTCTAATCCTTTCCGCAGCTGATTTTTTGAAGTATTTGTATATATTACAGAGGGCGTGTCCCGGCGAAATCCGAGGCACGCCGCTTTTTATCCTTTTCGGAATTTTCAATTGACTTTCGAGAAGCGTTGTTTTATAATAAGCATATAATTCCAGTCAATGAATAAATCAAAAAGGAGACGCTTAGCAATGAATCTTGAACATATGATTAAACCTGTGCCGCAAAGGCTTATGCAGGGCAATGGAAATATTTCTCTCGGAACACTCGGTAAAGCCGATTTTACGATTGAAGTAAAGGCGCTTTCCGGCTCTCTTTCCTATCTTGCACTTGATATGCTGAAAAGCGGACTGTCAAAGAAAATAAACGACTGTGCCGCAGAGGCAAAAGGAAACGTTAAGATAACTCTTGAGATTTCTTCGGATATTCCTGCCGAGGTTGAAAAGAATTTTGATCAGGCGTACAGTATCAAGGCAGAGGGCGAGTGCATTGAGCTTGTCGGCTACGGTGTTGCCGGACTTTACTATGCAGTGACCACATTCCTGCAGTGTCTCTATATAGAAAATAATGCTCTTTACGTTCCGGAATTCTCTCTTCTCGACTGGCCGGATCTTAAAACACGCGGGCATTTTATGGAATGCCGCTACGGCTCAAACCTTATGAAGCTTTCCGATTGGACAGCGCTTGTTGACGATATGGCGGAAATGAAGATGAACCAGCTCGTTGTTGCGCTTTACGGCTGCTGGTGCATTCAATATGACGGCATTATCAGCGAATATGTATACATACCGGTAAAAAAGCATCCTGAGCTTCACTCTGATGTTATCAAGAAATATTACTCACCGGAAAAAGGCGAATGGATAAACGAAACCGTGCGCACTCCCATGGCAGATGAGGACTTCTTCGGTGAGCTTATTGCTTACGGAAAAACGCGCGGTGTTGAGGTTGTTCCGCTCTGGAACAGCTACGGCCACAACTCCCTTCTTCCGAGAACCAACCCCGACATAAGCGCAAAGGACAAGGACGGAAAACCGACCGGTCACGGCTTCTGCCTTTCAAACCCCGATACATACGAAACCCTGTATTCAATTTTTGATGAAATTATCACAAGATATCTTGCACCCAACGGCATAACCTCCTTCCACATCGGTATGGACGAGGTGCGCGATGAGATTGCAACCGATACAAGCGATCCGTTTAAGATAACCTCACCGTGGTGCGAATGTGATGAATGCAAGAAATTTACAAACGAAGAGAAATTCTTAAATCACGCGATAAAGCTTATTACCTTCCTCAAAGCACGCGGGATGAAGAGCGTTTATATCTATTCCGATATGCTTACAAGGATAGTAAATCCCGTAACCTTCAAAAAGCTTCTTGAGGAAAACGACCTTCTTGATGTTACTGTTATCGACTGGTGGACATATACAAACAACAAGGAATCTCTTATGTTTGAAACCATGCATCCTGAGCTTGGTCTGCGCTCAACCGTAAAGCCATGGAACTCATACTACCACTGGGATATGATTTTTGACTCGGTTCCAAACACCCGGATTCTTACCGAGCTTGCAGATAAAGAACAGAGTGCAGAGGGGCTTCAGTCCTATTCCGCGTGGGATAAGAGCTGTGATAAAAACCACGTAAGCATGGCAGATTACAGCTGGAACTTTAAGGGTACCGGCAGCGTAGAAGAATTCAACGACAGATACGCTCACCGCGAATTCGGCGCAAGATACGATGAAGCACGCCGCGCAATTGCGATAATGGATGCAGTGACCAAAGAAAACATTGATTTTGACAGGGACGGCTACTTTATCGAAAGCAATACACTCGGCAATGTAGCACTGCTCCGCTCGCTCACCTATTACAGATATTCTTATGTTGTAACGGGAAAACCGTACCCGCGCAATTTCCCCGGTGAGCCGGTCTCCCTGTTGCTTGCCAAGAGAGATGTTTACGAAAATCAGCTTCGAGGGATTGCAAAGCTCTCTGCCGAGGCTCTCGAAATTTTTGACAGTATATCGGAAGATGTGCGGTGCAACACCCACCTTGCAAAACGCTTTGCCTGCGAGGTTAATAACTATCTCTGCATCGCCGAGGACTATCTTGCCCTGCTTGAAATTTACGATATAGTAAATTCAGGTGAAAAGAGCCGTGCTGTTTGCGATAAAATTGCCGGCATCGCAAAAGCAAGAAAGAGCGCAAGACTTTCTCTGATGCTCAGGATAGAGTCCGTAAAGGAAGCATTCCTTATCCCGAGCCACCTTCGCAATCAGTCTGTATTTATGCAGCTGTTTGCGGATATGGAAGCTTATGCCGGCACCGTAAATCCGGAAGAGTTTTCTCTTGATGTTTGCGACCTTCGCCCCATAGCATCGGATGCATTTTATAAACTTCGTTAAATGTGTACTTTACGGGGGGCTGTAGCAAAACAGCCCAGACCGCATAAAGTGTAAAAGTGATATTTATTGCAGATAACATCGAAAAAAGTATATGGTTTGAAGTTTGAAATTAAATTGAAAATTCGGCTTCTGCCGAATTTGAGGATTTAGTTACACTTTATGCGTAAAGCTTATCGGACCTCTCGACGTACTTATGTACTACTTCGGGTCCGATTTGCTCATTCTGCACTATTTTTCTAAAGTCCCAAAGGGATTGTAGCAAAATGCATTTCGCTACAATCCCCTATTGTTTTTGCTTATTTTATATGGTAATATATAGATATCGAAAAAGGGAGGATTCAAACTATGAAAAAACTTATATCACTTGTTCTTTGCACCGTTATGCTTCTCGGCTTTATTCCCTCTGTTGCGTTTGCCGCAAGCAGTAGCCTCAGCTTCGAAGAAGATCTCGCCACAGATCTTAAAGCTTTGGGAGTTTTTAAAGGTGTTTCCGATACAGACTTTGCTCTCGGCCGCGCGCCGACGCGAATCGAGGCTCTCGTTATGCTTATCCGCACTCTCGGAAAAGAAGCAGAAGCTCTTGCAAAGGGTGGAAAGCATCCGTTTCTGGATGTTCCCTCGTGGGCAGATAAATATGTTGGCTATGCATATGAAAACAAGCTGACAAACGGTATGTCAGCCACGAAATTCGGAAGCAATGCAACTGCGTCCTCATCTATGTATCTCACTTTTGTTCTCCGTGCACTCGGATATTCCGATGCAAACGGGCAGGATTTTACGTGGGATAACCCCTTTACCCTCGCGCGCAGCACCGGCATAATGCTCGGCAATCCCGACACGATAAATTTCCTGCGTGCAGACGTTGTTCTCGTCTCCTACGCAGCTCTTGAAGCCGAGGTCAAGGGAACGAAGCAGACTCTTGCCCAAAAGCTTATAGCTGCGGGTGCGTTCTCTGCGGCAGCATATGATAAGTATTATAATGTAGCGGCGTTTGACAGCGCGACGGCAGGCCAGGACGGTGCACGTGAGCTTACGTCTGCAGAAATTTATGAAAAATGCTCTCCGGCTGTATTTTATATAGAGGTATACGACAAATCAGGACAGGCGTTTGCAAGCGGAAGCGGATTTTTTATCGACGCTGACGGCACTGCAGTTACAAATTACCACGTTATAGAAGACGCGTATTCCGCAAAAATTCTCCGTTCCGACAACAACAAAACGTATAACGTTCTCGGAATTTACGACTATAACAAGGCACGTGACTGGGCAGTAATCAAGGTTGACGGCAAGGATTTCCCTTATCTTGAAATTGATGAGGCTCCTGTTTCCGGCGGTGAAGAAATCTTCACAATAGGAAGCCCCAAGGGACTTGATAACACAATTTCAGAGGGGCTCATTTCCAACCCAAGCAGAACGATCGGAAATGTACCTTATATTCAGATAAGCGCACCTATTTCAAATGGTTCAAGCGGCGGTGCACTGATAAGTAAGCTGGGAAAGGTAATCGGAATCACCTCTGCCGGTCGGGATGACGGTCAGAACTTAAACCTTGCGCTTCCGATATCTATAATCAAGGGGTATAAAAAGACGACACCGCATCCGTTCTCTGCGCTTCTCTCTCCCAACGCGGACAAACCTTTCGGAAACATTGACCTTGATGTTTATCCGGAGAACGAGCGAGCCTTCGAGCTTCTTAAAATGTGGATTTACAGCAACTTTTCCGAAACAACGGAAGCCGGTCCCGCAGTTGTTCTGACTTATGAGGATGAAGGTTTTGTAAATCAGTATAAATTTATTTATGCCGAGGAGCTTAACTGCATCGTACTGAGCTACGAGGGAACAGACGGAAGCTATGACCTTTATACCTCTGTAAGCTTCGATACAGACACTCCCACCGTCGTACAGTTTTCTTATACCGGTACTGATTATTATGGGGATGAGCTGTACTGCTGGGGCATTTCCGATATGTACAAAGGCTCCTTCTATCCGGGCATGGAAATATACTTCAAGGATTACGGAGGAAACTATGACCTTAAGGGCACGTGTGAGAAATCTGCAGCAGAGGTGTGCACATTTCTGCTTGAATTCTTAGAAGAAGTATTAACTGACACGCTCTCCGGCTATGAGCTTGACGGCGTTCGCGCTCTCGGTTTTGAAAACTGCTATTTTGATTAATTAAAACAGAGCGGTCTGCGAGAACAAACTCGCAGACCGCTCTGTTGTCAGTCAAGGTGAAAAACAGGTTTTAAGTCGATGGAAACCGGGCTTTCGTCCGGGTTTGTTTCCATTATATCTGCCATAAAGTGCCACCAGCGGCGGCATATTTCCGTATCGGCGGATTTTGCCCAGAGCTCTTCGCTTTCAAGCTCAATATATCCATAAAGGATGTTTGTTTCTTCGTCAAGAAATATGGAATAATTGCTTCCGCCGTATTCGTGAATCATATCACGCATCTCATCCCACAGCTCGTTATGACGTTTTTCATACTCCGCCGCCATACCCGGATACAGCTTCATTTTAAAGGATTTTCTTATCATTATAAAAACCTCCGTTATTTTGATACCGGCAACACACAGTACCTTTATATATAAATTATAAGATATGCACTGATATTTTGTCAACCGAAAGTTAATTTCGGTGTTTTTACTCTTGTATTGTTGCCGTTTTTATGATATACTTAAAAAATATGAAAAGAACAATATGTATTAATGTTTAAAGTAAAGGACAGGTGTATTATGAAGAACAGCGAAAAGACAATGGAAAAAATCGTCTCCCTGTGCAAGGGGCGCGGCTTTGTGTACAGCGGCAGTGAAATCTACGGCGGTCTTGCAAATACGTGGGACTACGGCCCGCTCGGCGTTGAGTTTAAAAACAACGTAAAGCGCGCATGGTGGAAGAAATTTGTTCAGGAATCTCCGTACAACGTAGGTCTTGACAGCGCAATTCTTATGAACCCGCAGGTATGGGTTGCTTCCGGTCACGTCGGCGGCTTTTCTGACCCGCTTATGGACTGCAAGGAATGTAAAACCCGCCACCGCGCAGACAAGCTCATTGAGGATACCGGTGTGAATCCGGCAGGCTGGAGCTTTGACGAGATGGCAAAGTACATTGCAGATAACAACATCTGCTGCCCGGACTGCGGTAAGTGCAACTTTACTGACATCCGCAAGTTCAACCTCATGTTCAAGACCTTCCAGGGTGTTACCGAGGATGCAAAGAATGAGCTTTATCTCCGCCCGGAGACAGCTCAGGGAATATTTGTTGACTTCAAGAACATTGCACGCACAACAAGAAAGAAGATGCCTTTCGGCGTTTGCCAGATTGGTAAATCCTTCAGAAACGAAATCACTCCCGGTAACTTCACGTTCAGAACACGTGAGTTTGAGCAGATGGAGCTTGAATTCTTCTGCCGCCCGGGCACAGACCTTGAGTGGTTTAAATACTGGAAGGACTACTGCGAAAACTTCCTTCTCTCCCTCGGCATTGCAAGCGAAAACTTAAAGCTTCGCGACCACGAGCAGGAAGAGCTTTCCCACTATTCAAACGCTACAACAGACATCGAATTCCTCTTCCCGTTCGGTTGGGGCGAGCTCTGGGGCATTGCCGACAGAACTGACTTTGACCTCACCGCTCATCAGACTCATTCCGGAGAGAGCATGGAATTCTTCGATACGGAAACAAACGAAAAGTATGTTCCGTATGTTGTTGAGCCGTCTCTCGGCTGCGATCGCGTTGCTCTCGCATTCCTCTGTGAAGCATATGACGAAGAGGTTGTCGATGCAGAGAAGAATGACGTCCGCGTTGTTCTCCGTCTCCATCCGTACCTTGCTCCGTTCAAGGCGGCTGTTCTCCCGCTCTCAAAGAAGCTTTCAGAGCAGGCAGGTAAGGTATATGCAGACCTTTCCAAGAAGTTTATGGTTGACTTTGACGATGCCGGTTCTATCGGTAAGCGTTACCGCCGTCAGGACGAAGTTGGAACTCCGATTTGTATCACCTACGACTTCGACAGCGAAACAGACGGCTGCGTAACAGTCCGTGACCGCGACACGATGCAGCAGGAGCGTATCAAGATAGAAGACCTCGCAGCATACATCGAAAAGAAAATTGAGTTTTAAGTGATGAATAAAAGTTTCCCTTCCGCAGGCAATGCCCGCGGAAGGGTTTGTTTATATGTATTTATTCTCAACCAAAGCTCGATATAAATATTTCAAGACCGATGAAGATGAGGATAAGTCCTCCGAGGATACCGGCTTTGCCCGACATGCGCGTACCTGCTTTTTTACCCACAAACAATCCGCCATAGCAGATACCAAAGGTCACCGCCGCAATGATAAGAGCGGCAAGAAGTGCCTCGGAAAGCTCGTAATCTGCAATGGTAAATCCGACGGAGAGAGCATCAATGCTGGTTGCGATTCCCTGAACGAGAAGTGCCCAGAGCCCGACGCCGGGCTTTTCGCAGTCACCGTCACGGTTCTTTATGCCGTCATAGAGCATATTACTGCCTATATAGACAAGAAGAATGAGCGCAATCCACGGAATGAATTTTTCAAACGCTTTGAAGTGCTGTACTATTGTATGTATGCAAAGCCAGCCCGTCATTGGCATAAGTGCCTGAAAAAACGCAAACACACCGGCAATACCGCACATTTTACCGTTCTTCATACACGGCTCATTAAGTCCGTTTGCAAGCGATACAGAAAAAGCATCCATCGCAAGGCCTACACCGAGAAGTATGCTGTTAAAAAAGAAAGTGAATCCCAGATTCATTTTTGAAACCTCCGTTGCGATATAAATAACACAAGCTGTTTATTCAGTAAACACATGTTTGACTAAAATCTCTGACATGCCAAGTTCTTCATTTTTCAGGATATGAACGTCACTGAATCCATATTCACTCATAAGGCGTTTTTTATTGCATTTTTTCTGCCCGCTCATAACCGACACGCGCTTTGGATTAACGGAAATATGTATCACCCCGCCGCGATATCCGCAACGCTCAATCTCTGCTCTGACAAGACGCAAAAAGCGCTCTGACATTGCCATTTCACCAAGTGCCGGATGGTACGCTCCGCAAAGTGCCTCTCCGTCAGACAAATCATCCGTCGGATTAAGCCCGAAGCGTATTACCGGAATGCCTTTTTCTTCAAATATCTCAAGTATCTCTCCACCGAGACGTGCCGCCGAATCAGGCGTTGCAGGCGTGTACTTTCCTGCACGCCATAGCGCTTCGAGCGCGGTGTCGCGCACCACGACAGTCGGATAAACGCGCACTCCGTCCGGCGCAAGAGATGCTATTTTTTTCGTCGTGTATATATCCTTTTCATCATCAGAGCCGGGAAGATGAGTCATCATCTGCAATATAAGCGAAAATCCGTGTTTTCTGATAAGCGCCACTGCGTTTTCGGTATCTTCCGCCGTATGCCCCCTGCCCGAAGCCTTCAGCACATCCTCACACATCGACTGTGTCCCAAGCTCAATCGTACGCACGCCGTATTCTTTGAGAATACAAAGCTTTTCCTCATCTATGCTGTCCGGACGTGTGGAAAGACGTATTGACGAAAGCCGTCCCTCGTCGATAAAACGCTTTGCCGCCGAAAGATATTCAAGCATAAGAGAGCGCTCTATCGCGGTAAAGCTTCCGCCGTAAAAAGCAACCTCGGGGTTTTCCCCCGAGTATTGAAGTGCGTTTTCTATAATAGCGGAAATCTCGCGCCCTTCCGGCGGAACAAGCGTTCCGGCTATTTTTTTCTGATTGCAGAAAACACAATCGTGTGGGCATCCTGCATGGGGGATAAAAACCGGTATAATTCGGCTCATTGCTCCATCCCCATAAGCTTTAACGCCTCACGCGCCGCCATCTGCTCTGCTTCTTTTTTGCTGTGTCCGTGTCCCGTGCCGATGTGGTTGCTGTTTATCATAACCTCAACGGTGAAACTGCGCTCGTGATCCGGACCGTTTGACTCTATAACGTGATACGAAAGCATCTCACCGCGGTTTTTCTGCACAATTTCCTGAAGCGTTGTTTTATAATCCGTAACGCTCCATTCCCCGCCTTTTTCCGCATCAAACACAAATTTTTTTATAAAGCTACGCGCACTTTCCTCACCCGAATCAAGATAAATCGCTCCTATCACTGCCTCAAAAGCATCGGCAAGAATAGACGGACGCTCTCTTCCTCCGCCGCTTTCCTCTCCGTGACCGAGGCGAAGCTCATCGCCAAGGGAAATCGCCTTCGCCCTGTCGCACAGTGCTCCGGTGCACACAAGCGAAGAACGCATCTTAGTAAGCTCGCCCTCCGGCTCGTCCGGGTACTTGTTGAAAAGATAAAGTGCAGTGTTCATACCGAGAATGGAATCTCCCAAAAACTCAAAGCGCTCATTATCCAATACTCCCGCTGCGCGGTTTTCGTTAGCATATGAGCTATGCGTAAGCGCACGCTCAAGAAGCGCAATATTTTTGAATTTATATCCTATTTCATTTTGAAATCTGCTGTAGTTTTTCTGTGAAGGTTTACTCATCGGCCGCGTTTTCTCCTTTCAGGCTTCGCTCAAGATGGATTGTCATTCCCGAATCAATATAATCTATAGCCTGAATTATACAATGGTAAATCGATTTCGCCTTTGAAGAGCCGTGTGCCTTGATAACCGGCTTCTTCACGCCGAGAAGAGGTGCCCCTCCGGCATCGTTGTAGTCGATTTTTTTCTTAAATGCTGCAACGTCTCCCTTAACCATGAGCCCTGCAAGCTTTCCTTTGAATGATGCCATAAACATATTCTTAAGCTCGCGCGCGAAAAACATTCCCACGCCCTCCATGGTTTTGAGATAGACATTTCCCGAAAAACCGTCTGCAACAATAACATCTGCTTTTCCGAGAGGGCCGTCACGCCCCTCTATATTCCCGATATAGTTTATCTCTCCGCGCTGCCCCGCCTCGGTAAGAATACGGTTTGCTTCGCGGTGAACCTCGTCACCCTTATGCTCCTCGGTACCGTTGTTCAAAAGCCCGACCTTCGGAGCCTTTACACCGAGCGCATGCTCTGCATAGTATGAGCCCATAAGTGCAAACTGATACAGATATTCCGGAGTACATTCTGCATTTGCACCGCTGTCAATAAGTACGGCTATTCCGGTAGCAGTCGGGGTAACCGGAGCAAGCGCGGCGCGGCGTATTCCGCGTATACGCTTTACAATAAGAGTTGCCTGAGTAAGCAGAGCGCCTGTGTTTCCCGCGGAAACAAGAGCATCTCCCTTTCCTTCGCTGAGTGTGCGCAATGCAACGGTCATAGATGAATTTGGCTTTTCCTTCATAACCTTAAGCGGATCATCATGCATATCTACAACCTCGCTTGTATGAATCACGCTTATGTTTTTTCTGTATTTTCCCTGCGGGTCTTCTTTGCTAAGATGCGCACAAAGCTCCTTCTCATTGCCGACGAGGACAAGATCAACATCAAGATCCTCCGCGGCAAGAACAGCGCCTTTCACAAACTCGTAAGAGCCGTTGTCACTTCCCATTGTGTCAAGTATTATTCTCATATTCTTACCCAAACCTTTCTGCGCTACAGTTTTTTTGCTATCTCATCTATCACTGCAAGTGAACGCGCGGCAATTGCCGCATTTTTCTCTTTTTTCACTTTTATACGGACATCAAGCGGCGGCATAATGCCAAAATTTATGTTCATCGGTTGAAAATCCCCGACGCTGCCGGAGCTTACATACATTCCAAGCGCACCGATCGCTGTTGTCTGTGGGAATTCGGGGCATTCTTTTCCGCATAGCTTCATTGCAAGAGAAAGCCCCGCCATAAGGCCGGAGGATGCAGATTCAATATATCCCTCAACACCGGTCATCTGACCTGCAAAGTAAAGGTTTGCATCGTTTTTCACCGAATAATCGGAATTAAGAATTCCCGGAGATTTTATATACGTATTCCTGTGCATTACACCGTATCTCACAAACTCTGCATTCTGGAGTCCCGGAATGAGCGAGAAAACTCTCTTCTGCTCTCCGAATTTCAGATGCGTCTGGAAGCCTACAAGATTATACAGCGTTCCCTCACGGTTATCGCGCCGAAGCTGAACAACGGCATACGGCGTCTGTCCTGTTTTCGGATCGCGGAGCCCCACGGGCTTGAGCGGTCCGTACCGGAGCGTATCATAGCCGCGCCTTCCCATAACCTCAACAGGCATACATCCTTCAAACACCTTATCATCCTCAAAGCCGTGAACCTCTGAAGCTTCGGCAGTGACGAGCGCTTCAAGAAAGATTCGGTATTCCTCCTCCGACATCGGGCAGTTGATATAATCCGCCGTTCCTTTGTCGTAGCGGGATTTAAAATACGCACGGCTCATATCAATGCTTTCATACGTTACAATCGGCGCCGCGGCGTCGAAAAAGCCGAGAAACTCTCCTCCGCCTAAATGCTCGCGGATTGATGCGCCAAGCTCAGGTGATGTAAGAGGTCCCGTAGCAACGATAAGCGGTCGCTCATCAGGAAGGCAGGTTATCTCTTTTTCAACAACGGTTATATTCTCATGTGAACGAATTTTTTTCGTTATATACGCCGAAAAGCGCTGTCTGTCAACAGCTAGCGCTCCGCCTGCCTCAACGCGCGTGTTATCTGCCGCTTCCATAACGAGAGAGGAAAGCCTTCGCATTTCCTCTTTGAGGAGACCTACGGCATTTTCCACACCCGCAGCGCGAAGCGAATTTGAGCAGACAAGCTCGGCATATTCCGGCGACTTATGTGCAGGTGTGTATTTTTTAGGTTTCATTTCGTACAGCGTTACGGAAATGCCGCGCTCGGCAAGCTGCCACGCAGCCTCACATCCGGCAAGTCCCGCACCTGCTACATATGCTTTATTCACTCTTCTTCCCCGCTGTCTTTTTAGTTGTGGTTTTGGTTGCTTTTTTAGTTGTGGTTTTCGCTGTCTTTTTTGCGGCACTCTTCTTCGTTGTCTTCTTTTCCGCCTTTTTCGGAGAATCTTCCTTTTTCTTATTCTCCTGCGGCTCGTATCTTTCACATTCCGGATTTGCACAGAACATCTTCTTGGAACCGCGCCCCGATCTCTTATACATAGTCTTTCCGCAAACCTCGCATTTTGCTTCCTGCGGAACATCCCATGTCATAAACGTACATTCCGGAAACTTTTCACAGCCATAATACCAATACCCGTTCTTTGACTTCTTCTTCAGAATCTGCCCGCCGCAAACAGGGCATTCTCCCGGTGTTTTTTCAACAATTGCACGCGTGTTCTTACACTCAGGGAAGCCCGGGCATGCAAGGAACTTTCCGAAGCGGCCTGACTTTATAACCATTTTCCTTCCGCAAACCTCGCAGATTTCATCGGTTTCTTCATCCGGAACTTTAAGCTTCTTGCCCTCAAGCGCAACTTCGGCAGCCTCAAGCTCCTCCGCAAACGGACCGTAAAAATCGGAAAGCGTTTTCTTCCAGTCCTTGTTTCCCGCTTCGACGTCATCGAGCTGTTCTTCCATATGTGCGGTAAACTCAACATCAACTATATCGGCAAACTGCTCTGTCATAAGCCCGTTTACGACCTCGCCGAGCGGTGTCGGCTTTAAGCTTTTGCCCTCTTTTATGACATACTCACGGTTGAGGATTGTAGAAATAGTCGGTGCATACGTACTCGGACGTCCCACGCCTTTCTCTTCCATCGCCTTGATAAGACTTCCGTCCGTATATCTTGCCGGCGGAGAAGTGAAGTGCTGTTCGCTCTTCTCTCCTTCAAAGGTGAGTGGCTCGTTTTCTGAAAGCTCCGGAAGCGTATTCGCTTCCTCCTCTTCAAGCTCTGCCGCCATATCCGAATACACGGCGGTATATCCGCGAAACGCAACGCGTGAGCTTGTCGCACGGAAAATATATTCTCCCGCGCCGATATCCACACTCATAGTGTCATATACTGCGTTTTCCATCTGACACGCCACAAAGCGTGACCATATGACACGGTAAAGCTTATACTGATCCGGAGTAAGGCTCTTCTTTATCTTTTCCGGTGTGAGGAAAACATCAGACGGACGGATTGCTTCGTGCGCATCCTGCGCGCTCTTCTTTGTTTTGAATACACGGCGCGTACCCGGAAGAAAATTCTCACCGTAAGCTTCCGTTATATATTTGCGCACATCAACAATCGCCTCATCCGCAAGACGCAGAGAATCAGTTCTCATATATGTGATAAGACCTGTGGAACCGATACCCTCAATATCAACGCCCTCATAAAGCTGCTGGGCAATCGTCATTGTTCTGCTGGGCGACATACCGAACCGGCGAGATGCTTCTTGCTGCAATGTGGATGTGATAAACGGCGGTACGGGTGAGCGCTTTTTCTGCCCACGCTTGATTGTCTTTACGAAAAACTCCGCATTTTTAATGCTATTTATTATCTTATCCGTCTCCTCGGCGGAGGCAGGCTCAATTTTCTTTTTCTCAGTACCGTGAAATTTTGCCGTGAAGCTTCCGGTATTCGGCGCAATGCGTGAAAAGCTTGCATCTATCGTCCAGAATTCCCGCGGGACAAATTCACGGATTTCATTCTCACGGTCAATTACAAGGCGTGTTGCAACAGACTGAACCCGCCCTGCCGAAAGACCGTAACGAACCTTTTTCCAGAGAAGCGGAGAAAGCTTATAGCCTACTATTCTGTCAAGAAGGCGGCGTGCCTGCTGTGCGTTAACGAGATTTTCATCTATATCACGAGGGTTTTTGATTCCCTCTGTAATTGCTTTTTTTGTGATTTCGTTAAAAGTAACGCGCTTTGTTTTCTTTTCATCAAGCCCGAGAAGCTCTTTCAGATGCCATGAAATAGCCTCACCCTCACGGTCCGGGTCGGTTGCGAGATATATTGCGTCGCTTTCCTCTGCAAGAGAACGAAGTTCTCGGATAAGTGCGCTTTTTCCACGGATAGCGAGATATTTCGGCACAAATCCTCCCTCAATATCTATTCCGATGTCACTTTTCGGAAGGTCGCGAAGATGTCCCATTGAAGCTTTTACCGTGTATCTACTTCCCAGATGTTTTCCGATTGTTTTAACCTTTGTGGGAGACTCCACTATTACAAGATATGACATATATTTGCTCCTTTTCTGCCGCTTTCCCCCTCGCGGCTTACCTGGTTTTAACTTTATCCTGATCCGCGGGGCGTCAAACCCCTCGGATTGCTTACAGAACGTTTCTGTATTTTCCTCCGGGTATCTGCTTTACAGCTCCCCGTATTTCAAGGAGTGTCACAAGAGACAAAAGCCTCTGAATCTTTACTCCGCTTTTCTCCGAAATATCATCAGCGCGAAGCTCCAGCCCGCCTATCGCCTCTATCACGGCTCGTTCCTCCGGCGAGAATTTATCAAGATATCCATCCGGGAACGAAAATTGCTTTTTCTGACACTCCGCAACAGGCACATCCCGCTCTTTTTGGCTCTTTACCGGCTCATAATTCACCTGCACGCCGCTGCATATACCATAGCTTCCATCATATTCTGCCATGACGTCAAAACCGGACATAACCGGTATTGCCCCTGCGCGAATAAGCTCGTTTGAGCCCTCTGCCGCAACTTCAAATATCCCGCCCGGCACAGCAAAAACATCACGGTTCTGCTCAAGAGCCAAAGACGCGGTTATCAGTGCACCGCTCCTTTTCGGAGCCTCCACAACCACCGTTCCGAGGCTTATCCCGCTCATTATTCTGTTCCGTTTCGGAAAATTGTATCTTGAAGGCTCTGTCCCCGGCGGATACTCCGATATTATTGTCCCGGAACTTTCGACCTCCGTGAAAAGACGCTTATTTCCTCGCGGATAGCATATATCCACGCCGCATCCGAGCACGCCGATTACTTTTCCTCCTGCACGCAAGGCGCCCCTTGCCGCACAAGAATCTATCCCTTTTGCAAGCCCCGTAACAACAACACCGCCGCACGCGGCGATCTCCGCTGCGATCTTTTCGGATGCTGCCTCACCGCCGGAAGATGCGTTGCGCGTTCCAACAATAGCAACAGCAGCTTTCTCATCAACACAAAGCGGCTCACCCTTTAAGTAAAGAACTGCAGGCGGGTTATCCGTATGCCACAATCTTTCAGGATATTCCGAATCGCCCCGGGCTGTTATTCTGATATTTTTCTTTATACACTGTGAGACAATCTTCTTTGCCTCGGTAAGGTCTTTATCTGCCAGTGCCTCTATTTCCTTTGAGAAAAGAGAAAGGCATGCGGCTTTGATTGTCTCCCGGTCTGATGCATACACTGCCTCCGCCGAGCCGAAATGTGATATTACTCTCTTTATCCTCAGCGACCCGAACGGAAGCGCCAAAGACAACCATATCCACTTTTCCGGATTCATCAAAAAACCTCACCGCCCTTCCGTCGGATTTTCATCAGATTTCACTCATCTTATACATAAATATCGCCGCCGCTACGGAAGCATTAAGCGATTCAGCCCCTCCGCGCATGGGGATTATAATGCTGGCATCACACATCGAGGAAACTTCGCGTCTGACGCCGTTCCCCTCATTGCCGATAACCACACCGGCATATGAAAGATCTGCATCCGATACGCTTTTTACATCTCCGTAAAGCTCGGAGGCATATATCTTCATCCCTTGTTCACGAAGCTTTGGGATAAGTTCTGCGAAATTCGCCGAAATCACCGGCACTCTGAAAAGCGAACCCATTGCCGCACGGACGGTTTTGGGGTTATATATATCCGCGCAGCCGTCCTCAAACACTGCGTCAATACCCAACGCATCTGCTGTGCGTATTATCGTGCCGAGATTGCCCGTATCCTGAAGTCTGTCAAGCAGGATAATGCGCGAAAGTTGCTTTTTATCGTTTTCTTTCATACGACAAGTAAATATAACTTCCTGCGCGCTTTTGAGAGTCGTTATGCTGTCAAGCACATCCTGAGAAACGCGCAAAACCTCAGCACCCGGAATTTCCGGCACTTCGCTGTACTTTTCAGCAGAAAACAGCGCAGTTACAATCTGAGTTTTTTCTGCTATTGCCTCACGCAAAAGCTTTTCACCATCGCACACAAACTCGTGCCTTTCGCGACGAAGCTCCCGCTCGCGCGAAAGCGCACGAATGTATTTTACCGTCTTATTCTGACGGCTTGTTATAATCTCTGTCATCGTTTCTTCTCCGCGGTGTTTTACTTATCCGAAAGAATTCCGGAAAGAACAGCTGCCGCTTTTTCGTACTTTTCGGCTATTCTCTCTTTTTCCATACGGGACGGAGTTTTTATCTTTATTGCGGCGTAAATTCCGTCGCGGTGAATAATCCCGATTTCTTCTATTCGCGGAAGGTTGTCCACGCGGATAAAATATTCATTCTCGCCGCCAAGGCCGAAGCTTGAAAGCGGCTCAAACGCACCTTCCTTTGCATACCACTCGGCATAGCGCTTATCAAAGAGAAAGAGAAGAATTTCATCATCTGCCATACTGACAGAGATTTTATCAATGCTTGCGGCGTTGTATTCATCAACAGCAAGTGCCTGATCTCCCGTTCCCATAACGCTTTCGGTGCAAAGCATCTGGTGCCCCACCTCTGCTTGCGGCGTCACTTCATCATCAGGATTTTCATCCGGCACCTCTATGAAAGAGCCGAGATATCCGGAAAGCTGTCCCATCTGCTCGGTATTTGCAAACACCGCACCGCCAAGGATATAATCAAGGTCGTTATACTCACGGTTAGTTATATCCGAAATAATCATACATCCCATAACCACAGCAAGAATCACAATAAATGTTGCTGTGCGGAAATGGAACCAGTAAACATTGGAAAACCAATACTTAAGCTTTTCCCAGAAGCTTGCATCCTCCATAAAACTCCCCGGTTTGAAAACCGCGAAAACATCGCGGGAGTCACGGCTGTTTTTCATGCGATTACTCCTTTTCGGTCTTCATTGTCGGGAAGAGGAGAACATCACGGATTGCCGCGCTGTCCGTAAGAAGCATTGTCATACGGTCAATGCCGAAGCCGATGCCGCCTGTCGGAGGCATACCGATTTCAAGAGCATTAAGGAAATCCTCATCCGTTGTGTTTGCTTCATCATTACCCTGAGAAAGCTGCTCCTCCTGATCGCGGAAGCGCTCACGCTGGTCAATCGGGTCATTGAGCTCAGAATAGGCATTTGCCATTTCCCAACCGTTCATAAAGAACTCGAAACGCTCAACATACTCCGGATTCTCCGGTTTTTTCTTGGTAAGCGGAGAAATCTCAATCGGATGATCCATAACAAATGTCGGCTGGATAAGATGTTCTTCAACAAACTCTTCGAAGAAGAGATTGAGAATATCTCCCTTCTTGTGTCTGTCTTCAACCTTGATATGCTTTTCCTTTGCAATTGCACGCGCCTCTTCAAGAGTTTTGATTTCATTGAAATCGACACCGGAATACTTCTTGACCGCATCAACCATGGTTATTCTCTCAAAAGGCTTGCCGAGATCCATCTCCACGCCGTTGTAAACTATCTTCGTTGTTCCGAGAACCTCCTGTGCTACATGGCGATACATATTCTCGGTAAGGTCCATCATACCGTGATAATCGGTATATGCCTGATAAAGCTCCATAAGAGTAAACTCCGGATTGTGACGTGTGTCAAGACCCTCGTTTCTGAAAACTCTGCCGATTTCGTATACACGCTCAAGACCGCCGACGATAAGACGTTTTAAGTAAAGCTCAAGCGAAATACGAAGCTTAAAGTCCTCATTGAGCGCATTAAAGTGAGTTTCAAACGGACGTGCCGCAGCACCACCGGCATTTGAAACGAGCATCGGTGTTTCCACCTCAATAAAGCCGTTTGAATCAAGATAACGGCGGATAGAGCTTATAATCTTTGAGCGCTTTACAAATGTATCCTTAACCTCGGGATTCATAATGAGGTCAACGTATCTCTGACGGTAGCGGATATCGGTATTTGTAAGACCGTGGTATTTTTCCGGCAGCGGCTTAAGTGATTTTGAAAGAAGCGTAAGCTCCGTTACATGAACGGAAATTTCCTCTGTCCTCGTCTTGAACACGGTTCCCTTTGCGCCGACAATGTCGCCGATGTCATATTTGCGGAACTTTGCAAAGTTCTCTTCACCTATATCGTTTATACGGATATAAAGCTGGATTTTTCCCTTTAAATCCTGCATATCACAAAAGGATGCCTTGCCCATTCCGCGGCGGCTCATAAGACGCCCTGCAACACAAACCTCTTTCCCCTCAAGCTCATCATAATTTTCAATAATATCCGTCGAGTGATGAGTCTGATCGTATTTGACAATCTCAAACGGGTTTTCCCCCGCCTCGACCAGATTTGCGAACTTTTCGCGGCGAACGCGCAAAATTTCGTTTAAATCTTCAACCGGTGCCTCGTTTACCTTAATTTCTTCCGTTGCCATTTTAAGTGTCCTCCATTTTTTATCTTATGCCCGGCAAAGAGCCTTTTTTTGCCCTGTTGCCAAATTCCAACGCACCGGGACGGAGTGCAAAATACACTCTGCCCCGGGCGAAAAAATCAGTTTCCAATCTCGATGATTTTGTATTCAATTGCACCGCACGGTGCTTCAACGCTTACTATGTCGCCGACACGGCTGCCGATCAGAGCGTCACCGAACGGTGATTCGTCGGAAATCCTGCCTTTGTACGGGTCTGCCTCCTGCGAGCCGACAATCCAGTATTCTTCCTCCGAACCATCGGAAACATCCTCAACCTTAACACGTGAGCCTGTGTGAACCTCATCTGTGTTCTCGGAAATCTCAATAATCTCTGCATTTAAGAGGATATTCTCAATTTCCGCCTCACGTGAGAAAAGCTTTCCCTGCTCGTTCTTCGCTTCGTCATACTCGGCATTTTCCGAAAGATCGCCGAACGAGCGGGCTTCCTTAATGAGGTCTGCAACCTCTTTTTCGCGCACGTTTTTCAGGTAGTCAAGCTCGTTTTTGAGCTCCTCCAGGCGCTCTTTGGTAAGTTTAAATGTTTTAGCCATTTCCTGTCCCTCATTTTCCTATTGTATTTTTTCTTTTCTACTATATAAAATAAAAATGTAATTGCAATGTATCATATTATAGTGATATAAGACCGAATTGTCAAGCAAAAAATTTGTAAATTTTGAATTTTTATTTTGGTAAATATCCGATTTTTATCTCTTTTTTTCTCAAAAAACCGCTTATTTCGAGTGTTTGCGCGAGCTGTGGAATTATTTTCTCGGGAATCCCCTCCGAGAATATTTCCGGTATCGTCACCGCGATATCCCCAAAATCCGCAAACTTTTCGCCGAATTTCAAAAAATGCCCGCCGCCCGTGAGATCTACTTCGAGAAAATTCCCGTCACGGCACTGCCCTATGCTCACACCGACATCGCAGTATATCGCCTCTGCGATATCATCAAACGCCGGATTCCGGACATACACACTTCTTCGCATCCTCAGTATCTGCTTTGCACTTTCCACCACCTCAGAAAAACTTCCGCCGCATATTACGATATCGGCACTGATTCCGTTTACCTCTGCAAAGCTCTGCGCGGCAAATCCCGCCTGTTGTCTTATAACGCGCTCACCATCGCAGACAAGCTGTATTTTCCCTGTACGCAAATGCGCAAAATCCGCCTCCGCGACACAAACTGACACGCCGGTGTCTGCAAGAACTTTCATGCATTTTTTAAATTGGCGCGTAAAACGGCGTTTTGGGGCATTTTTGTAAAGAGCCACCTTGTATATCTCTACAGCACCGAATTTCGTCGCTTTCATGATTTTAAAGCCGTGATTTTGCATTTCTTCTTTTGCGTACACCACTCCGATTTTCAACACACACCTCCGTCCCGACTTTCTTATTGATATGATATTATATTTTCCCGGATATATTACACCAAAAATATATTTTAAAAAAGTGGTTCTCTTGCGAACCCTTTTGAAACCCCACGCTTCGTTGCTGAATAAAGCGGCAGATAAATTACAGCGAAAAAACGTGGGGTTATTAAGGGATTTACAAAAAAACTCAAGTTCCTTCTTCTGCGAAGTAGACAGCGCAATATCTGATTTGGAACGCGAAAAGTGGATGGCGTAGCCGAGAAAAATAGATTGTGAAAAGCTTTTTGGCTTTTTACAATCTATTTTTCTCATTCCATATTTTATTGTTCTTCTTCACTTACCACAGCAGGGGCGTTTTTACGCTCGTTGACCGCCGCAATCGCCGTCTGAAGCTGTCTGTCCTCTTTTTCACTGAGAAGATAGAACTTTTTCTTTTCCTCTGCCGTAATCTCAACTGTCTTATCCGGTTTTATTCCATGGCTATCCTCAAGGCTTGCGCCACGTCCGGTGTAATACTTGCTGACGGATAAGATTATTCCCGAACCATCAGACAACGGAATCTGGCTTTGTGCAAGTCCCTTTCCTGTGGTCGCCTCACCCACTACGGTTGCTTTTCCGCTCTCTTGCAGTGCCGCAGCAAAAAACTCCGCTGCGCTGATTGAATACTCATTGGTAAGCACAGCCATCGGGAGGTTGAGTTCATTTGCATCCGAATAGTGCGTTATCGCCTTGCCGCTCTTATTTTCCTCGCGGATTATGATTCCCTCGGGAAGAAGCGGGTCAAGCACATTTACAAGCACGTTTAAAAGTCCGCCGGGGTTATTGCGCACATCAAATACAATACCTTCTACGTTTGCCTTTTTGAGATTTGCAAGCGCTGTCGCAAAATCCTTATCTACATTTGCATCAAAGCTTGATATTTTTATATAGCCTATGTTTCCGTCAAGAATTTTTGCCTTAACACTCTGCACGTCAATCTCACGGCGCGTTATGCTTAAGCTTATGGGTTCTGCCACACCCTCGCGCTCTACAGTGAGCGATACGGGTGTGCCGACAGCTCCCTGGATTTTTTTCACAGCTGCATCATAGCCTATCTGTGCCACCTGGACACCGTCCACGCCGACAATCCTGTCAAACGGAAGAAGCTTCGCATATTCCGCCGGAGAGCCTTCGTACACATCAAGAATAAGCACCGCACCGCGGTCGGAATCGTATGAAGCGTTGACGCCGATACCTACGATTTTTCCGCTTGTTGAGTTCACAACCGACGCAAATTGCTCGGCGGGAAGATAATATGACCACCGGTCTCCGAGCGATGCAACCATTCCGTAAAGTGCGCCGTCGGTAATGTTCTTATCCTCATATTCTTCAACAAAATACTTGTCTATATACCCGCGCACCTCGGCGATTTTGGCATACTCCGCCTCTCTGTCGGAAAGCCCGGCAAGCTTTGCGTTATACTCGCGCTCCGACGCATAAAGCGTTATGCAGTATGTCAGCGCCGCAGTAAGCAGCATAAGCGCAACGGTTGTCATAAGTTGTTTTTTTCGCATAGGTTACCTCCCGTGTTGTCATTAAAATCGAAGGGGCGATGAGTGCATCGCCCCGCCGCCGTTAAGCTTTATTAAAATAGTTCATCGGGTTTGTGTGTTTGCCGTTTATAAGTACCTCAAAGTGAAGATGCGGACCGGTTGAATATCCCGTCGAGCCGACAAGACCGATAACACTGCCTTTTGTGACCTTCGCTCCCTTTGACGTTTTTATCTTGCTCATATGTGCATAAAGCGTGGATTTTCCGCCGCCGTGGTCAATAACAACGTAGTTTCCGTAGCCCTTGCTCGACCACCCCGCAACAACAACCGTACCGCTGTTTGCGGCATATATCTCACTGCCCATACTTGCACCGATATCTATACCGGTATGCATTGAGGTTTTTCTCGTTATCGGGTCCTTACGCGTTCCGTATGCGGATGTTATTCTCGTCGCCTTTGTCGGCCATCGGAACTCACCGCCGACGTAGGTTGACGAGCTTGAATTTGAAAGAAGCTTCTGCAGCGATGCGCGCGCCGCATCCATTGCCCTTTCGGCTTCGTTGAATGCTTTTTCATATTCAGCCGCTGAGGTATTCAGGGATTTAAGCAATGCGTTTGCATCCTTATACTGGCTTTCAAGGGAGTTCTGCTTTGCAACAAGATTTTTCTTTGCAGATGCCTGTTCTGTGCGCGCCGCATCGAGAACGGCCTTTTTGCTTGCTATCTCTTCGCGAGTTGCCGCAAGCGCCGCAACAAGCTTTTTATCTCCCTCTACCACGCTTCCGATAAGCTCTGTTCTCGTAAGCATATCTGAAAAGCTGTCTGCCGCAAGGATTATACCCAGCATGGATGCCGAGCCTTCCTCTTCCATAATTCTAACGCGCTTGAGAAAATCATCCGTCTGCTTCTGTTCCTCTGCCTGTGCCGCCGAAAGCTCCGCCGCCGCTGCGGCAATCTTCGTATCAAGCGCAGAAATCAGCTCGTTTATCGTGTCAACTTCTTTTTCAGTAACGTCTATCTGTTGGTCAAGAGCCGCTTTTTTTGTCATTGTGGACTGTTTTTTAGACTCTATCGCCTTTAGCTCTTTTTGTATTTTTGACTTTTGCTTTTCTAAGCTCGAGAGCTTGCTGTTAAGGCTTGAAACGCTCTCTGCCGCATCTGCGCTGTTTACTGAAACGATCTCCGCAATAAACGCAAACGCAAGAGAAAAAACTATTGCTCCCGCAATAACGGCGGATATTATGCGAACTGTTTTTTGGCTCACAGAAAAGCCCTCCTTTTTATTATATCCATTTATGGGTGGATTTTAGACCTTTAAGAACTTATGCAATGTAATCGCGCTTCCGACACCGCCGACAAGAACGCCGACACCGTAAAACATCATAAGGATATATCCGATTATATCTCCAAACGATACGTTTGGCATAAAGCTTATCGAGGACAGCGCCGCCGCAACGACATACTCATACACCGCCCACTGCAAAAACAGTGCAAGCGTAGCCCCCGCAATACCTATAAGAAGGCCCTCTATAACAAACGGAATGCGTACAAAGCCGTTTGTAGCTCCTATCATCTTCATTATGGCGATTTCCTCGCGCCTGTTGAACATGGTAAGATTTACAGTGTTCGATATGATAAATACAGAAACAAGAGCGAGGATGAGAATGAGCACGGCGCAGATTGCCGTTACAACATCTCTTACCTGAATTATTCTGTCGGATATGTCGCTCCGGGCGCGGACGTTTGCAACGCCCTCGATATCTTCAAGAGCCTGCGCCGCACGCTTTGTGGCGTGGATATCGTGAAGCTTTATGGTAAAGCGGTCGCGCAGGGGGTTGCGTTCTTCAAGCCCCTCAAGAATGCCACTGTCGTCTCCAAAATCCTTTTTGAAGTTTTCAAGAGCCTGCTCCTTTGTCATATAGACTGCAGATTCAACCTCATCCACCGCAACAATCTCGCTTTCCAGCGCTCGTGCCTGCTCGCCGGTATAGCTTTCATCAATAAATACAACAATTTCGTTTTTGTTCTCAACATCTTCAAGCACCTTGTCGATATTCACCGCAACAAGCGAAAAGCTTCCCATAAGCAGAAGACACGCAGTTATAACGCTCATTGCCGCAAAGCTCATAAGACGATGGGAGAAAATGCTTGATATCCCCTCGCGGAGAAAATATGTAATGTTATAAAGTCTCATTCTGATAGTACCCGCCTGTTCTGTCGCTCACGATACGACCGCTGTCTATCGCGATAACGCGCTTTGAAAATTCGTTTACAAGCTCACGCTCATGCGTAACAACGAGCACGGTTGTCCCAAGCTCATTGATTTTTTCAAGAAGACTCATTATCTCAATTGACATTTTCGGATCAAGATTTCCCGTAGGCTCGTCCGCAATTATCATACTGGGATTGTTTACAAGCGCACGCGCAACCGCGACCCTCTGACGCTCACCGCCGGAAAGCTCGTTCGGAAAAGATTTCATCTTGCGTTCAAGCCCGACAAGCTTTAACACATACGGAACGCGGCTTTTTATGATCCGCGGCGGCGCACCGACGGCACGCATCGCAAACGCCACGTTTTCATACACCGTTTTCTTATCTATCAGCCGGAAATCCTGAAACACGACGCCGACCGTGCGGCGAAGCTCCGGCACCTTTGACGGTTTTATTCTGTTTAAGTTAAAACCGTTCACAATCCCCCTTCCGGAGGTCATTTTCACTTCACTCGTAAGTATCTTTACTATAGTTGATTTTCCCGAAGCAGAAGAACCGACGAGAAAAACAAATTCGCCGTCATCTATCTTCAGATTTATACCCGACAGCGCAGGTGTTCCATTTTCATACACCTTGCAAACATCGAGAAGCCTAACCATTACTTCACATTCCTTTCCGCAAAAAAGCAGGTATGGGCTTGGCGCTTTTTAAAACGCCGAGCCCTGGATTGACAAATATTTCTTTACCATAAGGGCAACCTTGAAAATAATTGCGTGGTCAAACTCCCGGAGGTCAAGCCCTGTTATTTTCTTGATTTTTTCAAGACGGTAGACAAGCGTATTTCTGTGGACAAACAGATTGCGCGACGTTTCTGACACGTTGAGATTGTTTTCAAAGAATTTCTGTATCGTCATAAGTGTTTCGGAATCAAGCTGTTCAAGGGAATTGTCCTTGAACACCTCCGAAAGAAACATCTGGCAAATAGTTGTCGGAAGCTGATAAATAAGCCTGCCTATACCAAGGTTTTCGTAACTCATTACATCCCGTTCTGTGTCAAACATCTTTCCGATGTTGATTGCCGACTGCGCCTCTTTATAAGAAACGGCAATATCCTTAAGGGACGGTGCAATCTTTCCTATACCGATTTCGGTTTTTGCGAGAAGCTCGGATTTCAGCGTGTCGCGGATGCTCTCCGCGACCTTTATGAATTGCTTGGTTTCTGCATCCTTCGTAGTTTCGCTTATTACAGCAATTTCTGTCTCGCTTACGCTGACAACATAGTCCCTGTCCTTATCCGGAAACATATTCGATACGATATCCACCGCTGCCGTATCTGCACCGTCAATCTGACGGATGAGATAAACAATATGCGGAACATCCAACGAAAGGCGAAGCTCATTCGCCTTCATGTATATATCTCCGGAAAGAATATTATCCAGTATTATATTCTTGATGAACGTTGCTCGGTCATGCTTTTCATCATAGTACTTCTTTGCATTTCCAACCGCAAGAGATGCCATAACTGCAAGACTTCTGGCATATTCGTCCTCACCTGAAACGAATATAACATACTCAAACCTCGCACCGGGCGTTGCTACGGGCTTGTATGTATCGCCGTCAAAAACAATATACGAGCCTATCATCTCCTCAAGAGCATCAAGCGCACTTTCCCGAAAGCTCCCCTTAAGGCTCTGGTCAGTACAAGCAACAACCTCGCCCGTAACGTTCATAACGCCGATCGTGCGGTCGGTTGCCTCCTTCATCTGAAGTATAGTATTCTGAAGCATTTTCCAAGCCATATATTCAACCCGTCCTTACAAAAACATACTGTGTCGTATTATATTGTACCAAATTCCGTATGTAAAATCAATGAATTTTCTGTAAAAATATCTAAAAATCTGTCTTTGCCTGCGCGACATCCTTCTCTATACGCTCGCGAAGCGTCTCAACCGAGGAAAACTTTTCCTCTCCGCGCATAAATTTTACAAGCTCAAGCTTGATCTTCCTGCCGTATAAATCTCCCGAAAAATCTATAATAAACGTTTCTGCCCGCGGACGCTTCCCATTTGATACCGTAGGGCGCACGCCGATGTTGGTCACACCTCTGTACGTTTTACCGTCCACCGTCACGCGAGAGAAATACACACCGTGCTTTGCACACAGAACATCTTCCTGTATTTCCTGATTTGCCGTGGGGAAACCCAGATCTTTACCAAGCCTTGCACCGTGCGTAACCTCACCTATAATGCAATGGTAATGCCCCAGAAGCTCACGCGCCGATGCCATATCCCCTGCAACAATATATTCGCGTATGCGCGAAGAACTCACCGCTTCGCCATAAAGCTTTACCTCATCGACTATATCACATCCGATTCCGTTTTCCTCACAAAGCTTCAAAAGCGATGCAGCATCATATTTTCCTCCCCTGCCGAAGCGAAAATCAAAACCCGCAACAACATGGCACGCCGCAAGCTCTTTTTTTATAACTTCATTCACGAAAACTTCACCTGAAAGCGATGAATATTCTTTTGTGAATTCTTTTACGATTATATCGGATATACCGTACAGCTCACGCATAAGAGTGCACCGTTCCTCCGTTGTGTTTATAAGCTTTACGGCAGATGACGCAACAACGGAGGACGGATGGTTGGAATACGTCATCACGGCAGCAGAAGCTTCTTTTTCACGAGCCCTGCGCACTGTCATTTCAAGCAACGCCCCGTGACCGATATGTACACCGTCAAAAAAACCGAGAGCAACAACTCTTTTTTCCATTCCTACACCTCAAAAAAGCTTTTCACCGTTACAAGCGCACCGTTCTTATCCCCGCGCGCAAGCATAAGAAACTCGCCGTTTTCCGAATAGACACGGTATGTAACTCCATCCTCCGCGTTTCCCTGAACTGGTGCACCGTTGCGGCACTTTTTCTCACCTTTTGCATCAATCGTCACAGAGCTATATTCAGAAAACATAAAATCAACCGGCAGAAGAGTCGGCTCTGCTTCCGTTTCCTCTATAGTTTTCGCGCGATCTATCGTGAAAATACCTGATTTTGTTCTGCGCAATGCCGTCATTGACGCACCGCAGCCGAGCTTTTCTCCGATATCGTATATCAGCGTGCGGATATATGTGCCCTTTGAGCACGAAACCTCAATTTCATACTCATCATCGCCCACATAAGACGGATTTATGGAATGAATTATAATTTTTCTTGCTTCACGCTCTACCGTTTTTCCCTCGCGCGCAAGCTTGTAAAGCGCAACGCCGTCCACCTTCAATGCGGAATACATCGGCGGGGTCTGCAAAATTTCTCCGCAAAAGCTGCGGCATACGTCAAAAACCTGTTCCTGTGACACACTGACAGGTCTCTCTTCAATCACGGTCCCCGTTATATCCTGAGTATCCGTAACAACGCCGAGGCGAAAACGCGCAATATATGCTTTTTCATCGCACAGTGCAAATTCACACGCGCGCGTTGCACGTCCTACAAACACTGGCAGAACTCCCGTTGCCATAGGGTCAAGCGTTCCCGAATGCCCCACACGGCGTGTGCCGAATATCTTACGCATACGCGAAACAACACCGTGAGACGTAATTCCCGCGGGCTTGTCTATAATCACAATTCCGTTCATTTTATACCTCTTTTTTTAAGCAGTTTTTGCGGAACACAGCAAAGTGTTCCGCAAAAACTAAAACAAATCCAATTCTTCAAGATATGCGCAGATAAGCTTTTCCGCATCATCAAGCGACACGTCAAGCGTGCAGCCTGCGGCGCGCTCGTGCCCGCCGCCGCCGAAATGTGCACAAAGCTCCGCACAATCGGCGTTTTCATCCGAGCGCATAGACACCTTTGCCTTGCCGTCGCGCTCGTGAATGTAAATACCGAGAGAAACGCCACGCGCAACACGCGCAAGCGCGGATATGCCGTCAAGGTCGTCCTCCGTTGCACCGATTTTTTCTATAGTTTCGTTATTAAGCTTAATAACGCACACTTTTCCGCCGAACACAAGCTTCATTCCTCCGAGAATTTCCGCTTCAAGAGCAATTCTCTCAGGTGTTTTCTCTATGAAAAACTCGCGGTTTATACCCTCAAAATCCGCGCCGTGAGCAATAAGCTCTGCCGCTTTTCTGTGGGTTTCCGGCGTGGTGTTTGCGTGCAGGAATCTGCCTGTATCTGTTGCAATTGCAACATAAAGAGCATTTGAAAGCTTTTTTGTAAGCTTTATGCCCATCTCCATGGCAAGATCGTAAATAATCTCTCCGCAAGCCGCCGCATCGGAAATGACGCAAGCGAGGCGTGAATAGGTACGATGCGTTACATGATGGTCGATAACAAGCTCAACATCATCTGCAAATGCTTCACTTTCCTTGGAGAGAAGCTTTTTGTCTGCACAGTCAACCGCAATAACGCATTTCGGAGAAAAATCCTCCGGCGCAAGATACGGACGCACTACCTTTGTAAGCTTTTTATTGAACTCGGGATTTCTGAAAATATACGCATTCTTTCCCGCCGCGCGCAGAATAAGTGCAAGAGCCGCCGCACTTCCCGCGGCATCGCCGTCCGGGCTTTTGTGCGTGAGAATCATCACGTCATCGCGCGTTTTGAGAAACTGCGCAACCCCCGCAACGTCAAGCGTGCGTTTTTTGCTGTCCTCACGCGCAACGTTCTCAATAAGCTCCATTATATGCGTTCCGGTGACAATTGAGTTGTCGGCAATGAACGTAAGCTCCGGCGTATGACGGAGTGAAAGACGCTTTGCCGCCTCACGGCGCAGATATCCCGACGCCGAAACAAGCCCGCGGATGCAATCACGCTCCTTCGCTTCATCGCCAAGAACGCTTACATAAACGCGCGCACTTCCGAGATCTGATGCCGTTTCGACACGGACAATGCTCACAAGCCCCGATACACGCGGATCACGCACCGTGCGGATAAGCTCGGAAAGAACTCTCAGCATTTCATCGTTTACACGACCTATACGTACACTTCCCATAAACAATTAATCCTTTACTTCTACCATTTCATAAGCTTCAACAACGTCGCCTTCCTTGATGTCGTTGAAGTTTTCAACGCTTAAGCCACATTCATATCCGGAGGCAACTTCCTTCGCATCGTCCTTGAATCTCTTGAGCGATGCAAGAGTTCCGTCATACACAACAACGCCGTCACGTACAACGCGGACACTTGCGTTTCTTGTAATCTTACCGTCGGTGACATGGCATCCTGCAATCGTTCCGATTTTGGAGACCTTGAATGTCTGACGGATTTCCGCATGACCGAGGACTTCTTCGCGGAACTTCGGAGCGAGAAGACCTTTCATAGCCGCTTCCATTTCCTCTATGCAATCGTAAATTATGCGATATGTGCGGACATCTGTTCCCGATGCCTCGGCACTGTCGCGCGCACCTGCATCCGGACGGACGTTAAATCCGACAACGATAGCGTTTGATGCGGATGCAAGGAGAATATCAGACTCGTTGATAGCGCCGACACCGGTGTGGATAACGCGAACTCTTACCTCTTCGTTTGTAAGCTTTTCAAGAGATGCCTTGACCGCCTCGGCAGTACCCTTAACGTCTGCCTTGACGATGATTGGAAGCTCTTTTATCTCACCCTGCTGAATCTGATCAAAGAGGTCTTCAAGAGAAACCTTGCGCGTTGCCGCCTTATTAACCTCTTCCTTTTCAGTCTGCTTGCGCTGCTCAACAAGCTCACGTGCCATACGCTCATCATCTACGGCGTAGAAGATATCGCCTGCGTTCGGAACCTCGGAGAGGCCGATAATCTCAACCGGAACCGATGGGCCTGCTGTCTTTATCTTTCTGCCCTTATCGTCTGTCATTGCACGGATTCGGCCAACGCTTGTTCCCGCAATGATAACGTCACCGGAGTTAAGCGTTCCGTTTGAAACAAGAAGCGTTGCAACCGGACCGCGGCCGCGGTCAAGCTTTGCTTCAACAACGGTACCCTTTGCAGCTCTATCGGGATTTGCCTTAAGATCAAGCATATCCGCAGTGAGGATAACCATTTCAAGAAGATCATCGATGCCGTCTCCGCGCTTTGCGGAAATCGGACATACGATGGTGCTTCCGCCCCATTCTTCCGGAACAAGCTCGTATTCCGTAAGCTGCTGCTTTATTCTGTCAGGGTTTGCACCCTCAACGTCCATTTTATTTACCGCAACGACAATCGGAACATCCGCCGCCTTTGCGTGGTTTATAGCTTCAATCGTCTGCGGCATGATACCGTCATCCGCCGCAACAACAAGAATAACAACGTCTGTTACCTGAGCACCGCGGGCACGCATGGATGTGAACGCCTCGTGTCCGGGAGTATCGAGGAAGGTTATCTTTCTTCCGTTTATCTCAACGCGGTAAGCACCGATATGCTGAGTGATACCGCCGGCCTCGCCCGATGCAACGTTAGAGTTTCTTACGGCATCAAGAAGCGATGTTTTACCGTGGTCAACGTGGCCCATAACAACAACTACGGGATCGCGTCCTTTGAGGTCCTCTGCGCGGTCCTCGCTCTCGTCGATGAGCTTATCCTCTATCGTTACGATAACTTCCTTTTCAACCTTTGCGCCCATTTCAAGCGCAACAATTGCGGCTGTGTCGTAGTCGATAACATCAGAAATTGATGCCATAACACCGAGCTTTATAAGCTGCTTTATGACATCTGCAGCTGTTCTCTTCATGCGTGAAGCAAGCTCTCCGACTGAGATTTCGTCCGGAATCATAACAGTTACCTGAGGCTTTTTCTGAACCTGTGCCTCAAGCTTTTTCATCTTATCCTGTTCTTCCTGGCGGCGCTTATTACCGAAGTTCTGACCTCTTCTGTCTGAATTCTTCTTTATTTTCTGCTTCTGCACGCCGATATCGCGAACCTTATCGGGAACAAGACGATCTACGCGGTCATCGTATTTTGAGAGGTCAACCGAGCCGCCGCGAGTGTCGATAACATGAGTTTTAACACCCTTTTTCGTTGCGTATTCGGGTGCGGCATCCGTCTTGCGCTCAACCGGCGCCTCTTCCTTCTTCGCATCGGAAGCTGCCGGCTTTGCCTTATCCTTCTTTGCAGGCTCTTCCTTTTTCTCCTGTTTCGAAGTCTTTTCTGCCTTCTTTTCCTTTGAAGCTTCTGCTTTTTCCTCTGTTGCCGGTTCTGCCTTCTTATCGCTGTAGACCTCAGACATAAGGCTTTCAAAGCTCTCAACCTGATGCTTCAATGTAAGGACATCAAAAACTATGTTGAGCTCCTCATCCGTAAGCGCCTGCATATTGGACTTCGGTGCTTCGGAATATTTTGTAAGTATTTCGGTGATTACTTTTGCCGTAACGTCAAAATCCTTTGCGACATCACGGACTCTGTATTTCTGTAAACTGCTCATACAGCACTCCACCTCCGTTAATATTTCATATTCTGCGATTTATCTTTTTCTTTTGTTTGCCGCTTTTTTTCTTTTGGTTATCTTTTGTACCCGCTCCGAAAGCCGCTCTGCGCACTCTTTCGCCTCCGGCAGCTTTTCCGCAAGCTTTTTTGCAAGAGCTGCCGCAAATCCGACGTCGCACACTGCAACCGTTGCCGACGGACGTCTGCCGAGCGCGTTTCCAAGCTCTTCCTTCGTTTCCGGAACAGACACAAACGCAACACCTGAGCTTTCCGTTATGAATGAAAACGTTTCGCGCGTTCTGTCGGATGCATCGGATGCGCAAAGCACAAGGCGGACCTTTCCGGCAGAGATTGCGGCGCGAACCGCTTCATCTCCCGCCTCGAGCATTCCCGCCCGTTTCGCAAGCCCCAAAAGGCTGAGATAATTACTTTCCATCATTTTCCTCCGCAAGCTTTTTTGCAAGCCCGTCATAGACCTCGGCGGAAACCGGGCAGGAAAACGCGCGCTCAAGCGCCTTTGCTTTTCTCGCTTTTTCAATGCAGGCAGCGCTCTTGCAGACATATGCGCCTCTTCCGGGAAGCTTTCCGGCAAAATCAAGCGAAATCTCGCCCTCTTTAGGCTTTACTACGCGCACAAGCTCTGCTTTGGCTTTCATTTCGCGGCAGCCGACGCATTGGCGCATCGGCACTTTCTTTTGTTTTATCATACCGCACTTACCGCCTTTTTATTTATAAGACAGCGCTTTTCGGCTTGATATCAATCTTAAATCCGGTAAGCTTTGCCGCAAGACGTGCATTCTGGCCGTCCTTGCCGATAGCAAGAGAGAGCTGCTCGTCATCTACAACAACGCGGCAGGAGCGTTCCTCTTCGTTTGTCTCTACCGATATTACATCAGCCGGAGCGAGAGCCGCGGCGACATATTCGCCCATATCCTCAGAGTATTTTACGATATCAATTTTCTCGCCGCGGATTTCCTCCACGATAGCCGCAACGCGGTTTCCACGCGGACCGACGCATGCGCCGATAGGATCAACGTTCTCGTCATTTGAGCGAACGGAAATCTTTGCTCTCGAGCCGGCTTCACGCGCGATACTTACTATCTCAACGATTCCATCGTGAATTTCCGGAACCTCTATTTCAAACAAGCCGCGGACAAGACCGGGATGCGTTCTCGAAATAATAATCTGCGGACCGCGTTCGCTTCTCTTAACCTCAACAACATAAATCTTGATGCGGTCACCCTCGTGGACAACCTCGCCCGGGATAAGCTCTTTTGCAGAGATATAAACCTCTGTTTTGTCATTCTCGCCGGTTATCTCGATTGAAGCGCCGCCGCTGCGCGGATCGGTGCGCACAACAAGTGCCGTAAGAATTTCATGCTCCTTTGATGTGAACTCACGGAACACAACGCCGCGCTCTGCTTCACGGATTCCCTGAATAATAACCTGCTTTGCCGTCTGTGCCGCGATTCTTCCGAATGCGCGGGTCTCGATTTCAATGCTTACGACATCGCCGATGCCGGCGCGCTTTGAAACCTTTTTGGCTTCGTCAAGGCTTATTTCCTCACCGGGATTCTCCACTGCCTCAACAACAGTCTTCTTGACATACATACGGAAGGTTTTCTTCTCGCAATCCGGCTCGACAAAAACATTGTCGATAACGCCTGCATTGTCGCGCTTATACGCAGCAAGAAGCGCCTGGGCAACTCTTTCAAGCATATAATCCTGCGGAATGCCCTTTTCCTTTTCGAGCTGCTCTATCGCAGCAAAAAATTCTGTGTTCATTTTTTTAAACCGTCCCCTTTATCTTTATTTAATTTATTTTCTAAAATTCAACGCGAAGGCGAACCGACGCGATTTCTTTCTTTGTAAAGTCTATGCTTTCTCCATCGACATCAAGCGTGACGTCACCGTCATTATAGCCGCAGAGTGTTCCGGCAAACTCTTTTTTTCCGTCTTTGGGAGAAAAGGTTTTAAGCGTTACCGCGCTTCCCATATACGTTTCAAAATCAGACGGACGGTAAAGCCGTCTTTCAAGCCCTGCGCTTGAAACCTCGAAAATATAAGACTCTGCAATCGGGTCTTCTTCGTCAAGCACGGGATCAAACGCGCGCGAGAAGCTTTCGCAATCAGAAATCCCGACGCCGCCTTCTTTGTCGATAAACACGCGAAGATATCTCTCTCCACCTTCTTTTACGAACTCGACATCCCATACGCTGAGCCCGAGCTTTTCCGCAACGGGAGCCGCAAGCTCTGCAATGATTTCGGTTATCTTTTTCAAAAAAACCACCCCTTACAGTAGTGCGAGAGTGGACGACCGGCGCCCACTCTCGAATCCTAACATACTTACTATATGATGAGTATACCACATATATCCATAAAATGCAAGTTTTTTCTTAAAAAAGTTTTAAAAAGTTCAATTTCCGTTGAAGTTTATCTTACTGTTGTCTGTGCGGACTGCTTTTTTATCGGATGCGGCAAATTCTTCGGCAAGCTCAATTGCCTTATCAAGCGGCTTATCCTCTGCAACGTACTTATACTTCAGGTTCTGTGTCGCGTGGTCGATTTGCTCTATAAGCTCCCACTTGCATACAGTGCCTATCTGCGGAAGATTGTTTTCGCGGCAGAAGAGGTTTATCGCATGAACGGTTCTCTTATCCCACTCGTCATCCGCCTCACCGTAGAAATATCCGAGGCACTTAAGCCTTTCTTCAATCGCGCGGACATTATCGGTCTTTATCTTGCTTGCATCAGTATTCTTTTTAAGTTCCTTAAGATACGGAAGCTTATACGGCGTAAGCTTCATTGAAACCTGATAATCCGGCTTTATTCCGATTCCGTCATACGAGCCGCGTACCGGAAGCTTAAGCTCAAGTCCCGTGATAACTGCCTCATCGCCATCGCTCGTCTGAATATGGCGCTGACCGAGCCCCTTACCGAAGGTTTTCTCGCCGACAATTACGGCATATCCGAGATCCTGCATTGTACCTGCCATAATTTCCGCGGCAGATGCGGTCTGACCGTTTACAAGAATGATGAACTTGTTAAACTCCCATCCGTAGCCCTCGGAAAAGAAGGTTTGTACAAGGAACGGCTTTGTCTGCCACGCCATAAGATACGGAACTTCCTTTTCGGGGATTACGTTATCCATAATATTTACAAGGCAGTTAAGCTCACCGCCGGGATTGTTGCGAAGATCGAGGATGATTGTATTTACGCCCTTTTCCTCAAAGTCGTCATATGCTTCCATGAAATCTATAAACGTGTTGATTCCGTGGAAGTATGAAAGCTCAATATAACCTATCTTGTCGCTTATGTATGCAGAGGTTACGTCCGAGGTAGCAACCGTTGCACGGCGGACGTACAGCTCAAGCTTTTCCTCGCCGCGTAGGATTTTGAGCTTTACGTTAGTTCCCTCCTTGCCGCGGATGAACGCTCCCGCCTCTGCCGGAAGGTATCCCGTGATGTCCATACCGTCCACCTCAACGATCTTATCGCCGGGCAAAATGCCGGCAGCCTTTGCCGGACCGTCCATAAGACTCTGCACGGTGAGATATCCGTCATCCGTTGTAGTAATGACAACGCCGATACCTACCATTGAGTTTGTCTGCTCATACGACTCCTCATATTTTTCAGGAGTCATATACTTTGAATATCTGTCATCGCGCCCGTAAATTTTGTTTACAAGCTTATAGAACAGTTCTTCATCCTCCTCGAACATTTCAAGAAGTGCCTCGCGGACATAGTCTGTGTTATTATCAGAATAAAGACCGTTATCCTTATAAAGGTCGAGAGCTTCATCAAGCTTCTTGCCGTAATCCACCTCTGCGGCAAATGCGCAAAGAGAGAGCGACATTGCGATTGCAAGAACAAGTGCGATGCTTTTCAATGCTTTTCTTTTCATTATCTTATCCTCCGTATTTTAATTTACAATTTCCGAAGCAGCTTCGCGTATATCCATACACAGTGCACTTTCGCCCGCTATCGAATTATTTATTTCCATAGCGTAGTCTATCCGCATATTTCCGCCGGCATCGGTAAGGTTCTTGTCGATACTGCGCGTACTTACGCCGACCGTCAGTCCGCCAAAGCCCATATCGTAATACGAAATATGCTTTTGTCCCTCTTCGAAAATCATATGCGATTCAAGGTCACCGAAGCGGATTACGGTAACCTTATCCTTTTCGATTTTTACGGTTGTCGTGGTATTGCCAAGTCCCGTAAGCTCGCTTTCCTTATATGAAACGTAATAGCATCCGCCCTTGTTGTAAAACCGCCCGTTCGTCACAAGCTCAACGTTATCTTCTCCGGTATCCTCGAAAGTCTGAAGACCTCGTATTGTAATTATAACATCCTTTTTCATATTATAAAACTTCCTTTTATTTATTTTCCCGCAGACGCAATTTCCACTTCTCCGCAAAGCTTGCCGCCGAGGAATTTAGACGCGTTTTCCATAAAACCGCCACGGTCATCCGAAACAAAAAAACGATATTCTGCCGCTCCGGAGCTTTTTTCTATATCTTCACATTCCTGCAAAAACTTCGCCGCCTCAAGCCCGGGGTTTATGAGAGAAACACCGCTTCCCATAAAACGAGCAATTGCCCGCTCTATAATCGGATAATGCGTGCAACCCATAATGAGTGTGTCAACTCCCGCCTCCCTTATAGGCGTGAGATATTCTTCAACCATCGTTGCAAGGACGATATCATCCGGATTCGTTCTTCCGTTTTCAACAAGCGGAACGAATAACGGACACGCCGCGGTGTAAATTTCCGCACCGGGAAGCGCGGTTAGTATTTCTCTCTCATAGGAGCGGCTTTTTACAGTCGCGCTCGTTCCGATTATTCCGACTTTCAAGTTTTTTGTGGCATTGCACGCCGCACGGGATGCCGGTTCCACCACGCCGATTATCGGAATATCATAAATTTCGCGTATTTGCGGAAGGGATACTGAGCTTGCCGTTCCGCACGCCATAATAACAGCCTTTATATCAAAACTCCGCAGAAAATCAATATCCTCACTCACATAACGCATTATCGTCTCGCGCGAACGCGTTCCATACGGTACACGTGCCGTATCACCGAAGTATACTATCTTCTCATTTGGCAGCAGTCTCATTATTTCGGCAACGGCAGTAAGTCCGCCGAGTCCCGAATCGAAAACACCGATTGCACGGTTATCCATTTTTATAGCCATTCCTTTCACTGCGTTCAAGGCACAAAACAATGTATAATAAAATCAAAATGCACTGCATTTTGCACCTTACCTCTTAACTCTTAACTCTTAACTTTTAACTGTCTGAATTCATTCAGACTTTCACGCCTCCAATGCACACGCAATGATTCTGTCAAGCAGCTCCTTAAACTCAACGCCGCACGCCGCAAAAAGCTTTGCATACATACTGATATCCGTAAAACCGGGAATAGTGTTTATTTCATTAAACACTATCTCACCGTTTGTCTTGTCAACAAAGAAGTCAACTCTCGAAAGTCCGCGGCAACCGAGCGCCATATATATATCTTTTGCATAAGCACGTATCTTTTCCGAGGTTTCCGGCAAAAGCTTTGCCGGGATCACTATTTCCGATGTTCCGTCAAGATATTTTGACTCGTATGAATAAAATTCACGCGAGGCAACGACCTCACCGCAAACGGATATTTCCGGCTCACCGTTTCCGAGCGCTGCAGTTTCAATCTCACGCGCATTGATATATTCTTCAACCAGCACCTTGCCGCCAAACGGAAGTGCTGCCTCCACTCCCGCGACAAGCTCTTTACGGTCATTAGCCTTTGCAGTGCCGACGGATGACCCGGTTCCCGCAGGCTTTATAAACACCGGATAAGAAAATTTATTTTCTATTTCTCCGATTTTTTTCTCTGACCAGTTCTTATCTGTAACAAGCACCCAGTCTGCCTGACGCACACCAGTTGTAGCGGCAATGAGCTTTGTTACGGACTTATCCATGCACACAGCGCTTGAAAGACACCCCGGTCCTACGCACGGAATTCCTGCAAGCTCAAAAAGCCCCTGAATTCTTCCGTCCTCACCGTTTTCACCGTGAAGCACAGGGAAAACAACATCCACAGGCAATACCTTTCCGCTCGCCATACAAACAATTCCACGTTCGGAGCGGCTGACCGATACGGTGCAGGGCTCTTTTTTACAGCTTTGCCACAAGTTGCCGATAACCTCATCGGGAGTAACTGACGGAAGATAAAACCAATCTCCCTGCTTTGTTATTCCCACTGTAATTATGTTGTACTTTTCCGTATCAAGCCCGCGAAGAACACTTGCTGCGGATTTTAAGGATATCTCATGCTCACTCGACGCACCGCCGAAGAGCACACACAGATTTATCCTGCTCATAGCTGACATCTCCCGATAATTTTTAAAAAATTTTATTTTCGATTAATTTATATGTGGAAAAAGAAAATCATATGTTGTATAATATAATATAATCTGAGGTGAATTAAATGAACATAGACTTTACATCAAAACAGTTTCGCAGACTGCTCGACCTTGCCTACATCGGCAACTGGGTTTTAAATTCCGCACGCGGCAACGACCGCATTCCCGATTTTGACGAGGTTGAAAGCTATCTGTTCTCACAATGCCCAAAATTTGATATGAACACTCTTTTTGAAGAGGTTGACGGAGAAATCCTTCCCTCAAAGGCATTTTCCGAGGGCGGCATCCACGAAGCCATTATGGACTATGAAGACACCGTTTTCTTTGAAATTCTCGCAGAGGAGCTTGCCCACCGCGATATCACCGAGGGCGCATACGACTCAGACGAGCTTGTTCCGCGCCGTGAGGCATATATCCGCGAATTTGAGCGCAACGGTGTTACTAACATAAGTGTAGACGCCGATTTGTAATAACACATCTACATTATAACATAAGCAAAGACAGAAATAAAGTGGCAAACACTTCCGCCGAGCGCGAGAAAATGAAAAACCGAATGCATATACTTTTTCGTCTTGCCTATTCCATAGAGCACAGCACCAATAGTATACAGCACGCCGCCTGCCACAAGGAGAACTACACCTGCCGGCTCCACCGATGCTGCAAGGTCACGCGCGGAGAAAATTATCGCCCATCCCATAGCTATATATATTATCATTGAAACCACGCGGAACTTATGAACATTTATTGCATTTAACACAATTCCTATCGCAGCGGCAGCCCATACAATGCAGAAAATTAAAACACCCGAGCTTTCCCGCATAGCAACAAGCGTATACGGCGTATAAGTGCCGGCGATAAGAAAATATATACTGCAGTGGTCAAGCGTTCTGAAAACCTTTTTCGCCATATTGATTCCGAGTGCGTGGTAAATTGTGGATATCGAATACAGAACAATCATCGACGCACCGTATATCGCACTTGACACAATCTTCCACACATCACCCTGACGTGCGCTGAATACAACGCAAAGCACAAGCGCAACGATGCCGAATACCGCACCCAAGCCGTGAGATATTGAATTCACAAGCTCTTCACCTAATGTATATTTCGGTATACCGAGTTTTTCTCTTTTATCCATACAGTTTCTCCTTTTCTGCTTTGAAAAAGCACCTTTTATCATATCACTTTTTTACAGAAATTACAATTAAAATTTGAAATGTTAACCGAACATTAAAATCTATTTTTACTTACGGAGGCAAAACCAATGAAAAAACTGTGTATTTTTATCTTCTCGCTCGCGTTTCTTTTCCTCACTGCATGCGGCAACAACGCAGGAAAAGAACTTATACTTCCCGAGACGCAAAATGATAAGCTGTTCACCACAATAGGAACTTACGATTACACCTGTTCTCTCGAAATCCGCTGTGACGATGCACTCTCCTCATCTGCCCTTTCCGACGAAAAGCGTGCGCTTCTTCCTGAAGACGGTGCAATTGTCGAAAAGTGCGAGGTGGGCTTCAATGCCGGCGAGAGCGTTTTTGACATTCTCTCCCGCACAGTCCGTGAGAGAAAGCTTCATCTCGACTTTTCAGAAACTCCTGCATACGGCTCAACCTACATAAAAGGGATATCGAACCTTTACGAGCTTGACTGCGGCGAGTTTTCCGGCTGGCTTTATACCGTGAACGGAAAAAGCCCGGATGTCGGGTACAGTCAGTACAAGCCGGAGCAGGGCGATGAAATCGCATTCACATACACCTGCGACTGGAGAACAGCTTACGAAGAAGAGGAGACAAACCAATGAACACTTCAAAGAAAAGCACCGGATATCTTCTCTCTCGTTTTATCCCCTATTTCAAGAAATATAAGCTTATTCTTGTGCTCGATCTTTTCTGTGCAATGCTTACCACGGTCTGCGATATAGTCCTGCCGCTCATCGTCCGTTTTCTTACTGAACTTGGCATGAACGATATTCATGCACTCACGGCACGGACAATCCTCTCTGTCGGAATTTTGTATATCACGCTTCGCATCATAGATGTTATCGCAAACTACTTTATGCAGAACACAGGTCACGTTATGGGCGCAAGGATAGAAACTGATATGCGCCGTGATTTATTCTCGCATCTGCAGGAGCTTTCGTATTCATATTACAGCAACACCAAGGTCGGTCAGCTCATGACACGCATCACAAGCGACCTCTTTGACATAACAGAGTTTGCACACCACTGCCCCGAGGAGTTTTTCATCGCAGGGATAAAGATTGCTGTTTCATTTGCAATTTTGTGTGCGACGGACGTATGGCTCACGCTTATAATATTCGCCATTATCCCTGTTATGATTTTCTGTTCAACGCGCTTTAACCGCCGCATGCGCCGTGCGTTCAAGCGTTCACGCAATCAGCTCGGCGAAATAAATGCAAGCGTTGAGGATTCGCTTCTCGGCGTGCGTGTGGTAAAATCCTTTGCAAACGAAGATATCGAGCGCGAAAAGTTCGAGCACGGAAATGAGGAGTTTCTCGACACAAAAAAAGAAACCTACCGCTATATGGCAGGCTTTGGCAGTACCACACGTTTTTTCGATGGGCTTATGTATATAGTGGTTGTAGTCGCCGGCTCTTTCTTTATGATGAATGGGCGCATAACCCCGCCGGACTTTATGGCGTATCTACTCTACGTTTCAACGCTTCTTACCTCAATACGAAGAATCGTTGAATTTACTGAGCAGTTCCAGCGCGGCATAACGGGAATTGAGCGCTTTGTTGAAGTTCTTGACGAGCCGGTTGAAATAAAGGATGTCCCCGGCGCAACGGACCTCCCTTCCATTTCCGGCGACATAATGTTCGATAACGTAAGCTTCCGCTACGGCGACAGCAGTGAAAATGTGCTTACCGGAATAAACCTGCATATTAAAAAGGGCGAAAATGTCGCCCTTGTAGGACCGTCAGGTGCCGGAAAAACCACGCTGTGCAACCTCATCCCACGCTTTTACGACGTTACAGACGGAACAATTTTTGTTGACGGCACAGATATCCGCTCTGTCACAACAAAATCACTCCGTTCTCAGATCGGAATTGTCCAGCAGGATGTTTATCTCTTCTCCGGAACCGTCTACGACAACATCGAATACGGGCTTCCCGGTGCATCCCGCGAGGAAATAGAGCGCGCTGCACGTCTTGCCGGCGCACATGAGTTTATCTCCCAACTCCCCGACGGGTACAACACATTTGTCGGCGAACGCGGCGTAAAGCTTTCCGGAGGACAGAAGCAGCGCATAAGCATCGCGCGCGTGTTCCTCAAAAATCCGCCGGTTCTCATCCTTGATGAGGCGACGAGCGCGCTTGACAACGAAAGCGAGCATATTGTTCAGCAATCTCTTTCCGAGCTTGCGAAGGGCAGAACAACCCTTACTATCGCTCACCGTCTTACCACCATCAAAAACGCGACCAAGATTCTCGTTCTCACCGAAGACGGCATTACCGAGCAGGGCAGCCACGACGAGCTTATGAAAAAGCAAGGGCTGTATCACAGTCTTTACAGTATGTACGATGTGTAAAAGGTAAATTTTACTTGTAATCGAAACAGAAATAGCGTATAATATTATTTAACTACAAACAGGAGTGTGTTTTACAAATGAAAAAACTTATAAGCATTGTTTTGCTGTCGGTAATGGCAGTTTCCCTCTTTTCCGCATGCGGATATAAAGAGCCCCCGGCAATAGGCTTTCTTGTTGCCGACCAGTTTGACGGATATAAGCTCGGTACTGTAGAGGAGCTTGTTCCCGGAAAAGAAATCAAAGACCTTATCGGCGACCCGGATATCGTGAAATTCTCATCCGCCGAGAAAGGACTTTCCGCACTTCGCAACAAGAAAATCCACGGTATGGTGCTGCCTGCGGTATACGCACATCACGAGCTTGAAAAAACCGATGCTTTTATGCCGACGGAAATTACATTCATTGAGAAACACCTCCGCGCAATTTCGCTTAACACACAAAATTTCATTCCCCATATCGACACTGCATTTACAAGAATTTTAAGCAATGGTACAGCACAGAAGATTGCCGATGCCCATTCTCCTTATGCGAACCCCGAAGATCTCTACGTCCGCCCGTCCGACTACAAGAAGATTGACGGAAGAATGCTTACCGTCGGTATCTGCTCTGACGACAACTATCCTCTCAATTACCGCAATGACACAGGTGAACTCGTCGGTATAAACGTCGATATAGCATACGAAATGGCGGCAGGAGCGCGCGCGGATCTTGTTATAAAAGAATACCCCGCAGACAAGCTTATGGAAGCACTTGATGCCGGCGAGGTTGATTTTATCCTCAACGACTATTTTGAAGATGAAGATAATCCCATCAGCGCAAAGTATCTTTATTCACACAACTACTGTGATGCATCCACCTACATTCTCATTCGTAGCCCGGCGGCAAAATTTTCAGACAAGCAGAAGTAAACAAATCGGCATTAACCGCCGGAAATAAGCATAATAATCGATATTGAGACTATCGAGCGGAGGCTTATATATGAATGCAATTGTAATTTACAAAACAAAATACGGTTCCACAAAAACCTATGCTGAATGGATTGCAGAGGACCTCGGCTGCAAAATTGCAGAAGCAGGCAAGGTAAAGGCAAACGAACTCCAACAATACGATACCATAATCTACGGCGGAGGTCTTTATGCCGAAGTAATCAACGGAGTCAACCTTATCACCAAAAACTTTGATATGCTGTCCGATAAAAAGCTCGTAGTTTTCTCCACCGGACTCACTCCGCCGGAGTGCCGCGATTATTACGACAAGCTCGTGGTAGAAAAAAACTTCAAGCCGCACATGCTTGAAAAAATAAAAATTTTTAATTTTCCCGGAAAGATGATACTTGACGAGCTTTCTCTCCCACACCGCGCCGCACTTAAGACACTTAAAAAAATCATGTCGGCAAAGGAAAACCCGACCGACATGGAAAAGCTGCTTATAACACTGTGTGATGCCGACGGAGATTTCAGTGACAGAAAGCTCACCGATGCACTTGTTGCATATGTGAAAGAATAAATATGTAATGTATAAGGGGCTGTAGCAAAACAGCCCCTTGTTTTTATATCATTTTGTTAAAATATTCTTCGCTCACACAGAGCTGTTTCTTTAATATTTCTCGCCACATATGTGTACGTATTTCTCCGCTGCCTTTTGAAACCTTGGTCATACGGATATTTCCGTCTTCATCACGCTTACGATAGAAATAATGGTCGGTATCCTTATACAATTCCCAGCCGTCACGTTCGCAAAAACGTTTCAGTTCCTTCCATCTCGGCATTGAATGCACTCTCCAATCCTTGCGGTATCATCAAGTATAATCGCCTTGAATACATACGGAATATGGGACTTTCTGTTGGGCGCCGCAGAATATGTCTTATAATCATTGTAATATTCATATGCGTATTCGAGAATTGCAGCAGCCATCCTGTCTTTTGCCTCAGCCTCAGTCTCTGCATTTTCAACCAAATCAATCTCATTGAGTGATAGCGTAACGCTTCCGTCTTCTTCAATAAACTTATCTGCTGTAAATGTGTATACAGAAAGCAAATCGCTCACAAGCTCAAGGTTTGTGAGCATCATATAATCGCGTGTGCGCTTTATAAAGCGCGGACGTTCGCGTATAACACTGTCTGATACCTCACTCCAGTTTTTTCTCACATCGGTCGCGTTTATCGTCAACATATCATTCAACTCCTTTTCACCTCCGATTATAACATAAAACGTACATTATGTCAATAATGTACGTTTTATTATATGCACGAAAATCAAAAAACATACACGAGCAACAAACACCCGTGTATGTTTTTGTTATTTCTTTATAATGCCGAGAGATTCGTGGAAGGTATTGCCGGCAAGGATGTGTTTTTTCACCTTTTCCGCAAAGGATGAGATACACACCGCGTCACCAAGCTTTTCTTCCGTCATATCCCATGAAAATACGTATCGGATAATTCTGTTTGAGTCATCCTCGGAAACAACTTCAAAAAGCTTTTGAAACTTCAGTATATTGCTCTGTTCCGGAAGCATTTTCTTGAGCGTGCTATCCAGAAGCCATGAATGACACGTGAAATACTTATACTCAAACTCCGGAAAATGCTTTGCAAAAAACACTTTTGCCGCATCAATGGATTTGAGACATCCGTCACAATCAAGCCTTTCACCCTCGGGAATGTGTATTTCAAGCACATTTTCACCTTTAGATATTCTCCCGTCGGACGTTCCATGCTCTGCCTGCGCCATACAAAACTGCAGTCTGCCGAGCCGTATAAGCTTCATCGTCAGATGCCGGTAAAGCCAATTCGTTTCCGAAATACCGAGGCTTTTGTGCATACCGTAATGCGTTTTCGCCCATATAACGATATCACCGAGCGTATCGAGCAGATATTTTTCTTCAACACCTCTCTGCTTATACTGTTTCTGCAAATGCTCGCAAAAATAGAGATACATCGGGAGGTTTCTCGCAAAATCGGCGGTATGGTCATAATCGTCGACGCCGCACAGAGACAGCTCGTTTTTTTCAAGAAGCGTTTCAAACGCACTGTCCCACTCTTTGGGGAAACCAAGCTTTGCATACCATTTTCTTATAATATTTTTCATTATTTTGAAAGCTTTTCGCGGTAGTAGTCCATCGTAAGCTTTACGCCTTGCTCGAGAGTGTACTGCGGCTCATAGCCAAGAACAGTTCGAAGCTTTGTGTTATCAAGATAGCTGTGGAGAATGTCTCCCTTTCTCGCCTCTCTGTACTCAGCACGAACCTTACCCCCGGACATAATCTCAACAAGCTCATTTACCGTTGTTTTCTTGCAGGTGGAAACATTTATAATCTCGTTATCTCCTGCTGTGAGAGCCGCAAAGTTTGCACCTGCGATATCTCCGACGTAAACAAAGTCACGTGTCTGCTCACCGTCGCCGAAGATTATCGGTGTTTCGCCGCGGAGAAGCTTGTCAGTGAAGATGGAAACAACGCCGCCCTCACCCTTCGGATCCTGACGCACACCGAAGACGTTTGCATAGCGGAGGATTGTGTACTTAAAGCCGTACATATCCGAGAATGTCTTTATGTAGTATTCCGGAGTAAACTTTGATATTCCGTAGAAGGACATCGGAGCCTTCGGGTGGTTCTCGTCAACCGGGAGATACTCCGGATTTCCGTAAACTGCCGCACTGGATGCATAGATAATCTTCTTAACGCCGAAATCACGCACCGCCTCAAGCACCTTTACCGTGCCGACAACGTTGGTCTCAGCATCAAAGCTTACCTCACGGATTGATTTCTGAATATCAATCTGTGCCGCTTCGTGATAGATTACCTCGGGAGCAAACTCCTCTACCACGGTACGGAACTTCGGTGATTTTATGTCTACTTCATAGAATTTTGCCTTCGGGTTCAAATTTGCAATATTACCTGTGGAGAGGTTGTCGCAAACTGCGACAGTGTGCCCTGCCTCGCAGAGACGGTCAACAATGTGCGAGCCGATAAAGCCGCAGCCACCTGTTACCAATACTTTCATATGAAACACCCTTTTCTGACTTTATTTATATTCCAAGGAACTCGCGCATGGTTGCTATCATCTTATCTGCGTGTTCTTTGCTCTCCATCTCGCAGAAGATGCGGATAAGCGGCTCAGTACCGGAGAAACGCGCGATAATCCAACCGCCGTTTTCAAAGGTTACCTTAACACCGTCTGCACGGCTGACGCTCGCAATCTCCACGTCAAATTCCGGAAGTGCTTCTTCTTCATAAAGAACGCGGCGCATTTCCTCTTTCTTTTCAACGGAGAACTTTGTGTCAAACTCCATCATCTGCATATAGCCGTACTTTTCATAAATCTCTGCGAGAAGGTCAGATAAGTGCTTACCTGTTGTGCAAATCATCTCAACAAGAAGGCTTGATGCGAAAATGCCGTCTTTGCCCTTGATATGGCCGCGTATTGTGAGACCGCCGGAGGACTCACCGCCGATAAGCGCATCTGTTTTTTCCATCATTCCGCTTATGTGCTTAAAGCCTACCGGAACCTCGTGGCACTTCTGACCGAAATCGTCTGCGATGCGATCAAGAATGCACGTTGTTGCAACGTTTCTTACAACATCGCCCCTCCATCCCTTATACTTGAGAAGATAGTAATAGAGAAGCATCATAATCTCGTTCGGATGAACGAATTTTCCGTTCTCGTCGATGATGCCGATGCGGTCAGCATCGCCGTCGGTACCGATACCGAGGTCATACCCTTCCTCAACAACCATATTTGAGAGCTTTGCAAGCGTATGAGCCGACGGGGACGGAAGACGTCCGCCGAAGAGCGTATCGTGACGCTCGTTGATAGTATCAACATCGCAGCGTGCAGTCATAAGAACCGTGGAAAGCGCAGTTTTCGATACACCGAACATCGGGTCAAGAAGCACACGCATGTTGCGCGCACGGATAGCATCCATGTTTATCATACTAATTATACTATCAATATACGAATTATACAAGTCTGCAATTTTAATTATTCCTGCTGCCTTTGCTTTTTCAAAATCCATCTGCTTTACCGTAACACCGGCTTCGATGCGCTTTTCAAATTCCTGCGTGATGGAGATGTCTGCATCTCTTCCGCCTTCGATAAACACCTTAATGCCGTTATATTCAGCCGGGTTGTGACTTGCAGTAATCGCCATACCGTATGGCGTGCCGAGCGTTTTTACACCGTACATAACAAGCGGAGTGGGGGCAATTCGGTCAACAAAATGAACCGTTACGCCATTTCCTGCAAAAACCTCTGCAACCCACTGCGCCGCAAAGTCTGAAAGGAAGCGGCGGTCATAACCGATAACTATACCAACGTCCTTTTTGCCTTTTTCAATTATGTCATCTGCGACTGCCTGAGCAAGAGAGACGATGTTTGACTTGATAAACTCATCACCGATTATAGCGCGCCAGCCGCCTGTTCCGAATTTAATCATTGTATGTAACCTCCTTTAATCTACTCTTACGCCGGTATCCTGAACGAGGATTTTCCCCGGATATCCGAGCTTTCCGACCGCTTCAATGATCGCTTCTGCCTTATCGCGCGGAGCATATACAAAGCAGCATCCGCCGCCACCGGAGCCGTTGATTTTACCGCCGTATGCACCGTTGGCAATTGCGCAGTCAAGGATTTTTTCAATCGTTGCGGTGGAAATGCCGAGACCGTCACGAAGATTCTTGTGGTGAGCGTAAATAAGCGCACCAAGCTCTTCGTCGATATCGCCGTCCTGATTTAAAAGCTCAATTCCCTTTTTGAGAATTTTGTAGTTGTCGATATTTGTAAGCACCTTCTTGCGGCGGAAATCATCAAGCTTGTCAACAAGCGAAACATCTGCACCGCCGAATGCAAGGTGGTGTATTCCTTCAATGCCGTATTCCTTGAGCATTTCAAGTCCCTCAAGAGTCGGAATTTTTGATGCCGCGAGAACGTTTAAGGTGTCCTTGCGCTCAAGCGAGTCAAACAGAATAAATGCGCCAGAAAGCGAGCGGTTTATCGGGAATGCCTCCGTGCCGTTTGCAAACTTGAGGTTGATAAGTCCGCCGAGCGCGGATGCATACTGATCCATCATACCGCCCGGATGACCGAACTCTGCGACCTCTGCATCAAAGGCAATCTGTGCAATTTTATACGGGTCCTTTGCATCGGGATGTCCTATTCCTTCAAGAAGCGCCTTTACAATTGCAACGACCATCGTGCTTGATGAGCACATACCCTTGCCTATCGGAATCTCCGAATCCATCTTGATGTCAAAGCCACGCAGCTCATAGCCTTTTTTAAGCAACACGTTTATCGTACTGCGCATAAAATCCTCATCGCTGTCGTAGACAATTTCTTTTGAAATATCTGTAAGATATTCCTGATAAAGTCCCTCTTTATTTTCAACATTGAGGGTATCAAGCTTTTCATCACGGATTTTAATTCTGATTATGCTGTCATCGCGGGGAGTTACCTCTGCCGAAAAACGCAGGTTGATTGCAACGGCAACGACCTCAAGACCGAGATAGTCCTGATGCTCGCCAAAGAGGCAAAGTCTTGATGGGTTTGAAACTTTAACAGTTTTACTCATTTTTCAAAATCTCCTCTTGCAAAAAATGCTTTATTTGTGTATATTATAATTAATAAGCTTTAATTTGTCTTTATATTATGTGATGTTTGATTTGCACTTTCGGACAATTCTGTTTTTACGGAGGTTTTTTCATGGACGAATTTATTCCCACCCCGCTCTGTTGCGAGCTTGATATTTCGCACGTTGTTACGCTTCACGACTTTAACTACACACCCGATTTTCTGTTCACGGGAGAAAGCCATGATTTCTGGGAGCTTGCATATATCCGCCGCGGCAGCGTCGGTGTTATGGCAGGAAGCACCGGATATACGCTCGAGAGCGGCGAGGCTATATTCCACCTTCCGAATGAATATCACAACATATGGGCAAACGGTGAAAGCGCAGAGGTTGTTATAATCTCATTTGTGTGCCAAAGTCCTGCAATGCGTTTTTTTGAAAAGCGCATGATGTCCCTTTCCGAAGAAGAAAAAGAGCTTGTTGAAAGTCTCTTAAGGCTCGGCTTTGAAACCTTTACCGATCCACCGGATATTCTCTATCAGAAAAAAATGAACTTAAAGCAAGATGCCGCACGCGGAAATCTCCAGCTTTTAAAGCTGCGTCTTGAAGAGCTTCTTATCCGGCTTATGCAAAGCGAAGGGATAATAGACCGTCAGGCGCGAAAAAGCGTAGCGGCAGGAACGCGTAACGACCGCCTTATAACGGATTCTATAATAAAGGCACTTACAGAAAAAATTTACGGAACAACAACGCTTGATGAAGTGTGCGCCGGCGTTCTGTTCAGCAAAAGCCATCTCAAAGCTCTTTTTAAAAAGAATACCGGCTATTCGATAATGGATTATTATACGCACTTAAAGCTCGAACGCGCAAAAATTCTGATAAACGAAGGAGAACTTTCAATTTCCGACATTGCAGAGCTTTTGGGATATTCGTCGATTCATTATTTTTCACGCGTGTTTAAAGCTAAAACCGGCATGACCCCGACGGAGTTTAAAAATTTGAGTAAGATATAACAAAAGCACCGGGCAGGCAGAACCCAAAACAGTACAAATATAGGTTAGGTTTGTCCGGTGTATGTTATTTTATCAAAGTTATTTAATTTCCGGCAATGACGTTATCGCAGATATAAATTCCGATACCGTTGTTGCCTTTTTTATTGCCTTTGCCGCTCGCTTTTCTTCAGGAAAATTCCACATAACGTAAATCCATATTTCTTTAAGCTTGTGCAAGGTAAAAACATCCGAGCCGAGAACAGCACGGTACCGTTCAACCAGCACCTTTGAAAACTCCACAAGCTCTTCCGTGCAAAGCTTTTCTCCTCCGCGTATCTCGCGGAACAGCGCGGGATTCATAACGGCACCCCGTCCGAGCATCACGCCGGAAAGATCAGGAAACCGGGTTTTGATTTTTTCAAAATCAGAAACTGTGCGGATATCGCCGTTATAGCAGATAGGGGTTTTCGCCACTTCATACGCTTTTGCAAACACATCTGCATTCGCCTGTCCGCTGTAAAGCTCTTCGCGCGTTCTCGGATGAACGGTCAGCTCATAAAGCGGATATTTGTTATATATTTCCAAAAGGCGCGGGAACTCATCGTGCGAGAAATAACCTGTTCGCGTTTTGACCGATATTTTCATATCGCTTTTTGCAAAAATTTCCGCAAGGAAAGACTCAATTGCGTCCGGAAACTGCAAAAATCCTGAGCCGCGCCCTTTCCGCACAACCGTTCCCGCAGGACAGCCGATATTTATATCTACCTCACTGTAACCGAGAGGTTTTATTTTTTCGCAGAATTTGAGAAAAGACTGCGCATTGCTCGTCAGCACCTGCACACGCAAGCTCTCCACCCGGTTATTCTCAGGCAGGATATCGCGCATCCCTTTACGGCTTACCTTTTCCTGCTCACTCGGGTTGATAAACGGCGAAAAGTATGTATCCACGCCGCCGAAAAATTCCGCGTGCGTGTTTCTGTATGTGTATGTCGTTATCCCCTCAAGCGGGGCAAAATAAAGCTTCATATTGTTTTACTTTTGCAGAAGCACTCCGTAACTTGTTCGGAGATTTGTTTCATTCCCAACTCTGTAGGATGACCATTTTCCTTGTCTATTTCTTTAAGACACAAATACTTAATTTCATTTTTTTCACAAGCTTCTACAAAACCCGTGGTGATTTCTTGTTTCAAATCAGTGTTTATGATAACAATTACATCCTCAACTGTTTTCTTTGCTCTGTCAATTAAATAACAAAACGCGGGCAATACGCACTTTAAATCCTCAGCAGTCCAATCCGAATACTTAAGCTTTCCTACAGGTGCATCTATCCATGAATCATTTGTGCCGCCGAATATAAACATCGTGTCTATTTTATTTTCAATAAAAAATTTCCCCGATATATATTTATCAATCCTGTTTACAAAAGACGATTCAACAGAAAGAGATTCTCTTACCGTATTACATATTGTCGAACCCGAAAAGCTGTCGTTGAATACTATGTTGAGAGCATTTTTATTTGAGAATATCTTCCACCAGGTTTTCTCCACGCCTTTGACAATCGGGCTGTCTTTTCTTCCGTCGCTGTAATAAAAGAGATAACCTTCCGGAATATATCCCTCATATGTTGAATAACTGTCACCCATTATGAATATGTTATTCTTGTTGTTCATTTTTTATTCCTCACTTTAATTATATTTTCCGACGTAGCAACACGACAGTTTCTACGTGTTTTGTCCTTGGGAACATATCTACGGGTTGAACGGAAATTGCCGCATAGCTTTTATCTTCTTCGAAGATTTTCAGATCTCTTGCAAGCGTTGCCGGATCGCAGGAAACGTACACCACGGTCTCGGGATTCATCCTCTTTATTTCTGTTATAACCTCGGGTGAAAGACCTTTGCGCGGAGGGTCAACCACTATCGCATCAGGCTTTTCACCGCGCGCGGCAAGCATCTGCGCCGCTTCACCTGCATCTGCGCAGATAAGCTCTGCATTTCCTATTCCATTTAGCTCTGCATTTTTCTTTGCATCCTCTATCGCCTGCGGAACTACCTCAACGCCGATTACTCGCTCCATAGCTTTTGCAAGCTTCAACGTTATAGTTCCTATTCCGCAATAAAGATCAAGCGCCGTTTTTGCGCCGCTTGAGAGCGCAAGCATTGTTGCAATGTCATAAAGCTTTTCCGTCTGCGCGTGGTTCACCTGATAAAAAGCAGCAGGTGAGATCGAAAACTCGCTTTCGCAAAGCTTATCGGAAAGCGTTGATTCTCCCCACAGCGTTATATATTTATTTCCGAGAATGACATTTGTTTTCTGCTTATTGATATTCAGCACTATTCCGCATACTTCCGGGCATTTTTTCGTTATTATTTCAATAAGCTTGTCCTTATCTTTCAGCTTTTCGGTCATAACAAGGCACAGCAACGCACCGCCTTTTCCGTTGCGCACATAAATGTGGCGAAGGACTCCCTTCCCGCTCTTTTCATCGTATGACGAAATGTTGCACATTTTCTGCCACTCATGGACTGCGGCACGGATTTCATCTGCGACCTCACTCTGGATAAGGCAGCTTTCCGAGGGGACAATATCGTGGCTTCGCGGACGGTAAAATCCGCTTGTTGCATCTTTTCCCACCGGAAACTGCGCTTTATTACGGTATCTCTTCACACCATCCGCGCCGATTATCGGAAGCACCGGCGTATCAACCTTTGCGATACGCTCTATACACGAGCGCACGTGTTCTTCCTTTACGCGAAGCTCTTCCGCATACGACATATGCCACATTGTGCATCCGCCGCATTTCGGATAATATTTACACGCACTTTCCCTCCGCTCGGGCGACGGCTCTATAACACGAATAAGCTTTGCATAAGCAAAGCTTTTTTCGACTTTAAGTATCATTATTTCACACACCTCACCGCGAAGCGTGAGAGGTACAAAAACCGCCATACCGTCTATGCGGGCAATTCCCGCGCCCTCGGAGGTATACGCGGTTATCTCTACTGTATGTATATTCCCTTTTTTCATTTCTTTCCTCTTCTGAAAATAAATAAAACCGCAAGCGGAATCGACAGGATAAACGCCGCTAATATCCACAAGTTCTCCGCAAAACACGTCATAACGCTGCCAAACACTGCAGGGCTTAAAAACGTCATCAATCCGACAATTGCCGAAGCAATTGCCGACACAAGCACCGCTCCTGCCGCAATGTCTTTCACGTCGCGGATTCTCTCGCTGTACTGCTCCGTAACCTCATCGCACAAAAGCTCAAGCGCCGTGTTTATGAGCTCTGCCGCAAGCATAATGCCAAAGCAAAGCACAAAGCACGCAACATCACCCTTTTCTGCACGTCCGATTACCGAAAAGAAAATGACGTAGAGCATCATAACTATATGTATTCTGAAATTGCGCTCGTGCCGCGTTACGGTTTTGACCCCTTGTGCTGCGTCTTTAAAGCTCTTCCCAAGCTTTTTTAACTCCTGCTTCATATGTGCAATCATTCCTTATCTCTTATCTGCAGAAAATTCATTTCCCGCTTTATCTCCCGATACCAAGCCCCGAAAGAATTTCTTCCTGACGTGAGAAGTGAAGCTTTTCGTCCTCCTCGCCCTTCTCGTGGTCATATCCGAGAAGGTGGAGCATTCCGTGAGCCGTAAGAAACGCAAATTCCCGCTCCTCACTGTGGCCGTACTCCTGCGCCTGTGCTTTTGCACGGTCTACAGAAATTACGATATCACCGAGCATTACCGCTCCGGTAGATTCATCAATCTCAAGCGGGTTTACCTCTATTTTCTGTCCGGGCGTAAGCTCAAGCATCGGAAAAGAGAGTACATCGGTCGGGCGGTCTACGCCGCGATGCTCAAGGTTCAGCTCGTGGATATTTTCATCATCCGTTATCATAACGCAGACGTCACAGTTCTGCTCAACATTCTCTGCATCAAGCGTACCGTTTACAACGCGAGTTATAAGAGCCTCAAGCTCTTCGTTCGGTGTATCTGAAACAACCGTTATACTATGCTCTGCCATTTTTATTATCCTTCCTTATCTGTTGTAACTTCTTTTCTCTTTCGCGATCGCGCTTTTCATACGCATTTATTATTCTCTGGACAAGCACATGGCGCACAACGTCCTTTGATGAAAGCATACACATCGCAACGTCTTCAATCCCGTCAAGCACGCGCATCGCATCGCGAAGCCCCGAGCTTTTGCCGTCCGGTAAGTCTATCTGCGTTATATCACCGGTGATTACCGCCTTTGAATTGAATCCGAGACGGGTTAAGAACATTTTCATCTGCTCCGGCGTAGTATTCTGCGCTTCGTCAAGAATAATGAACGAATCGTCAAGCGTTCTTCCGCGCATATACGCAAGCGGCGCAACCTCAATTGTTCCGCGCTCCATATACCGTTGGAACGCCTCAGGACCTATCATATCATATAAGCCGTCATACAGCGGACGGAGATACGGGTCAACCTTGCTCTGCAAATCTCCGGGCAGAAATCCGAGTTTCTCCCCTGCTTCAATCGCGGGACGGGTGAGGATTATCCGGTTTACCTTCTTTTCGCGGAAAGCCTTCACCGCCGCCGCAACTGCAAGATACGTCTTTCCCGTACCCGCAGGGCCGACACCAAGGGTTACCGTGTTGTTCTGTATTGCATTGATATAATCGCGCTGACCGATTGTTTTCGGCTTTATCGGCTTTCCTTTCACCGTGATGCAGATAACATCACGCGAAAGCTCCGCTATCTGTTCCTCTTTATTTTCCTCAACAAGTCCGATCGCATACCGGATATTCTGTTCGTTTATCCCCTCACCGCGCGAAGAAAGCACAAGCAGGCTTTCGATAACTCTAACCGCGCGGTCTGCACGCTCCTCGTCGCCGACAACCTTAAGCTCTGTATTTCGGTTTAATACCGTTACACCGAGCTCACGTTCTAAAATCCCTATGTTTTCGTCAAATGAACCGAAAATATCGGTCATCTGCTCGAGTCTTTCTATGTTTATCGTTCGTTCTACCATGTTGTTTTAAATCACCTCAGAATTTCTCTTTCTTCTCCTGTCTTTTCAATGCACTCCGCAATTATGGATGCATACGCAAAGGTCTCGTCCTCGGATGTACGGAGTTCTGCGTTCACAACCTCGCTGCTCTCCGGAATATCAAGCGCGAGATGCAGCCCCTCTCCCAGCGTATCATAAGCGGTTTCAGTAGACATTCGCACCGTCTCCGTTTTGTACTCACGGCACTTTGCCCTCTCCAATGAAATCGGAAGCGTAACTCCGTCAAAAAGCACAAGGTCTGTCTTTTCTATTATTTTATCACACTTTGCATATGAAAATCCACTGTTTATATATAATTTTATTCTCTTTCCGCATAAAATTATTGTATACAGCTCCTTTTCGTTGCCTGTATACACCTTTTCCTCATAACTTTTCTGCATCCGCGCGCTCTTTTTTCTCCATGTGCGCAAGCTTATTTCCGCATCTGCATGTGTCAGAATCGTGCTTCCTGCGCGCCCGGTCATATACCCGCTTGCAAGAATCTGCCCCTTTATAACCGTGTCACCCCGGACAACCTCCGGCGTTCCTGTTTTAACGGTAATGTCACATACAACGCCATCTTTATCTGCTATTATATCACATGGAATTTCTTTTGCAAGTACTTCCGGCGGAGAAATACGCTTTCTTGCCGTAACATTGGCATGGGAACCGCTGAAATTGACAGACACATACGCAAGCTCCGGCATATCAATAAGCACACTGTTTCGAAGCTCCGATATATTAACCGACGGCACATAGCTTCCAACGGATAACCCTGCATCCGCAAGAGAACCCCGAAGCTTTACCGCATCAAGCTCCGGAAAGCCATCTATGTTTATCACCCACACGAAGTTTGTGAACACCCATGCAATCAGGCAAAACACTGCGCATCCGGAAATAAGCGCCGTTCTTTTCCTGAAACGGTATGTAAAAAACGGCAATCCGCGCCTTTCAATTATGTGTACGCGGCACATTGCGCGGCGCACAACCTGCGGCAGCTTTTTAAAGTCAGAAACGGACATACGTATACGAAACACACCTATCTCTATCGTCTGCATATCCCAAAACTCTATATCCTTCTGCGCACATAGGTTGAAAAAGCGCTCGGGATATGAGCAATTCACCTCGACCTGTACATTTCCGCAAAAAAAGTTTATCACATTCTGCACCTTTTCTCCCCCCTCTTTTTAAGCCTCAAAGCTCACGCTTCCGATTATTCCAGAAAGCCTGATTTCATCGGCATTCATCGCAAGAACGACTATATCCGCACCTGTAACTTTCACGATTCCTTTGCCCATATTAAGGCGCACCTCATTTTCCGAGAGCTCCAAAATCCCCTTGTGGTTTTCGACATACACTTCGCGGTTTCCCGTCATTTCAATATGCATAAGTCCTCCGCGTACATCGGCAGGAACATCAAACAAATCCGCAGCTCGCACAATTAAGCTCTGCTTTGACATAACAAAAACACCTCTTTCATTTAATTTTATTAAACGGACAGATGTTATATGTTTAAAACTTTTATTACATATTTTACTTGCTTTTTTTATATTATAGAGGTATAATATATAGGCTTGTAAAGACATTATAGGGAGGGACGGTTTTTGCGTTCTTTTTTAGACAGTGTAAATTTACTTCTTTTTATCTTCTTCACCGTGCTTTATTCTTATCAGCTTGTTTATGTTTTTGTTTCGCTCTTAGGGAAACAAAAAAAATTCACATCCGACAAAAGCCACAAATATGCAGTTCTCATTGCAGCAAGAAATGAAAGGACGGTTATCTCCCAGCTTATTGAAAGCATAAAAAAGCAAAAATACCCGCGCGAGCTTTGCGATATCTACGTTATCGCCGACAACTGCACCGACGATACTGCCGAGATTGCAAAAGGTGCCGGTGCCACGGTTTTCTGCAGAGAAAGCAAAACCCACATCGGCAAGGGTTACGCACTTAACTTCGGTTTTAAAAAGCTTGTTGAAGCCGGAAAGTTTTCGCAGTATGACGGTTTCTTCGTTTTTGATGCAGATAATCTTCTTGATGAAAACTATGTTTCGGAGATGAACAAGGTTTTCTCCTCCGGATATAAAATTGTAACAAGCTACCGCAATTCAAAAAACTATGATACAAATTGGATTTCCGCAGGTTCCTCACTCTGGTTCCTTCGTGAGGCAAAATACATTAATTCATCGCGTATGATCCTCGGCACGAGCTGTGCAATTTCCGGCACAGGTTTTCTCGTTTCCCGCGAGATCATTGAGAAAAACCGCGGTTGGCAGTATTATCTTCTCACCGAGGATATTGAATTTTCAATCGACAGCGTTATCAAAAACGAAAAAATCGGCTATGCGGCAGATGCCATGCTCTATGACGAGCAGCCGTATACCTTCCGCGATTCATGGAATCAGCGCATTCGCTGGGCAAAAGGCTTTTTCCAGGTCTTTGCAGCATATGGCAGCAAGCTCTTTAAGTCCATTTTCAAAAATCGGAGCTTTGCATCTTACGACATGCTTATGACGATAATGCCTGCAATGATGCTTACGCTTATCGGTGCCGTGATAAACGCATCCGTTGCGGTATATGCAATGTTCAATCTTCCGGAAATGAAGCTTATTGCCATAACAGCGGCAATAGCATTATTTATGACGCTGTTTAATTTCTATGCTATTCTGTATTTCTTCGGACTTATCACCACAATAACTGAGTGGCATAAGATAAACGCAAGTGCCGGGAAGAAGATTCTCTACACCTTCACCTTCCCGATATTCATTTTTACGTATATTCCGATTTCCATTGCGGCACTGTTTAAGAAGATCGAATGGAAGCCCATACGCCACAGCATAGCAAAAAACATTGAAGAATTCCAGAAATAACACACAGGCAGAAGCGTTTTGCTTCTGCCTGATATATTTTTCTCTTCTATCCCGTTACTTTAACCTTTTCTACGCCGACGTATTGAGACATAATCCAGTACATTGCCTGCTCGCGGTCAAGCTCGTGGCCTCCATCGAAGATATCGAGGAACACGCGGCTTTTGGGATATTTTTTCATAAGCATATTGAAAAAATCAATACTCTGCGTAACCGGAACGGACGGGTCAAATTTGCCGTGACAAATTTTAAGATTTGCTGTTGCAATCTTGTCGATATACGTCACGGGAGAGCGTTTAAGCATCTCTTCTTCGCTGTTGCTGCAGCAGGCAAGAATATGCTCTGTATACCTCGGGTTTTCGTTCACCCATTTTGTGAGGTCCGTTATCGGAACATATGCACACATGCATTTAAAAAGCTCTGGGCAATATCCCGCCATAAGCAGTGTCATATGCCCTCCGCCGCTGTTACCGAGAAGAAATATGTTATCCGAATCTATATCCTCGTTTTCCTTTATGTATTCAACGGCATCCTTGATGTCCTGCTTTGCAAGAAGCGAGCCGCACGCATCTGTTTTGTGCTCATTTGATACAAGGTTTGCGCCGCGGAACTCCGGAAGAAGCAGATTGAAATCATACTTTTCCGCATACGGAACCATCCCCAGCTGATTGAATCGGTCATAGCTCCATGTATGAAGTACAACAAGAAGCGGTCTTCCTTTGTTCGGCGACTTATAGAACAGCGACGGCTGCATAGTTCCGTCAATGCTTGATTTTACAAAAATTTCTGTCTGTTGCATTTTTGAGTTCTCCTTTTATTTATTGACCACATTTATTGGGTTACCGGATGCAAATGCCGCCAAATTTTCCGCTACGCGGTCGATAAGGCGGACGCGTGTCTCAAACGGCGCCCATGCAATATGCGGAGTGATAAGGCAATTTTTCGCAGATTTGAGCGGATTGTCCGATGCCATCGGCTCAACGGTGAGAACATCGAGTCCCGCGCCGGCAATCTGACCACGATTAAGTGCCCCGGCAAGTGCCTCTTCATCAATTGCACCTCCGCGAGAGGTGTTTATCAGAAATGCTGTCTTTTTCATAAGCGACAGCGTTTTTTCGTTGACCATTTTTTCCGTCTCCGGAGTGAGCGGAGCATGGAGAGTTAGAAAATCCGAACGCGCAAAAAGCTCATCACGCGCAACCACCTCCGCATCCGTCACTTTTTCCGGCGAGCGCGTATTTACAATTATATTCATATTAAACGCACGACCGATTTTTGCGACCTCACGCCCGATGCTTCCGTACCCGAAAATACCGAGCGTTTTCCCCGAAAGCTCAATGAGCGGGAACGGGAAGTACGAAAAAGTGTGTGATTTTATCCAACCGTCGTTGCGGGTTGACTCGGTATATTCACATGTGCTTCCCGCAAGGGCAAGAATAAATGCAAAGGTGTGCTGTGCAACAGACTGCGTTGAATATCCCGGAACATTGCACACCGCAATACCTCGCTCACGTGCATATGCGATATCTATATTGTTATATCCCGTTGCAAACAGACCGATGTATTTTAGCTTCGGGCAGTTTTCTATCACATCGCGGCTCAGCACTGCTTTATTGCATATAACAGCATCCGCATCACCAATGGCATCCGCCAGCTTTTCATGCGCCATTGCATCATATGCCGCAACCTCACCAAGAGCCTCAATCGGCGCAAATGACAAATCTCCGTTAGTGACGGTGTTTTTATCAAGAATTACAATTTTCATAGTGTTTTCCTCTCATCAAAACGGTATTACATCCGGCACTTCTTCTTTTTCATCAATCTCCACAAGCCCGTCGGGAGTTTCAACCATATCGTGACGATTCAGCAAAAATCTTCTTACTGCAAAGAGAACTGCAATAGCCAACACCGTTATGAGATTTTCCCACGGCGCGGCATGTCCTACAATAAGCTGACGCGCAAGAGCGAAAGCAAGCACCTCGATGATCGTTTCCGGAGTGTGCTTACAAAGCATTTTTATAAGCTCGGCGCCGATTGCAAGAATTATTGCATCGTCCAGCACTGTGACAAGAGCCGCAGCCCCCTTTGAATACAGGGACATATCAAACATATCAACAACAAGCCGAATGGCAAAAATAAGTATCGCCACCCCGACTATTACCGATATAAGCAGCTCAAATAAATAGCTTACCTCAAACATCTTATCCTGAAGCTTTTTTCTCATATTCATCTTCCTTCCTATCTTGCAACATTGTCGGTTTTTGCTCCGGTTACGGAAAGCAAATCAGACGGTGCAAGCTCCACCTGATAGCCTATTTTTCCTGCGCTGAACACCATTTTCTCAAGAGACAGGCACGCGCTGTCAACCACCGTTACATACTGCTTTTTCATTCCTATCGGCGAGCACCCGCCACGTATATAACCGGTCACCTTATTGATATCCTTTACGGCAATCATCTCAACCGCCTTTTCACCGACCGCACGCGCGCACGCCTTTAAGTCAAGCTCACGATTAACCGGCACAACAAAGACATAGTGATTTTTCGACGGAGCAACGGTAACAAGCGTTTTGAAAACACAGTTCTCATCCACACCGATTTTCCGTGCAACGGACTGCCCGTCAAAATCCCCGTCACTCTCATATGTATAAACCTTGTAGTTTACCTTAGCGGAATCAAGTATCCGCATTGTATTCGTTTTGAAATTTGCCACGTTCCAAGCCTCTTTTCTTATAAACAGTCTTTCACAAACTCATTATTCTGCAACACATATGTATACCTAAAGCCTATGTCGCGTAACAAAGCTTTTGCTTCCGGGAACGCGAAGTCAAGCGTGTCTGCGCTATGGCTGTCCGACGACAGCACAACTCCTGCATCAAGCTTTAAAAGCGTATAAAGAAGCTCCTGCTGCGGATACGGAGTTTTCCGATACCCGCGCGCAATTGCACCGGTGTTTACCTCAAAAAGAGAACCCGCCTGCGCCGCTTTTTTTATATATCCGGTTGCAATCTTTATATATTCTGCATTGTTAAGGAAAATCGCCGGTTCTGCCTCATCAAACTTCGTTATGAGGTCGAAATGGCCTATAACATCCGGCTTACGGCTTAATATGTACTTACAAAACGATGAATAATATACCTCGGCAAGCTTCAGCACATCCCCGCCGAATGCCGAAATGCACGCTTTCATACATTCGATGTTTGAATCAACCGGATAATACCTTCCATCCTTGCAGATGTAATGGCACGAGCCGATTATATAGTCAAATTTTTCTCTGTCCGTAAGGCAAAAAGCATCTTCTTCAATGCCGAGATATATGCAGATATCCTTCTTGTACTTTTCACGGAGAGCTTTTATTTCGCGAATATATCCGTCTGTATCCTTCATACAGTATGAGGGATCAAAATCCGTGTATCCGTGCCCGGAAAAGCCGATTGAATCAAATCCGTGCTTTATCGCAGAAAGAACAATATCTTCCGGATTATTCTTTCCATCACAGTAGGTTGTGTGAGTATGTAAATTAGATTTCATTTCCTTACCCCAATGTGCGGATAACATATGCCGCAATAATCTTTGTATACTCCACAAGCTTATCGCACTCTATATATTCGTTGGGCTGATGTGCGCCGCCTTTTTTGCTGAAATCACGTCCCGCTCCGAACGCAAATGCACGGCTGCTTCCGTATTTTGAAATTACAGAGAGATCGGAAAGGCACGAGCCGCAAACTATTGGTTCAATACCGCGCACATCTCGCGATGCCGCAAGCATATTCTTAATATCCTCGCTGTCCGGCTCGGTATGTACATAGTGAAAAAATCTGGTTTCAGGCACAAATCCGTCACCGACAATGCCAAGCGGGGCAAGGCGTTCTGTCAGGATAGCTTCAATTTCGTGAAGCTCAGCATAAATTTCGTCTTTAGTCTTGTCTGTATAAAACACAAAGTGAACCTCACCCTTACCGAGGTCTGCACCGTGATTTCCCGCGCGGACGCCCATATAACGCAGAGATGTCTGCGGAATAATTGTTCCCGCATAATACGGGTTGGCCTCAAGCTCTTTTTTGCGTGCATCTGCAAATCTCTCCATCTCTTCAAGCACCGTCGGAAGTGCCTTTGCCGCAGCAAGAGCGCTGTCAACCGTGTCCTTTGTATGGAACAGATATTTCAGCTCTCCGCCACCGGAGCCGCAATGCCATATCTGATCTCTTCCGTCCATATTTACAATGCGCTTGCACGGGTATTTCATAACAGCAGCCATTGCGCCGTGGGAACCGCCGCGCTCTTCATCGCAGTATCCGGCAAAAAGCAAATTCCTTTTCGGAACAAATCCTTCTTCCTTCAAGAGCTTTATTATAAACAAGGCTGCCGCAATTCCATACTTGTCATCACATGCCCCTCTGCCGAAAATCTTGCCGTCGCGAACTTCTCCCGAAAGAGGATCCATCTCCCAGTTTTCAAGGTCACCTATAACAACGGTGTCCGTATGCGCCATAAGCATAAGCTCATCAACGTTTTCTTCGCCCTGCCATCGCGCAACGACATTCGGGCGGTTTTCAAGATTATGCCCCGCAATGTAATCCGGATGCTCGGAAAAACCAGGAAGTTCCATCGGAGAATAAACATCGCTTTCCAACCCAAGCTCACGGCAAAGCTTATCGATATACTTCGCACATTCCTCTTCATTCCCGCCTGTGCTGAAATTCTCGGAATTTATTCTGACAAGACTGCTAAGAAGTTCAAAAAGTTCTTCCTTTCTTTCTTCAATCAAACTGCAAATACGCTTTGTGTCCATCATTATCTCTCCTTGAATTCTATTATTTAAATTATAACACAAACACTTCTGATAATCAAGATTTGGCGTTGCAGCAGAACTTGTAAATTTATGCACAAAAAAACAGGTTCAAGGCATCGCCTTAAACCTGTTTTGGGGATTTTTTATCTATCCAGTCTGCGGCGGCTTACTTCCGACCACAAATCAAGCTCGCGGGAGTAAGGTCCGTCACTCATATAAATGTCGCGGCTGCGGAAATCTTCAATTACCTTCTGGATGTTCTCATACTCTGCAAGAAGGCGCTCGTCGCTCATCTTTGCGGGAGGTGTGAGAGTTCCGTACCAGTCCGGCTGCTTTCTGTAATCCTCGGGCGGATTCGGGTCAAGCGTCATGCTTGTTACCGTGCGTGTTGCAGCGTTTATAAGGTCTGTGATAAGCTGGGAGTTGTCAAGCGCAGTAACATAGTAACGGTGAAGGAAGGTAACAATCTGCGCACGTGTGCAGGTGGTGTTCGGAGAGAACGCCGTGCCGCCGGTGCCGTTTGTGATACCCTTTCTTACAGCCCATGAAACAGCTTTATCAAGCGTGCTTGACTGTGCCACATCCGAGAACGGAACGCGGGTAGCGGAAGGTGCGCCTGCAAAACGCCAGAAATACTCAACGGTCGAAGCGCGTGTGCACTGTGCGTTCGGACCGAAGGTTGTGCCGCCCGGATTGTAGATGCCCTTTTCCTTTGCCCAAAGAGCTACCTTATAGAAATAGTCACTTGTCTTAACATCCTTATACGGATTTGTGCCTGTCGGCTCCGGAGAACCCGCCGCACGCCAGAGGAATGTGAGGATCTGCGCGCGTGTGCATGTTGCATTCGGAGAGAATGCTGTGTTGGATGTTCCGTTGGTGATTGCCTTCTGTACTGCCCAGTTTACCGGCTCGAAGAAATAGTCTGACTTCTTGACGTCCTTGAATTCCGGAGTTGTTGCCACGCCGCCCTTAAGGAGTGTGAAGCTGCCGTAATCGTTGCGTCCCTTTGCCGGAGCAAATTTAAACTCGCCGTTCTTTACCTGAAGCACCATAAAGAGGTTATCCGGATAATAGTGACCGCCGTAGTATGTCCAGAGATATACATAGTAGGTCCTGTTTACGTTCATCGGGATATCGCCCTCTTCGAAGTAAAGAGTGAGCGAATTTGTTTTGCCGTAAGTCATCTTATGCTCGTCTGTTGCAAGAAGCATACCGAACTTGCCTGCCTGTGCAGTAACTTCATCCCATGATGAGAAGGCTCTGCCGTAGTATCCTAGGTCTGTGAAGTCACCGTAATACTTATCGGTTCCTTCCTCTCCCTCGGAACGCAGACGGTTTGTCATGATCGTGAGACGGCTTGCTGCGGATGCCGTATCCCAGCCAAAATCGATGCTGAGATTCTTTACGTCGCCGTTGTTGAAGTAGCCTGCCGATGTGACCTTGATGTTCGTTGCTGCACCGAATGCGATACCGGAAAGAAGCGCTGCAAATACACAAACGCAAAGGAGCGCGCTTAAAATTCTTTTTGTCATTTTCTATTCCCTCCAAAAATTGTTTATGGGTGCCGGGTGAACGGCACCCACTTTTATATTTCAGCTCATCATAAAACCTGATTTATGTACAGGGTTTACTTTGCTTCGAGAAATCTGTGGAGAAGCGCTGCTGCTTCTGCTCTTGTTGCACTTTCGCGCGGAGCAAGCATATTTCCGCTTCTGCCCTGAACAAAACCGTTCTTGATATTCCAGGTCATTGCTGCGAGAGCATAATCCGAAACGGAGGCTGCATCTGCAAAGCTGAGAGCTTCGTCATTAACGTCTACGTTTCTTCCCTTGTAGGAAGCATAGCGGAAAAGGATTGTTGCAATCTGCTCACGTGTGATATACTCATCCGGAGCAAAGTTAGTTTCGGAAACGCCCGTTACAATGCGGTTCTGCTGTGCCCAGATGACAGCATTTGCATAGTATGCGCCCATATCAACATCAGCAAACGGGATGCTCTTGTTTGTTGCGGGTGAGCCCTCTGCGCGGTAAAGCACAGCAACAAGCATTGCGCGCGTAAGCTTTCCGTTGGGTGAGAATGCAGTGTTGGAGGTTCCGTTGAAGAGCCCCTTTTCAATTGCATAGTCAACATCTGCGTGATACCATGCGCCTGTGTTAAGGTCAGCAAAGTTTGCCGCCGGGCAGTTGTCAGCCGCAGAACCGTCGCATACACCGTCATCCGGCGGTGTAACCGGCTTGGTCTCGGTCTCAGGCTCGTCTTCATCCTTATACTGTGAGCCGAGATTATCTGCACCTGTTCTTGATGTATCTCCGCCTGCCTCAAGTCCGCCGTAGTGTCTGTTTCCGGACGGCTGTTCTCCTTCTTCTCCTTCTTCTCCTTCTTCGCCTGCGATTACAGAGAAGCTTACATTAAAGCTCTTGGGAATTATGGTGCCGCTGCCGACAGAAACAGTTGCGGTATGCGTTGTGACCGCAAGGTCTTCCTTTGGAACAACTGTAAATGTTGCTTCGCCGTTTACTTCGATATTGTCAATAGTAGTCGCACTCAGTTCAAAGCTTTCTGCATCTTCTCCGGAAAGCGATACATTCAACTCGCCTGTTGCAGCAGTTCCTGTGTTGCTTACGGTTACCGTAACCGGAGTCTGCGCTTCATAGCCGGAGGAAGCTTCGGTAAATGTGTATGTAGCGAATTTGTCGATCTCAATCTTGTACTCCGCCACATCTATAAAGTCAGTCGGAACCATAGTTGCTGTCATAGTTGTTGTATCATTCTGCGCTCCCATAGCAAGCAAATATCCAGCTCCGTTGCTCCAAGTATCACCAAGATAAAAAGCACGCTGTTCTTCAGCATCAAAGGCTACGACCACACCATATGCAATATGCGTATCACCGTCTTTAAGCTCGTGAATGATAATTTCATCGGTATTAATTCCGGTGTAGTTATCTGCAATTCCTTCGATTATATCTTTAAGATCTTCAGACGCAGTATCCTTTATAAAGTAATAAGCACCGACGTCAGTAAGCGTCCACTCACCCTCATTTGTTTGCATACGACTACCGTCGGCATCCAACGGATAATCCAAGGAACTGAGGGATATCGTATCATCCTTTGCCGGGAATGTCGGGTTTCTCTGAGCGTCATAAGCATGAGTAAACTCAATATCCTCAAGCTCGACAGAGACGGGAGAACCGGGTTTGAACTCTATATACTTTGCAGCAGCAAAGTCAGCATCATTGCTTGCATAAGCCGTCCACTCGCCATCGACTGCACTGCGCCACTGGTAATCTTCAGTTACTACCGGAGCGGATTTGAATGCAGCACCGTCATTTCCGGTGGCAGTTGCTGTAATGGTACTGTCCGTAACAGTGATGTTGGTATACGGGCTACTTCCGAAGCCACCGCCTTGTAAACCGTGGTTTACTCCCGTTGCCTTGATAACCGATCCACTTATAGTCAGCGACTCGGAAGCTACGATACCTACATCGCCTGCGGTTGCGGTAATGTCTGCATTGGTAATTGTGATTGACTCATTATAATTATATCCATATGGGTTATATGCCATAATAGCATTTGCATTGGTACTGCTGACAACCAAAGTTGAATTATCTGTCCCCATAATTTCAAAGTCGGTATTCGCATATATACCGTGAGCTTCATTGGTTGGCATACCGGGAGTATGTGTCTTTGTGGAAGTGATACTGTTGTTTCCCTCCAACACTATCTTAAGATTTGTTTCTGCGCGAACACCGTTCTTTGCACCCTCGTACGCAAGGTCTTTGATAATAAGCGTCAGTGTGCCGTTGTCGTCGTAGAGCTTTGCATTCCACTCGCTCTCCGAGCCGGCTGTGCCTCCGTTCTTATAATAGGTGGTAGTTGTACCGTCACCCATACCAAAGCCGCCAACCCAGACAATATCTGTAGAGGTCGCCGCACCTGCAGCAGGGATTAGCGTCATAGCCATGCATATGCACAGAAGAACGCTGATGAGTCTTTTCATTTTTAATTCCTTCTTTCATTTTCGGCCTGAAAACACACCAAGCCATTATTTTAAGATAATTATACATCGTACCCGCAGGTGCGATGCAAGCCTTTTTTGAATATTTTTTGAAATTTTTTTGAATAAATTTTGCAGGAGCGGATAATACTCAGCCCCGGCAGGTTGGGTTTTGTGTATTTGAAAGTACGGTTTTGTAAAAATGGATGTGTAAAATTTTGTTTAGAACAAATTTATAAAAAACATTGACTAAAAAGCGTATATTGTGATATACTAATAACAGAAATTAAACTATTGATTTCATTTCTGTTATTGAGAGGTGTTATTCATGCTATGGAAATATATATACGAAAACTATTCCCCCGGAGAACCAATCGTCGCATCTGACATTAATATTGGCTTGTCTGAGGTTAATAAACGCAGACAGTTTAAGCTTTTAACTGATGGCGGTAAATTATCACGCTTTGAAAACGGGGTATATTATATTCCTAAAAAATCATTGCTTGGTGGCAGTGTTGCAATCCCGCCTGAAATCGTTGTGGAAAAAAAATACATTTCCAGAAATGATAAAATTATGGGTTATTACAGCGGATATGTTTTTGCTAACAAAATCGGTATATCTACACAGATGCCATTTGTGCAGGAAATTATAACTAACGAAATAGGCACCCCAATAAAACGCCTTGATTATAACGGTCGCACATTTATTGTGAGAAAGTCAAGATGTGAGATTACCGAAGAAAATGTATTTACTCTGCAGTTTCTTGAACTTTTGAAAGATATTGAAACATATTCCGAACTATCAAAAGAAGAAACCAAAGACAAACTTTTCAGCTATATTTCCGGTAAATCAATCACAAAAGAAAATGTCGATAATTATCTGCCGTTATTCCCGGATAAGATATACAAATCTATATATGAAATGGGGCTTGCTAATGTTTTTGCATGAGAATAAGGAATTATTTGAAGAAGTTATTTTTAATACTGCAGACTTCTGTAAATTGCCGATAGCTATTATCGAAAAGGACTACTATGTAACTCTCATTCTAAAAGAAATAGCAAAGCGTAATCCCGATATTGTATTCAAAGGCGGTACATCGCTCTCTAAATGTTATAAGATAATAGACCGTTTTTCGGAAGATATTGACCTTAATATCATCGGAGATGCAAAACCGGGAGAAAGTAAACGTAAAAAATTAAAGTCACATATCGTTGATGCAATTGATTATTGCAATCTTACTTTGACGGAACCCGAATCCATCCGTAGCCGCCGTGATTTTAACAAATATGTTATTGATTATCCCACACAGTTTGACACAAACTTTTTAAAGCAACATCTGATTATAGAAACTGCTGTGTTTTTCAGAGCGTATCCCACCGCAAAGATGGAAGCCGACAGCCTTGTTTATAATTATCTGCTAAATAATAAAAACAACGATATTATTGAGTTTTATGATTTAGCTCCGTTTGTTCTCAATGTTCAAACTGCTGACAGAACTTTTGTTGATAAGCTTTTTGCCTTAGGGGACTATTATCTGGCAAACGCTATTCAGGGACATTCCCGCCATATCTATGATTTATATAAGCTTCTCCCTACAATTAAGCTTGATGACGAACTAAAAAATCTTGTAAAAACTGTACGTGAAGAACGCAAGGAACATAAACCCTGTTTATCGGCTCAGGATAATGTTGATATGAATTCGCTTATCAGCGAAATAATCAGCATACACGCATATCGTCAGGATTATGAAAATATAACTTCCGCACTTTTATTTAAACCGATTGACTATAACACCGCAGTGCAAGTTTTAGAGACCGTATTGAAAAAAAATATATTTTAACAGGAGCGGATATCTCGCCGCCCCTGCAGGTTGGATATACTTAAAATCGTACAAAACTAAGCTTTACGTTACGAAGTTTCTACACAAATCAAGATTTTTTATGTACACAGCTTCTGTTTCACGTTTCAGGCTTGAAATTCATTACAATATATGTTATAATGGCCACAATCATACCTACAGGGACGGTTTCGCGTTTCCTGCAGGTAATTTTCCGGAGATTGATAATAACATTTTTATTGGTGATGATGTATGGATAACAAGAATTTATTTTCCATCGGTGAGATTGCAAAATCCGTTGGAATTACAAGAAAAACAATATTGGGTTATGAAGCAAAAGGTCTCATAATCCCCGATAAAAAAGAAGGAAGCGTTGGAAACAGATACTATACCATTGATACCTTCACGCAAATCCGCACAATCCGAGTTTTCCAGAATTTAGGCCTTTCCCTCGATGAAATTCATGATTACTTCAATAATTCATCCGATTTACATCCTATGATAGCAAGACTTGAAAAAATGAGGGATGAACTTAACCTGACCATAGAAAAATTAAAAGAGCGTACACACAAGCAAGGCAGCATTATCAGGGAGATTTCCATTGAGCCGCAGACAATTTACTGCCGTACATATAATTCCATTTCAATTGCCGACAAGACAATTCTTTTAAGAGACACGGCTCTTGAAGCTATGAAAAAATACGGAACCGATACAACAAAACGAATGTATTTTACCGAGCATTCGACAGATGCCCCCGAAAAGATTTTCTACTGCGTTGCCGTTCCCGCCGAAAGCGAAGGAGAATATATAACACATCTTCCCGATCTGAAGGCTCTTTCGTTTTTTCATCATGGAGCATACGAGGATATTCCGAAGGCGCGAAAAAGGCTTGCTTCTTATGCAGAGGAAAACGGCATAAAGCTTTCCGGCACATTCCGCAATCTTTACCTTGAAGGTCCGCCGCAGCATAAAGATAAAAGCAAATTTATCACACAGATAATCGCACTGATTGAAAAATAATTTCTTTATTTAATGATAAACCACGAACCGGATTCGGTTCGTGATTTGTTATATCTTATCCTTTTTTATTTTTATATCAGGCCTTTTGATGCCGTGCGATGGAGGAAGGTTACAATCTGGCCTCTCGTGCAGGTGGTTGCAGGCGCGAAGGTCGTTGCCGATGTGCCTGTTGTTATGTTGTTTGACACTGCCCACGCTACCGCCGACGCGTAATCGGAGGATTTCGATACATCGGCAAAATTTCCGGTGTACGATGCTTTCGGCGAGCCTGCATTCTTCCAGAGATATACAACGGTTGCAGAACGTGTGCACGGGGTGTTCGGAGCAAACGATTTACCCGAAACCATTCCCTTGCTGTATGCCCAGAGCGCCGCATTGTAATAGTAATCGGATGCCTTTATGTCACCGAACGGATTTGAAACGGATACCTTGGGTTCTCCTGCCGCACGCCAGAGGAACGTGAGAATCTGCGCACGTGTGCAGGTGTTGTTCGGAGAAAACGTCGTTGCACTCGTTCCGTTGGTTATGCTCTTTCCGACCGCCCAGCTTACCGGCTCTGCAAAGTAAGCACCGGCAGATACGTCCGCAAAGCCCTTTCCGGATGCATTTCCGGAGTTGTCTGCACCGACGGTTACGGTTACGGATTTTCCTTTAAGATGCATTGTGTACTTATTTCCGTCTTTAGCCATACAATCAGCTTCAAGAGGTACGTAAGCCGTAACTCCATCGCCTGTGGCGCAGATGAGATAAGCATTTTCCATATTTGTAACCGTAGCAAAATTGTCGGAGCCCGTGCTTGTCTGGGCATCTATTATTCCGCTTCCGTCAGAAAACATCTGAATCCAGTACTTATAAGTGCCTACAGCATGCACTCCTGTACCCAGGTAACAGTGAGCGGCATTAAGTATATTCGCTCTGTGTCCGGAGGAGTTCATCCAGCCCTCAACCGCCTGAGCGGGGGTCATTTCACCCTTAAAACCATTCTCACAAAACGCTCTGCCTACAATAAATGAAGGATCAATGGCTGTATAGCATGAGGAGCCGTCGGGACGCAGATGATCCCATCTGTAGTCGATAACAAGCTCTTCGGCACGGATATCAGCTGCATCCTGAAGCGGCGCAACCATCGCAACCGGATTACGTCCTTCTTTATAACGCTCGATATTCGTAAGGCGGAGGACCTCCCACTCATCCTTAGTTACGGAAATTTCCGAAGGCATTGAGCTTCTGACCTTGGGAATTTTCATTTCAATACGCGGACTGCGTGTTTTGCCGTCAAGCTCCATTTCAAAGAAAATGACAATCTTGCCTTCCGCGTCATAGGTAGCGTCTGTTTTCGTGAAGCCTGCAAAAGTAAGCTTCGAGCCGTTTTTTATAGCGGCGTTCGCTGTTTTTATCAGTTCTTCCTGCGTGGTTTTGTTGGTTACCGAAACGTTGTGCAGTGCTTTTGAAAGCGCGCTGAAATCTGCGTCAATTGCCGCATCCGCTGCGGAGCCGTCTATCGGCAGAGTTTTACGCGCGGTGATAATATCCTTTGCACTGCCGAGAGTGATAATAATGCTTCCCACGATACTTCCCTGAACGGTTGCAGACGGCGCGGTATATTTATAATCGGTGTCCCACACAGCCTTTGTGCCGTGAGCTGCCGCGGCATTAACAGCCGCCAAAACCTCTTCGCCCGTTGTTTTGGCGGTGACGGCAAAGTTCTTCAGTGCCTCCTGCATAAGAGCCTTGTCTGCACTTAAATTTGCCGCGTCGGGAGATTTTGAGGTAGCGGGGATTACAGCGGTAACGCTGCATTTATCAAGAGTTACTCCCTGATATGTAATGCCGACTGACATGGTAATGCTTCCGTCTTTCGTTTCGGAAGGCATTTTCCTTGTAAAGCTGTAGCTGCCGCCCGCAGACCATATTTCGGCACCCGGAAGCTTTCCCCGCAGATACGCAAGCAACTCCTTGTCATCGGTTGCGCTTGTGGCAGTATATGCCGCCGCAAGCTCCTTCAGCTTTGCTTTAAGCTGAGACTCGGGAGTGTCGACTTTTTCGCCGCCAAGCTTTTTCCATGTGTACTTTACGCTGATTTCCTGCTTGCGGATGGTATCGGTGGTTACATTTGCCTTGTTTCCGTTAACGGTTGCATTGATACTACCCGATGCAGCAAAGGTGTTTGACGAGCTTTCTTTTATTTTCAGCTTGACCGTAATGGTATAGTCATTTCCCTGAATAAATTTGCCGTTGTCAAATTCGCCAGTCCAATGCACCTCATATATTTCGGTGCTTGCAGTTTCCGGAACGCTTGCGCTAAAAGAGCGCGTTTGCCCCACAACCGGCTCCACAGCCGTGATTACCACTTTGGTGACCTTTGCGGCAGAAACCGTAACAGGCAGCATCATCGACAGCATACATACTATCAGCAATGCCGAAATTTTCTTCATAATGTTCATAATGAAACCCCCTGTTATTTATTGTAAAGATTATTGAAATACGCTTCATCGCCGTCTTTTAAATCCTTGATGGGTTTAAAGTCCTCTGCCCGAACCCACATCGGAAAGTCTGCGAATGGATAGGTTGTCGGAAGCCGGCAGGAAGACATGGAATCCAAATCAACATCCGGATTTTCCGATGCCTTCTGATAGCCCGATATGGGGCTGTGTACCCATATACGCTGTCCGTTTGTGTAGTCCGCCTGAGTCGGTGCATGTTCATCCGGTGCATGGAAAAAATAGTTTTCAAAGCTAAGTGTACTGATATCGCCCTTTACCGGATTACTCTGATACCAGCCAATCTGGTCGGCATTTACCGATCTGTTTGCAACAATTGCCGCCTGTTCGATTGTGCACTTTCCATCGGGAGAAATTGCAGTATCGGAAACACCCTTTACAAGACCGAGTGCGTTCATAAAGCCCATTGGTGTTCTTGCCCAGTCGGCAATTGCCCTGTTATCGGTATATTTTTCAAGCTCCGGTGTGTAAATTGTATAGCGAATGTTTGTATTATCCCTTACATACATAAGCGCACGGTGGATAAAGGTTGCCATCTGCTGACGGGTAAGCGTGCCGTTCGGGGTAAAGGTCGTTGCGCTTGTACCGCTTGTAATACCTGAGGCATATGCTTTTAAAACATATGTATTATCGGTATCCGTAAATGTTCCCGTTTCTGCAGGGGCTATTGCTCTGCCTGTCAGCACCTCTGCAAGCTTAACGGCGATTGACGCAAACTGAAGTCTTGTTATCGGCTTTGTGTAATCTTTGCCCAAAAGGCTTAAATCAAGAATTCCGTTCTGCGACGCCCACTGAACTTCATTTTGTGCCCACTGGCTCATTTTGGCGGTAACGTATCTGTCAGCTTTCACTGCAAAGGCATTCGCACTGTCTTTTTTAACGGTTGCCTGTTCGCGCTCCCACTCGGCATTGTCGGGTGTGTCTCCCGCATACAAAGCTTCGCCGTGAGTTTTGCCGCACATTACGCAGGATTTCCAATAAACTCTTTCACCGCGTGAGTTTACACCTATAAAATATTTGTCTGAAAGATTTCTTTCCGTAATGTAATGGTCGCTCTTATCTGCGAGCATATGATAATTGCCTGCAAGATTGGCAAGAGACCTTCCAACGTGATTCGGGTTGTATTCGCACTTTCCGCATTTTGCACAGGAATAGTAATAAAGTGTAGCCCCGGCACAGCTCAGCATCCTGTATACGCGGTCTGCAGTGTTATTGATTTCGCTGTAATCGTGCTTTGTGCACCACTCATAACCGGCAGACGGACCTTTTTTGAAGGCAGACAGAACATCGCCCGAATACAGTCTTGACTTAAATCTTTTGAAGGGTCCCGTATCGCGGTATACATAGCCGTCAGCGCCGGCAGCGCTTTTTACTCTGTTCCAGTTTCCAGTAAAGCCGTTCGGAAGCGTTTTATCCGACACAAACATTGTAAGCTTCTGTGTTTCGGAATTTCTGCCTGTCAGCGGCAGATGTGTGTTCTTCTGTGCATAACCTGCATGTGCAGTTGCATAATCGCTTAAGAAATCTGCCACATCAACGTTGGGACCAAGCCATAATTCTTCAAGGTTATAAAGATTTATGAACGTCGCCGCATCCCGGGAATTCTTTGTCAACGGTGCGTTTTCATCATCGCCGTTACTTGTGTTATAGGTGTAGTTAAGCACAATCCTTTTGACCGAATTCTTCTGCTCATAATTAAATGCATCTATATAGTCATCCAGCGTTTCGCCTTCGTTTACCGTAATCTCCGTCGCATATCTCGGATTAACCGTAGTAAGGTCCGCATCCGCCTGAGCCTTTGAATAAACATATTCCATATCCACCGCTTCTTTGGGAAGCTGAACCTCGAAATTAAGGCCTGTCTGCAGCTGCTTTCCGTTGCCGACAACCGCTCCCGTTGTCAGAAGCCTTCCGTTAATGCGATAGTTTCTTACGCTTTCAACGCCTTTTGACGGAATGGTGACGTTCACGCCGTCCTTAACGGTGATGTTAAAGTGAAGCCTGTATGTATTCTTCGCAATAAAGCAGCCGTTTCCGTCAAAATCTCCCGTCCATTTCACGCCCGAAATGTCAAACACATCGCTTCTGTCCGTGGTAACGACAGCAGCCGGCTTTGCGCCCTGTGAAGGTGCTTCCACATAGAAGTTTGCATCCTTTAAAGCCGTCGCCGCCGGAGCCGTCGATGCAGAGGGCGTTGTGTTTGTCTGCGCGGAAACCGATGCACTGCCTGCGCCGTTATCAAAGGTGTAGCTTATAACCGCCTGCTGCTTATCTTCTGAAAGGCTTGTCATCACAGCTTTCTTTCTGTTGATCCTGAAGCCGCCATCCTTGTTTACAAGGTATTTGTCCTGACCGGCTTTGATTTTCACCGTAACGGTAACCGTATACGATGTGTTTGCCATAAAACAGCCGTTCCCGTCAAGCGTACCCGACCATTGTACCTTTACGGCTTCTAAGCTCTGATTATACAGAGAAGCATAGGCAATCGGCTTTTCACCTGCAACAGGTGCGTTGACCTGAATGTCCGATCCGCTGATTTGTGTTGCCGCAAATACATTTGTCGGCAGTATACACATCAGCATACATAATGTTAAAAAAACTGCCAAAATCCTTTTCATTCCGATTTGTTCCTCCTTCAATCCGGGCAATTTTCTGCGCGATCCGTGCCGCATAAGCAGCGGCCGAAACACGCTTCAGACGTAAAATACGTATATTGCATGCTACAGTAATTGTACACCGCCCCCTAAGGGACGATGCAAGTGTTTTTTAAAAAATTCCGGACCGGTTTACAGCCATAATTCAACACAACGCAAAAAGCCTTTTCCGGCAAGCGGAAAAGGCTTTTGTTGTACTTATATTAAAGTGTGAAGTAGTCGTCGAAGTTAAGACCCTGAGAAGCACCGATATCGCGGAGCTCCTGAAGTGTCTTTTCGTTGACCGGAACACCGTCGACGAGCTTCTGAGCCTTGGACTCAACTTCCTTTTCACCGTGGGTGAAAATTCTGTCGTGGCCATCAGCCTTCGGGCTCTCGCGGAGCTCCTGAAGAAGCTTGGACATACGGGCCTTCATTTCCTTCTTATCGCCGAATATGCCGTAATCAATAGCCATAAGGCAGAAGGAGGTATCAGCGTTACCGCTGTTCTTAACGTGCGGAGATGTTGTGCCGCCTGTTGCGATAGCAGTGAAGAGCTCAACAATAATGCCGAGACCATAGCCCTTGTGGGAGCCTGTTTCCTCACCGAAGCCGCCAAGCGGGAAGATACCGCCGCCGAGCTTTCCGATGATGTTCTTGAGAACGCGGTTTGCATCGTCACAGTCTGCACCGTTTTCGTCTGCAACCCAGCCCTGCGGAAGCGGAAGCTCTTTCTTTCTGTAAACCTCAAGCTTACCACGGGTGATAACCGTTGTAGCAGCATCAAACCAGAAGTCAACCGGATCAGCCGGCATTGCGACGGCAATCGGGCTTGTTCCGAGCATTGCCTTCTTACCGTAAGTCGGGATAGCAATAGCTTCTGTGTTTGTCATGCTGATACCGATCATATCCGCATCTGCAGCCATCTTTGTGTAGTAGCCTGCAATGCCATAGTGGTTGGAGCCCTTTACGCAAACTACGCCAAAGCCTGTCTTCTTTGCTTTTTCAATAGCCATTTCCATAGCCTTCTTAGCTACGACCTGACCCATAGAGCGCGGCGCGTCGATAACTGCGGAAACCGGAGTTTCGTGAATAATTTCCGGCTTAACATCCGGAACTATTGAACCTTCCTCAATGGCGAGGTGGTATCTGATAAGGCGCTGAACACCGTGAGACTCAATGCCGTAAAGGTCAGCAGTGAGAAGAACATCGGTGATAGCCTTGCTGTCTTCAGCGCTGTATCCGCGCTTGCAGAATATATCTTCGCAATACTTGCGGAGAGCATCAACATTTAAATTAATGTATGCCATTTTAAAACTTACTTCCTTTCAAAAGCAGGTAATTATCTCTGAACACGGCCGGAACCGTCGCCGCCCATGAGAGCCTTTACTTCTGCGAGAGTTGCACGGTTGTAGTCACCCATGATGGAGTGCTTGAGGCAGGATGCAGCAACAGCGAAGTTGAGAGCATCTTCCTTGTTCTCGTAGTTGTTGAGACCGTAGATGAGACCGCCGGAGAAGGAGTCGCCACCGCCGACACGGTCAACGATGTCAGTGATCATATACTTTCTGGAGAGATAGAAGTTATCTCTGTCGCAGAGGCATGCAGACCAGCCGTTTGTATCTGCGCTCTTGGACTCACGGAGAGTGATAGCAAGAGTCTTCATATCCGGATACTCGGCAAGAACCTTGCGTGCAAGAGCCTCATACTTTGCAGTGTCGAGAACGCCGTCCTCAACCTTAACATCAACAGTGATGCCGAGAGACTTCTGGCAGTCTTCCTCGTTTGCAATACCGACATCAACATACTTAACAAGCTCGCACATAACTTCCGGTGCGCTCTTGCCGTACTTCCAGAGGTTCTTGCGGAAGTTAAAGTCGCAGGAAACGGTAACACCGAGCTTCTTTGCAGCCTTTACAGACTCAAGAGCAAGCTCTGCAGCAGACTCGGAAATAGCCGGTGTGATACCTGTGATGTGGAACCATGTTGCACCGTCAAAAATCTTCTCCCAGTCAAAATCGCCGGGCTTTGCAAGTGCGATAGCGGAGAACTCACGGTCATAAACGACCTTGGATGCACGCTGGTTTGCACCTGTTTCGAGGTAGTAGATACCCATTCTGCCGTTTGTGCGGATGATGTCCTTTGTGTCAACGCCGAAGGAACGAACATCTGCAACGCAGGCATCGCCGATTGCGTTTGCCGGAAGAGCAGTTACGAAAGATGCATCCATGCCATAGTTTGCAAGGGATACAGCAACGTTTGCCTCACCGCCGCCGAAGGTTGCTTCAAATGCCGGGGACTGGAAAAATCTCTCAAGACCCGGGGATTTGAGTCTGAGCATGATTTCGCCGAATGTTACTACTTTTGCCATTTTAAAACAGCTCCTTTAAAATTTTATATTGTTTTGTCCTTGCGGACTAAAAATTTACTGAACTTCTTTTCTGTGTTCTTCAAGAATTTTCTTTATCTTGTCAACCGGGCTGAGAAGGGATGTGATTGAAATGTCATGGTTCATTGTGTCCATAATAAGAGCAAGGAACTTTGACATATCAACGTTCTCATACCACGGTGCATTAAGGATTTCCTCAGTACGGTAATTGAGGTTGGTCGAGAATACCTTCGTTATCGCGCCGTCCTCATATGCTTTATTGAAGGACTTTGCACCCTCAGTAAAGAGACCGAAAGTTACGCCGACGAAAATTCTCTTTGCCTTGCGCTTCTTAAGCTCATAAGCGATGTCGATAACAGACTCTCCGGAGGAAATCATATCGTCGAGGATGAAAACATCCTTGCCCTCAACGCTTTCACCAAGAAATTCGTGGCTGATAATCGGGTTCTTGCCGTTCACGATTTTTGTGTAATCGCGGCGCTTATAGAACATACCGACATTAAGCCCGAGCATACTTGCAAAGTAAAGGCTTCTGCTCATACCACCTTCATCCGGGCTGACAACAAGCATATGCTCCTTGTCAATCTGAATGTCCGGAGTTGAACGGATAAGTGCCTTTATAATCTGATATGTAGGTCTTACATTTTCAAAACCGATAAGCGGAATGGCGTTCTGTACACGCGGGTCGTGAGCATCAAAGGTGATTATGTTTTCAACGCCGAGGTGCTCAAGCTCCTGAAGCGCAAGTGCGCAGTCGAGAGACTCTCTTCCTGTTTTTCTGTGCTGGCGGCTCTCATAGAGAAGCGGCATAATGACGTTTATACGTCTTGCCTTTCCTCCGATAGCGGCGATAACACGCTTAATATCCTGGAAAATATCGTCCGGGCTCATGTGGCACTCCATATTGTACATTTTGTATGTACAGCTGTAGTTGCTTATATCCGCAAGAATGTAGATATCATATCCGCGGACGGTTTCCTTAAGCACAGCCTTTCCTTCACCCGATGCAAAACGCGGAGTTGCATGGTCGATGCAATAGCTGTCGCGAAGATACGCCGGGAAGTGAAGCGGAACATTGCCGTTTTCAACATTGTAGCGGCGCTGCTGAACGAGATTTGCATCAACAAGGCTGCCAAGCTCTCTGCAGCTATCAAGAGTGATGAGACCTATCGGAGCATAAGGAATCTTATCATCCGGTGCGGCACTGAAGGTACTTGCCATATAACTTATCCCCTTTTCATCATTAGTTTTTTAAAAAACCCCACAAGAGTTCTCTTATATCATAACACATATTGCCCGTTTTATCAAGGGAGGAAAGGCAACAAATTTTTATTTATTTTATTCTGAAAATCTCGTCGAAACGCACTATTTTATATTTTTCTTTGTGATAAGAATAACAAAGAGGCGCAAAAACACCGCTTGCTAACAAAAACAGCAAGCGGTGGCTTAGTCTGATTTTTCTTTCAGACGAACTTCTCGTACAGTTATCCTTTCTTCGGATATGCCTTGTAATAGTGTTCGATATTGAGATCCTCGTCCATATCAAGTCCGTGAGAGCCGCATCCGCCGTCAATTTCATGACAGCCGTGGTCCATTGCAAATCCCACAAGCGTGTTATGCTTTCCCCAGTGCTTTTCAATGAGCTCCGAGAACATTGCAAATGTGCGGACGTTTGCGCGAAGCTCGCCGAGAGCGACCGTGCTCTCAGGACCGGTCTTGTGCATTGTAGAATCGTAATTCCCGTTGTAAACAAGAATGAAATCATGCTCATCACGCTTCATAACCTCTGCCGCAACGGCGTTTACCTCATTCATATTCTCGCATATGTAATAATCCATATCACGCTCAAGATAAATTTTACCGAGACTGCACTCACTATCCGCAATAATCGCAGGCTTCTTACCTGCACGGATAAGCGCATCAAAGAGCGTGTCAATCTTTATAACCGGCTTTTCATACTTCTGAATACCGTGCACCTCCGGTTGCGCACCGGTGTACATCGTACCAAAACAAACCGGGGTTACGGACGGCATAACGCTGCAGAGCGGAAGCTTTAAATCAAAATACTTTTCTGTGCGGAAGAAGAGAAGCTCCGGATATTTTTCTGCAATCCACTGTGCAACTGCATCGGGATTATACATAAAAACCCTGTCTGCCTTTTCTCCGCCAAATGACTTATCTATATATTCGCACAGTTCATCAGAAGGTGCCGCCGCATATTCCGGTGCGTCAACTCCCATTGCATATGCAAGCGATGCGCAAACCGTATCGAGCGATAAACTGTTCTTTGCCATAACAAATCTCTCCTTGTAATTTTAATATATATTATACGCCATCATCTGCAAAAAAGCAAGGCTTGTATCACCTTGCTTTTTGCTCATTTACAGATGTCACCGAAAGGTAGATTACCGCCTGCTTTTAAAGCTATGGATTACACTTTTTACAGGATTTATAGTATTTGTCTATCGCTTCTTCCCTGCTTTTTAGATAAACCCTGTTTTTCTCTTTAGGCAGCACTTTGCAGCTTGTTCTGTGAAACTTATGAGTATTCTTATTTCCGATATATTTTTCTTCACTTTTTTCTGTCTGCAGCACTTCCTGCTTTTTCGCAGGTTTAACTTCAGCTTTTGGGGCAGCTTCCGTGACCATTGTTGTAACCGCGGCAGGTGTTATATTTTGTTCTTTTTTCGGTATTTTCTTTTCACATCCCACAAAACCAAAGATGAAAAGAGACAACAATAGAAATGAAGCAAACCTTTTCATTCTGACAGCTCCTTTACTATTTGAATTTGGTATTTTATATGAATTATACCATATACGAGTGGAAAAATAAAGAAAAAAGTTAATTTACATTGAATAAATAATTGATTTTTACACTTTGAGACAAGTTTTAAATCAAATGTAAATCTATTACAATTTAATTATCAATAATTTTATATAATGAGGAAATATCATGAATTACGAATTGGATTTTCAAAAAATTGGAAATCGTATACAATCTTTCAGAACAGCGAGAAAGTTAACTCAGGCAGAGTTAGCCGAACTTATTGATACAAATCAAAAGCACTTGTCCAGAATCGAATCCGGATATCATAGGTCAAGTCTAGATACAATTGTAGCAATCGCGAGAGCTTTGAATATTTCAGTCGACTCCTTAATTGCCGATTATGATGACAGCACAGACGAAAGCAACTTAAAGCTTATCCTTGACGACATCCGCGGGATGAGCGCAAATCAGCTTAATATTCTTCGCGATAACATTCAGACCATAAAGAAATATGGAAAATAATATCACAAAGAAAGTGCGTAAAATGTCGAATACGGGCATTTTGCGCACCTTTTTAAAAAAAATCAATTTCCCCATTGACTAAAACACATTTTTATATTATAATAGTTTATGCTCGTTAAAGCATGAGCCAAGGGGAGTCGAACCCCTTAAGCCTTAAACTTGTTAAGTTTTTATACTTTAAACTTGTCGTCCTCGCAAGGCGTCAGCCTTACTTCGTCCTTCGCATTTAAATTATTAAAAATTTTCCTGCGTTTAAGGTCGAAGAGTTTAAACACAAAATTTTTGATGAAATGCAAAGAAAATTCAAAAATAATACTGTCGTATATTTGCAGAATTTTCTGCAGTAGTTCGCGGAAATTTTGTTTTTAAACCTTGAGGTGTTCGACTTCCCTTGGCTTTTATGCTGATGTGGCTCAGTCGGTAGAGCAGCTGATTCGTAATCAGCAGGTCAGCGGTTCAAGTCCGCTCATCAGCTCCAACGCACGGCTTTTGAGCCGTGCGTTTTTTATTGCAGGTATAGTTCATCGGTAGAATGCAAGCTTCCCAAGCTTGAGAGGAGGGTTCGATTCCCTTTACCTGCTCCAGAAAAAATGGCGTGTTTTGACACGTCGTTTTTTAGTTATATTTGCCTGCGGCAAGTTATGAGTTATGATTGCTTTGCAAGTTATGAATTGACTCCGTCAATGCTTATTTTTCAAGGCAAATATATCATAACTGAAACCGCAAGGTTTCATTATAGCTTTTACGAAGTAAAATTATAACTTCACAAGTTGACAAAAAACAGTTGCGAATTTGTTTTCGCAACTGTTTTTGTTTATTCTTGGTTTATTTGATTACTTTGCTGTTTACCTCTTCGGTAATCTTTGCGATGAATTCTTCAATGGGCATGCTTCCGATATCACCGTCGCGGCGGTCACGGACAGAAACGGTTTTGTTCTCAATATCCTTATCACCGACAACTATCATATACGGAACCTTTTCCATCTGCGCTTCGCGTATCTTATAGCCTATCTTCTCGTTGCGCTCGTCAACCTCTACTCTTACGATACCTGCAGCTTCAAGAGCGCGCTTGACATCGTAGGCATAGTCAAAGTGGCGGTCTGCAATCGGGAGAAGCTTTACCTGGGTAGGCGCAAGCCATACCGGGAATGCACCTGCATACTTCTCAATGAGAAGTGCGAGAGTTCTCTCGTAGCAACCGATGGACGTTCTGTGAATGATATACGGATTTTTCTTAACGCCGTCTGCATCAACGTATTCCATACCAAATTTCTCAGCGAGCATCTGGTCAATCTGGATGGTGATAAGCGTATCTTCTTTTCCGAATACGTTCTTGATCTGGATGTCAAGCTTCGGGCCGTAGAACGCGGCTTCGCCGATGCCTACCTTATACGGAATTTTGAGATGGTCGAGAATTTTCTCCATCATATCCTGAGCCTCGTCCCACTGTTCCTCCGTGCCGATATACTTTTCGCGATCATCAGGATCCCACTTTGAGAAGCGGTAAGAAACATCCTCGTAAAGCCCTAAGGTTTTGAGCATATAAATCGCAAGCTCAAGGCAACCCTTGAACTCGTCCTCAAGCTGCTCCGGTGTACACATAAGGTGACCTTCGGAAATCGTGAACTGGCGGACGCGGATAAGCCCGTGCATCTCACCGGAAGCCTCATTGCGGAAGAGCGTTGACGTTTCGTTTAAGCGCATCGGAAGATCGCGATAGCTTCTGCCGCGGTTGAGGAATGCCTGATACTGGAACGGGCAGGTCATCGGACGGAGGGCAAATACCTCTTTGTCCGTTTCCTCATCGCCCATTATGAACATACCGTCCTGATAATGATCCCAGTGACCGGAAATTTTGTAAAGGTCACTCTTTGCCATAAGCGGAGTTTTTGTAAGAAGCCATCCGCGCTTCTGCTCCTCGTCCTCTACAAATCTCTGGAGAAGCTGGATTATTCTTGCGCCCTTCGGGAGAAGAATCGGAAGTCCCTGACCGATAACCTCACTCGTTGTGAAAAGCTCAAGCTCGCGGCCAAGCTTGTTATGGTCGCGCTTCTTTGCTTCCTCGCGCTGCTCGAGATACGCATTAAGCTCATCCTTGCTCTGGAAAGCCGTTGCGTAAATGCGCTGGAGCATCTTATTCTTCTCATCGCCTCTCCAGTATGCGCCGGTTGCGCTGAGAAGCTTATATGCCTTTATCTTGCTTGTGTAGTTTACGTGCGGGCCTGCACACAGGTCAACAAACTCGCCCTGCTTGTAGAAGGAGATTACCTCGCCCTCCGGGAGTGCCTCGATAAGCTCAATCTTATACGGCTCATCGCGCATAAGCTCAAGTGCCTCATCCTTCGGAAGTTCAAAACGCTCAATTTTGAGGTTTTCCTTTGCGATCTTTTTCATTTCGGCTTCTATTTTTTCAAGGTCCTCCGCCGTAAACGGAGCGTCGGTATCAAAGTCATAATAAAAGCCGTTGTCGATAGCGGGACCTATCGCAAGCTTAACCTCGGGGAAAAGTCTTTTTACTGCCTGTGCCATAACGTGCGAGGCACTGTGGCGCAAAATCTGCAGTTCGTTCATTTCTGCCATTTCTTTCATCCTTTCATATATAAATAATAAAAAACACCCTCATCCGCAGACGTTACCACGGATTAAGGGTGCACAAGTGCACGGTTCCACCTTAATTTTCACTCATTTCCCATTAACGCAGGCTCACGGCAGGAAATACTTATTTTCCTCCCTGCAGCTCAGGAGCGGTCTTCACCAATGCGCAGCACCGGATGCTCACAGCAAAGACGGAAGATTCCGCCAGTACATCCTTCTCTGAATACTCCGCGAAAGGCTACTCTTTCCTTCACAGCTTTTGTGCTCTTATTTTATCAAAACAAGTGTTATTTGTCAAGAGAAATTTGTGCGGCGCAAATTGGAAAATGGATAAATAAAGCTTATGCCCTGCCGGAAATCCGGCAGGGCATTTAATATTATTTGCTTATCTGTTATATATGGCGGAGTCTCCAGAACCACTTATCCATGTTCTTCTGGTTGAGGCGGTCTCCCTCTGCGCCGTTGCCGCTTACCCACACATCGGGCTTAACGCCGCGGCTTGCAAGGATTTCGCATACCTTTGCATTTATCGAATCAACAATGAAAAGATTGATTATCGTAGATGCCGGACTTGCCTTATAGGTGCAGCCCTCAATCGGAACGATAGCCTCACCTACCGGTGTGTAATCGTTAATAACGATATCCGCAAGCTCATAAAGGCTTGCACCCGACGGATGACGGTTGTGCTGCTTGCGGTCAACCGTGTCTGTAAGCTCAGGGCAGGTGATTGCAATAAGCGGGATGTTGTTCGCGCGGCAGTAATTTGCGGTGTCGATGGTTACGGAGTTAATGCCGTATGCGTTTATCTGAAGCATAACATCGCCCTCTTTTACGCGATAATAGCGCATAACCTCGTTTGCATAGCCGACAACGCGCTCGTTCCAGCGTGTTGCGCCGTGCTCACACGAAAGACCCGGGTCAAGAATAGCATTTGCACAGCAAAGATTGCCTGCGCGATGGCACATTTCAATAGCTGCCATATTGGAATGACCGCCGGTTCCGAAAATGTGGAACATTCCGCCTGCCTGAATTGTATCGGCAATAACGGTTGCCGCTTTCTCGATGTTCTCAGACTGCTCTTTCACAACGCGGTCAAGCGTTGCAACAACTTCTTTGTAAAAAATCAATGTTGAATCCATTTTATATTTCTCCTTCACTTTTTTATATTAGAGATGTCTTATTCTCGGCAGAAGCTCATCCTCGTAGCGCTTGTTGAGCTTATCTCCGTCCGGCATATTCGCACTCTGCCATACAGCGGGAGTTATCCCGTCGTTGAGAAGCTCCTGTGCCGTCTGCATCATAAGCAGATTTATTGAGAAGCAGTTTGCGTATGTAGAGGTAGAGCCCATTTTCTGCTCCATCCCCGGAAGCTTGATTATTGCATCTCCGAGCGGCAGGTGGTTGTCGATATACACATCAACAAGGTCGGACAAATTCTGCCCGGACGGGTGGCGGCTCGGTGCATCCTTCGGCACGGTATGCGCAAATGAGGTGGACGTGATTCCGATTGACTTTATCCCGCGCTCACGGCAGAGGAGCGCGCTGTCCACCGTCATTGAGTTAATTCCGTAAGCGTTTACGATTATAAGAACGTCCCCCTCGGTGAGACGGTAAGAATCAAACACCGCTTTTGCATATCCCGGTGTGCGCTCAACGATGTTGGAGCGCTTTGCGCCGTGGATAACGTTTGTTCCGGGATCAAGAATTGCATTTACGTGGACAAGGCCGCCCGCGCGCCAGAGAACCTCTTCAACGGCGATATTGGAGTGACCGCCCGGACCGATTACGTTGATAAGTCTCCCGTTTTTAATTGCGTCTGCGCAAAGACGTGCGCCGCGCTTTATGTTTTCTTCCTGAGTGCCGGCGATTTCCGTAACAAGCTTTATAACGCCGTCACGGTATTCCGATGCTATTGACATAACAAAAACCTCCAGTTATATTCCTATAAAATAAGAATATAACTTTACAGCCTTTTTGTCGCTTTTTTTCCTATCGGAGTTTTAAGATTTTCTACGATTTTTAAATATGATATATTTTTTTATAATTCACTGGACTTGCGCGCGAAAATAGTGTAAAATTAAATACAAGCTATATCAAGGAGTGAATAATTCTATGAGCAAAAAGCTTATCATCGGAACGGCAGCAGGCATTCTTTTGCTTGCCGCGATAGTTTTCACAATTATATTTATTTCCACTGCACCGGCGGACGGCTCTGTGCAAGAACGAGAGGCCGCGGCGCAAGCTCTCACAGACAGAGGCAAGCTTACAAAAGCGGCAAACACCTATAAGAGCATTCTTAAGGATGACAGTGCAAACAGGGACGCCGCAATAAAGCTTTCAGACGTATACGTACAAAAGGGCGATTTCGACAATGCCGCCGACAGCTTAAAGCAGGCCATCACGCACTCACCTGATGACACAGAGCTTTATGATAAGCTTATGGGCGTATATTTTAAAAGCCGCGACAGCATTTCGGCATTATCGTTCATCGAGGATATTGATGACACGGAGCTTCGCCGCAAGTATCTTAATGCTGCATACGACAGAACAAGCGCAACCCCGCTTGCTATCGGAAACACCATGGGCAACCTTTCAAGCGGCGGCGTTCTCGCCTTTGCCGACGACACAGTTTTCTACTGTGATATCGCAAAGGGCAATTCTCTCTTCGCGCTGCGCGACGGAAAGAGCACGCTTTTATGCGATGGAAATGTTTCCGCTCTCAACATTGTCGGAGACTGGCTCTACTTTGTTGATAAAGCCCGTGATTATTCGATATTCAAAATGAAGCTTGACGGCTCGGAGCACACACGCGTGGCAGACGTTATGGCAACAAACCTTATCGTAATAGGCGATAAGATGTACTTCATCAACTGGAACGAGGAGTGCCGCGTATACAGTATGGACACAAACGGCAAAAACCTCACTCAGCTTTCAGATATCTCCACGGAGATGCTTTACTGTTACGGAACAAACCTCTACATCAACGACCGCAACGATGAGGCAAACTTCTATCGTCTTTCTCTCGACGGCAAAAGCAAAACGCTTATGGGATATGAGTCAGTATACTTCGTTTCCGGTTATGACAACAATCTTTATTTCAGGCAAGGCAACGACGAGCTTAACATCTGGCGCTTGACAGCGGACGGCTCGGTGTATGAACCGCTTAATAACTCCCGCTCGGGCTACATCAATGTTTCCGACGGATACGTTTTCTTTGTTGACTTTGCCGACAACGGCTCAATCATCCGCATGAACGAGGATGGAAGCGATGCGATAAAGCTCTGCAGCGACGGCGCGAACAATCTCTCCGCTGATGGCGAATATCTCTATTATTTCAGCGACTACAACGACAAAAAGCTTTACAGAATAAAAAAAGACGGCACGGGTAAAGAGTGCCTGAACTGACTTTATGAGGTGACCTTCCATGAACACAATAAACCAGAATAAAAAAACATTTACCACGAGAAAAATGGTAATCATCGGGCTGTTTGTTGCACTAAGCTATGTAATAAGCCTTTTTGAATTTCCGGTATTTCCCGCAACGCCGTATTTAAAGCTTGATTTCGGCAACGTTTTCATCCTTCTTACCGGCTTCCTCTTCGGCCCGCTTTCCGGCATTATTGCCTGTGTGCTCAAAGAGCTTCTGTGCCTTATCGGTACAACGAGCGGCGGCGCAGGACAGGTTGCAAATGCGCTTGTCACAATCGCATATATTATTGTGCCGTGCAGCGTGTACAAATACAAAAAAGGACTTAAAACCGTTATCCTTACGCTCGTTCTTGCGTGCTTTATCGGAACCGGCGCGGCGCTTATTGCAAACCGCTTTGTTGTTTTCCCGCTTTATATGGGACAGAGCGCGGCATCCGTTTTTTCTGAAGTCTTCTGGTATGTAACGGCATTCAACGCAATAAAAACACTTGCCGTTAGCACCGTAACTGTCCTGCTTTACAAACGTCTTTCGGTGTTTATCAAAAGAATCACGGCTTAGCTAAGAACTACAAACTCCTCCACCCGATGTACAGATGGAGGAGTTTTCTTATTTTCGTTTTATATATCTCCGGAACTCCGAGCGCGAGCCATTGAAGATATTCATATCTATGTGCTCTTCCTCACCGTCATATCCGGGAAGGATTTCTGTGTGTGAATACTGCCAGAAGGTCCACTCTCGCCCATCGGGCAAAGCCGGCTCCTTCACAAGGTCACACAGCCATATATCGCAGTTGCGATACTCTCCGGAAACATACAGCGAATACGCGCGGCGGTTGGTATAGATAATCGGATAAACTCCGTATTCATCATACAACATCTCAATCATCGTATCAAGTATCCCGCGAACATATGCTGCTGACGGCGGCTTGTCGTTGTATTCCCCGTAAAGCTCAAGGTCAATAACGGGCGGAAGTGTTATTTTATCGGCATCCACCGCCGAAATGAAGTTTTCCGCCTGAGCCTCGCCGCTGCTTTCAAAGCTCATAAAATGATACGCACCTGCGGCAATACCGGTGTCTGCAATGTTTTCAATGTTATCACGAAACATCTTGTCACGGAAGGTTCTTCCCTCAGTCGCCTTTATAAATGCAAAGTCAATATCGCTCTCTTCAATCTCATTCCAGTCAATATATCCCTGATATGAGGACACGTCAACGCCGCGCACGGGAAAACGCTCCCGTGCGCGACTGCTTAAACGTATGGTTATTCCGCATATCGCCAGTGCAAAAAACAGCACGGCGATTATAATCCGCTGTGTCAGCTTATGTCTTTGCATTCTTCTCTCTTTTCAATGAGTTTTTTACCTTACGGTTCCGATAAACTTATCAAACGCCGCCATTCCTTTTTCATCACGCGAGAACACGCCCGCGCACGCAAGAACCTCGGCAAAAACCTTGCCTATTTCCTGCTTGAAGTATTCAAGGAAGCTCATATCCGCAGGCTTTTCCGGCAATATCTCCCGTGCCCACGCGGCGTGCTTTTCAATTTCTTCACACTCCGAGAAATCGCGCCCCGCCTTTGCGTACTCACACATAAGACTAATCTCCTTTTTCAGGCGTGACGGAAGCACGGCAAGCCCCATCACCTCAATAAGTCCTATGTTCTCGCGCTTTATATGGTGAAGCTCTTTATGCGGATGATAAACCCCAAGCGGATGCTCGTCGTTTGTGATGTTATTACGCAAAACGAGATCAAGCTCATACATCTCACCGCGCCGCCTTGCAATCGGCGTTATTGTATTGTGCGGAACATTATCCGTATACGCAAATATATATGCCTCTTCGTCAGTATATTCACGCCACGCACCGAGTATGCGCGCGGCAAGAGCAGAGATTCTCTCTTTGTCCTCGCAGGCAAGGCGGATAACCGACATCGGCCACTTCACGCGCCCGACCGTTACATCCTCAAACCCCGGCACGGTGTACTCCTTTTCCACGGGTGCGCGCTCCATCGCGAAGGTATATCGTCCTCCCTGAAAATGCTCGTGGGAAAGGATTGATCCTCCGACAATCGGAAGATCCGCATTTGAGCCGATGAAATAATGCGGGAAAACATCAATAAAGGACAGAAGCTTTTCGAAAACCGTATCGTCAATCTTCATCGGAACGTGAACAGAATTCAGCGCAATGCAATGCTCGTTATAGTAAACATACGGTGAATACTGAAACTTCCAGAGCTCGCCGTTTACCTCTATCGGCACGATCCTGTGGTTCTGCCTTGCCGGAAAATCAAGTCTTCCGGCATACCCCTCACTCTCTGCGCACAGCGCACACGCAGGATATCCGGCTTTGGGCGCATTTTTTGCCGCGGCAATTGCGCGCGGATCCTTTTCCGGCTTTGCAAGGTTTATCGTGATGTCAAGCGTGCCATACTCCGTCTCCGCTGTCCACTTCATATCCCGAGCTATTCTGTAACGCCGGATATAATCAGTATCCTGCGAGAAATTATAGTACCAGTCGGTCGCGCACTCCGGGCTTTCAAGATACATCTCGCAGAACTTTGAAATAACCTCCGACGGCCGTGGCGTGAGCACGCCCATTATGCGCGTGTCGAAAAGGTCGCGCTCGGTCTGCGTATCCTCTATTATCCCTTTGCTTACGGCAAAATCGCACAGCGAGGTAAGAATTTCTTCAAGCTCTTTTTCCGCCGCGTCCGCTTCTTTAAATTCCGAAAGACCGAGAATATCAATCAGTTGGTTTTTTATATACGTTTCATCAAGCGGTGAAATAAGCTCCCGCTCCATGGCATATAAAACCAGCGCATTTATATCCGAATATACACTCATTAATCTCCAATTCCTCATTTCTCATTGCCTGAACTCTGTTCAGGCATTATTATATCCCTCCGGATGCGTTTTGTGCCAGTTCCACGCAGAGCCGACAATCTCATCAAGGTCGGCGTGCTTCGGGTTCCACCCGAGAATCTTGCGTGCCTTGTCACTTGATGCGATAAGCCGTGCCGGATCTCCCGCGCGGCGCGGGGAAACAATCTCCGGTATCGGATGCCCCGTAACGCGGCGGGCACTCTCGATAACCTCGCGCACGGTGAAGCCCACACCGTTGCCGAGGTTGAAGATATCGCTTTTTCCCCCATTTTCAAGATACTCTACGGCAAGAATATGAGCATCGGACAAGTCCGTAACGTGGATGTAGTCGCGCACGCACGTTCCGTCCTTCGTGTCATAATCGTCACCGAAAACATATATCGCCTCACGCTTTCCGTTGGGTACCTGAAGAATAAGCGGAATGAGGTGTGATTCCGGATTGTGCGCCTCTCCTATATTACCGCTCGCGTCCGCACCGCAGGCGTTGAAATAGCGGAGCGACACAAAGCGTATGCCGTGGGCATTGCCCGCCCACTTGAACATTTTTTCCATAGCAAGCTTCGTCTCTCCGTACGGATTTGTCGGGCACGTTCTGTCGTCCTCGAGAATCGGCACTCTTTCCGGCTCACCGTAGGTTGCCGCAGTGGATGAGAACACAATCTTGTCAATTCCTGCCTCAACCATAACCTCGAGCAGAGTTATTGCCCCGCCGACGTTGTTGTTATAGTATTTCAGCGGATCTGTTACGCTCTCGCCCACAAGTGAGCATGCGGCAAAGTGAATTACGGCATCAAAGCCCGCACCGCAGAACGCACCTCTCAAAAACTCCTTATCCCGGATATCTCCCTTTAAAAACTCCGCACCCTCGTGGACAGACGCGAGATATCCCGTTTGAAGGTTATCTATAACCGTTACCGCGTGGCCGCGCTCAACAAGCCCGCGAACGGTGTGCGATCCGATATACCCCGCACCGCCAAGCACTGCAATTTTCATATCTTTCAGCCTCCTTATCCAATCTTCATTCCACCGTATTTACGAACGGTGAGAACCTTATACATATCTTTTCCTATCATATTATCAACGCCCGCGCAGAAGCTTTCCGTCATGTCACACGGCACAAACGCCTCAAGCGTGCCGCCGAAGCCTCCGCCCTGAATACGCACTGCACCACGTCCGGAAAGAAGCTTTTCGCACACGGCAAGCGCATATGCCATTGCCTGATCTCGAACGCTTCCTGAAACATAGATGTTCTGCAGGTATTTAAACGACGAGTTGCCTGACTCCGCAACAAGCTTTAAAAAACCCTCAAAGTCACCGTTGCGCAGACATTCTGCCTCACGCACGGCACGCAGATTTTCCGAAAAAAAGTGCACCGCGCGCAGTATTGCACGGTCGCCTACATCACGCCTTATTTCTGCAATGCGCGAGTAAAACTCACTCTCCTCAACCTCAGAAAGAACTTCCTTTCCGAAAAGCTTTGCAACGCTTTTCATCTCTGCGGGAATGCTTGCATATTCCGCCGTAAGGTCGGCATGATCCGCACCCGCATCAATTATAACAAGGTCATAGCCGTGCGCTTTGAGATCACATTCTATCTTTTCTATTTTAGCAGGACTCTCGCCAAAGTCAATCGCAACTATGCCGCCGACGGAGCTTGCCGTCTGGTCCATAAGCCCGCTTGGCTTTCCGAAATGCACCGTCTCTGCATACTGACCTATCTCGGCAATCTCCACGGCATCAAATCCCGCGCCGCAAATATCCGAAAGAGCCGTTGCGACAAGCACCTCACACGCCGCGGAGCTTGAAAGCCCGGACCCGCGCAGAACATCGGACACGATGTACATATCCGCACCGCAGACATCTTTCCCGCGCTTTGAAAACGCATCGGCAACACCGCGAACGAGTGCGGAGGTTGTGTTTTTGTCCTCTTCACGCACCGATAAATCCGCAAGGTCAATCTCGATTAACGGATATCCCTCGCTCTTAACACGGATAAGCGCTTCTCCGTTTTTTGCCGCCGCAGCGCGCATATCAAGGTTCACCCCTGCCGCAAGCACGCACCCGCGCTGATGGTCGGTATGATTGCCACCAAGTTCAACGCGGCCCGGCGCACTGTACACGGAAACACCGTCACGCTTTCCGAACAACTCATAAAAAGAATCAATAAGCTTTTCCATAAATTCACCGCCGTATAGTAATGTATTATCTATTGTATACCATAACAGGCACTTTATAAATAGCAAAAAGTAACGCTTTTTATGTCATTTTGTCACTTGCAATGTATATATTTTTCTACATCATGCCACTTCACGTTAAATCCCGCGCCCTTTGCACAGAAAACGGAATCCGGCGTGTTTTCAAGGTCTGCTTCCGGATTATAGGAAATTTCCCGAGCTATCTCCTCCGCCTCCGCGCACGGCTCATAGCCGTCAAACGCAAGCGCAAGGCTCGCTCTGCCGCCGCTTTGCGTTATCAGCTCTTCGGCATAATCCCCAAGGAATCTTGCCGGTGCTCTGCCGCGTGTTATTGCAACCTCTCCGTCAATTTCCGGCGGAGAAAAGCTTCCGCCCATTTTGCGGACATCTGCCATAATTTTTCCGGAAAGCGAAATGTCGCTCCTTGCCGTGAAGCTGTATATCGGCTCAAGCAAAATGCTCTCCGCCCGCATAAGCCCCTGACGTATTGCACGGTATGTCGCCTCGCGGATATCCCCGCCCTCGGTGTGCTTTTCATGCGTTGCACCGTTTACGAGGACAAACCGGACATCGCATATGTCGGATCCGGTAAGCACGCCCTTGTGTGCCTTTTCAAAAATATGCGTTTTCACAAGCCGTTGCGTGTCCGGAGAAAGCACATCACCGGAAAGCTCGCTGCAAAAGCTAATTCCGCTCCCGCGCGGTGCGGGGTCAATGCGGATGTGAACCTCTGCATAGTGGCGCAAGGGTTCAAAATGCCCGTATCCCACAACAGAGCTTTTCACCGTCTCGCGGAACACAACACGCGGTGTGTCAAACGAAATATCAATCCCGAAGCGACGCCGGAACTCATACGCAATTACCTGCAGGCTTATTCGTCCCATCACGCCGATTGAGATTTCACCAAGGCTTTCCGTGTACCTTACGGAAAGCGTGTTTTCCTCATCCTCTAAAATCTTAAGCTTCTCAAGAATCTCGCGCGTTGTTTGCTTTTTATCATAAATCACACGGGCAGAAAAAACGGGTGCGGTTTTAAATTCCTTCCTCGCGGCATCCTTACCGATAACATCACCTGCACGCACATCAGACAGACCTGAAACAACACAGATATCTCCGCTGCGTGCGCATTTTTCGGGAACAAGCTTCTCTCCGTTCGGAAAATACAGCTCGTCAATTTTTCTTTCTCCAACGTGTGTTTCCACACGATCCTTCACAGACAGCGTTCCCGACCGTACTTTTATATATGCAAGGCGCTTGTCCCCGCGACGACGAATTTTATAGCACACGCCGCAAAAGGTATCGCTTTCTTCGTTTTCCTCTGCAATTGACATTATACCCGAAATCAATGCACCTATATTCTCATCGCGCAGTGCCGAGCCCTGCCAGCACGGAAATATTTTCCCGTCCTTCACAAGCCGCCTCACGGTGTCGGAAAGCTCAACGCTTCCCTTCTCCATAAATTCATCAAAAAACGCCTCGTCCCGCTCGGCAAGCTCTTCCGAAAAATCAGAAGAAAAGTCAATCACATCACGGCTTAATCGAGCGTGAATATCCCGGAGCGCACCGGGAACATCCGCAGTTGCAAGATCAGCTTTGTTTATAAAAAAGAAGGTGGGTACATTATATTCCCGCAAAAGCCGCCACACGGTCTCCGTATGGCTCTGCACTCCCTCCACCGCGCTTACAACAAGAAGCGCATAATCCATGACCGATATTGCGCGCTCGGTTTCTGCGGAAAAATCGGAGTGACCGGGAGTGTCGATGAGCGTAAACATGCGCCCGCCATGCTCTATCCGCGCCGCATCGGAAAACACAGTTATCCCGCGCTCACGCTCAATCTCGCTCCAGTCAAGGCAGGACTGACCGTCATCCACACGCCCGAACGTGCGGATGGTATTTGTGTGGTATAAAATCCGCTCGGAAAGCGTTGTTTTGCCCGCATCGACATGTGCGAGTATACCAAGCGTTATGCTCATCTTATCTCACCTCTCAAATGCACGAAGTGCAATTCAAGAAATCGCTGATTTCATCTTTAATGAAATCATTATACCACAAATGCTTTTTCTGTTCAATGAAAAACACAGAGGAAATGCAACAACATTTTCTCTGTGTTCTGAAATTAAAGATTTGCAAGAAACTCGCCAAGTCTTGCGGCAATTATCTCATGCCCAGCGTCGTTCGGGTGAAGCCCGTCCGGCACAAATTTTTCCGCAATCACCGGCACTCTCGGCTGAAGCCCCGAAATTTTGAACATATCACAAACGGGAAGCGAATAATATTCCGCCACCTCGCGGATTATATCGACATAAGTTTTAAGCGTTACGCTCACCCCGTGCTTTACGCGCACTTCATCCTCTTCCAATCTGTGAATCGGAGTCATAATAACAATCGGTTTTCCCGGATATTTTTCTATAAGCCGCATGTAAAGATCATGGCAGGCACCGTAAAACGTGTCCGGAGTTCTGTCGGAAAAGTCACCTATCGGTGCATCGCCGTGGCCAAAATCGTTCGTGCCGCCGAAAACAACAACCGCATCCGCAGCTTCTTCCATTTCGTCAACTCTTGATGCAAAAAACTTATCAAAGCTCGGCTCATCACTCGGAACAGCCTGACGTGCAAGCCGCGTTCCGGAGATTCCGTAACCGTTCACACCGGAAAGCCCGTATTCATTTTTGATAAGCTCAAAATATCGCTTACTGTCCTCGCTCACGCCCACGCCCTGAGTTATGCTGTCTCCGAGGAAATTTATTGTCATCCCTTTAAGCTTCATTTCATTCCCGCTCCTGTTTAATATAATTATGTTACCTGAATATTGTACCACAATGCTTTGCGCTTGTCAAAAAAAGTAATATTCCTCATGCAGATGCAATGAATCGCACTTCGTGCATGAAGGCAATTCATTGCATCTGCGTGTGCATTGATTTGACGAGAATCATTTATTGTGATATAATAAAAAAGCTTAGGGGAACCTAAGTCGGAGGCTACCACATACGGGTAGGCGGTTCAATTCTCGCCCTCTGAAAGGGGGCTTGCCTGATGGATTACATAACATTAATTTTGATTATTGTTTTTTATACTATCATCGCAATAAAAAAGAATTAGCCGCCAGGTCTGTCAAAACTTGCGGCTAAATTCTTTAGCTAAAATCTTTGAGGGCTGAACCGTCTGCCGGTAGCCTCTTTGTATTTTTATTGTACCCCACTTTTCCGTTTTTGTCAAGCGAAAAAAAGAGGGCTCGCGTTTGCACGCGCCTTCGGCTACGCTCAGGATGATATGGGAGCTCGGTGCGCTCCGTGAATTGATAGCGGAGCTTGGCAGAAATCTGGCACAAAATTGGCAGAAACTTGGCACCACAAAAAATAAATTAAATGCTATAATACTTCTCGTAACCTGAAAAGCGGCTGACAGCCGCGGATTTGAACGCTGAAGTGCGCGTCTGCGAACAAATACCGATGGTGAAACGCTGAAACACTGTGCCGGCGGAGAGTTTGCCGGATGAGAAGTCCGTCGCTTTTACGTGCGCAAAAGCCAGACGGCCTCACGGAATGCAGCAGGAAGCTGCAAATAATACCGGCGCGGAATGAAGGCGTAAAGAATAATCATAAAAAAAACGAGAGGATTTATACAATGTACAAAAAAATAAAACTTAATACACAGCACCTGTCAACGTTGGTTAGCCTCCCCAAAAAAGGAGCGTTGACACCATGAGCGACAGAATTATAAAAAGAAGCGTCGGCAAAACCGGCAAGCTTCTCCCCATAGGCAGAACGGGAGAAAATTTGTTCCGCACAGTCGCGATTGACACATCCGGCTGGGGGCTGGAAGACGCAGAATGCAGAATTATCTATTCCCGCCCCGACGGACTAACTTATCCGGTTGAAACAACTTATAAAGATGGTTGCATTATATGGACACCAACCGCCTATGACCTTGAAATCAGCGGCAACGGCCACGTTGAGGTTCGTGCATACCTCGGCGACTCCATAGGCAAGTCTGCAACTTTTAAAGTCAGAATTGAAGAATCAATGCACGCTACCGAAGCCCAGCCGGGAATCGCCCGTCCGGATTGGGTGGATGATATTATCGACAAGGTTGTAATTTCCGATATGGAACAGACCGTAACTTCAACGGAGAGTGGCGGAATAAACGTCTTTACCTTAACGCTCACGAACGGCGAAAGCGCCGACTTTGAGGTTCGCAACGGAGCGAAGGGAGACAAAGGCGATACAGGCGAAAAGGGTGATAAAGGAGACAAAGGTGCAGACGGATATACCCCGCAGCGCGGCGTGGACTACTGGACGGAAGAGGATAAAACGGAGACAATCACCGCCGTGCTTGAAGAGGCAGAAAGCAGTATGGATACGAAGCTTGAAAGCTATGTAAATAAATCAGACTTTTCTGCAACTAAAGGCATAAGAATGATAAGCTCTGTGAGCTCTGAGGGCACTGCTTATACGCCCGCAATAGTAAAGGCGACCACTACGGAGATAAAAAACTTCGCGGGTGACTACAAGCCGATAGTTCCCTCAAACCTTGAATGTGCCGTAGATTTTGCAAACGCCAAGTTGGGTATGGCGTCAAAAACATACGTTGACAACGCGATAAACGGGGTTGAGGCAAAAATCCCCGATGTGAGCGGGTTTGTGACAACCGAGGAATTAAACACCGCTCTCGGCGATATCGAAGCTGCTTTAGATAAGATTATAGCCTTGCAGAACAGCCTTATCGGAGGTGATGCCGAATGAGTATTTCTGAAAAGCTCATAACCGTAGCCGAGAATGTCCCTGAAGTATATGAATCCGGAAAAAGCTCAATGGTGGATGAAAGCAAGCTTCTCCCCACAACAGTGTCCGGAAATTATATCTCTTTAGATGATGTCAGTGAAATTCCGCATAAGGTTTCGTGCAAAATTAGTGGAGTTAATAATCTAGAAGGCGTAAAAGTAATGCGGACGGGTAAGAATATTATAAATATTGATACAATGCTTGGCTCTTGTCTAAAGAAAAATGCTGATGGCACGTATACTCTAACGAAAATATCTGATGGAAGCAGAACATCTCAGTTATTCAACTTTATCCCATCGATACCAGCAGGAACTTCATTTACAATATCTGCAAATATTATCAAAGATACCACTCTCAAAGGGCTTTCACTATGGTTTACATACGATGATGGTGCTTACGGATACTGGGAACTAAAACCTCATAATTATAGCCTCACCCTCTCTGTAAGTAAAAATATAAGCAGCCTCCGTTTATATTTACACACAGAAACAGAAGATGGTACTTCCACAATTTTTTCAAACTTCCAGCTTGAATTTGATGACAAATCAACCGAATACGAGCCGTACACCGCACAAATCTTCACCCCCACAACAGACGGCACAATTGAGGGTATGACAAGCGCATCTCCACATATGAACATATCCACCGATACCGAGGGTGTGAATATTGAGGCAACGTATAACAAGAGTTGGGGGATTCAGGAGGCTTCTAATCGATTCTGTAACGTTTTAAGTCAAGGGGTTATATGCCATTCAATATATTTCAAACAACTTACACTTTCAAAAGAAAATATGCTAAGCATCATTAATGCGCTCTCTCCAACTGTTACCGGTCAAGCAGTAACATTCAAAAAATCCACAAAAGAGGCTGCTTTCACAGATGCGGAATGGGCAGCACTTATTGCAACAAAACCAAACTGGACTTTTTCTCTTATATAAGTCCAAACTTCTTTTATTCATTCCGTCCTTAATTATATTATTTTTCAAAACGAGGATACCTCACATTTGTGAGATATCCTCGTTGTATTTTGCAAAGCATCATTCAGAACTCTTATCTTTGAAAAAATGTAATTCTTTTAATAGATTATGACGTTTTTTCCCTTTCCTATATATTTCAGGAAGGTTTAAAAAATTTTTTCCGATGCATATATGAAATATAACTCTTATTGAATATGCAAAAAAGCCTATTGGTAAAAGTATCTTGTGTTTTTTGAAAATCGGCTTCCATCTGTACATCCGCTCTACTGATGAGCGAAAAAAGCGAACAAGCATACTATTATTAGAATATTCCGGATTGCTAAAAACTTGTTGTTGATACATATCTTGAGCATCTTTACATCCAAAATTCCCCACCCTTAAAATATCGTAAATCAGCTCCTCTGCAATCGAACAATCACTATCTTCAAACCATTCTTTTCCAGGCATACCCAAATACAATTGTGCGCTTTTACTAATTATTTTAGCAAATTCCCACAACTTCAATTTCGATATTCTTTCTTTAAATACAGAGAGCCATGTGCTATTATCAAAATGGTTTACAAATACAGCCCAGTCTATCAAATGACGCAGTCCTACTCCTGATCCATCAGTCAAATGTCTTTGCATATGCAAAAGCATCATAATTCCGTGATACAAGGCATTCGATCCCATTACAAACCCTTGTTCTAATTGCACTTTTTCAGTTTGATAAATAGCATCTTCTATGTGATTATTTAAGTATTCTTTTCCTTTCGGCAACCTTGTTAGACTCCTGTGCATTTCATAAACCATTTCGTTTCTTTGAAAAGTCTCATGGATATCATGCTTGGATTCTTCACTTACATACCCATTTGAAATTAAAATGTTTTTTATCTCTTCAAATTTGTCACTTTCTACTAAAAAATCAATATCGCCCATTTGTCTTAAAAAGGGCTTAGGATAATATTTCGCAGAAACACAACCTTTTATGATACAATAAGTAACTTCGTTTTGTTGCAATAAAGAAGCTAATTCAACACTATCTCTGCAATTATACTCATTAGCGCACACTACCGCTAATGAATAATTCTTCCATAACTCATATGTTTTCTTGTCAACTTCAGATATTCCTTGAGGTAAACTATCGAAAACTACGGCTGCTATTGTCTGCTCTACAGATATTCTATACAATTCTTTCAAATTTATATCTTGACAATTTACCGTATCTTCACCTCTAAACAAGGAAACTGATAAAAGCCGAGAAAGTATACGTTCATTTTCATTTAGTCGCGTCAGCATAACCTCACCCAAACATAGTTCTGAATTTCGTTACAATTCTTTTTAAATTGCAAGCAACGATAATTAACAGAAGCAGTATAATAACATAACGAACAACTATATAATTATATAACATCATCATTAACGCTGATGCCATAACAAGAAACATACCTATCAATAAAATAGTGCTAATTTTATATACCTTTACATTATCCATAAACTTCTTGTTCACTTTTCGCATAAATAAATAATGCAACATAACATATGAGATGTAACATACCATAGTTGTATAACCTGCAGCAATGTATCCAAAATATTTTATGAAAATATAGTTTAATAACAAATTCAATATAGCTCCTAAAACAGATGCAATTGCAACATAATTTGTTTTACTGTAATAATATTCAAATGTAGCAAAAAGGCTATAAAGAAATATAAAATATACACTTATGGTCAGTGGAGGAATCAACCAAACTGCATTTTGATATGATACCGGAGCAATAAAAGACAAGAGTTCAGGTCCAATTGCAACAACAAAAAAATTACATATCGCAATCATCACCAAAACAATATAAGAAACTTTCTCTATCTCGCAATAGTTTTTTTCTTTTATCTTCCTATACATCCAAGGGTTCATAGTGCTGTTTATTGATGAATTTAAAATCAATAACAACATCGCTATCGAATATGCAACGCTGTAATAAGCAACATCTGTTTCGCCACACAACTTTCCTATCATTATTTTATCCGATTGATTCAAGATGATTTGAGATAAATAATGCGGAATAAGCGGAATGTTAAAAGTCAATGCGTGTTTCCAATAATTTTTGCTATATAACGCTTTACCTTCGGTTACGAATTTTACAAAAAGTCCAAAATAAAAAACAAAACCAACAGCAGTTGTTATAATTACACGGCTTTGCATCTGATATTCAGCGTTTACAGCTAAAACTGTTATTACTGATAAAAGTGAACGTATCAAAATGTACGATAACGTCAATATAACAAGCTTTCTATACTTATAATTAGCCCTTTCTCTGTGCGACCAAAATTGGAAAATGCTGTTGCTCCACATTTCTATAAACATCAATGTCATAATAAATGTAGAAAAACCCAAAAGACGGTTAACCGGCTTTATGAATATAATATAAATTACGAAACCTAAAAAAATACAGAGAGTCGACAATCCAACTAGTGATGAGGAATATACAGATTGATCTTCTTCATTTGCCACCAGACCGCGCGTGTATACACCAGCCGCCAAATTTAATGTTACAATTGCAAAAACAATAGTATACCATGAATTATACAATGTGTACTTTCCATACGCCTCTTCCGTCATAATTCTTGTGAAAATAGGCGTAGTCAGCATAGCTATCCCTTTTTGTAACACAGAACATATCAAAAACCAAAATGAAGCTTTTACCGGAGTATTTATGCTTTTATATTTGTCTAAAAGCGCACTAAAAAAGCTCGCTCTATATTTCATCTTTTTTCACAATCTTTCCGAATATTTGATAGAATCCAGTTTACACAACGCTTGGAAGATTCTTTCATATATATAATTCCATGTTCTTTTATAAATCGCTCAATATCTTTTTCATATTCGGCTGAATTAAAATTCAATATAAAATCAACTAATTGTTCACCTGATTCCGATATCGAAAACGGTACAGTTTTTATATCAAAATAGAAATTTCTGTCATTCTTGTAATCACATATATCAGGTGCATATATAAAACAGGGTTTCTTGGTAATCATATAATCAAACATCAATGATGAGTAATCACTTATAAGTAAATCCGTCGCTAGAAGCAGTTCCTGCAAATCCGGATAATCAGAGGCATCGACGATTTTTTCGGACAATGATAATTTCTTAAATTGACCGGAAATATTAGGGTGGAGCCTAACAAGAACAGCGTAATCATGTCCAAATCTCGTTTTGCATGCTTTAACTATACTGTCAAATTCATTCAAATACGCATCTAACGTGTTATTTTTACGGAATGTCGGAGCATATAGAATAATTTTCTTGTAAGTCGAAATGTTATAGAATTTTTTTACTTTTTCAACGATATCGTTATTAACTTGACTTAAGATGTCATTTCTTGGCGCCCCCCACTCGGCAATCTCACCATTGTACCAAAAAGAATTTCGATATACTTTCGTCATATCTGTACTATCCGAAATTATAATATCTATATTTCTTGAGTCTTTCTTTGCTGAACGGATATAGCTTTTTGATAAAACCGCCTCTGCATCTCGTTCAATTCTTTTAAGAGCAAATCCATGCCATGTCTGCAAATACTTTTGATTGTGTTTTTTTATTGCAAAATGCTTTCTGCAATTATCTATCCATACTTTCGAGGTCGCTAAATGGAAAATTTCGGTAAACGAGCCTGCAGAACAATAACGAACGCCTTCTGGCAATGCATTGGTCCCTTTACTTTTTGTGCTCCAAATTATTTCTAAACATTCCCCGCTTTTTAATAATTCCTCAACAATATACTTAGGATTATCTCCGTACCCCTTCCCGCAATAATTAGAAACAAAAATTTTATTCTGTTTCACCGGCACAAAAAGAAAAAACAACCAAAAAAGAAACTGTAACATTCGCTTCAAAAACCTTCCCGCTCGCTTTATCACAATATTTCCTCCTCGTTACTGTCCTCTTGCTTAAATCAGATTCTATTTTTCTATTGCTTTTCGAAGTTGTGTACTACTTGTCCCCTGTGTGTATGGGAAATAAACTATCTCAACGTCTTTATCCTTAAAAAATTCCTCATACCTGTTAAAACGCTCTGTTCCTTTATAATCTGACCCCACAAACAGAAAATTATATTTAATCTTCTCGTAAACATCCATATCTTCCGGCAAGGACATAATGACCTCATCGACATACTTAATACTTTTTACAATTTCACATCTTTCCTCATAAGATATAAATGTTTCTTTCCCCTTATGCGATGCATCCTTATGCACACCTACCACTAAATAATCACACATTTTTTTTGCGCGTTTTAAAAGGTTAAGATGCCCTATATGAAACAAATCAAACGTTCCGCTAAGGTATCCGATTTTAACCTGTGGTTTATCATTCACTCTTCCACTCACAACCTTATATTCATAACTTTCCAAACCAAACTGATGTTCATTTTTTCTATATCGTTCTAAAACATGTTTATATATGGTCTCATAATCCGGAATGTATAAAACTTCTTTATTGCGCATTCTTATTATCAATTCTTTGGATAACTGTTCCAAAACAGAAAGATTATTCTCACCACCATTAAATTTTGTTCCTTTTAACGAACCTGGTGATACATTCAATATTCTATTCTTACTTCCTTGCTTTTCCAACTCTATGTTTATACTTTCTACAAAACGGCACAATGCAGCTTTTGTTGCAGCATATAGTGAAAATAATGGTGATGAGACCAAACCGGCAATACTGCCCATAATAAGGCAATCAAAGTTATCATCCGACAATAATTTACTATAAAATTTTCTAATTACCTTTATGATTGATTCTGCATTTACTTTAAAACTATTTTCTATTTCCTTTTCTGTTATGTTTTGAAAAAGGGTAGCTCTGCCAAATCCAGCAGTTATGATCAATGTATCAATATCAGAATACTCATCAAAAGCAGAGGAATTCAAATCGGTTAAGTCCATATGTAGATAACGTATTTTTTCATTTGTTATTCCCGGTTCGCATTTATCTGCAACTATAACTTCTGTGTATTCTTTTGTCAACTGCTTTGCCAACGCTAAACCTATTCCATTACTTCCACCAATTACTATAGCTTTCTTCATTTCCATATCACCCTTCTCGCAAAAATATATTATCTGTTATCTTTTAAATCAATATTCGCTATCATCCAACTTAACATCATATAAAACGGTAATGCAAAATCCAAAAAACCGCACAAGAATATATGCATTACAAACACCATAAGTATAAGAGAAAGATTCAGTATTGTAATTTTATTTTTATGCGAACTGAAAACGATGCCAATCCATCCAAAAAGATAAAGAATCATTCCTACTACGCCTGAATAATATATGAGCTCGATATATAGATTATGTGAAGGTTTTATAACATATGGAGCGTCAAGACCACATCCAAACCACCAATAATGACTTCGCGATTCAATAACTTCCCAATACGCTTTCCATATTGTTTCTCTTCCTGTAAGAAGTTCAGTTGCCTCAAAACGCGACAAAAGCCTATCTAAAACTACTATACTCCCGCTTGTAAGTAAAATACCAATAACAATAAGTTCAAGGATTGTTTGCACCTTATTCTGTTTGTTCCAATTAATAATAACCTCTAAAAGTAACACTGTAGCAAGCATTAGGATAAAAGACTTACTATATGTAAACAACCCCAAAGCTGAAAAAATAGCCAATAAAGCATACGCCTTAATGTTTGAATATCGCAAATACCCTTTCGCGTATATAATGGAAACTATTGCAGAAATCACCGCAACTGAGAAATAATTCGGATCATTAAATATTCCCGAAAAACGCAACATCTCAACTCCGTCAAAAAACTCGTAATTCAAATCAGTATAAAATGAGCGTAATCCTGGAATAACTTCTTTAAGCAATCCCAATAAGCTGGATGAAATCAATCCAATCGAATAATAATCTATGACCTTGGTCGCAGAATCATTGTCAAAAACTTGAATAAAGGAAGTTAATATCAAATAACCGGCTAGTAATTTCGGAAGTGCTATATATTCGCTCTTCATTCTGCACAGAAAATACAAGCATATGAACATAACCAGCAAAATGTGATGAACTTTTATGGATTTTTTTGCTAAAACAACACACACCAAAACGACTTCTGAAATTGTTAAGAGCGATGTCGGAATGCCAGGAAATTTATAAATAATTGCAAAAGGCATTAAAAACATTAATATTAAAAACGAATCTTTGGGTTTTAAAAACAGAATAGTTATACAATGAAGCACAAATGCAACCAACACAAGCGGTTTAAACCACAAGCTTCCAACAAGCAAAAGTAAAATAAGAAAACATAATAAAACTGTGGATGTGCTATTTTTTTTCTGCTCTATCATAGTTTTTCCTCATATTATATAACTTCGTCACTTTACAAAACAAGCGTCTATCAATCGAAAAAACAAGTAATTTTATTTTCGTCTTCATATATACTAAATCTTTTCGCAGGAACTTTGCTTTTAAAATCATCTCTTTTTTCCCATATCCAAAATTACCATATGAATAAAGAGATAAATATTTATCTACCAAACTGTCTTTAATTAGCGAAAAAAGCTCGTTATCCACCTTAACTTTTGCGAAATCTAAAATTTCTCGCACCGTTGAAATTAAATCTAATATATGTTTTGTGAAGTCCTTTTGCTTCATTATTGAACCCTCACGAACTTCATAAACATAATACGTAAAATCTAATAATTTCACACTTTTTGCTGTTAAAAAAGCTCTGGGGACCCATTGTTCATCCTCGTGATAAATCCCTTTTTTGAAAAACAAATCATTACTCTTTAGGAAATCAAGATTGTATATATTTTGCCATACGGGAGCCTGCATACTCTTGTTTTTCAATTGATATCTCAAAAACTCTGTCCCCGACAGTATTTTATCAATGTTTTTGTAACACTTTACTGATTCATATCCATTTTCGACTTTTTTGTAATTGGTACAATAAATATCACAATTCACACTTTTAATTTCGGAACAAATTTTCTGCATTGCCCCACGCTCAACGTAATCATCGCTGTCGATAAACATTATATATTTACCTTTAGCACGCATAATACCGGCATTTCTGGCATCTGACAATCCACCATTTTCTTTATGGAATACGGTTATATAGTTATGCTCTAATGCGTATTCATCACAAATCTTTGAGGATCCGTCCAAGCTACCATCGTCTACAAGAATTATTTCGTACTCATCATTCACATTGTTGTGTAACATTGAATCTATGCACCTATGCAAATATTTTTCTACATTGTAAATCGGAACCACTATCGAAAGTAACATAAGACATCCTCCAAATATAAACTAAGCTTTTTACAACTGCTTCCTTTTCTCACAAATATTTTTAAAAACCCCACCATAGTAACATTTCAAAATTCCCCACAGTCCTAACTGTGAAGCTTTTCGCTTATGGAATTTCATCGCGCTCCTGACAACCAAAAGAAACGATAAAAAGGGATAACACTCATTTATTATCATCCCCGACACAGTAAAATACTTCTCGTTATGTCCTTCAAACCAACTGGACTCACTTTGATCTATATCAGCTATATATAAAGGTGAACTAAAAAAAGAGATTTTCTTTTTAAATAATTCCTGCAAAAAAATAGTATCCTCACCACAATAGTTGGAAGTTCCTGGTCCAAATCTTTCATTGAACTTAATTCTGGATTTTAGTAATATTTCTTTTTTTATAACGATACCGCACACTCCATATGAAGTAACTTCTCTTCGGCTAAGTTTCTTCAATTTGGTAATTGGTTTCATGCTAAGTTTTCTTTTTGATACCGCATTAATATTAAATTTTATAGCATCTGCTCTTGGACATTTCTGAAATTCAGAAACAACAACATCTTCGTAATTGTCATAGAAAATCAAATCATCGTCAGCAAACATAATGTATTCAGCTTCATCCGAAATGTTTTCAATTGCTATGTTTCGATTTTTACTTGTGCCCCGCATATCAGTAGTCACAAGCCTAACTTTTGAAATACCTATTTCTTTTTCCTCGACGGAATTCTCATCAGCTTGATTTGCTATAACTGCATCTGTACTCAAATTCATTTCATAAAACTTATCAAATCCAGTTTCATGCATAGTAGTCACTAAAACTTGCAATTTACTCATATCATCTATCCTCTTTTGTGTTATGAATAATTCCCATATTTAGAGGTTTAAATATTCGCCTTACATCAAAAAGTAACGCTTCAAAGGAAGCTCTCTTCACTTACACTCGAGATATGCTTCTCCTAAATTCATATATATATAATCGTGGTGTGACACCCTTTTTTCAACCGATGGCAACTTCATATAATCGCCATACATTCTTGTCAAATAACTATCATTATCTTGCACAACATACATTTTTGATCCATCAAATTCGACAAGTTTTCTTTTTCCTATCCATCGCTTTTCCATAATTTCTTTTTCATGCCAATTGCCTGCAAAATTTGCAACAAATTCACACTCATCGAATTTTTTTAATTGGCAAAGTTCATCAATTTTATTAATCATTTTAGCTGGATTCAAAATAAATGTTGGTATACAACGAGCTAAAACAATAGCCAGATTTTTATGAAAAGGTCTTCCCTTTCTAATAGCACAAACACAACAACATAATAAATTTATTTTTTTATCGATCGCTCTAAAATTACTGAGACTTTCTTCAACAGAATTGCCCGCTCCATCAACAGGAAAAACGTCAATATATATACCACGTTTAACTTTATATCTTGTGTTTTCAATCAAAGTGGTTTGGGTGTTATAAATTTTACAATATGGGTATAAATGTTCTTTTTCATTCCCAGGAAATTCAATTTTGAAACGGCTATTTTCTGAATTTATTTTTTTTGAAAGGTTCTTCAGTTTTTCGTAATCTTTTCTGGGCATTCCCACATCCATATCATCATCCCATGGAATGAATCCCTTATGCCTTGCTGCTCCTAAAGCAGTTCCACCCAACGCAAAATAAACCAATCCCTCTTTATCGCATAGTTCATGAAACCATTTAAAAATATCCAACAGTTTTTTTTGTAACTCTACATTAATGTTGTCATTGCTCATAATCATTTCTCCCGTGCAAATTTTTGGAAAACAAAACTTCTTATCTTATTTGGCAATAGCACCTGAACAATAAACCGCTTTGTTACATTAGATATAAACGTTACAAAACCAATCATTTTATTATCATACATATACTTCTGCAATTTTGCTTCGCTTTTAAAATAATTAAGTCCGCCTCGACGCTGATACATTTCTTTCCCGACTCGGACATTCACAAGTTTTGTTCCCGTGTTGGCAAACAAGCATTTATTCTCACACATTCTTATCCAAAGGTAATAGTCTTCTTCGCAATACCAATCAATATATCCACCGGCACTGTCATAAGCATCCTTTTTCAGCATCACGGTGACCTGATTGAACGGACATCGCTTTTTAAAATATTCCTTTATGACGGCATCCTTCTGAGGCACATTCCTTTTTCCTACAACATTTCCAACAGTGTCTATAAACTCATCAATGTTTCCACCAACTATCGTAACGTCAGGATTTGATGCAAATACCGCAATCTGCTGTTCGAATCGGTTTTCAACAGAGATATCATCAGCATCCATAAGTGCGACCAAATCATACTTGCAATTTTCCAAACATTTGCGTCTTGCATTTCCGTGTCCGACGTTTTGTGGCAGACGAACGATATTGAAATTTTTAAAAGCGCTCTCATATTTACCGATAACATCATCAATGCTCTTTGGAACAGGGCCGTCAACAACGAGGACAATTTCATCAGGGACAACTGTTTGGTTTATAACGCTCGCAAGAGCTTCATCGAACCATTCTGCTTTATCTCCCTTATATACGCACATAGCCACAGAAAAAGGTATCTTTTCCATTTCTACACCCCAATAAGTTCTTTTGCTTTTATTTGCAAATCGTTATATTCATCCTCAGAGACCTTACCACAGCGTAGCAGATAATCTCCCAAATCCTCTGCGGTATCCATACCCTCTTGAGAAATGCCGTCCTGTTTGACAAAGGCTTGCCATACAGTTTTGAAAACTATTTTGCAGTCATTTATAAAAGTAATGTTCTTTATATACTCTAAATCGAAATCAATTTTTTCTTCCCATGTTATACCATTTCTTCCGCTTATCTGAGCAAACCCCGAAAGTCCCGGTTTAACGCTCTGGCGCTTCATTTGTTCATCAGTAAAAAATACCATATCTCGCACTAACTGCGGGCGCGGTCCGACAACGCTCATATCACCTTTAAGAATATTGAATGCTTCGGGAAGTTCGTCAAGGCTTGTGCTGCGAAGAAGTCTTCCGAACTTAGTGAGGCGAACATCATCTGGAAGAAGATTTCCTTCTTCATCCCGCTCGTCGGTCATGGTTCGAAATTTATATAGTTTAAAAATCTTTCCGTTAAGTCCCGGGCGTTCTTGCTCGAAAAGCACAGGGCTTCCGAGCTTTACGCGCACAAGAATTGCGACGATTATGTACAGCCAGGAAAAAACAATTATCGCAGCAAGCGCACAGAATATATCTATCGGGCGCTTGAAGAATTTTTTATACATTGACTCCGCACTTCCTTTTTGCATTTATGGTAATGACTGAGATTCTTCACTTCGTTCAGAATGACACGAGGTGGAGTGATTACTTGCCAAACGCGCTTCTTACTATTTCAATAACTGTCGCCTGTTCTTCTTCCGTCATTTTAATATCGGACGGCAGACAGAAGCCGCGGTCGAAGATGTCTTCGTTTACCGCTTCATCGTTTGCGCTGACGAACGGGCAGTCCTTGTAAATCGGCTGCATATGCATCGGCTTCCATATTGGTCTGCCCTCTGCATTGTGCTCTGCAAGCTTGTCCAATATCTCCGTCGGGCAGGTCTTGCCCTTTTCCTTGATATACGCCGCGTCGCTGTCGCTCCGCACCTGCTTACACATATATTCCTTATCTATCAGCGCGCACGAAAGCCAGAAGTTCGGTTCCATTTCGTTTTCTATGTACGGGTTCATTGTTATCGGCAAATCGCGGAAGCCTTCTTTATAGCTGAGATAGATTTCCTTTTTGCGCGCAATATGCTCTCCGAGGTATTCGCTTTGTCCGCGCACAACTCCGGCTATGACGTTGCTCATCCGATAGTTATATCCAAGCTCTTCGTGCTGATACCACGGTGCGTTCTCGCGGCTCTGGGTTGACCATTTTTTCGCCTTGTTTATCGCATCAACATCATCGGAAAGAAGCATTCCTCCGGATGAACCGGTTATGATTTTGTTTCCGTTGAAGGAGATTACGTTGTATGCACCAAAGCCTCCCGCCTTTTCGCTCTTATATTCCGCGCCGAGTGACTCTGCCGCGTCCTCAACAAGCACGGCATTATGCTCATTGCATATTTCTTTTATCTCATCATACTTTGCGGGGGTTCCGTACAGATCCGCAACTACAACGACCTTTACATCGGGATAAAGCTCAAACGCTTTTCGAAGCGCCGCCGGATCCATATTCCATGTTTCCCTTTCGCTGTCTATAAACACAGGTACCGCTTTTTCATATACGATGGGATTAACGGTTGCGGCGAAGGTCATATCTGTACAAAAAACCTTATCCCCAGGCTTCACACCCGCAAGCTTTATTGCAAGATGAAGTGCAGAAGTTCCGCAGGAGAGCGCCACAGAATGCTTACAACCGATATAGTCCGCCATCTTCTTTTCAATTACGTTTATGTTCTCTCCAATCGTAGACATCCAGTTTGTGTCATACGCTTCCTTCATATATTTAAGCTCTTCTCCATGCATTGTAGGAGTTGCAAGCCAAACCTTTTTCTCAAACTTCTTTATCATCTTCATCCTCTTTCCTGTATGTCTGTGCAGACACAATCAGCTGAGTATATTACATACATATTAAATTATACCACCTTGTTATGGCGTAGTCAACATTTTTGTAACAAAAAGGACTGAGAAAAAGTCTGAAATGACCTTTTCTCAGTCCTTGCTTATTGTACCCCGGCTATATTCCCCGCAGAAGAAGCGTTGCAATAATCGTGACCACGCCGCCTATTACCGAGCCGGCAATGAGACGGTTTGTGGAAATCAGCGTATCAAGCTTGGTTTCAAGCCGCTCAAAGCGAACATCACCGTGGTTCAACCGCTCATTTATCTCTCCGCGGTGGTTTGCGCACGTCTCGCACGTTACGTATTCCACATCCTTTCACCTCCCCTTCCTATCGTTTTTTTACAAGATATTTTGCAGACACCCAGCCTGCCGCAATTCGTGCCCAGCCGTTCTTTTCCTCAAGCACAGTTACCGCATCGCCGTTATACAGCTTTCCGACGCGCTTATTCAAAATACCCGCACCCGAGCGCACATTGAGCGATGTCCTCACCTTTACATAGCGGATATCCCCGCCGCGAATCCACACTCCGATAAAACCGCGGACGCGTCTGCCGGAAAAATGATTGCCGAGCGGCGCGTAAAACTGTGTACTTCCTCCGCCGTCAAGGTTTATTGCGTTCACGGCACCAAACGATACGAACGCACGGCGAAGCTCCGCCGGGGTTGCGCCTGCGCCATCGGGAAGAAGCGCGATAAAAAGCGTGCTCTCCGACACGCCTATCGCCGTTCTGCCGCGTCGTCCGGAAATTCCGGCAGGAACAGCGGTTTCCTCTTTTCCATTCCGGACAAGCACGGGGTATGCGCCGATATAATCCGCGGCACCGACGTTATTCTTATATGAAAAGACTGCCGTTTTATTATCCGGAAAAGCGATTCCATAGCCTTCGGTAAGGCGATGTATCACTCCGTCGCTGACAACATCGCTCGCCGCCTTACGCGTTTTAAAGTCAAACAGCTCAGCATTGAAAAGAAAATCCGGTGCCCGTCCGCGGAGCTTGGTTATACGTGCGTATGCACTTTTCACTTCCTCGTTTCCGTTTTTCGCGCCGAAGTATCCTATGTGCTCGATGTCATTCATCGGCACGGAATACATTTTCCCGCCTTTAAACACGTTTGATGTCATATGCCGTTATCTCCTATCTGCTTTACAATATTTGCAACATACACTGCCGCCATACCGCAGATTATTCCGCGAAGCATAAACTCCGTGACAACACCGCCGGTATATGCGAAATTAAGAAGCTCAAACCCCACGCCGAGGATAATTGCTGCAAGCGGGATGAATCTGTCGTCAAAAAACTTTGCCTTTTTAAGCGCAAAGCATACGCTGTAAACCGCGGCAATAACTATGTATAAATCCGCTGTAACAAGCGATAAAAAGGTTTCGCTTATCATACTTTCCGTCATATTTCTTCACCTCCGTATACGTCAATTATATCAACCGAACGGGACTTCGCGGCAGCAATAAGCGCACTTTTATATTTTTCGCGGTACATTTCCGCATTATACAGCTCGCCGTCATCCATACAAAAATACGATGCAACACCGTATGGCAGCGCGACTCCGCAGATGGCATAAGACATATCCACATCGTCCTCCATGCTCTCTACGGTAGGTGGAGCCTCAAGCTCTTTTTCTCCACAGCTTGCCCTGACAGAGTTTTCATACGGCAACGCCTCGCAGATGAGCAGGTTCAGTATCTCCGTGAATTTATCGTAAAACATTTTGTCCTCGCCCTCGTTTTCAAACATGATCGCGAGGGCTCTTTTATATATATCATATGCTTTCATTTTAAATAAATCTCCTCTCTGTCAATTTATAAGTAATAAGGAATAGTGAAAAGTGAATATGTACGGTATAAAGTCGCTTTGCGGTTTTGATTTTAAATCTTTTCGCTTTGCGAAAAGTCCCTTACTTATTCCTTATTCACTATTCCCTTTTCCCTAACCGAAGGCTTACGCCTTCGATTATTCTATCTTACCTTCCGCAACCTCAGACGGAAATGCACCGTCTTTATACGCATACGCACGAACAACCGTGCCTGCCGTGGCGTTCGTAACCGACGCTCCGATTTTCGCTGTGGCAGAATATCTCGGGTCCGATCCGTCGATCGTATATTTAATTGTAGCACCGGCGGTTTCGCAGCTGATTGTTCCATCCGGCAACACTTCAGGTGTTGCACAGATTACACCTGCTCCGCTTGCAGTGTTTACATCGACATAAACGCCGTTGCACTTTGCAGCAAAAACGAAAAGGTCGTAATACTGTCTTCCTTCAAGAAGAGAACCTGAAATTCCCGGCGGGTCTTTGTGGTACTTCGTGTCGTTGAGCTTTACGGGCGCACATGCCGCGCGCTTGTGAACAATGATGAAGTTCACGTTCTGCGGCCAGCGCGAATGCGGAACCTTTACGACGCGCATGTTGTCATACATGCCCACCTGTCCCTTTGTAAGAGATTTTTCCATGAGCCTGTCACAGCCGTGGAACTCTTCAGAAAGACGAAGCTTCGCATATACTTCACTCGGAACAAAGAGCGTTCTGTCATATGCCGGAACCTCGCTGTCATCCATAAATGTAGTACCCGCTGTTATGCGTTCACATACATTGGATTTTGAGATTGCTGTGGAGTTTCCGACAATCTTGCCCGCAAGCTTTGAAAGACGCTCAAAGCTATACTTATCCATAAGCGGAATTGCCTGCTCTGCCATCTGAAGCTTAAGCATCTTTCCGGCTTCCTTGATTCCGTTCTGATCTGCGTTGTTACCTTTATCGATTGTAAGCGTAAAGCTCTTGTCCTGAGAAAGCGTAAGCTCCTGAACAATGTCTTCCATTTCTTTGGGTGTGCCGTAACGGTTGGTTCCCGTGCGTGAATAATCCGACATAGGAACGGTAATGGGTGTTGAAATCCTTACCGTCTTAACTCCGGAAAAGCTGTAAGTGTTGTCAAGACAATTTCCAAGAAGGCTGTCCTTAACATACTGAGTCTGAATTTCTTTATCGTATTTTGAGTGTAAATTAATTGCTGACATAATTTTAATTTTCCTTTCTTTTTAATGATTGTTTTTTTAAACTGAATAAAATCCTGCGAGGAAATCATCAAGCTCACGTTCTGTGTTTTCTTCCGAGACTGTGCCTATTGAACGTTTTTTTGCCGTAGACATGCTCCGAATCATTTCAAGTTCCCGCTCCTTTTCCTCAAGCAGCTTCTGCTGATATGCCTCAAGCGGTGTCATACCTCCGCTCACAGCATCTCCGAGCTGCTCAAACGCATCGTTTCTTGAAAGCGCCGGATATGCACGGAACAAGCTGCCCCACGGTCCGGAAAAGCCTGTATCGCGGCTCAGTCTTTCGACCTGTGCAAGCGCACGTGAGCGTGCGTTTGCAATTTCTTCGGCATCAGCTTCCGGGCTTGTTGTTTCTTCCTCTGTTCCATTTTGGTTTTCAGACACCGCCTCACATTTCTCTTCTTCGGCGATTTCTGCGGCATCATTTATTTCGGCTTCATCGTTATCGAAAAGCTTTTCCGGTAACGTGAGCTCCTGTTCTTGTGTATTATTGTTTTCTTCAAACATAATCACAACTCCTTTATATATTTTTTACACCTTCATTCCGTGCCGGCATCCCCCCCGCGGCTTTCTGCCGCCCTCCGTGAGGCCGTCTGTCTTTTGCGCGCATTAAAGCGACGGACTTCTCATTCCGGCATTTTTCCGCCGGCACCGTTTCGGGTGGTTCTCCGGAATTCTTCCGCAGGCGTGCGCTCCTGCGGTCAAAGCCGAAGCCGTTACCTGGTCTTACCGGGTAACGAAAAGTATTATATCACTAAAATTATTTTTTGGGGTGCCAAGTTTCTGCCAAATTTCCGCCAAATTTCTGCCAAATTTTTTTCAAAAAAAGCTTGACATTCGCACAAAGTTGTATTATAATAATTAAGCTCGACTGTTCGAGTTGATATTTGGCGGCGTAGCTCAGTTGGCTAGAGCATTCGGTTCATACCCGAACGGTCACTGGTTCAAGTCCAGCCGCCGCTACCATAGCGGGACTCAGGTTTCCCCTGTCCCGCTCAAAAACGGCCCGTTGGTCAAGCGGTTAAGACACCGCCCTTTCACGGCGGTAACAGGAGTTCGATTCTCCTACGGGTCACCATAGCAAACAGATAAGAAAATGAAACCAATGCGCTTTAGCTTTTGTTTTATTTTCTTATTTTTGCTATATAGTACTTTTACTTGAAAGGAGGCTTCTGCATATGATTCAATTTATCGCATTTTCCGATATGCTGTGTCCGTATGATGCTTCAGCTGCGGAAAATATCCCCCCTGCCTTTGAAGCAAAAATAAAATCTATATGCGGAGCTGCCTCTAATTGCAGATTTATCGCAACGCTCGGCAATACCGTTGACGGAAAAGCCGATGCCGAAAAAAGCGCCTGCCTTTTAAATAATATTCTCAATGCATTTGACCGCACCGCTTCGATTCATGCGCTCAGAGGCGTATGTGAGAGCGTTATTCCGAAGGATGAGTTTATGCGCATTGCGGAATACACTATGCGTTATCGCGCATTTGATGTTTCAGACTACCGCTGCATTTTCCTTGATACCGTGAGCGATGATAACGGCGGCTTTTACATTGATGATGAACAATTCGGGTGGATATCCCGTCTTCTCGGCAAATCGCACCGTCCGGCAATTATCTTCACCCACATTCCTCTTGCTGTCTCTCCGGATGAAACTTCCGTTCAGACGATAAAAAACGCCGATGCGCTTTGTTCACTTATTGAAAAAAGCAACAAAGTTGCCCTTGTGGTTCAGGCGGCCGGTTCATCACCTACCCACTTTATTTCTCACGGCGTTCCGTACATAACCCTTTCGGCTATGTCCGCATCTGATGATGTTTCGTTCTCTTTGATTTCTGTTTCATCAAAGGGAGTAAGCGTAAACGGATTCAGCGCGCAGGAAAGCTATGAAATTTCCAATGTTTTCACCAGAAATAAAGAATCTTTTTGGGAAAAGGTAAGATATTTTTTCAAAAAACACTGATAACAATGAAGCAACATCCCTTCCGCTGTGCGGAAGGGATGTTGCTTCATTATGTGGCTCTTATAACGTTACGCCGTCTTTGAATATTGCAATATCGCGGATATCTTGTTTTTCTGTAGCAGTTTTTTCTCCGCTTGCAACCGCAAGAATATAGCTGAAAAACTCCTCTGCCGTTGCTTTCATATCAAACCCGTTTGTGACGAGCACACCGGCGTCAAAATCTATCCATGCTCGCTTTTTATCATACAGTGCAGTGTTTGTGGATATCTTAACTGTAGGCACAGGGCAGCCAAACGGCGTTCCGCGTCCGGTTGTGAAAAGGACGATATGTGCACCTGATACTGCAAGCGCAGTAGATGCAACAAGGTCATTTCCCGGAGCGGTGAGAAGGTTAAGCCCTTTCACTGTGACATTCTCTCCGTAGTCAAGAACTCCGCAGACCTCTCCAAGACCTCCCTTTTGTGTGCAGCCGAGAGCCTTATCCTCAAGCGTTGTTATTCCGCCCGCCTTGTTTCCGGGTGACGGGTTTTCATCTATCTTTTCGCCGTATCTCATATAGTAGCTTTTGAAATCGTTTATCAGCTTCACCGTTTTTTCAAAAAGCTCGCGGTTGGTGCATCGGTTCATAAGGATTGTCTCCGCACCAAACATCTCCGGCACTTCGGTAAGGATTGTCGTACCGCCCATACCGCAAAGCATATCAGAAAATCCCCCTACAAGCGGGTTTGCCGTAATGCCGGAAAGCCCGTCGCTTCCGCCGCACTTGAGACCTATCACAAGCTCGCTTGCCGGAATCTCTTCGCGGCGCAGCTCCTTTGCCGCATCAATAAGCTCACCTACTATACGCACACCCTCAGAAACTTCGTCTTCCACGTCCTGAGAGACGAGAAAACGTACTCGCTTTTCGTCATACCCGCCTATAGCTTCCTTCATTTGCTCTACCGTGTTGTTCTCGCACCCGAGCGCAAGCACAAGCACACCCGCGGCATTCGGATGGTTGACAAGCCCCGCGAGTGCGCGCTTTGTCATTTCGTGGTCGCCGCCGAGCTGTGAACACCCGTAAGGATGGGTAAAAGCATATACACCGTCCACCGAGCCTTGCGGCTCGGATTTTTTTGCGATAATCTCACCGATTGAGTTCACGCATCCGACTGTCGGAATTATCCATATCTCATTGCGGATGCCAACGCGTCCATCCTTACGGCGGTAACCCATAAAGGTCTTCGCCGCAAGCTTTTCGGACTTTGCCTCAACGGGGTTATACTCATACTCAAGAAGCCCTGCAAGGTTGGATTTTACGTTATGGGTGTGAACGTGCTCGCCCGCCGCGATATCACGCGCCGCGTGACCGATGGGAGAGGCGTATTTTATAACGTTCTGCCCGCTTTTGATGTTGCAGAGCGAAAACTTATGTCCGCGCGGAATATCGTTCAAAAGCTTTACCCCGTCGCACACTTCTCCGCTTTTTATATCGCACAGCGCAACGCCAACGTTATCCGCCGCACTTATTCTTACATATTTCATATAAGGCTCTCCATAACAGCTTTCGCGCCGACCTCATCAATGGCGTTTATGTAGACGCATACCTTTTCCGCAAGGCCATCGACATCATTGAGGTCACGTCCCCACATATCAGCATTTGCAAGAGCTGTCTTTACAGCAAGCGCGGTATCTGCCCACGGAAGGCTTGCAAAGTAGCGGCAGACATCCTTATCATCACGGATGAGATATTCCTTCTCACCCTTGCCGTAAAACTCGCCGTCGCGTTCTTCTCCTTTATAAAAGCGCAGAAGCGCCGCAAGCGAGAACGAGAGAAGCGAGGGCAAACGACCGAACTTTTCGGTATACTCAAGAAGCGAGGGCATAACCCTTGCACGCCATTTTGAGATAGAGTTAAGGGAAATATCGGTCAATCTGTGGTCAATGTACGGATTCTTAAAGCGATCGGCAACTGCGCCTGCAAATTCAAGAAGCTCTGCCTCCGGAAGCGGAAGAATCGGAATAATCTCTTCATATATAAATTTATTTACATAAGCACCGATAACACTGTCCTTCATGCAGTCGCGCACAATTTCCTCGCCTGCAAGCATTGATGCCGGTGTCATTGATGTGTGTGTACCGTTGAGGATGCGAACCTTGCGCTTTTTGTACGGCGTGTGGTCATCGGTTACAAGGACAGGAAGCCCTGCCTTTGCAAACGGAAGCATTTCCGCAAGCTTTTCCGGTCCTTCTATTACCCAGAAGCCAAAAATCTCCCCGGTGTCTAAAAGGCTGTCCTCATAGCCGTTCTCTGCGTTGAATTTATCTGCCTCGGTTCTCGGATAACCTGTTACGATGCGGTCAACGAGAGTTGAGCAGAAGATGTTTTCTTCACGAATCCATTTTAAAAACTCATCTGAAAGTCCCCAGAGCTTTATGTATTTTTCAACGCAGTTGAGAAGCTCACGGCCGTTGTTGTCGATAAGCTCACAGCTGAGTATTACAAAGCCTGTACCCGGCTTTCCCTCAAAAGCTACAAAGCGATCGTACATAAATCTTGTGAGCTTAGCAGGGAAGCTCTTTGCCGGTTTATCATCAAACTTATCCGCATCGGAATATGCAATTCCTGCTTCTGTAGTGTTGCATACGATATATTTAAGATCCGGATTCTTTGCGCAGTCCATAAAAACATTAAAATCGCGGTACGGATCAATGCAACGCGAAACGCTTGTGATAACGCGCTTTTTCATTACCGCCTCGCCGTTTTCACTGCCGCGGAGATATAGGGTGTAGAGTCCCTCCTGCTCATTTATCATATCGCAAAGACCGCGCTCAATCGGCTGAACCATCGCGATTTTGCCGTTAAAGCCTTCTTTTTCATTAATCACATCAAAAAAATAATCGACAAATGCACGGAGAAAATTACCCTCTCCGAACTGAAGCACGCGCTCCGGTGCATCCGGCTGAATGAATCCATTATATCCCGATTCAACCAAAGTTTTATGTGTAAGCCTTGCCATTTTTAATCTCTCCTTGTATTAAGCCGAGGGGATTCGAACCACTCAAGCCTTAAGTATTATTTATATTATAATACTATTTAATACAACTTTTCACGCAATAATAGACCAAAAATGCAACAATACTATATGATACACTTAAGTTCAAGAGGTGCAAGAGATATATTCTCTTCTTTCCCGCTCCGGATAACTTTTACGGTAATCGGCATATCATAATCCGTATTAAGGAGATATATCTTTCCTCCCTCATACACGGACCAGCGAAGCCTGTCATTTCCGATAACCTTGATTTCACACTCGCGCGCACTCATCGTTATAAACTCACGCATAAGAGCACGGTAAAGCGGAAGAAAAGCCGGATGCCCGGGATAGTTCACGCTCGCCGCAAGCGTTGCAACGCCGCGCCCTATCCGGTTTTCTATAACAACAGGTAAATTGCGCTCTACGTTTAAGAATGTGTCCGCAAGACGGCCGGTTACAGAACAACCGCAGGGTACGATTTCCGCATACTCAACGCCTCCCGCGCTGTAAAGCGGGTCAACAATAAAGTTTTTCGTTCCCGGATATACTGCCGATTCATCAAGGGCACGGTAAGTGAACTTAACGCCGAAATTTGATTTATAGGTTTTCCCCGTAAACTCTGCTCCGAAAAGCTTGCGAAGCTTTTTGCTGTCCGGAAGAATAAAATCTCCGCCTCTTTTTGTTTCGCAATTAAGATGTGCGGCACTCATGAGCAGACGTCCGCCGTTTTCTACATACGCGATAAGCTTGTCCATCGTTTCATCGGTCATTGAGTTCCATCCAAGGAAGATAAGATACTTGTATTTTGAAAGCGTTTCTATATCTGCTTCAACCGGAATAATGTCATATGTTCCGTATGCGGGATATGCCGAAAGGTCATGCTCACCAAAGTTTGCAAGGTCATTCCATGTTCGCTTTGTTCCTATTTCGTCCAAAAGCCGCCACGAATGTTCTGCCTCTCCGTGCTGCCACTCTTCCCTGCCGAACTGATTCCAGACCGTGCTTCCGCCCCAGCCTCCGAAGCCGTCATATTTCCCGTAAACAAACGCGACCTGCGCTTTCGGTCCACCCTTCGGGCGCACATCATTTCTGATGTAATCCGCTATGTAATTCTGCATTCTTGTGTAATCACGACAGATCTCCGAGTCTGCGCCGTACACATCACCGTAAGACTCTATCGCCTCATCCCCGCTCTCAAGACAGAATGCATTTGAGCCCGCAAGATAGGCATATTTATATCCAAGCTCAAGGCGCTTTCTCTTTATTGTGTCTTCATGGCGCACACCGCCGTACCACTCGTGGGCAATATATGTTCCCCAGAGCTTTGAGCGGTTTGCGCGTGCAACACCGCGCACACATGAAATAAGAGCCTCGGGATTGCCGTACATAAGCTCGAGCATTGGCATATCGACACCGGCTGCGGCATTATACCGGTGCAGCCATGTCGGCTCTACGGAAAGGGTTCCCGGAACATCAAGCTCGCGGTCAATCGCCACATAATCAGCAATCGCGCTGACATACCCTTCTGCCGCTGCCTTCATATCCGGGTAGTCCGTCGTTATTTTTGTCGGATCCTTTCCGGGACCGAAGCCCTGATTGTAATATCCCTCCCACTTGCAGGCATGGGATGCGCCGGTCTCACCTATCATATCTCCGAGAAAGTATTCTCCTGCAATTTCTTTCATTTTTGCCACAATCTCTTTTGAGAGAGTTGTTTTTCTTCCGTCAGGAGCGTGCTGTATCGTATAGAGAAAAACAAAGTAAACCTTGTTTTCTGCAAGATATTTTGCCCATTGGATAAAATACTTATCCTCAATCACCGGACGGTTGTTGTTATATCCTGTTCGAATCGTCACGAAATTATATCCCGGCTCTACACAGCGCTCACGCAGCTCATTTATAAAGTTTGCAGGATCAATGGAGTGTTCTCCTATATGCACTCCCGAAAAAACAATATCTCTTTCCATAAAAATTCAACCTTTCAATTTATAATCTATGTCTTTGCGAACAGAGCAGTAAAAAGCTTCAGAGTATTCTCTCCTCGTTTTTTACTGCTCTTTTTTTATTCTTTCATTCCGTTGATTGCCTCAAGCCCGTAAGAGGCAAGGATTTCCACCGCACACTGAACCTCTTCGCAGGTTGCGTTATGCGTCGGCAAAGTATCCTTTTTTTCCATTGCGTTATACTTTGACCTTGCAAAGCTGTGATATCCCAGAACCTTAATCCGCCTCGTGTTTTTAAGTCCTGACAGAAACTCACCGATTTTTTCACACTCACCGTCATTGTAGCCCGGCACATACGGATATCTGATTTCTATCTTGCAGCCAAGCTCATCAAGTCGGCGCAGATTTTCAAGAATTAAGGCATTATCCTGTCCTGTACACGCTTTGTGTACTTCCGGATCAATCGCCTTTATATCATATAGAAACTCATCCGTGTACGGAATTATGCGTTTGAATGCATCAAAATTCACAAACCCACAGGTGTCAATATCAACGCTTATCCCCTCACTGTGAAAAAGACGCGCAAGCTCCTCGGCAAAATCAATCTGAGAAAGACACTCTCCGCCCGAAAGAGTCACACCTCCGCCGCTGTTTTCAAAAAACTCACAGTCGCAAAGCACCTTATCCGCAAGAGCTTGCGCTTCCCACTCCTCGCCGTAAATAACGCGGGCGGAAACAGGGCAATATTCTGCGCATTTTTCACACATCACACACTTTTCTCGGTCGAAGCTCCCGTCTTTTCCCATAGCTTTCCCTGTACAGACTCCGATACATATCCCGCAGCCTGCACATTTGCTTGCAAAAAACGCGCGTTCTTTGCCAAACTCAAGTGTATCCGGGTTATGGCACCATATACACCTGAGAGGACAACCCTTAAAGAATATAGTTGTGCGAAGTCCCTTTCCGTCATGCACCGCCATACGCTTTATATTTGTTATGATTCCCGGCAATGCGCTCACTCCCTCTCGGAACGCATTATGTATTCATCCTGCGCTTCGCGCGCAAGATTTGCGAAAAGATAATTCCATCCGCAAACGCGCACCTGAAGATTCGGGTAATCCTCCGGATTTTTCTGTGCCGCTCGGAGAGTTTCCGCATCAAGCACGTTATAGTGAACCGAAAAACCGTCGCGGTCAAGATAAGTCCGGAGCGTTGCGTACATCGCCTCAAGTCCGTTCTCTCCCTTTACCGCCGATGAATGAAGGTCAAGGTCAAGCGTTACGGAGTTTGGTGCATACGTCGCATCAAGTGTCGTCACGGAGAGAATATGCCCGAGCGCGCCCTCGCGGTCTGCACCAAATGATGCTCCGGTATTAAGCGATGTACTCTCACCTGCAAGACGTCCGTCCGGCGTTGCACCGAGAGCTTTTCCCATTATCCAACGAACAGTTATTGAATGAAGACCGAGGCGATAAACCCCGCCCTTTTCGTTCGGAACTGCATTTATCATTCCCGCAAGCTCTTCCACAAGCTTTGCCGCGTATGCATCGACAATTGCATCTCCCATTCCGTATTTGGGGAATTTATTTCTGACTGTCATTCTGAGACTTTCTCTTCCTGCCCAGTTATTTCTCATAAGCTCTGAAAGCTCATCAAACGAAAGAGTCTTATCGTCATAAACAAGCTTTTTCACGGCCACCAGCGAATCTATGGCAGTGGCAAAGCCAATACCGCAAATTGATGTATTGTTATACTTTGCACCAAATCCTGCAAAAATGTCAACACCCTTTTCCACGCTCTCCGCAAATGTGGATGTGAAGAACGGTCCTGCGTGAAGGCGCGGATACTTTTGTTCCATTCCTCCAATATATTTTTTTGCCGACTCTGCAATATATTCGAGCTGCCTTAAAAATTCAGCATAAAACTCTTCAAACCTTTCCGGCGTATTTTCAACCGGAAGACCGAGCTGACAACCCGTAAAGGTATCCTTTCCGTCGTTAAGTGCAAGCTCTATCGCCTTTGCTATGCTTATTCTTCCCGTTGCCGGACTTGTAAGCTCGCCATATCCGCCGCATTCATAACAACCGTCAATATGATAATCCACCGTATCTTTTTCATCTATGCCGAGTCTGAGTAAAGAGCGTTTTAGTATATCATCACCGAAAAAGCAGATGCTGTTTGCGCCGTTTCTAACGCCGTCAAGCGCGGATTTGAGAAAATCCTCCGGTGTTTTTTTCGTACATATAATATGGATTTTAACGTACGGCGGCTTTATTTTCTTGTATTCGTCAATAAACATATACGAAAGATCGTTTATAAGGTCTCTGCCGTTCCCATCGCTTCCGCCAAGCGCAAACGGCTGGTTTTCGCTCATCCCGTGTCCGTTTATTTCCTCGATGAACGCATTTATGAGTCTGCGCGCCTCGTCTTTATCGGACGCATCGTAGAGCGGATTGAGAAGAGAGTCTATCCTTCCGAATGTGCGTATCCATGTCTGCTCCCCAAAATGCTGAAGAAAATGAAAGAGCAAAAGCATCTGGAAGCCTTCAAACAGATTTTTCGGTGCGGACACAAGAAGGTTTGAAAGTCCATTTGCAATTTCTTGCTTACCTGCCTTTTCCGCTTCTTTTGCTGCCCTTGCAATAAAGCGCTCTGCAGCGTTATATTGTAAAAGCGCCGCATCGAAAAATCTCTTTTTCTCTGCATCGTCACCTGCGCTCGCGGCTGCCGCCTCGACACGGCGCCTGAGTCCTGCAAATCCAAGCGATATAACGTCCTTCCAGTTAGGGCAGGTATGCCCGAAGTCAAAGCGCATTTCAAGCGTTTTTGTATTTATAAGGTCGTGGTAATGCTTATCTGCAAAGTCTTCAAACTCATTTTTAAATCTCGGCTGCAAAACCTCAAAATACTGCGGGTAGTTATCCTTCATAAGATCCGTTGTGCAAAAAAATGTATTTGTATCCGTGAATCTTATTTCGCAATTATCAAGGATAAATTCCGTCATCTCCGCATCTGTCTTGAGTGCATCTTTTCCGTCAATGGGAATGAATTTTCGCACCTTTTCACGAAGATTGTTCGGATCTTTATTCTTCATAAGCTCACTTCTCGGAATGAATTTCTTTTTGTTCTCCATGATGTTCACCTCGCTAAAAAGATATGGTTTTCAATTCAAGAGGTTCAAGTGTTATAACCCTCTCGCACTCTCCGCTTATTACCTTTACGGTAACCGGCATATCAAAATCGGTATTCAAAAGATATATTTTATTTCCTTCATATACGGTGTAACGAACCCTGTCGCTTCCTATCACCTTTATCTCACAATTGCGTGCACCGGAGCTTATCGTTTCACGCAAAACATTCCGGTAAAGCGGCATTGCTGCAGGGTGTCCCGGATAGTCAAGAGATGTGACAAGCGTTGCAATTCCGTTGCCGACCTGATGTTCTATAACTGTACAAAAATCAGGGTGCAGAGCTCCGGGAGCCTCAAGAAAGCTTTCGCTCCAATATCCCACGGGCGCTGCTCCGCAAAGCTTAATGCCGAGGTATTCCGTAAATCCGCCGCTGAAGTTGGGATCGCAAATAAAGCTCTTTGTCCCGGGATAAGATATCTGCCGGTCAATCGAGGTATATTCGAACTTCGTTCCACCGTTGGTTCTGAAGGTCTCGCCGGTAGGTCTACATCCGAAAAGCGTCTCAATCTTTTCATCGCTTATAAGAAGAAGCCGCCCATTTCTCACAGTGTTGCGGTTTAAATGTGCCGCACTCATAAGCAGCCGCCCGCCTCGACGAACATATTCCGTCAGCTTATCCATATTCTCATCCGTCATACTGTTCCAGCCAAGAAATATAAGGCGGTCATACCGCAAAAGCTTTTCGAGCGAAGCCTCAATCGGTACAATGTCGAATGTTCCGTATTCCGGATATGCGGAAAAATCGTTGTCACCGTAGTTTGCCACATCTGTCCATTTTCTCTTTGTACCAAGCTCATCAAGCAAACGCCACGAATACTCCGCATCGCCAAAGCCCCAGTCCTCGCGATCAAACTGATTCCACAAGGAAGTTCCCACAAACCCCGGCCAAGCGTCGTGAAGCCCGGAAACAAAAGCTGTCTTAACCACAGGTCCGCCTGCCGGTCTCTCGTCGCTTTTTGCATATTCAGCCATTTCTTTTATTGTGCTCCGATACATCCCGCACAATGATGAATCCTTGCCGTATTGATGCCCATATGAGTCTATCGCTTCGTCTCCGCTTTCAATGCTTATCATATTCGCACCGGATATGTATGCAAACTTCCACAAAAGCTCAAGCCGTTTCTGCTTGAGTATATCATCGTGGCGCATTCCCGCAAACCACTCGTGGGCAATAAGCGTACCCCACATTCCCGAGCCGAGAGCACGCGCCGCGCCGCGTACCGACGGGAACATGGTATCCCAATCAAAATTAACGGTTTCAAGAACGGGAATATCTGCTCCCGCTTCCAGATTGTATCTGCTGAACGCAGATGCCGCCATACTGATGATATGAGGAAGCCCCAATTCTTTATCAATATCTGCAAAGGTCTTCACATACTCAACGTAGCTTTCATGCGCCTCACGCAGATTTTTAAATCCGGTTTCCTGCTTTGCGGTATCCGGTCCGTGCGGCACATACTGGCTGAAATAGCCGCGGAATTTTGAGCCGCGCGAGCAATCTATTTCGCTTATGCATTCGCCGAGAAAATATTCCCCGGCAATTTCGCACATCTTTGCAACAATCTCCGGCGTGAACTGCGACTTTTTTCCTGCCGGCGGGCGTTGCGCAGTGTAACCAAAATGAAAATATATTTTATTCTCAGCAAGAAATTTCGCCCACTGTATAAAATATTCATGCGGAACCTGAACACCGAATTTCGGACGGATATAAACGTAATTGCTCCCGCTTCCTATAACGCGTTCACGCACCTCTTCTATAACGTCCTGCGGGTCTGCCGAATGTTCACCTATCTTTACGCCCGTCATCACGATATCTCTGACCATTGCGATATACTCCTTTTATTTACCGGGGAGAAATTTTCTCCCCGGCATCTCAAAAAACTTACTTTGTTCTTGCAAATGCGCTTTCGTATGCGGCAAGAAGCTTCGAAAGTCCCATTTTATTTATTTCACTTACCATTTCATCGAACTTATCAATCGGCTCAAGACCGAGAATCATCTTTGAAACCATCTCTTCCGCATATGTGTTGATGGCTGTGAGATATTCGTCCCTTACTTCAAATTCTTCTTTGTTGAAGAAAAGCCAGTGGATTGTGTTTGCATACGGCATAGTGTGCTCAAGCACCATATCGCGTGTTTCTGCAATATCCTCGGATTCATATGCAAGAACTGCCTCCGGGTCCATACGCGTAAACGTTCCGTAGGTGCCAAAGCCAAAAAGCGTGTTCGACTGTGCCTTAGACTCGTCGGTTATATACACGCGCTTGCCGTCAACGGTATTGTATGTTTCGCTCTCTTTACCCCACGAAACAAGCTCGAGCGCCTCATTGGAATAGAACCAGTCCACAAACTTTGCTGTATTTGCAATGCGTCCTTCATCGCGGGTGTTGCACATCATCATCCCCCATGGGTCAACGTTATATTTATTTACCATTGCAACTCCGCCTTCTGCCGCAACGGGCGGAACCATTGCCTGAAGGTCAAAATCCGGATTCTGCATGCGCGCAAGACCGTTGAAGAAGTCAATTCTCGTCTGATACTCCGGCATAATAAAGCCGCGGTCTGTTGTGATAAGCTCCTGCCATGCAGTGTTGTTTATTGTCATAAAATCTGCCGGCATAAGCTTTTCTTCTACCATCTTTTTGTAAAACCCTATAATATCGCGCATTACCTCTTCCGTTGCGCCATAGCACCATTTTTCATTGTCGTAATCGTAATAGAGTCCCATTTCCCAATACGGCTTCCATGAGGAGCCGCTTGTATTGAGCGCACTGAACTTTGAGCGGATACAGTACGGATATGAATCCGGATACAGTTCTTTAAGCTTTTTGCAGACTTCATAAAGCTCGTCAAACGTCGTGGGAACAGCTAAGTTGTGCTTTTCAAAAATATCTTTTCTGTAGAGCCATGCACGAACGTTCTGAGACATCTCGCGTCCGATAACCGGAGAGTAATAAACTTCTCCGTCATATGCCTTACGCATATTTACGTTCTCTTTCATTTCATCTTCTGTAAGAGTTCCGAGCCATGCGTTGTAGTTCGGCATATACTCCTTCATATCGTCAAATGAGATAAATGCGCCCTGGAAAATATAGTCATCCTTCGGCTTTGATGAGTAGTTGGTGATGTCCGGAAGTGTATCCGGAGACGCAAACATAAGCGAATATTTTGTGTTTACATCAGCAGACGGATACGCCGTAACATTTACGGTTGCACCGCTTCCCTCTGCGATGTATTCCCAGATTTTCCAGTCTTCTCGATACGGCCAGCTTGCGTGGGAGATCGTTGCCACTTCGATAACATCTTCCTTTGTCAGCGAGTCAAGGTTTGCGACAGAGCCCCCGCCTGTTTCACCGCCGTTGCATGCGCAAAGCGCGAACATCATAATTGTTGCCAATGTAAGTGCAATAAGTTTTTTCATTTTGCTTTTCTCCTTTTTTGTTTTCTCTCTCACGTCATCCTGAGGCTTGCCGAAGGATCTCTTTTTCTTTATTAGATTCTTCGCTGAAGCTCAGAATGACACGAGCGTTATAAGATTTACTTTTTCGTATAGTCCAATATTCTCTTAATAAGCACTGCCACTTCTGCACGTGTTGTGTAATCAGTCGGTGCAATACATCCGTTCTTACCGTTGACGAGTTCTGCGGAGATAAGCGCAGTTACGGCGTCATGTGCGTAAGGTGCAACGGTGGAGTAGTCCTCGTAGTTCGGCTCGCCGGAATTGCCGAGCTCTACACCGAGTTTCTGCAGCGCGCGGTACACTATCACCATCATATCCTGACGGGTGATGTTGTTTCTCGGTGCATATTTGTTATCACCTATTCCGCCGATAAGCCCGCTGTTTCTCGCTATTGCAAGCTCGGTTGCAAAGTAATCGCTTGCTGTAACATCTGCAAAGTTCTCCGCATTATCCGATGTCAGCTTAAATGCGCGCACCAAGAGCAGCGCAAAATCTGCGCGGGTGATGTTACTTGCAGGTGAGAATGTTGTTTCCGATGTTCCCTTGATGATTCCGTCCGATGCAAGAGCGTTTATTGCATTCTCCGCCCATGCGTGGTTACCGAGGTCTGTGAAACGGAGTGTCTCCGTTTCACCCGACGCGTCGGGTGCTTTTTCGCCATCTTCGGTTTTATCTTCATCGGTATCCGTCGTGTTTTCGGGCTTGTCGGACGGTGCGGCACCGCCGCCTCCTCCTCCGCCACCGCCACCACCGGCGGGAGTATCGGTATTATCCGTTGACGGTATCTCTGTTTTGTCGTTCTCTTCGCCTTTATCCTGTGACGAACCTCCCGTTGTCGAACCGTAAACCGTTATCATAAAGTGAACTGTGTCCTCTCTACCGTCGCTGTCCACCGCCGTGATTGCAACGTGATTATCACCAACCTGACTGCTGTCCGGCTTCCATGTGACCGTTGCCGTTTCCGGGTTGAAGCTTGCGCCGCGCGGGAGAGTTTTCGCCTTGTAGCTTATTATGACATCCGGAATATTACTATTTGCAGTCACCTTAACAGAAACGCTGCTTCCTGCAGACGTGGTAATATCTGAAATCGGTTCAAATTCCGGAGCCATATCCTCAACGTATGAAGTCGGAATTACAAACGCCTGGTCCTCGGCTATGTTATATACATAACCTCCATCGAAATTGTAAGAATCCCGGAATGAACGTACCGTCGATACCGTACCGATATCAAGGCGTACGGTACCATCCCCATTTGGCGCTGTTCCGAGGATTTTATATGCTCCGCTTTCCTTTCCATCGTTCTTAATATAGATGTATCTTCCGGTAATGTCTTTTAAAACATCCTCTGTTGTCATTCCGTCAACCGGATCAATTCTTACATCAATCCAGTTTTCAAAATCGCCGTAAGTAAGTACGTCATCAAAGCCTGCAACAGTTCCGGTATAGCCTGCCGGTTGTGCCACATTTTCTTTGATTTCAAGCGCACCGTTGAGCGTGTCTCCATCATTTACGTATCTGCCGATAACATTACCTTGCGCGTTGTAGCTGATAACACCGACAAATCCGCGGAAATCAAACTTTCCGTTATCCACAGTGTAAGTAACGCTGTTATCCGTTGCATAGACTATGTAATCAACACGTCCTGCGGTATGAGTTACCTTTACTGCACGCGCCATATTGTCGCCTGAAACAGTACCTTCAACATTTACCGTCTTAATATCACTTATATAGCGCTCTCCCTTATACGGCTCGATAACCGATGTGAACATACTGTCAAGCTTCTCACCGTTTTCAGCCGTGCGCTTTACAAGCATATAGTCAAAGGTTTTCGGAAGCGCTGCATTCTGTGGCTTTGTCGGAATCGGACCTGCCGCAATTGCAACGTCGTCCGGTGTGAAGTTGTTCATCTGCGTAATGCGAAGCTTTATGTTTTTGCTGTCGGTAATCGTTTTGCGATAGTCCTTTATGTCAAACTCAACCGCAAACTTATTCTCAGGCTCGGTATCCCGACGAACACGCCCGAGCCAGCTTGCTCCGCGCTGATACGTTGTCACATAATTCCATGCATCCGGTGAGTTCGGGTCTGCTCCGGCCTCAAGTGACGGAGATGCATACGACCCATAATATTCGCCTGCATCCTTATAAACCTTTTCGGTAACGAACTTTCCGGCATTGTTCCAGAATGAAAGCTCGTATTCTCCGGCGTCGGTTGCCGCCTGTTTTTCCATTCCGTCAAGTCCTTCAACTCCGTAAGCATTCTCCGCCTGACCGTGGAAGCTGAAGGTGTGCTTGTTTCCACCGCGGACACGGAAGAAGTCAACCCCGTAAGATACATCGTCATTTACCTCTACCATAACAAGCGTTCTCCGGTAAATATCGGTATCCTTATATGCACGCGGTCCGTCTGCGTCTATAAGCTTCACTGCACCCGCATCGTCGAAATGTACCGGTCTGCCAAGTGTTTCGGTTATTGCATCCTGCGATGCATCACCTACCATAACCGTGTTATGCGAAAGCGTTTGACCTGTCCACTGCAATCTTTCGGGATCCTTGCCGGTTACTGCAGGATATCCAAGATCCGGAGTGAGGTTAAGCCCGAACGCACCAACGCTTATGTTCATAAGATCTGCGTGTCCGTGACCTCCTGTTTTGCCGAAATGCATCCAGAAATCACGGAGACTGTTCGTTTCCGTTGCAGAGCTTGCCGAGCTGTACTTTGCACCGTCACGGAGTATTGCAAAGCCGTATCCTGCCTGCATATCGCTGTCCTGCGCAGGATTATCCTCAACCCCAAAGGCAAGAATCTCATCCTGCACGCGCTCGGGGTCTTTGTCCAGTATACTGTACTTCAGGTCTTTTACGCTGAACCCGTTGCGGAAATAGATATACTGTGCAAGGTCTTTTCCGTACGGTGTATCTTTAAGATATTTAAATCCGTTTACGAATGTTGCAGGCGTAACATTGATATTAAGCTCTGCCGTGTTGCTGTTATCACCGATGTTTACCGTCTGGTTGTTTAAGGAAACTCTGTCCTTGAACGGTGAATACATCTGTGCAAATTTCGGATGAGCAAAGATGTTATATGTTTCGCGACCTTTGTATACAGTAAGATACTCTGCAATAGCATTTACCGAGTTTATCCACATTCCGTTGTAGTTATCAGAGGTTTCATTGCCGAGACCGTCGCGGTCCACCTGATCGACAATCTTGGTAAGAACATTTCCACCGGTTCCGTTATCACCCGTGCGGAGGACCCACTCTATCATTTCCGTGGTTTCCGGCTCATTGTCCAGTGCAATTGCAGCCATCGTTACCGCCGTCTGCCCGAGCGCGAAGTTTCCCTGAACCTTCATTTCCGTTGCAGCGGTGTAAATTTCTTTGAGAATTCCGTTTGCCCAGTTGTTCCATATCTTTTCAGAGCTTACCTTATCATTTTCAAGCTCCATCTCCCCTGCCTTTTCTGAGAGGAAGTTTATAACGCCTGAATCTTTTATCATCGGATAGAGGATATCGCAAGCCTTCGCAAGGTTGTGCGCATGCGGTTCGGCATCCGTTATATGTCCGACATATTTGCCAAGGTTACCGCTGCCGTCTGCTCCCCAGAAGATATATCCCGCCGGTGTCTTGTTTTGGATTGAAAAGTCATAGCTCTCATATGTATCCGCAATGCGGTCAAGGAGTATCGCACCCGCACGTCCGTATTTTTCATCGCCGGTGTAAAGATACGCTTCGGCAAGTGCATATGCTGCCGTAATCGGCTTTACTGCTGCGCGGTAGTTGTAATACGCAACATATGCATGGCGCTCCGTAACCTTGCCGCTTCCACCGCTCGTCATAAGGTAATTATTACCTTTTTCATCCTTCGGCAGATAACCGTAGCTGTCGTCAACGCCCCAGCCCTCGACCGTTTCACCCGGACGGAGACCCTGACCGTTGTTGATGCTTTGCTCATCTCCGATTTCCGGATAAAGAACGTTTTTGAGATATCCGTAGCCCTGGTCGGCATAGCCGGATTTTGCATATTCGTCTGCAAAAAGCTCTTTATGCTTTCTGTATGCCTCTTCAAGGTTAAAATATCCCTGGTCATCAACGCCAAGCTCATAGAATTTATCAAACTCATTGCTTGGGAAAAGGCGCTTACACGCCGGGCACTGGATCTTCCACGGGCGGCTTATCGGATCAACCGTAAAACCGTCGCTTCCGTTCCGTCCGTATTCGCCCTCAACATCCGCACCGCAATAACGGCAGATGTTTGAGAAGTCGTCTCCGTACTGCGAAACAAGGCGTGAACGCGGAACACCCTCACCCTGGATAAGCTCATACCACTTTTCATAATTTGCAAGGTATGTGTCTGCAGTGTTTACCGCAGTTTTCATCGTGGATTTTGCCCACGAGTATTTACTGATATTCTCAAGTGCGTTTTCGCGCTTTTCTGTGGTATACCACGTCGAAGCTTTCTTCCCTTCGTGAAGCGAAACCGTGATTTCCATTTCTTCATCAAGATCAGAACCGCGGAAGGTTTCCTTTGTGGAAAAACGTATATTTGTTTTTCCATGCTTGATGCCTGTGAGCATACCGTCTTCATCTGCACGCAAAACTGATGTATCCTCCGAGAAGAAGATAGTGTTTTCCACCGGCACGCGAACCTCATCACCACTGTTCATAACGGCAACAAGCTCTGCCTTTATTTTCTCGCGCTCGTATATTTCCGAAGGCACATCGATATACGCTTTTTTAACTCCCGTATCGTCAAAAACGCTTACTGCAAGTGAGCCGGCAAATGTCTGCTCTCCGTAAGTTGCATCAATGTAAATGTCCGTTTTCCCTTCGCTGTAACCTGTTACAATGCCCGCTTTATCAACTCCCGCAACCGCGCGGTCATTCGGACGGAAGGTTGCTTTTATATTCGCTGTTTTCTCCTCATCAACCGAGCCGTCAAGGTTCTTCATAAGGAGCGAAAGCTGCGTCGTCGGGAAATTTTCAACCTCGTGGTATGTTATTTCCTTTTCCTCGATAGATGCTGTTATATACTGATATTCACCGCTTGCTTCATCCTTAACCGTACCGAGGAGAGCCGCATCTCCGCCGCTTCTGAGCTTGAAGCTTCCTACAGAGCCGAATTTTGAGCTTGCACTGCCCGAGCCATTCACCTTGAAGGTTATTACGTAATATCCCGGCTCGTATATCTTTATTCCCTCAACTATGCTCGGCTCTGCCACAAGCGTACCAAAGTAATTCGGGTTATATGCAACGGTGGAGTCATAACAGCTGTAAGAACCTATATAATCGATTGCGCTTGTTGAGTGATTTCCGCGGCTTACATACACGTCAACATCAACGCCTGCATCATTTGCACCATGCAGCATTTCCATTGTATACTTTCCCGCCTCAGGGATAAACACCTCAAACGCCGTATAGCATCCGTTTCCTATCTGCAGGTTTCCTTTTCTGCAGCGCAGGTAAGTGCCGCCGGTGTTAAGTCCCTTTGCAGAACCTGAAATCCACTCATACAGTCCGCCGGAGAAATCATATGTCAGCTGTGTCATAAATGTGGTGCTTGAGCTGTTTACAAACCCTGCCTCCTGCATATCACCGCCGATATCATAGCTGATCTCTATTCCGCGGTCAGAGACGATAGATGTATATGTCCCTGTTGCAACGATTTCGCGCTCACCGACCTTTGCAGTTGCCGTGATTTCGGTCTGTCCGCCCGCAACATCGGTTATAACGCCGTTTTCATCTACTGTTGCAACATTTTTGTTACTGCTGTCATATGTGATACTCTCTATTACCGAAAGGTCATCTTCTGTCGCAACGCTTCCGTCGGACATATATCCGGTCAGTGCCGTGCCTGAATTTATGTTGTCAAACCCGATCGACATAAGAGCCTTGCCTTTACCGTCACCGGAGACGAGCGAAAAGGAAGTCAGCATTCCGTATTGTGACCATGTAGCTGCATTTGCCGGCACCTCAAATGTGATTACGTGTTTTTTTGCCGGAAGAACCAAATCGGTTGCAACAGAATAGTTGTTCTCCCATTCGGTTCCGTTTGCACTCATATTTTTTGAGCCGCCGGAGCAGTCGTATGAACCTTTAAGACTGCCCTTAGAGCTTGAACTGAAAGCGTCCGCTTCAGTTACATAAACATTTACAAGGCTGCCGTCCTTTGCCATTTGATAGTCTGTTTTAAGGGTGTATGTTCCCTCTTTCGGCACATCCACCTCAATTGAAACATATTTTCCTTCTTTAATTTTAAGGAATTTGTATGTTGCCACAGCATAGCCTATATCGCTCGCAACATATTTCTCACCGGTTGAGCTGTCAATAACCCTGTAAAATTTATTCGTCAAATCATAATTAATCGCTGAAAGCGGGCGCGAAGCTGTATCTGCATACGTAAATCCACCTTCGGTGAGATGACGTGCCAAATCATATATTACAGTCAAACCGCCGTCGGAGACAAAAAGCTCCTTTGTATCACTCACCGTTACTCCGTTATATGTAACCGATGCCGTGATATTGGTTGTTCCCGGCTTGTGTTTGGTTATGTTACCCTGTATATCAACCGTTGCGACTGCTTCGTCATCGCTTTTGTAGGATACGTCTACCTCTGCAAGGTCAAGAACGCTTCCGTCGGTCTTATAAGCAGAAAGATTTACCTTATCATTCTCAAAGCTGTCTATAAATGCATTTACAAGTGCAACCTCACTTCCGTCACCGGCAGTAAGAGAAAATGTGCTTACGCACCCGCGCATATTGGATATATCCGAAACGTGGAAGGTTATTACATATTTACCCGCTGAAAAGTCTTTTTCAGAAAATACATCTTCGGTCGTAACCCAGTCGGTGTTACTTCCGGCAAAGTCACTTGCACCATCTGATCGGTAGGTATCATAGCTTCCGTATAAATCGAAATCCGGTGCGGTTGCCGCAGTGAACGGATCTGTGTAAAATTCTTCGGCATCCGTTACATACACATTAACCGTTGTTCCGTTCTTTGCCCTTTGATGTATCGCATCCATAGAATATTTCCCTGCTTTAGGAATGCTGACTTCAAAGGAAACAAACTGATTATTATTCATCTTGAAAAATCGGCTGTTCGCTACGCCGCCGTACCAGAACGGACTTCCGTCGGGTGCATCATTTGCAAGAGAGGATTCTGCAAACTTAAACAATCCGCCCGTCAATTGGTATGTAAGGTTAGTAAGCGGATATTTAGGTGCAAATGGTGCATTTAAAAGCGTTTTCAGGTCATATGTCATTGAGATGTTATTGGTTTCCGTCTCACTCCCCGCCGATACTGCGGGAAGCAGCGAAATAATCATCGCCAATGCTATGACGAGAGATAAAAATCTTTTCAGCTTCATAACATCCTCCTTGTGGAATATGTATCTGTATTTGCAAGATACGGGACGCGGGAAAAATCCCTTGCGTCCCGCACCGTTGTGTTTTTATTAATCTGCGTAAATCACGCGGTATGTGCCTTTGTCGTTGTAGATGAGGTATCCGCGGGCAGTTGTGTATTTATCTGCCGTTGCGCTGAACTGACCGTGCGTAAAATCACTTCTCTGTGAATTCATCTTTTCTTCGCAGTTGCCTATCGTGATATCCTTGCTGTTGCCGAAGATAATACCAACTTCAACAACATTTGCAGTTCCCTTATCGTACTCAATCATATATGCCTTGCTCTTAGGCTTATCAAGCATTACTTTAGCACCGTTGTTGCCGGTTGACAATGTAGTGATTTCTGTGTTTCCCCAGATATAGAAGCTGTATGATGTTCCGTAATCGACGAGCTTATTATCGCGATACCAGTAAACAGCCTCGTTCGCTGTGCAGGTCACCTTTGCGTCATAGACATACTTTCCGCCTTCGACGGACTTTGAAACGCCTTCCGGAACCGAAACATTATAAGTTGTCGCTTCTGCCGTATATTGCGCCACTTTACGCGCGATGTTATCATCGCTCTGTCCAAGCACCCACTCTGCAAATTTATATCCGGTAAGTGTCGGAGCTGTCGGTGCTTCTGACGTTGCCGGAAGAGTTGTAATATACTGCTCATTCCAGCCATAGTATTCAACATCATCTGCCGTTGCCGTCTCACTATATACTGCCGTAAGGAATGTGTGAGTCATTGCTGTAAATTCATATTCTGCGCTGTTCGAAACAAGACGTCCGTAATCTGCGCTGCCTCGAACCCAACCGCGGAAAGTCTTTCCTGTATCAGAAGTATCTGCAACAATCATTACCGTATCGCCTCTGTTAAGGCTGAGCAATGAAAGGTCTGTGTATTCTTGTTCTTCGTTATTCACATAGAGTTTGCCTACATTGTCTGCTGCAAATGAAACTGTATCTCCTGCCGGCTTATTAACAACCGTAATAGTACGCTTTGCTGTAACTCCACCAACAGTTGTTGTGATATCTGCTGTACCCGCACCTACTGCCATGATTTCTGAACCGGAAACGGTTACAACGGAAGCATCGGAGCTTGTGTATGTTGTATTTGCATTGCTCTGTGCCTTGACCGTGCCATCGGAAGAACAAACTACCGCACCGAGAATATTCGCTTTTTCATCGACGGCAAGCGTTGTGTCATCAACCTTGATAAAGCCGTCCATATCGGTTGTAAGCGTGCCGAGCTTACCTGTAAGAAGCTCAAAAGTACCAACGGAAGCAAATTCATCATCGCTTGTATTCGTTCCCTCAAGTGCTGTAAATCTAATTGTGTGCTTTCCGGCAGAGAGCTTGAGCCCTTCAGCTATTACCTCATCCGGTTTCCATGTTGTGCTTCCCGCGCTGATAATGTCCGCACCATTTTCAGCGTCTAAGCAATCATATCCCCCTACTTTTTCACCGTCAATGTATACATCAACTGCTGTTCCGTTTTTCGCTAACTGATAATCGGTTTTCAACGAATATGTATTTGTTTGCGGAACATTTATTTCAAAAGCAATTAAGGCACCCTCTTTTACCTTGAGAAAATGATAATCAGTCGACGATAAGCTTGCCAAACTGACCGAACCGCTCATCCCGACAACCTCGAAGAATCCGTTTGACATATTGTAGTCAATGTCTCGTGCCGTAAGAACATTTTGATCTGCATGAAGACCGTTAGCTATCATTGCATTTTCAACATCATACTTTATGCTATATCCACCATTGATGATTTCTTTAGGATTTGTGCCGGAGGAAAGAATAAAATTACCAAAGGCAACTCTATCTGCAGAAGTGTAATATGTAATCACATACTTACCTGCAGTAAGAACCCTCTTTGTAAATATCTCTGTGTTCGTCCAATTCGTATTTGAGATGCTACCTACATTCCCTTTTGTATCTTTACAATTAAATGAGTTTAATTTTTCTCCCAGAGACGCGAGTGCGAATTTTGACAAACTATAGAATGCCGATGCACTAGAAATATAAACATCACCAGTCGCTCCATTAGTTCCTTTTTGATGATGCAACTCAAGTGTGTACTCTCCATCCTCCGGAACAACAATCTCGAAAGAAACATATGCCCCTTTTCTAAGAACCATAAAAGCTTGCGTTGTCTCTGCTCCCGGATAATATATGGTGCCTATTGAAGAACTCGCCATCTGCGTTTCGCTTCCAATTTCATTAAAGGAGGTGGTCGATGCTATTGACCTAACATATCTAAATAATCCATTTGTGTTAACATAATTCAGCGTTGAAAATGGAACTGTAGATGCGCTGCCCATCATATTGAAATCAACCATCAAGTTTTCCAAATCATACACCATCTTCACGCCATCGTATGTCTCCCCCTCTCCGTCGGTTTCCACTGCAAATGCGCTTGGGATAAATGTTGCAATCATCGTGACTGCAAGGAAAATTGCAAGTAATTTCTTCATAATTGATTTCCTCCCAAATTTTATACATTTTTATATTCACGCCCTCCGTGTTCAAAGCGGGCATATCACTGTATTTTCATTATATATTCCAAGTTTTTACCTGTAAATCTTCACAAGCGGTTATTTTGTACTTTTCGAAACAACTGCTATATTTTTCCGTTGCACAGCGGTTAAAAAAATGGTAATATAATGGTAACAATTGTACCGAGGTGACGAAAATCTTATGAGACCGGATATAACGCAGAATGAGTTTTATGTGAAGAATTTTATAACCGTCCAAAAAACAAAAACCCTCGCATCGCTCCATTTCCGCCATGTAAACTACAGAGAATGCGATGTTTTCGGCTACACGCTTTCCGGCTCTGCCACATATACGTTTGACGACGGAAGCATTATCACCGTCAAAAAGGGAGATATCCTCTATGCCAGCCGCGAAACGGGATATAAGCTTACCGTCACGGATCCGGACTATTCAATTATATATGTTGATTTTATCTTTGACGGCATCGCCCCGCGGCAGAACAAAGTTTTTTCTCCCAAAAATCCGGAACACGCAGAGAATACATTCCGAAAGCTTTTGAAATGCTATAATTCCACCTCGGCATCGTCTTTTCAGGAATGTATGTCGCTCGTTTACGACATCTACGGCATTATACGCACAACTGCGAATCGCGAATATACCTCGCCAGGTGCGCGAAGCAAGATAAACGCTGCAAAGGAATATATTGACACGAACTTCAAAGACCTTTCTCTCAGCGTAACTTCGCTTGCCGAAAGCATAGACTTAAGCGAGGTCTATTTTCGCAAGCTGTTCAAAGCACAGTTTGACGCATCTCCCGCGCAGTATATAATATCAGTAAGACTGAAAAAAGCGAAGGAGCTTATGCGCTCGCCGTTTCTCACCCTTGAGGAATGCGCGCTGCAGAGCGGCTTTTCTTCTCTCCAGTATTTCTGCCGCGTATTTAAAAAAGCCACCGGAACAACTCCCGGCAGCTATCGAAACAAGAAATGATGCGGCAATAACACTTGATTTTTTGGGCGATTTGCGGTACAATACATTGGAGCATAATGAAAAGAGGTACTTTAAATTGCAAAGCAAATCAAACAAACTATTCACCAATCCGTATTTCGTCACCTTCGCGGCACTTCTGTGCTGTGCGCTCTGGGGCAGTGCCACTCCGTTTATCAAAATAGGGTATGAGCTTATCCTCCCTGTGCGCAATGTCCCGTCAACTATTCTCTTTGCCGGCGTCCGCTTCTTTCTTGCCGGTATTCTCACAATTCTCATTTACAGCATTGCGCGCAAGAAGTTCCTTCTCCCACAAAAACGCAATTGGAACAAGGTTCTGACCGTCAGCGCATTCCAGACTGTTCTGCAGTACATCTTCTTCTACATCGGTCTTGCAAATACCTCCGGTGTTAAGGGTACGGTAATCAGCGGATGCAATGTTTTCTGTTCAATCCTCATCGCAAGCCTTCTCTTCCGTCAGGAAAAGCTTACCGCAAAAAAAATAATCGCCTGCATCGTTGGCTTTGCAGGGATTATCCTTATCAATATGAACGGCCTTGATTTTAACATGAACTTTTTCGGCGACGGGTTTGTATTCTTCTCCACCGTGTGCTACGGAATGTCCTCTACGCTTATCAAAATTTATTCCAAGGATGAGGACCCGGTTATCATCAGCGGGTATCAGTTTGCCATTGGCGGACTCCTCATGGCGATCGGCGGACTTTTATTCGGCGGCGTGATTGAGCTTAACGGTGCCGCAGCAATCAGCGTTCTTGTTTATCTTGCATTTCTTTCGGCAATTGCGTATTCCCTCTGGGGCGTGCTCTTGAAGTTTAACTCCGTTTCAAAGGTGACGGTTTTCAGCTTTATGATTCCCGTTTTCGGAGTTCTTCTGTCCTCGCTTCTTCTTTCCGAACAGAGCAACGTTTCACCGATAAACCTCGTAATCACACTCGTTTTAATCTGCACGGGAATACTTTTGCTTAATTATAAAAAGAATTAAAACCTTATCACCCATGATGCAATTTTCCGGAAAGCTCTGTACAGCGGATTTTCCAATTCTTTTCCCGCATCGCGAAGCTTTCCTCTTATATCAATATTCTGTGGACAATGCTGTTCACACTTCCCACAGCCAATGCAGTTTGACGCGGCTGTGGAGTTTTTTCTCATTGCGGTACACATAAAATAATCTCTCATTCCGGCAAACTTGCTGTCAGAATACACTCTGTTGTATGCCGCAAACACGCCCGGGATATCCACGCCCTTCGGACACGGCACACAGTAGCGGCATCCGGTGCACGGCACCTTCATCCCTGCGTTTATCGCCTTTACCACGCCTGCCAGCATCTCTTCATCCGCAGCCGTAAGCTCCCCGATGCGCGCCGAATCCGCCACGCGGCAATTCTCCTCAAGCATTTCCATGGAGTTCATTCCCGAAAGAACTGTTGTTACCTCCGGCTGATTCCACAGCCAGCGGAAAGACCACTCGGCCGGAGTGTATTTCGGCGTATGCTCCCTGAAAATACGCATTGCCTCCTCTGGCAGACGGTTCACAAGCTTTCCTCCGCGCAGCGGCTCCATAATCATAACAGGAAGTCCTTTTTTGTTTGCGTGCAGAAGCCCGGTACGTCCCGCCTGGGTATGCTCATCCATATAATTGTATTGAATCATACAGAAATCCCAGTCATACACATCAACAAGAGAGCAGAACATCTCTGAATTACCGTGGTATGAGAAACCTATCTGACGGATTTTCCCGCTCGCCTTTTTCTCCTTGATCCACTCTTTTATGCCAAGTCCGCAAAGGCGTTCCCATGTAGCAGTGTCCGTAAGCATATGCATAAGGTAATAATCAATATAATCAGTTCGCAAACGTGATAACTGCTCATTAAACAAGCGGTCAAGATCCTCGCGGGTTTTGATAAGATAATGCGGAAGCTTTGTCGCAATATTTATTTTTTCACGGAGACTGTTTTTCTCAAAAATCTCTCCGACTAAAGCTTCATTCCCGGGATAGATATACGCCGTATCAAAATAGTTCACGCCCATCCTGTACGCAGCCAGAATTTCACGCTCTGCCTCAGCAAAATCAAATTTGCCCATTTTCTTTTTAAATCGCATACAGCCAAAAGCCAAAACCGATAGGTCATTTCCGTATTTATCCTTGCGGTATTGCATTTTCTTACTCCTCCTTATTGCCATGTTGCGGTTCGCCGGCGAGCACCGAACCCTACAATTATTATAATTCAACTCTATGCGTTTTTCAATCTTTTTTCAGATATGTGCGTCCTCGAATTTATTTTCATAAAAATTTTTGGAAAATTTGAAAAAAAGACTTGATTTTTTCCTCGCAATGTGTTATTATAGTTAAGCTGTTTGGAAAGATATGCGCTGCTAGCTCAGCTGGATAGAGCGTCTGGCTACGGACCAGAAGGTCGGGGATTCGAATTCTCCGCAGCGCGCCACGGCATCAAGAAGGACTTGAGAGAAATCTCAAGTCCCTTTCTTTTTAAACAATCTGTAACATCATATCTAATCACCTTGAAAGCGGGGAATAATTGTAGTAAAATGTAATCACTATATATCCGGAGGAATTCTTATGCGCGGTTTTTTTCAAAGATTCAATAACACTGTTCAGCGTTTTATGTACGGACGCTACGGAGTTGACGAGTTCGGCTCATTTTTGCTCATAACAGGCATGGTGCTGGCTTTTCTTTCTTTGTTCCGCCTGTTTTTCTGGCTAAGTATCCCGGCACTTGCTATCTTTATCTGGTCATACGTTCGTATATTTTCAAAAAACTTTGCAAAGCGGCAAAGTGAGCTTGCAAAATACTGGAGAATCCGCTCACGCGTGCGCGATAAATTAGCTTTCTGGAAAAGCAAAATGAAAGACAAAAACCACCGCTACTACCGCTGTAAGCTTTGCAGAACGGTTATGCGCGTTCCGCGCGGCAAGGGCAAAATTGAAATAACCTGCCCGAAATGCAGAAGCAAGATAATTAAAAAGACATAAGATACAGGACGTACCTGAAAGTCATTTTCTTCAGGTACGTCCCTGCTTTTTTACTTGTTCTTTTGTAATTGTTCTTTTATCATCATATCCTTGACCTTCATAAGGCGGGTAAGGTTTCCACGCTCATTTTCGTCAAGCTTCATCGTTATCATTCGTATCGTTTCCGCAAGCTGCGGTATCATAACATACTCAAGCGCATTTACTCGTCTGCGTGTTTTTTCAATCTCCTGTGCAAGAAGCTGAGCAGATTTTTCTACCTCGGCAAGGCGCAGAAGCTTAGGTAAAAGACGTGCAAGACCGTCCACCGCATCGTCAAGCTCACCGGAGGTCATTGCATAGCCGTAAGGATATACAGATTTCCCGTCACTTGCCGAAAACGAAAATTCGGGAACATCAACGCTCATTATATTTTTGTATGATATGTCAAGCTCTACGGACTTTGTCGGGCACATAAGCGACTGCTCCATCATCTCCGGAGACATCACGGCACCTGCAACGGCAAAGCCACGGTTCGCCGCGGAGATCTCGCGTTCCACCTCGGCGCGAAGCTCTTTGTTCTCGCGGATAATGTCAAGAAAGCGCTTCATCAGCTCGTCCCGCTTATCTTTTAAAAGCTTGTGACCTCGGCGCGCTGTGGTAAGCCGGTTTTTAAGCCGCTTTAACTCCATACGCGTCGGGTTAACATTCATTGTTGCCATAGGAAAAACTCCTTAAGTCTTATTTTCCGGCAGATATTTTTCAATAAGCTCAGGCTTTATACGCTTAAGCTCTGACTTCGGGAGAATGGAAAGAAGCTCCCAGCCGAGATTCAATGTCTCCTCAATCGAGCGGTTTTCGTCATAGCCCTGGCTTACATAGCGAAGCTCAAACTGCTCGGAGAACTTGGCATACAGCTTATCAATATCGGAAAGCGCCGCTTCACCAAGAATTGTCATAAGCTCCTTTGCTTCTTTTCCTCGCGCATATGCCGCAAAGAGCTGGTTCATCGTTCCGGCGTGGTCCTCACGCGTTTTTCCGTCACCGATTCCCTTATCCTTAAGACGCGAAAGAGACGGAAGAACATCTACCGGAGGAAGAACATTCTTTCGATAAAGCTCACGCGAGAGGATAATCTGACCCTCAGTGATATATCCCGTAAGGTCGGGGATAGGATGTGTCTTATCATCCTCTGGCATCGAAAGAATCGGAATCATCGTTATGGAACCCTCGCTGTCGAGGTTTCTGCCCGCACGCTCATACATCGTTGCAAGGTCGGTGTAGAGATAACCAGGATATCCGCGGCGCCCCGGAACTTCCTTACGCGCCGCCGAAACCTCACGAAGCGCCTCGGCATAATTTGTTATATCCGTCATAATGACGAGAACGTGCATATCCTTCTCAAATGCAAGGTATTCTGCCGCCGTAAGCGCCATACGCGGGGTGGATATACGCTCAATCGCAGGGTCATTTGCGAGGTTTATAAAGAGCACTGTGCGGTCAATTGCACCTGTGCGCTTAAAGTCCGAGATGAAGAAGTCTGCTTCCTCAAATGTGATACCGATAGCGGCAAACACAACGGCAAACTTTGCATCAGCACGCAAAACCTTTGCCTGACGCGCAATCTGTGCGGCAAGCTGTGCGTGCGGAAGACCGGAACCGGAGAAGATAGGAAGCTTTTGACCGCGGACAAGGGTGTTAAGACCGTCGATTGTCGAAATACCGGTCTGGATAAACTCATCCGGGTAGTTACGCGATGCGGGATTCATCGGGGTACCGTTTATGTTGCGGCGCTCCTCCGGAAGAATTTCCGGACCACCGTCACGCGGTCTGCCCATTCCGTCAAAAACGCGGCCGAGCATATCCTCGGAAACACCAAGCTCTATTCCGTGACCGAGAAAACGCACGGAGCTTGCGGCAAGGTTAATTCCCGCACTGCTTTCAAAAAGCTGAACCAAAACGTCCGAGCCATTGACTTCAAGAACCTTGCAACGGCGGCGCTCACCGTTTGGAAGCTCGACCTCGCCGAGCTCGTCATACGCAACGCCCGTTACATCCTTTACAAGCATAAGAGGACCTGTAACCTCTTGGATAGTACGATATTCCTTAAGCATTACTCTTCCTCCTTTGCCGAGATAAGGCTCTCTGCTTCACTTTCCATGAGAGCTTCTATTTCATCATAAACCTTATTGTATGTGTCGTTCGGAGCGTCCTTTGCACGTCCGAGCTTTTCTCTCGCCTGCATTGCAAACACCTTATTCGGGTCTGCCCCTGCAGAGATAGCCTTTTTACCGAGATCGTGATACTTTAGAACAAGCTGCATAAGGTGCGCCTGCTTTGCAAGCGGGGTGTAGCTGTCTGTATCGGAGAATGCATTCTGCTGGAGGAAGTCCTCACGGACAATCTGCGCGACCTCAAGGGTCAGGCGGTCCTCTGCCGAAAGTGCATCAATACCGACAAGTCGGACAATTTCCTGAAGCTCTGCCTCAAGCTGCAGAAGCCCCATTGCACGGCTTCTGTTTTTCATAAACTCGCGTGATACGTTTTCATCAAACCACGTACTGAGACGGTCAAGATAGAGCGAGTATGAATTAAGCCAGTTAATTGCAGGGAAGTGGCGGCGGTATGCAAGGGAAGAATCAAGACCCCAGAAAACCTTTACAATTCGCAGTGTTGCCTGCGAAACAGGCTCTGAAATGTCACCGCCCGGAGGTGATACCGCACCGATAGCGGTAAGCGAGCCGCGTCTTTCCTCTCCCGAAACAGCAACTATTCTGCCGGCACGCTCATAGAACTGTGCAAGACGGGATGAAAGGTATGCAGGATATCCTTCCTCACCCGGCATTTCTTCAAGACGTCCGGACATCTCACGCAATGCCTCTGCCCAACGGGAGGTAGAGTCTGCGATAACCGCAACGTCATAGCCCATATCTCTGTAGTATTCCGCAATCGTTATACCCGTATAGATAGACGCCTCACGCGCCGCAACAGGCATATCTGATGTATTTGCAATAAGCACGGTGCGCTTCATAAGCGACTCTCCCGTCTTCGGGTCACGAAGCTCAGGGAATTCGCGCAGAACATCTGTCATTTCGTTTCCGCGCTCTCCGCAGCCGATGTATACGACTATATCAACGTCAGACCACTTTGCAAGCTGATGCTGAACAACGGTCTTTCCGCTTCCGAACGGGCCGGGAACTGCCGCGGCACCGCCCTTTGCAATCGGAAACATTGTATCGATAACGCGCTGACCGGTAATCATCGGAACATCCGGCGGCATTTTTTCTTTGTATGGACGTCCCACGCGAACCGGCCACTTCTGAAGCATCGAAACTTCTTTTATTTCTCCGCTGTCGGTCTTTATTTTGCAAACGGTATCCTCAACCTTAAAGGAACCGATGTTTATCTCAGTAATTTCGCCTGAAACGCCGTGCGGAACCATAATTCGGTGTTCTACAATAACGGTCTCAGCAACCGTACCGATGATATCACCCGCCTGCACGCGCTCGCCTACCTTACGCGTAGCTGTAAATTCCCACACGCGCTCACGGTCGACGCTCGCAACATCTATGCCGCGCTTTATGTTGCTTCCCGAAAGCTCACGGATTTTCTCAAGAGGACGCTGAATACCGTCATAAATATTCTCGATAAGTCCCGGTGCGAGCTCTACGGAAAGCGGCGCACCCGTAGTGACAACCTCGTCACCGTAGCCGATTCCCGCCGTTTCCTCATAAACCTGAATTGAAGCGCGGTCACCGCGCATTTCGATAATTTCTCCGATAAGCTTATCCTGTCCGACGCGAACAACGTCGAACATATTCGCGTGGGAAAGCCCCTCCGCTACTATAAGCGGACCGGAGACCTTTATAATCTTTCCGCTTGTCATAGATTTATCTTCCTTCCTATGCCAGAATATCCGCGCCGACTGCGCGTTCAACAGCATCGTGCACGTTCTTCATTCCGATACCGAGACTTCCGCCCTTGCCCGGAACGAGAATAACCGCAGGCAGGGGGCTGTCTTTATACTTTGCAATTTCCTCCGGTATCTTTTCCGCAAGCTGTTCTGTTATATATATTACCGCGAAGCCTTCCTTCGCAAGAGAATGGAGGCTTTTCTTTGCCTCATCCGCAGTTTCACAAGCCTTCACGGTAAAGCCGAGCGTGCGATAGCCGAGGACGCTCATCCTGTCACCTAAAACTGCAAGCTTATATCCCATGGCCATTACACCCTCAATCTGCTTTTAATTTCATCCGCAGAAAGGTCTTCTGCCTTTCCCGCCATAATAATTCTTACCGTCATTTCTTCTGCCTCGCGGGCTGCGATGTATGCAATAATCGGACGCTCATCAAATGCAACATACCGCGCCGCTTTCATATATTCAATTCCCGCAAGGTCAAGCGCGCGCTCAAACTCTAAAAGCGTGCCGTTATTCTTTGCCGCAATCTCTCCAAGCTCAGCTGCTGCGCGAAGCGGTGATGAAGCACACGCTCCGGTAAAATCACGAACGAGAAGTGCATCAGTGCGCAGTTTTCCTCCCGGCACAAGCGCACGGCGCAGTATATCGTCATCACGCCCCTGCCGTGCCGCACGCACTGCAGTGCGCAGGTTTGCAACATCCGCAAGAAGCGACACATATCCGCGCAAAAACTCACTTTCTGAGCTTTCCGCCGCCGTGATAAGCATCTCAAAATACGCACGGTCAAGTGCGATATCCGCAAGGCACGCATCCCCTGTGCGGGAGAGAATGTCACGTGCCTCAAGGAATGCTTTGCCCATTCTTTCAGGAATCGCGCTTACATCCCCCGTGCGGTATGCCGAAATTATGTCTTCTTTTGAAACCGTTCCGGAATCGGAAAGAAGTCTCTCTGCATCGTTGCCCGAAAGAGATGCCTTTATAACGGTTTTTATGTTGTGAAAGTCGTATTTTAGTGCAAAAACATCAAAAATAGCACGGTTTTCGCAGATTTCATCGATAAGCTTTCCGGTCTTTTCACGCATCCGTACAATTGCGGCACTTACGTCGGAAAAACTGCCTCCCGCGACATCACCGTATCCTGCATCTGAAAGAATTTTTGCCGCCTCAGACGCGGTTTTTGCATCACACATACGCGAAATATCGCGCTCAGTGAGAAGATTTTTCTCATTCGCGCGCACTCGCATAGTCGCGTATAAATAATCTGTATCTTTTATTTTCATCGGAACCTCCGACTTCTGCATTATAGCAGTAAATAATTTAACTAAAAAGAATCTCGGCAATCTCAAGCTGGAGCTCGTCGCGAAGCTCGGAAGCAAGGCGCGCAAATGTGCAATTAATCTCTGTACTTCCGCGTCTGAATATAAAACCTCCGCCAAGAGAATGAGTCTCCTCTGAAACGGTTATTCCCTTGTTTTCCGAGCATTTTGCAAGGATTTTTTCTTTCAGGGAAGCATCCTTTTCCGCAAGAACAAGCTCACCCTCCTGCCCTGCCGCCGCGCGGATTGCAAGGGACGCAAGCGCGGAAACAAGCTCGTCTCCCGAAAGAGAAGCAAGCTTCTCTTCTGCCTTGTCAAACGCTTCGGAGATAAGCTCCTGCTTTTTTGCAAGATAGGAACGCCGGACATCCGATGATGCCGAGCTTTCAATGCGGAAAGCTGCATCTTCAGCATCCTTCCGGGCGCGGACAAGAATTTTTTCACGCACGCCCTCTGCTTTTTTTGCATATTCAGCACGCAAAGCTCTTGCCTCTGCCTCTGCCGCCGCGATAATCTCACGTGCGGCGTTCTCTCCTTCGTCTGCTATTCGTTTTGTGATATTGTCAATCCCGTTCATATCGTGAAAACCGCCTTAGTTAATGCCGTTGAGCATAAGGAATGATACGAGAAGAGCAAGAACAGCATAGGTTTCAACCATTGCGGCATAAATCATTGCCTTTGAAACCTCTTCCGGACGCTTTGCAACGATTCCCACACCTGCTGCTGCAACTCTGCCCTGGCGAATAGCCGAAAAGTATCCTACAAACGCTATCGGAAGACATGCAAGGAAAATGTAAAGCCCCTTCATCACGGTAATTTCAATCTGCGGATCTCCTCCGACTGCACCAACCTTAAGCAATACAAGGAAAGCAATGAGAAGACCATAAATACCCTGTGTTGCCGGAAGAGCCTGAAGCAGAAGCGTCTGACCAAACTTTGACGGATCCTCTGCTACAACTCCCGATGCTGCCTCACCAACGATACCTACTCCCTTAGCCGAACCCATGCCGGACAAAAACGTTGCGAGTGCTGCGCCTGCAAGCGCGAGTGCTAATCCTAATTCCATTTTAAATTTCCTCCTTGATGACATCAATATTTTTTGTTTTGATTGAAAGCGGAGAGAACAACCTTCCGCCGCTCTCATAGAATTTTCCGAAATACTCAACGTACTGAAGACGCGCCGAGTGAACAAAAGACCCTACGAGATTTATTGCTATATTAAACACATGGCCGATCACGAAAACGACAAAGAAACCTATCGGTCCCGTAAGAATACCCATTGTGTTAATAACGTTTCCGACGACAGCCGTCGAAAGTGACAGCGCGAGCAAGCGCGAATATGAAAGAATATCCGAAAAATATCCGGTTATATCATATAAGCTGAGCACGCCGCTGAAAAATTTACCTATTATATTCTTCTTGGCACGTCCCTGAGTCAGTATCAGCCCCAAGGCTCCTGCTCCGAGAACATAAAGGCCGACCTTTACATTGAATATGCAGGTAATCGCACCTGCAAACAATACCCACCAGAAGCCAATATCGAAAATCGCATCCCACACCTGACCGTCACGTATCATCATATATGCCTTTACCGCCATACCGGCAACTATCTGAATTCCGCCGAGAATGAGCGAGAATATCAGCATCGTCATCGGGTCATTTGTCGGGTTAAACCACAGTGCAGTGTCATACGGGAAAACATTTCCCGTAAACAGCCTGTATACCGAAGGGATTGCGTCTCCGAAAAATCCGCCGAACAAAAGTCCCCACAAAACCGTGGATGCACCGCAGATTATAGCAAGCTGCATAAAATTTTTAAATCCTCCGCGCGGTTTCATTTTTACAAGAGCGAAGATACCTGCAAGCATAAGAAGAAGTCCGTATCCCGCATCGGAAAGCATAATTCCGAAGAACATCGCAAAAAACGGAGCCATTGTCGGGTTCGGGTCAATTCCGCGATATGCCGGCGGACTGTACATATTCGTTACAGTTTCAAAAGGCGAGATGAACCGTGAATTGTGCGTCAACGTCGGCGGTTCCTCATCCTCTTCCGGGTCACGGAACTCATACGCCGTTCCGTTTTCTTCAAAAATCTCCGCAAGCATCTTCTCTTCACGCGCAGGACACCAGCCCTCTATATAGAACACGCGCTCCGTCTCTATTCCCATTTTCTCGGCATCCGCTACGGAAAGCTTTGTCTCAAGCGCATCGTGAGCTGTAAGAAGCCTGTCGTAGATATCTTCTGTCACGGAAAGCGATGCTTCCGTTTCTGAAATCCTGTTTTCAAGCTCTGATATTTCTTTCCGAAGCTCTGAAATCTTTTCCTTTGCCGTTTTATCAATGCCGGCAAAGCGGACAATCGCACCGCCGATTTGTTTAAGTTCATCACGCACGCGCTCTGTATCATCACAAAAGCTAAGCACAAAAACGTAGTTAAGCTCGCGGTCAGCTGATACGACAAAACACTCTGAAAGCTCACTTGCCGCTGCAACCGTCTGCCCTATATCTTCCGCGCTTTTTGATGCGGGCACGGTAGCGAGCGTCGCATCGTAAAACCTGCCGGACGGGGTGTCAAGAGGAACATCCAGTTCACACCACGGTGTATAGGTTTCTGCAACAGCAGAAAGCCTTGCCGCTTCCGCACGGTCGCGTGAGAGCATCGCTTCCGCATCCGTTATCCGCTTCGCATCGGAAAGCGCAGCTGAGATAAGGGCATCATCAAAAAACTCGCGCTCACTTACCTCCGGTCGCGGAGTAAACATACCCTTTTTAAAGCTTCCGTATAGCTTTGCAAGAGAAATCGCGCTTTTTACGGTTGCAAGCTCTTCCAAAAGCTTTTCGGAAACAGGATTCTCAACGCGGGAAAAGCCGTCGCACTCAGCCGTTTCGCTGATTTCAACAACCCCTATGTGAGAAAGCAACTCAAGCAGTTTTTTTCTTTCTGATGCCATCGCCATAACAGAGAGGTGCTTCATTCTGACAATTGCCATTATCCGTTCACAACCCTTTCCGCTATGACTGCAGCTGCCTTATCCATTCGCGAAGCGGCAAGCGCAGAAAGCTTTTCGTGTTCATTAGAAAAAGAAGAAAGTATCTTTTCCGCATTTGCACGCGCACTCTCCTCTGCCTTTGCGATAAGAGACGCTGCCTCTTGCTCTGCGGCTTTTTCTGCATCCGAAAGAGAAGCGCGGCATTCCTTTTCGGCATCCGCCACAATCCTTCTTGCGCGTTCACGCGCCTCGGATATCGCGGCAGTCGCACTCTCCTCTGCATCAATTATTTTATTGACGGCATCTCGTGCCATAAATCTCACCGCCTTGTTCTCTGAAAATATTATATTTGTTATATTACCACATCTTGCACAAATTATCAATTCTTTTCTTCGATATTTTCAAAATCTTTATTGTTATTTTACCTTTTTTTCACAAGTAAAATAAAACATCCGGCACATTTATTATTTGACATTTTCCCTATCCTGCATTAAAATAATAAAAAACAACTTCGGAGGAGCTTATGCGCGATTATTTACACACAACTCTCGATAAAAATGAAATGTTCGAAATGGGTTCAACCGCTCTTGCACACATAGGCGATGCGGTTTTTGAGCTGATGGTACGCGGAAATCTGTGCAAAAACGGAAAAAGAAAAGCAAAAGAGCTTCATAAAAACACTGTTCTCTCGGTTTCTGCCTCGGCACAGGAGAAAGCCGCAGAAAAAATCATACCTCTTCTCACAGACGAAGAAAGGGATATCTTTTTGCGTGGAAGAAACGCAAAAGTGAATACACTTCCAAAACACGCGACTCCGGAAACATATCACACCGCAACTGCATTTGAAGCGCTTTGGGGTTATCTCTATCTTACCGGAAGCTACGACCGCTTAAACGAGCTTTTTGATATTATAAACGGATAACAGAAAGCCAAATTCCTTTTCCCTTGTAAGCAGCGCACTTTTATGTTATACTTACATTAATTATAAAAGAAAGGTGACTCCCGATATGAAACACAAACTTTTATCCGCTCTTTCCCTCACGCTTGCACTTTTACTTCTGCTCTGCTCCTGCGGCGGTAACAGTGACGACAATACCGTTACACCTGTTCAACCTCTTGAAGAAATAAAAGCCGAACCTCCCGTGTTTTACAAGAGTGCGCTTACCGGTCTTCCGGTCGAGGACGAAGAAGCGCAGAACCGCCGTCCCGTTGCCGTTATGATCAACAACATCAAAAAAGCACTTCCGCAATACGGTATATCGAAAGCCGGAATTGTTTTTGAGGCACTTGCCGAGGGCGGAATAACAAGGCTCCTTGCCGTGTTTGATGATATTTCCGGTATTTCCCAGATCGGAACAATCCGCTCTGCACGTCCGTATTATCTTGATTTTGCACAGAGTGTCGATGCCGTCTATGTACATATTGGCGGAAGCCCCGAAGCATACAGCCAGATTAAAAGCCGCGGTATGGACTCCTACGACCTCATTGAAGGGCGATACAACGCAATGTACTGGCGCGACAAGGACAGAATCCGCCAAAGCGGCTATGAGCACAGTGTTTTCACCTCCGGTGACCGCATTATGGAACGCATTGAAGCTGACGGTGTGCGTATGACGCGCGGCTCTTCCTACGGAAAGGCCTTCAATTTCTCTGACGATGCAGAATATGAAGGTACGGATGCAACCAAAATCACAGCAGTGTTCTCATCATATAAAACCGGTACATATACATATGATAAGTCAAACGGACTTTATCGCATCGGTCAGTACGGCACATCGCATACGGATGCTCTCTCCGGTGTGCAGATTGCATTCAAGAACATATTCATTCTCCGTATGAACTCATATGTAATAAAGGGCGATACAGCCGGCAGGCTACGCTTTGATTCAGTCGGAAGCGGAAATGGCACGTACTTTGTAAACGGCACCGCAACGGATATTACATGGAAAAGGGCAAGCTCCTCCGCTCCGTTTAAATTCTATACCGCAGACGGAAATGAGCTCTCCGTAGTTCCGGGAGATAACTACGTTGCAATTGTCCCGCTTGATGCCTCCGTAACCGTAACGGGAGAATCTCCGGAGACGGTACCTGCACAATAAAAAACTGCTGCAGTGTGGCAGAGATATAAAAAGATAGGAGTGTTTTATCTATGGCAAAAACAGTAAAAGATATCATAAAGCTTATCCGTGACAATGATATCAAAATGGTAGACTTTAAGATGGTTGACATCAACGGTCAGTACCGCCACGTAACCATTCCCGCCCAGAACTTCTCCGAAGAAACAATGAAAAACGGAATCGGCTTTGACGCTTCAAACTACGGCTACGCCGTTGTTGAAAAAAGCGATATGGTGTTTATCCCCGATCCGGACACTGCAACAATTGACCCGTTCTGCGAAATCCCCACGCTTTCAATGACGGGTAATGCAATGATTATCGACAATCCCGAAAACCGCCCGCTTGCCCAGTACCCGAGAAACATCGTTCTCGCGGCTGAACAGTATATGCGCGACAGCGGAATTGCAGATACAATGCTTATCCTTCCGGAATTTGAGTTTTACCTTTTTGACGATGTTGCGTGGAACGTTGCTCCCAACAGCATCGGTATGACGCTTGATGCAAATCAGGCATACTGGAACAGCTCTACCGACGGCAAGGGTACGGTAGTTGCAAAGCAGAAAAACTACCACATTGCAAAGCCGTTTGACCCGACATACGAATGCCGCAGTGAAATGTGTATGCTCATGCAGGATGCAGGCATCACGATTAAATATCATCACCCCGAGGTTGGTGCGGCAGGTCAGTTTGAAATCGAGCCCCAGCTCGGCGAAATGTCAAAGATGGCAGATGCCACAATGATGATTAAATATATCATCCGCAACACCGCGCTCAAACACGGGCTTTCTGCAACGCTTATGCCCAAGCCCGTATACGGTGAGGCAGGCAACGGTATGCATGTTCATATTCTCCTTATGAAGGATGGTGAACCGGTATTCTCCGATGATAACGGCTATTCAAACCTCAGCGAAACCGCGCATTACTTCATCGGCGGACTCCTCAAACACATTGCATCACTCTGCGCCATAACAAACCCGAGCACAAATTCCTTCAAGCGCCTTGTTCCGGGCTTCGAAGCACCGGTAACGGTCGGCTATGCAACCTCTAACCGCAGTGCGGTTATCCGCATCCCGGCATACGCAAAAACGCCGAATCTCCGCCGCTTTGAAATCCGCAACCCGGATGCTACCTGCAACCCGTATTTCTGCTATGCGGCTATCCTTATGGCAGGTCTTGACGGAATAAAGAACAAAATCGACCCGCACGCAAACGGCTGGGGACCGTATGACGTAAACCTCTACACTCTCCCCGAAGAGGAAAAGGCAAAGCTGAGCAGCCTTCCGACATCACTTGATGAGGCACTTGATGCTCTTGAAGCTGATAACGACTACCTCACCGCAGGCGGCGTTTTCCCGAAGGAGCTTATTGCAAACTTCATTAAAACAAAGCGTGAGGAATGCCGCCGTATGGCTGCCATCCCCCACCCCGCAGAGTTTGAGCAGTATTATAATCTGTAAACATCAATATGGAGGGGATTGTAGCGAAATGCATTTTGCTACAATCCCTGGGGCTTTAGAAAAATAGTGCAGGATGAGCAAATCGGACCTCTCGACGTACTTATGTACTACTTCGGGTCCGATTTGTTTATAGCATAAAGTGTAACTAAATCCTTAAATTCGGCTTCTGCCGAATTTAAGGATTTAGTTTTAAACTTTTAAATATATACTTTTTTCGATGTTATCTGCAAAAAATATCACTTTTACACTTTATGTGGTCTGGGCTGTTTTGCTACAGCCCCTGTGATTTTGCGCTCTGTATGTATTAGCGGGTTTGTGAATTACTTCACTCTGTTATAAGCAGACTCATATGCGGCGAGAACTTCTTCAACACCCATTTCCTTGAGCGTCTCAACAAACTTGTCAAAGTTTGAAAGCGGTTCCTGACCGAGCATAAACTTAACAAGCATTTCCTCAGAATTAGTATGTAATCCTGTATAATACATATCAATCGTTGCTTGCTCTTCGTCGTTGAAGTCAAGCCATAATGTAACCGGATAATGCGGCAGCTGATGCTGTGCTACGATCGCTTCACTCTCGATTGTTGTTTCAGACTGCATAGCCTTTGCCGCCTCGGGATCTAAGCGGCAGAATGAGCCATAAAGCTGGAATCCGTACATAATATTCGGCAGTGTACCCACATCATCTGTTATGAACTTTTTCTTCCCATCAACAACTTCGTAAGTTTCTCCTTCTTTGCCCCATGAAACAAGTTCCATTGCCTCATCGGTATACATCCAGTCAAGGAATTTTGCTGCATTTGCAATGCCTTCCGCTCTTCCTGTATCCGGAATTGAAATACCTACCATCTCAATGTCGCCGCGTTCCATCATGGAAACGCCTTTTTCTGCATTTGCAACAGGAGGCACAAATGCCTGAATTTTGAATTCGGGATTATTCTTTTGTGCAAGATTATTATAGTGATCGATTCTTAACTGAAGATGCGGCATAATAAACGTTCTGTCTGTAAGAACAAGCTCATCAAACGCAGAGCCGTTCATAGTTACACAATCGGCAGGCATAAGCTTTTCGTCTATCATTTTTTTATAGAACGTTACAACCTCAAGTGCGGTATCCTCAGTTGCACCCCAACGCCACTCTTCATCGTCAAAATCGTAATATGCACCGTATTGCCACCACTTATCAAATGATGAGCCGGGCAGGTCGAACACATAATTGAAGCTTCTTGTACTATAAGGATAAGATTCCGGATAAAGCTCCTTTAATGTTTTACATACCTCATAGAGTTCATCATATGTAGTAGGTGCCGAAAGATTATGCTCTTTGAAAATATCCTCACGGTAAAGCCATGCACGCATACGCGTTCTTCCCTCACGTCCGGTTCCCGGAGTGTAGTAAATCTTGCCGTCAGCACGTTTGCGGTTTTTAACAACGACGTCATACGCTTCCTGTGAAAGAGAATCAAGCCATGCGTTGTAATTTGGCATATATGCCTCTAAATCTTCAAATGCGATAAGCCCTTCACCTGCAAAGTTGGTATGTTGTCCCATTGTTTCAAATGCCATAAGATCCGGAAGCTCTTCGCGGGCTGCAAATAGAAGCGGGAATTTCGACCCTGAATCTTTTGCCGGTATGGAAATCATATCGAGCGTTGCACCCGAGCCCTCCTGCATATACTCCCACAGTTTCCAGTCCTCTCGAAACGGCCAACTTGCACTGGACACCACCATATATTTGATCACATCGTCTTTTGTAAGCGGCTCTGTCGGGTCCTGCCCGTCAAGTGAAGTTTGTCCGTTGTTGCCGCCGCACGCGCAGAGCGCAAAGAGCATAACGGTTGCAAGGGTTAGAGCGATAAGTTTTTTCATTGATTATTCCTCCTCATATTTTTCCGCGGGGCGCACCTGTATGTGCGCCCTTTTTTGCGAATTTTCACACTTATTTTGTATACTCCAGTATACGTTTAATCAGCACTGCGACTTCAGCACGGGTGGTGTAGTCCGTAGGGGCGATACGTCCGGATTTACCGTTGACGATACCTGCACCGATGAGCGCGGAGACTGCGTCACTGGCGTAGGAAGCAACGGTGTCGAAATCGGTATACTGCGGTTCGTCATAAATGCCGAACTCTACATTAAGTTTCTGCATCGCGCGATATACTATTGCCATCATATCCTGACGTGTGATTGTGTTGCGCGGAGCGTACTTATTTTCACCGATACCGTTAATAATTCCGGTATTTCGTGCTATTGCAAGCTCAGTTGCGAAGTAATCACTTGCCGATACATCTGCGAAGTTCTCTGCATTCGCACTTTCAAGCTTGAACGCGCGAACAAGAAGGCTTGCAAAGTCTGCACGGGTGATGTTCTTCTGCGGTGAATACGTGCTTGCAGTCGTGCCCTTTATTATTCCATCTTCTGCAAGCTCGTTTATCGCGTCCTCTGCCCATGTGTGGTTAGAGAGGTCTGTGAAACGAATATCATTCGTTTCACCCGACGCGTCGGGTACAGTATTCTCTGTATCGCCCAAATTCTCATCAGGCGGAACGTCGGTCTTATCATCACCTGTTTCAGGTTTGTCGGTCGGTGCGGTACCGCCGCCTCCTCCACCTCCGCCGCCGGCGGGCGTATCGGTCGTTCCTGTCTCAGGCGTTTCCGTTTTATTCGATGATGAACCTCCTGTTGTCGAGCCGTAAACCTCAACAACAAACCAGACAGTGCTTTCACGTCCATAAGCATCGCGTGCTGTGACGGCGAAGTTGTTTTTACCAACCTGGCTTGCCGTCGGCTTCCACGAAATTTCTCCGGTTACGGAATTCAGGCTTGCCCCTCTCGGAAGCATTTCTGCTTCATAAGTGATTCCCAGATTCTTTGGACTTGTTGCATGGACTGTGACACTTATTGAGCTTCCTGCGCTTGTTGTGAGATTACTGCTTACCGGTGCAAATTCCGGAGCAAAATTCTCACTGTAGGAAAGCGGAATACGTGCAGACTGACCTTCGGCTATCATATACGTAAAACCTTTGTCCATATTGTTTGCGTCAATATAATTTCTTATCGGTGTAACTCCGCCGACATCAAGAACAATATTTCCGCTTCCGTCCTCTGAGAGAGCCGCCCCTTCAATTTTAAACGAGCCGCTTCGTTCTGTTCCGTTATCAATATGGACGAATCTTCCCGAAAGAGCCTTGACTGCTTCTTCCGAAACTGCTGGTTCAGGTTTTATGATAATCTCATTGTCAAACACATAATCCTTTGTGAAGTCTTCAACAGTTCCGGATATAACACTCCGTTCAACTGTTATCGCATCAACTTCGCCGATAATGTCACCGTCGTTTACGTACTTGTATGTGTTTTCACCGTTCTGAATCGTATAAACACCGACAAATCCGCGGAAGAATATCTCGCGTCTGTCAACGCTTATCTTGTAGGTAACATCACGGTTCGTTGAATAGAAAACATAATCCACTCTGCCGGAGGTATGCTCAATACGAAGCGCGCGGTGTGCATCACCGGCCTTTTCATATCCGCTGTAGATTTCTGCATCAAGCTCGTCTGCGCTCTTTATGAACTTATTGTCACGATACGGTTCAAACACGGTAGTAAACGTTGTGTCAAGGTTCTTGCCCGTATGCTTTAAGAGAACATATTTGAGCTTTGGTATGCTTTTATTACTTGCCTTCTGCGGCGGATATCCGTCTGCGATTGCAACGGACGTGTCCACACCTTTTTTAACGTTTCCGCGATTGAGTACCGTCATTCTGAGATGAAGCCCTTTGTTGTTTACTATAGCCTTCTTAAAGTCCTTTATTGCAAAATCAACCTCAAACTTGCTTTCAGGCTCTTCGGCACGGTCAACATTCTCAAGCCAGGTATATCCTCGGGGATATACAGTATCATATTCCCATGCGTCAGGCGAATTCGGGTCAGCACCAAACGGAACATTTATTCCGGCATATGTGCCTTTGTATTTCCCGTCTTCCATCTGCGGCACAAGTGAAAGCCCCTCAGTTCCTGCGATTTCATCGCTTGATGCGTGAATGCTGTATTCGTGAATCTTTCCACCAAGCACGCGGAAGAAGTCAACGTAATACGAATTCGTATCATCCGCTTTTATCATAACAACGCTTCTGCGGTATTCATCTACATTACTGTATACATACGGGGTGGAAACATCCATAAGCTGTACTATACCGGCATCGTCAAAGTGCTTTACCTTACCGCGTGTCTTTTCATTAAGATCCTGCCACTTCTCATCTACTGAAACAGTATTGTGAGAGAGCGTCGCCTCTATCCACTGCATACGTACCGGCGGAGTTCCCGTCTGCGCAGGATAGCCGAGGTCGGGCATGATATTGAGACCGAATGCAGACATACCGAGGTTCAATGTATCGCGGTGACCGTGGCCGTTGTTGCTTCCAAAATACATCCACGCATTTCTGCGCGTATCATCCTGCGTTGTTGACGTACTGTTTGTATAATCACCACCGTCGCGCAGTATTGAATAACCGAAGTTTGGCATCATATCGGAATCAAGATTCAGCACACCATATTCATCAATAACAGCCTGAACCTCATCTTCAAGACGCTCGGGATCTTTTTCGGTTGCCGCATAATGCAGTCCTTCCGATGAATTTCCGTTGAGCATATACAGAACCTGTGCAAAAACAGGGTCTTTAAAGTGTTGGAAGCCTTCAAGCGCCTGTACCTGCGTTATCCAATGCGTTTCAGCGCAGGCATCGTAGGTATCACCGATATGCGCACTGTAATCTGTGCATATAACGGGCAGAAGCGCATAGAACATCTGAGTGTACTTTGGAATATTATATATGCTTGCAGCTTTATAACGGTCATACTTTTCAAGAACCGTTTCGACACCTATAAGGTTTTTAAGCCAATCCGGATTATATCCGCCGGAAGCTTCATCCGCCATACCGTCGGAATCGACTCGTTTCATAATTATCTCATAGATTCCTCCGCCGGTGGGATTGTACTGTCTCCAGCCGGGCAGGAAGTTATACTCAATCCACTTCTTTGTTTCCGGCATTGTATCGAGAACTACCGCCGCTGTCGCAATGGCTTTCTGGTCGTATCCGAAGTTTCCGTTTAAGCGACCGTTCATTTCGGATTCAAACGCATTGCGGAGAAGTCCGTCCTCAATATGAGTTCTGATCTGCGAAGGAGTGTCCTTTGCGTATTTCATCTTTATGGTCTTTGATTTTTCCTTTATATAATCCAACACATACGGGTCTTCATACAAATCAAAGACTATATCATACGCCTCCGCATAGGTCCAAACATGCTCTGTTTCCCAGATATAGTCAACCGTTTTTCCTTCGACCTTTCTGCCGAGCATATCGGATCCCCACTTGAAGTTATAGTCCGGATAGAAATCTGCAATTCTGTCAAGGAGAATTGCTGTTGCTCTTCCGTATTTAACATCACCTGTATAGAGATACGCATTCGAGAAATTGCGGATTACATATCGCGTTGTATAACGGAATACAGGCCAATGAGTATAATATGCAATATATGTGTGGCGTTCAGGCACTCCCGTCGGGTCTGTGTAGGGTTCTCCGTTCTCATCTCTCGGGATATATCCATAACCGTCGTCAACGCCCCAGGTTGCAACGCTCTCTCCTTTGCGAAGTCCTTTACCGCCGTTTAATGTTTTTACGCCTGCGACCTCATCATACAGCTCATTGTATAAGTACCCCTCAGGATTTCCGTAGCCGTAGAATTCATTCCATTCTGCCGAGCCTTCCTTCTCAGGGGCAACACATTCACAACTTGCATTCGCATCTCCGTGATGCAGCATACTGTGATGGCGTGCGAGTGCACGAGAACGGTCAAACTCGCGGTATTCGTTAAGACCGAGCTCATAAAAGCTTCCGAAATCGTTTGACGGGAAAAGACGCTTACAGTCGGGACACTGAAGCTTCCACGGACGTGCCAATATACTATATCCCCACGGATAAGTTCCGTACTCTGCGCGAATATCCTTTCCGCAGTAGCGGCAAAGCGGAACATCAGGGTCAGAGGGGGTGCCGACATATATTGAGCGCGGAATCCCTTCCGACGGAATCATATCATAAAGGAAGTCAAGCTGGTCTATCCACTGGTCTGCATAGTCTAAATGACTGCTCTGTACCTCATCCTTTGCCCAGTCATACTTTTTATAATTATCACGTGCGTTTTTAACTGTTTCCGCGGTATAATATGTTGCCTTACTCTTCGGATAAATCGCCGTGAGCGAAACTTCTTTTGTTCTGATTCGACCGTCGGGCATTTCGACGGTTACCTCAAAGCGTGCTTCGCTCGTATTTTCCGGGTCGGCATAGACGGGGATGATATTAAGCTTTGAATCAATATCCGCAATTTCCGGAGTAAGTGCTTTTGCTGTTACGATCGCACCCTCCATATCAAGCTCACGGCCGAGATTGCTGATTGACTGCGCATAAAGCGGAACTATGTCACCTTCAATTCCTGTTGTTCTGATATACTTGCTTCCACCGGCAGATACAGTTATGTCGGTCATACCTTCAGGCAAAACGATTACATCCATATATCCTATAACCGTATCGTCATTAAAGGTAGATGTTACCTTAATTCTTGCCGTTCCCTCTGCGTGAGTTGAAAGCATATTCCCTTCAACGGTTGCAATCTCGGGAGTTTCCGATTCGTACACCGTCGTTATCGCAGAGGTTGTTGTCACTCTGCCGCTTTTAAGCTTCGGCTGGGCGATAAGACGGGTCTTGTCGTTTGCAAAAAGCTCCGGTGCCTCAGTTTTTGCAGTTGTTGAAACAATCGGGTCTTCTGTTACGTTTACGGCGACAATCTTCTCCACGCTCTTACCATTTACCGTTGCAGTAAATCCGACATTGCTTACACCTTCGCTTATGCCTTTAAGGGTAAACGGATGAGTTCCGTCGCCTGCAAGAATGTACTGCGAATATCCCGAGACCTCAACAGCCTCGGAGGATGAGCTTGGAACAAGACTTGTTACTGTGTCAATCGCACCTGTTTTATCCGGTCCGAATCGGCGTACCGTGCCGTCGGACATATAAGCTGTTACCTCACTGTCAAAGGTTTCTCCGACTGCAAGCGCAGTGGGTATCTCCGCCTCGATATATGAAAGCTCAGCTTTTTCGGAGAGAGGTGTGAATATAAGACTGTCAAGAGTGAGCCAGGTTGACTCATAATATGTCGCTCTTGCTTTGAACTCTATCGTATGCGCCGCCTCCGTGAGGTGAACTGTGTTGAGCACAGTAGGCGCTCCCGTATAGCGTGTGTCCGCCTCATACGAGCCGCTCCAGAAGCTGTGGTCACCGATATACTCACCATCAACAAACACCGAATACACTGCACCTATATACGACTTTCCGCCGACAAGAGAGATGCTGTAATCGCTCTCAAACGGAACATCCACGGAAATTGCAAATGCAGTCGTCTTGCTTGCATCCGCAGGCCACAGCTTTGTCGGGCTTCCTGCGTTAACATGAAGAAGCTCTCTCATTGTATCGTTGTACAGATATTTTCTGTATGTACCTGAGTTTGACAGCTCCTGAATTATTGTATATCCGGGAGTTGAAGGCGGATATGCTTTATAATCCGGATTATGAACAGTCTGTGTGAAATCAACGGTAAAAGAAGGAATCACTTCGTGAACTTCAATGGTGACACGACCGTTCACGTCCTTTCCGTTTTCGTTTTTGACCGTTGCAATAACATCAGCCTTGCCCTTTGCAACAGCCGTAACTGAGCCGTCAGGCGTGACCTTGATTATGTTTTCATCTGCACTTGAATAGGTAATGCCTTCCTCGTAATCGGAAAGAACACCTTCAATGCCGTCATCCATAGTTGCGCCGACTGCGTAGGCGGTGGTGACCTCTCCTATGAGAAGCTGCTTTTTCTTTGAACTCAATGTAAGTGAACCAAGCGCCGGAACATCCGAAACAACAAGGGTCTTTTTGCCTGTTACCGTAACAGAGGCAACTGCCTCGGTTGCAACTGTTGTAACGGTTGCGGAAATCTCCGTTGTTCCCTTTTTATGAGTTATTATATTTCCGTTCTCATCAATCTCGGCAACAGCTTTATCGGAGCTTGCATACTCAACAGAATATTCTCCTTTATACTCCGAACCGTCGTCGCGGATAAAAGAAAGTGCGGTTGTCGTACTTCTCGTTGCCGGAACAGGGTTTTTGCCAAACGATATCTCTACCGTTTCGAGCACAGGAGGAACAACTGTTTTTACCGTGGTTTTAAGCTCTTTCGTCTCTCCGTCAACAATAGCCTTCACTGTGATATCAGCTGTTGCATCAAGCTTCTTCGCGCGAAGCTTATATACAACAGATGCAGCATCAACCACCTGTTCGCGGTTTTTCGGGTCGCTTTTTTCTGCAACCTCAACCGCAACAACCTCAACTGCTTCCGGGTCTGAAGAGGTAACGGTTATTAAGTTATCCTCCGTCGGAACCTCGCCGCTGTCTGTATAACCGAAGTGACGGTATGTGCCGTCATCCATTCTGACTTCTGCCGAAAGCTCAACTATCTCACCGTTCGGAAGTTTTTCGGGGATAATGCTTTCAAGCGAGCTGATAGCGGGCTTTTCCATAGGAACAAGCTTTATATCTCCGAGATATAAGCTTGCGTTGTTGCTCTGTGTTTCCAGTCTGTTGCTACGGTATAGCTTGCGGGCACGGAAGGAAATCTCCGCTTCGCCTTCGGATATATATACGGTATTCAGTGTCTGGCTTTTTGCCTGAGCCGAGCTTACATCAGCATAGCTGTTGAAATCACCGGCATACTGACCGTCTGCATACACTGAGAAAACACCGCCGACATTGCTGATAGCACCGTCTATCTGTACGCTGTAATATCCTGCCTCACCTGCACTTATTTCGCGCTTTACGGTGAACATCTGCTCCTGACCGTTTTCACAATCAGGCCATACCTCCCATGAGTCAACGAGTCTTGTTACATACTGCATACGTCGCCCCTTGCCGCTTGAATTGTTACCCGTTGCTATCGCTTGAGTAACACTCTTATCTACAACCCACTCATATCCCTCATCAAGCACAACGAGGTCTGCAATAAGCGGTGAGTTTCCGTGGACAAGCGGAGTTGCGCTTCCGTCGTCATTTTTCTTCGCGAGGTTTGCAACGTGAAGGTCAAGATTTATCGTCTCACGCTCTGCTATAACCTCAATCTCAGCCTCAGCTGTAATCTCTTTGCCGTTTTCATTAAGAGCAGTTGCCGTAATCTTTACCTTACCCTTTGAAACACCGGTAACCGCGCCGTCTTCCGTAACCGTTGCAATAGCATCATCCGAACCCTTGAACGTGAAGGTATAATCTGAAGCATCTCCCTCAAGCTCGTCGTCCATCATTGCCGATATTACGGAAACGCGTGTTGTGTCGCCGATAAGCACCTTTTTTGAGGCTTTGAGCGCAAACGAATCGAGAACAGGTGCATCACCAACTGTAAGTGTCGCGCTTCCCGACACTGTTCCCTTATCAGTCGTTACCTCTGCGGTAATATCCGTTGTTCCTTTTTTGTGTGTTGTTATGTTGCCCTGTACATCAATCTCGGCAACCTCTGTATCGGAGCTTTTGTATACAACAGAATGCTCGTTTGTATATTCCTCTCCGTCGTCGCCGATAAGCTGCAGCATTGCCTTTGTGCTTCGCGTTGCCGGAACAGGAGACTTCTCAAACGAGACCTCAACTGTTTCAAGCACGCGCGGCTTGACGACTTTAATCGTTTTCTCAAGCTTTTTCGTTTCGCCATTAACAACAGCTGTTATCATTATATCTGCACTGCCGACCTTTTTGCCGTTCAACACAAATGTTGTCGTTGTCGGGTCAAGAATTTGCTCGAGGTTTTCAGGAACGTTTCTTTCCACGCAAACAACATCCGTAACCTCAATAACCTCCGGATTTGAGGATTCAATCTTTACAATATTATCTGTTGTCGGAAGCTCGCCTTTATCAGTATAACCGAACGCACGGTAAGCTCCGTCATTCATCTTAACCTGTGCAGAAAGATTTAAGCTCTCGGTTATCTGAATAGTTTCCGGCAAAGCACTTTCAACTGCAGAGATTGTTGGCTCACTTGTCGGAATAAGCTGAATGAGACCAAGGTAAATGCTTGCATTGTTGTCATCGCTACCAAATGTTCTTGCACGATAAAACTTTACTGCACGGAGAGAAATTTCAACATCCCCTTCCGGAAGCTCTATCGCATTGCTGAGAGTCCATTCTTTTGCTTCGTAGCTGGAGGTTGCGGCGTAGCCGTAAATGTCTCCTGCATATTCTCCGTTTACATATACTGCA
>JAZQFJ010000052.1:0-10852 GCA_045539475.1 Eubacteriales bacterium | reverse complement strand
GGAGAACCAGAGTTCTGTCGATGATTTCGGTAAGATGAACAGTCTTCGCGCAAGCATTGAAAAGGAGTACAGGAACTCCATCACAAATGATTTGGAAGCGAGAGTATTCCATAGTAAGCACGGTTTATTCAAGCAGACGCTCGCGCGTCCGCTGCCGAATTCGGCAACCGTTGTTTGGGTGGCAAACCCCAGTTGTAAAATCGAAGAGATAACGATGGGTGCCAAGATGGCGGAGCGTTTGCGCTTTGTTGACGGCGATTACGCGATGATTTGGCGTGACCCGATTTTGTCTGACGGCGGTATCCGTGCTCCGAAGATTCATATCGATTCTGATTATGAGGATGTCGTCGGCGTCAGTCCGCTTTTGATGAAGTCGTTGGCGGGTGATTTCGACGGAGATACGATCGGTATTACTAAAATCAAGGGTAAGCAGGCGCTTGATGAGTTGATTCGCAATTTCGGTGTTGTCAATAACGCGCTTGATACCCATTATGTTGCCGAGGACGGCAAGTTTGATTTGTATTATGATACAGGTCTTGATATACAAGCTGTGTGCGACGCGCATCCTGAGCTTGGTGAGCGGCTTTCCGCTCTCCGCGATAAGTTCAATGATGATTATCATCTGCGTGATGAGAATTATATTGAGTGGATGGCGACTAATGAGAAGCATTTCGAAGAGTTCAATGACTGGTACATTGACGCGCAGGAAGCTGACTGCGGTATCAATGTCATTCAGTTCGACAGTCTTGAGAATAATCTCCGTTCTGTTGCTGCTTGCATCGAGAATGGCTCCAAGGGTAAGCCTGATTCGTTCGATAAGTATTGTCGTTATCTCGGCGTGACGTTTGACGCGGAGCGTGATGAAGACGGTCGTATTCGTAAAGATGCCGACGGTAAGCTGATGATTGATTATTCGACCATCAAGGATGAAGGTCATACGTTATCGACATGGGAAGACCGTGTCGCTACTCAGACGGCGTTATCCGCTAAGAACCAGTTCACAGGCTCTTACGGCAAACAGACACAGCATATTATTACAGCAACGCTTGGTGCTTTTTTTGATGGACCGTCTGCTTGTGAAGGTAAGTCCGCGTGTCGTGCAGGTATCAATATATCTGAGGGTATGACACAGTCTGCTTTGAGCGCAAAGCATAACGTCGAGCAAGCTCGCCGTTTGATACACAACGTGTTGACATCGGATTCTCCGTTGAAAGCGTTGTGGGCTGGCAAGGCAATCAAAACGTCTGTTAACGCTGACGGCAATCCTATTTGGATAGCTGATGAAGCAAGAGCGAAGGACCGTTTGTCTCCTGAAGAGTGGAAGAAGCAGTTTACTGATTTCGCTACGAGTCCTTTCGGTTGTGACGCGGCTGTGAATCCTGAGTATATGGATTTGATATCTCGCGCGATGACTTTGACTGATAATAAAGGCAATAAGTATATCGGCAGTATCGAGCGTGTGGCGACGCATCGTTCTGAGATTCTGGAGCAGGCGTATCATCCGAATTTGAAGAGTTTTGCTTCTCATATCGCAGAAGCGGGCGGTAGTTTGAATATTTACGGCATCGATGTCAATGCGATAAAGCGACAGCTTTCCGGTATCGAAGATGCGTCAAAGGCAAAGGAGACGTTCGATAAGGCGTTGAACGACGGTAATGTCGCCTATGTCTACGCGCCTGAGCTGATTCTTTGGAATATTGCCCATGACGCCGCGCCTGAGGCGTTCAATCAGCTCCACAGTAAGGATAAGCGTGTTCAGAGTCGTTCTGTTGAGGGTGACTATCAAACGCAGGCTGTTGCAGCAAAGGCAACTTCCGCGAGTGTCGGTCAGAGACCGAGGATACAGACTCCGTTCGATTTGGGATTCCATAGTGTGTCCAAAGCGAGTGATGCTCCTAATTATTAATTCTTTTGGTGTTGTACAATAATCACTCCGAGTTTGTGCGGCTTTCTGTTTGAGTGTAAAGACAAGTGTGTCTGCCGAGGTCTTACGGACATGGACAGGCGATGGTCGTCCCATCGACAAGGCCATGTCCTCCTCGGCGGCCGCTCAAAATCGGAGTGCGCTTAAAAAAAAAAAGAGGTGTTTTTCATGTCTGATTTTAATTTTACAAAACCTGTTTCTTCTATGTCCGTTCAAAGCGAATATTACAGTGCTTTTTATTCCAAGGTATTGGGTGGTTATCGCCCTAAAGAGGATGCTGTTCCTTTTTTCGCTGATGATGTTCGTTTTGTTCTGTCGCATCCGTCATCTGTTCACGGGTATCCGTTTTCTCGTTATGACTTTGTTGACGCTGCGGCTCAGTCTTTAGCGGAGTGCTCTGATAAGGGTGTATCTGTCGCTGACGGTGGTGTTTCGTTGCATCGCAATCATTTGTTTTCTGATTATGATTATCATAAGGATGCCGTTTTCGGCGACGCTTCTTTGTATCGTAACAGTGCAATTTCGGAACGTGCGCCTGTCGCTAAGAGCTTTGGGCAATATTTGTCGGATGTTTGTTTCGATATGTCGAAGGCTGATGAAGATATGGTTCGTTACGCAGGCGCGTTTTCTTATTTCGTCAATCCTGAGAACCCGAATCCTTTTATCGACGGTTATTCGTCGGATTCCGAGTTTTCGGCGGAAGAGTTTCTCGATGACGCGTTAGGTCATTTTGCGCTTTTCCGTCAGCAGCATCCGAAGGAATCGTACGCGTTTATGCGTTTTATTACACATGATGAGATTTCGCTGCCCGCTTCTCTTTCTGCCTTGCGTGACCAAATGGATGAGAAGGCAGATGCGTATCGTGCGGCTATCGAGACGAAGACTGTTGATACGAAGCGCGTTCCTTTTGACAAGCGTCGCGGGCATGCGTTAGAGAATTGGAGTCCTGAGAAGGGCGACAATGGTTTTGATTATGAGGAGCATGAGCAATATATCGACGGCGGCGACGGTTTGTCCGACGACGGTCCTGATTTTTAGTCGATTCGGGGGTGATTTTGATGGCTGTTGACGGTTCTGCGTATGATTATGATAGGTATTACGGTGACGCCGTTAAAGAGCTGTATCGTTCGTTATATTTTAACCGAAACAATCGCACAGATGCTTCTTTGCTTTATGACGATTTGAGCGATATCGAAGGCGTCAATATTCATACGGATTTCGATAAGTATTGCGACATGTCAGCTGTTTCCTTTTCTTCTGAGGATATTTTTGCGTCGCTTTGTTCCCGTGTTTCCGCAATAACACATCGTGATATCGAAGACGTTTCTTCATTTGCTAAATTTGCGGGATTCGGTGAATATCTCAGTGAATTGGGGGATATGCTGCACAAGCCGAAAGCACCTGTTGTGTCTGAACAGGAGATAGAGGATAAAAATCGATTGTACGCGCTTGAGACGCAGTTCGTTACGAACGGTTCATTTGCGTCAGAACAAAACCGACAGGCTTTTATTGATGTTTTCACTCGCTGTGTGAATCGTGATGTTCGTCATTATCGTTCGACTGAGGCTGCGATGCGTTCTTCTTTTGACGGTTTTCTCCGTGCGAAGGCGTCTCCTGATAATGTCGCTCATGTAGATGGTACTGCGCGTTCGTCTCGTTCGTTACTTTTTGATTATATGAACCGGCAATCTCAATTGTTCTTGGAGAAATATTCTTTATTTTCTCGTGTTCACGCCGATAAGGCGGTAGGCTTGCCTGTGTCGGATGATTTGATTGCGTCTCTCGGTGAGGACTATCAAATGTTTTTGCAATCGTATCGGTCGGCGGAAGCGTCTGTTCAAATCGATAATGAACCTTCTGTTGAAACGGAGGACAGCGCGTCAGGCTTTGACCGTGCCGATAGACCTTTGCCTTCTTTTGATTTCTCGTCGCCTGTTGAACAGGATAGGCAATACGACTGAGAAAGGAGGGTGCTTTTCGATGGCAAAAGCAAAGGCGCCTGTTTATTTTGCGGTTTTGACGCCTACTTTTCACGGTGTTTTTACGTCTCATGACGAGTTCGACGATAAGATAAAGGACGCGCCCGTTTCTCGTGTCAAGAGCTGTCCGTCTCGTTCGTTGGCGGCTCTTTGTTTACGCAAGCCTGACTATTTTGGTCTGTCAATAGAAGAAATCATTGACGCGGAACGTCGTCATGTTTTTATCGACGACAGTTCTCGCGCTTACGCGTTTGTTGACGGTTCTTTCAATGAGAGAACAGGTGTATCGGGTTACGGTGGTTTTATTGATTATAATGGTTCTCGTTATGTGTTGTCTGGTTCTCAGCTCGCTGATAATAAAAGGCGCGGTTCTTTGGAAGCCGAGGTGAACGGTATGCTTGCCCTATTTGATAGGGTAAAGGAGCTTGACATTCATGACATTACCATCCATCATGATTGTATGGCTTGTCAGGATTGGGCACGGGGGAACGGAAAAGCGAGCGATTCATTGCGTAAGCGATATCTTGATGGTATCAATATGTTGGACGCGAATGATATTATTGTTCGGTTTACGCATATCCCAAGTCATAAGACAAATAAGCAAGCTGAAAAAGCGGGAGTTCCCCGTTCAAAGAATTCCGGAATGGCTGTCGCTGATCGATTAGCGCGCGAGGCGGCGGGGCTTGCTCGCTTGCGACCTCTGCCGCGTTCATTCTTTGATGTGACCAAGCGTTTTTCCGAGGTTGAGTTCGGTATTGTGTGAAAAATTCCCGAAAGTTCTTCTTTCGGGGATTTTTTTTTCTAATTTGGTTCAAAAAACCCTTGATTTTCGAGAAGAAATATGTTATATTAATGTTATGAAAGGATTTTTATTATGAGACAGAGGATTAATCGGTCGGAGTTTCTCCGCCGTGTAACAAAGGATGTCGAGGCGTTTTATCCGTCTTCTTTTATGAAGCGTTTGGGTTTGAGTCGTCTTGTGACATGTGTTTATGACGCTATTGTTAACCGTATTTTCCTTGAGTTGTCAGAAGGTAACGAGATATCGCTTCGTGATTTCGGTCGTTTTTATTTGAATAAAAGAAAAGGACATGCCGTGATGGATTTTCAGTCCGGTAAACAGGGTAAAATCAAGGATTATTATGTTGTGAAGTTCGCTGCGTCGGCGAAGCCTCAAGAGGAGATTCGTAAAAAGTTGACGGAAGGGGGTAACGGCATTGTCGAAACAGGAAATGGTAAGTCGTTTGATGAAGGAGCACCCTGATGTGTTTTTTTCGCGAGTTTACGCAGAAAAGGCGTATGACGCTGTTATCAAGACATTGGCAAGCGCACTTGTTGAGCATGAGCATTTGACTTTGCCGAAAATCGGCAAGTTAGATATCGTTGTCCGTAAACCCCGTTACGGTACCGACCCGAGGACGCAGGAGCGTATTTTGATACCCGAGCACAGGGCTATCGCTTTTACGACAAGTGTTGCGATGAAAACGTTGCTGAACGAATAATAAGAGAAGGAGAGCGGTTCTTTGAAAAAGTGGATTTATGTTTTCGCGGGTATTGTTATCGGCGTTATTTGTGCCTATGGCACGATTTGCTTTATGCGTCATTTGGACGCAGTTGGTGCATTAGCGTTAGGCTTCGCCGTTGTGATATTGGCGATTGTTATATTGTTATCCTCTCCGATGGGTTTGAACCTCGGTGAGGAGTTGAATCGAATCCCATGCGAACTTGACGCGGCAAAAGAGGGCGACGATTATACACCCGTTGAGGGTGAAGTCGTTGCTGTGTTGTGCGATAAGGGTGTTCGGATTCGCAGAGATGATAAGATTTATTCGGAGTTTTTCTTCAAACGGCTTCTTGGTTTAAATATTGCGGATGAAAGTATTATCGCAATGATAGACTGTAAGAAATATCGTTATTTATATGAATTTCGTGTCGAGTCTGCTTTGAAGCGTAAGGTTCTCGATAAAGCTTTGCTGTCTCATGTAAACGAACGCAATGTTCGTTACGAATAAGGTGTTGTGCTTCTTTTCAGTTGATAAGAAATCAAATTGAGTATACCTACTATACGTAGCTTTTTTCATATTTTATTTCTCCTAAGAATAAACCCCACGTGTATTTTTACGCGCGGGGTTTATTCTTTGCGTGTGGTGGTGTATTTTTTAAGGAGCTGTGCACTTTGTCTTTTTTTTATTTTATTCGTCGTTTTTGTCCGTTTTGTCTTATTCTTGTTGTTGGTTTTTATTTGTTTTTGTTTCATGTTGACGGTTTTATTTTAGTTGCTGAGGATGCGGCAGTCGTCCCTTCTTTGTTCGCTGATGGCGCTACTGTCGATTCTCTGCCACCGGTTGAAACGATGTCACTGTCTGAGGTGTCCAAAAGTGATGATAAATCATCTGAATTTGTCCAATCAACAGAGAATATAGAAGAAATTGTCCATGAGACGGTTTATGAGACGGTTTCAAAGGATGATGTGTTTGTTATCGAAAATACGGATGAATTTGACGTGGGTGAGCATTTTATTGAGCAGGATGATATTGAATTGCCGTCATCCCATGACTTAGGTCTTGATTTTCGGAATCGTGTCGGCAGACCGTCTTCCGACATATTTGACGACGGCACAAAAACAGTCGCATGGCTGTCTTGTCCTCAGTTGGGTTTTTATAATATGCCGATTCATCCCGGTTTCGACCAATGGATTTGTGATAATTATGAAGGTTGTTTTTCTACGTATTATGAGCATGTTTTCGGTGATGATTTTATGATGCACATTGCCGGACATAATTATAAGACATTCAGTGTTTTATCACAGACAAAGGTTGGTTATGATTTCTATCTTGAGACGTCTTATGGCGCTAATTTTCATTATCGCGCGACACGCAGCGAGTTGTGTTCTATTGTACAGGATACGATATTTCACGGTGCTGTCGATTTGGACGGAAATTGGTTTATGCGGGCCGATGAAATTACGCATGACATTTGTATGACGACGTGTCATGACGGTTATTCAGATAATAGCCGATGGTTTGTCCGCTGTGAATTGATCGAGGGCAGTATTGTTGAATAAGTATCAAACTTTTTGTTTGTCAAAATTCTCTTGATTAATCATGGTTTTATGCTATAATGAAGCTGTAAAGGAGAGTGATTTGTATGGCGCGACGATTGAGAAGAGACGGACCGTCAGGCAATAATAATTCACGGAATGCGAATAATGGTCGTGTTTCGATGAATACGGAAGACGAACGTTCTGCTGTTTATTGGCAGCATCGCAGAAATATTGACCGTGCTATCAATAACAATCAGTTGATAGATAGTTTGCATTTTGCGACAGATACGTTCGGTTGGGATTCTCATCGTTGGGAATCTTATTGCAGTGATTTTGTCGAGTCGTATAAGAAGGACAAGACGCTGAAGGATGCCGATTTGCATTTAAGCTTCTATGATGTGCAGCGATTAATTATGCATGACTATATCGATAGGTCAATGCGTTTGGCATGTTTTGCTCCATTGATGCTGCGCGGTTGCCGTCAAGGCGGTTTCGGCGAGTCACTCGGTCGGTTTTTGTCATATACTGCGGTATCTAAGCTGTTTGCTAAACATGACGGTGTGTCTGATTTGAGAAAGAAACAACGCGCGGCGAGACAGGACGATAATAAGTCATCGTTTGATTCGTTTAACGGGCGCCGACGTTATTCTCAGTTTCAGCGACCTCTTGACGCTGAACGTGCTGCTATGCAGTCGATTGCGTTTTCTACAACGACATATCATGCGATGCGTAAGAAAGGCGCTGATATCGAGGGTTTACAGGAGGCATGGGAGAAAGCGCATGAGGCTTTGTATGAAGCCGCAGCCGCCGACGGTGTTTCCCGTGAGGATATCGACCGTTCTGTTCGTATTATCGCAGGTCAGATGTTTGAAGCCGACCCTGAGACAATGTCTTGGTTTACTGAGGTTTCGACAGGAGAGGCGCAACAAAGCGAGTATCGTCGTGTGACGAATCCTGATGGTTCGACGACGCTTCATTGGGACGGCGAGTTTTTTGACCCCGAAACGGGTGAAGATTTTACGGGAACGTTCCATCCGAGACCGCCGCAAGGCTTGTCAACGCATTTTGATGTTATGAAGGCTTATTTGCGGGCCAATATGAGAGAATGGGACGACCCTTCTCAGTTTGTTGAGGAGTTTAAGAACCTTCGTATTGATGACGCTTTTGTTAAGCGTACACAGAATATCGGATGGTCAATGTCGGAAGATGGTTATTTGTCTGAGGACATCAACGTTGTTGCGAAGTATGCCGCACTTGAGTCGTTGTGCGAATACGATGCCGTCCAACAGACAAAGGCTGTGTTGTCGAATGAGCAGCCATCATCAAGGGTTTGCGATATGTTTGTTGACAATCCGCAGATGATGCGGTATTATAAAGCATTTTTTAATGATTATATGGAAAATAATCGTGACGCTATCAAAGAGCAATTCGGCGTTGATGTCGATTCCTGTAAATACAGGGAGAGACCGCTTCATGTTGGCGAGGTGCGTGGATTTGTTACCTATCCTGAGAATTATGTGCCTAATTTTGTTGCCGATTATGCGACGCTCGTTGATTTTGCGAAAGACCATGATTGCTTTGATTCTTCTCAGGCGAAGCCTGATATCAAAATCGATTACGAAGCGAGTCGTCCGATTCGTGAGGTCAATGAGCCTGCTTATCAGTCGACAGATGTTGAAGATAGCCACACAGACAGTCCTCATGGTCGGTATGTCACAATAGGTTTTGATGATGTGAGAGATGTTGATGATTTTGATGACGATTATCAAATGTAATATCTTGAAGGAGTGTTGTTTATGAGCAAAGCGAAGCGTGTATTGCGGAAAGTAACAGCGAATCGTGTTACCGGCGCTGCGGGTAACGATACGAAAGGTCAGCATTCATTAGAGGAACAGCATCAGTATGACGCGAGTCATTTGGACTATGATGAATTGCGCGACGAGCGAGAGCGACAAGAAGCGGGCGTCGGTGAGTTTGAGGATGTCCGAGACGAACGTCGCGTTGCTTATGAAGAGGAGCTTTCATCCGATTCTCGTGCTGTTGAGGCATATAACGAAGGTAAGCTTGACGCTACGAAACGCGATACGCGAGCCGGTCGTAATCGTATCAAAGACGCTTATTTTGAAAAGCGCAAGAAGCAAATCGTGAATTATGGTCGTAAGTTGGCCAATCAATCTGAGAATCAGGCTGATGATGCCGCTGTTGAACGGTTCGCAAGCGAAATTACAGCGGATGATGATGTCGGTAAGTATCGGGAGAAGCCGGGCTATAAGTCAGTCGAAGATGGTTTGAACAAAACATTTGCTCGTATGGTTCCTGATTTACCGTCGCCTGATGTTGATACACCTGATTATCAACCTGAGCCTTGATTTATAACTTATACAGAAAAGGAGTATTTATTATGAGTTTATACGGAAAAGCCTACGGGCAAAGTGAACGTAAGTTATCAGAGGAAGTCGGAGCAACAATCACAAGCGCTTTCGATGATATCTTTTCCGGTAATTTAGGAGAAGGTCGTCAGCGTGAGTCCTACGAGAGCCAAATCGCGAATGAGAAAGAGGCGTCCGCTAAGGCGAAAGGGGAGCGCGGTAAGCAGATGCAGGATGTGGCGTCGCAGCGTAACCGGGCAGACATGCAAACCGAGACGAATGTCGCACGTTTCAGTATGGCAGGGAAAAGCGCGTTTGATGATGACGCTTTTACCGCAGGCGCTCAGGAGCTTGATATGGGCGGTCTTGATTTCTGATGAATGACAAAAGGAGAACCGTGTTATTTTACACGGTTCTTTTTTTTTTCTTGACTTTTTTTCTTTCGTGTGTTATTGTTGTATTAACAAAGTATTACTTGTGTAATACGATATAACTGAAAGGGAATGATTGTTGAAATGAAGGAAGCTTTTCTTACATATGAAGAAACGGTCAAGCAGAGTATCGCTCGTTTGCAGCAGGAGGTCGATTCCGGTAGGAAATCGCCGTTTATTGTATTGTTGGCGCCAACCGGCTCTTCATCCGCTGAGTTTTTCAGCTGCGCTTCTCCTGAGGACGTTCTCGGCTTATCATTATCGTTTATTGCCGACGCTATTACGCGCATTGCGCCTACAAAGGAGTTGCGTGATGAGGGTTTTGAGTTAGCTGTCATGCAACTTTTGATGTTGCGTGATGGGATTGCGCAGAGTAACGATTTTGCTGATAGTGACGACGGTAATGATGCGCGAATTATTTTTGACGGGGGTGAACAGTGATGTCTGCAGAGAGAACAACGATTTATATCCCTGATGAAATGAAAGCTGTGTATGATTATGCAGTTGCTTGCGGCAAAAAGCACAATAAGTCCGCGAGTGAAACGGTGTTGGACTCATTAAGGCTTTATGCCGCGATGAACAGGGCGAATTTGTCTATTACAGACGGTGCGTTATTTGCGTTGCGTGACGGTGCTTTTGATTTGATTTATCATAGTGCGTCTGCGGGTCACTCTGTTTTGATGCTGACGAAGGAAGGGGATATGAGATATGCCTCAGAGATTGAACGTAACAGAGACGTATTTACGGGCAAAAGAGACGTATCCTCTGTGAAGTTTGGAAATGTGTCCTGCTCCGGTACGGCGTTGATAAGACTTCTTGATTTCAAGGATAAGCTTATCTCTGCTTTTGAGAACGGTATGATATGTTCTTTGTCCTGTTATAACGATATGCTTGCAGCATGTGAGTCCAAGGCTGATATTGAATCTTTGCCTGACTTTTTTGTTTATGTTGATGAGGCAAATGCCTATTTCAGATTTTATCCGCAGGGTTTTGTTGTTGAGAAAAGCGTCATACGTTTGGTTGATAACCGTTTTGTTATTGACGTTGAGTCGGTTTATAACGACTTTTCTACTGTTGAGGTGCATATCGTGGAAGAAAACGCGAAG
>JAZQFJ010000051.1:0-14504 GCA_045539475.1 Eubacteriales bacterium | reverse complement strand
TACGATCCGACTTTGTCTGTGCCGGAGGATAATAAAAACGATGGACTTACGCGGCTTAGAAACAGAATTTATGAGGCTAACCGTGAAGCCGCCAGATTCTTTCATAAAATGCTTTATACAAATGAAGGTTCAAAGGCGCTTGAATATCTGAGAGGAAGACAGCTTTCGGAAAAAACCATTATACATTTCGGACTGGGATATTCTCCAAAGTCAAGATATGAGCTTGTAAATTATCTGAAAAGCAAGGGCTTTACAAATAATGAGCTTATACAGGCAAACCTTGCCAACAAATCCGACCGGGGTTATCTGTTTGACAGATTTTCAGACAGGGTTATGTTCCCAATAATGGATCTCAGAGGCAACGTGATTGCATTCGGCGGACGAATAATGTCTGATATGAAGCCGAAATATCTAAATACATCAGACACGCCAGCTTTCAATAAAAGCCGAAATCTTTTTGCATTACAGTTTGCAAAGAATAAGGCAAACGGCCAGCTTATCCTTGTTGAAGGATATATGGATGTTATAGCACTTCATCAGGCAGGCTTTGAAAATGCAGTAGCAACTCTTGGAACCGCTCTTACTCAGGAGCAGGCAACGGTCATAAAAAGATATTGTGACGAGGTTATAATATGCTATGATGCCGACGATGCCGGACAGAAGGCAACATCACGGGCAATTTCTATACTTCGCCCCACCGGACTGCATATAAAAATACTCACTGTTCCAAGCGGAAAAGACCCTGATGAGTTTATAAAATCATATGGAGAACAAGGGCCTGCAAGGTTTCGTATGCTTCTTGAAAAAAGCGGAAATGATGCTGATTTCAGACTTCGCAAGCTCAGGGAAAAATATAATACCGACATCACAGAACAAAGGGTAGAATTTCTTACCGAGGCTGCAAAGCTAATATCGTCATTCGATAACAGTATTGAGCAGGACATCTATATATCAAGGCTTGCCGGTGAGCTTGAGGTCGAAAAAAATGCCATAAAACAACAGGTTATGCGTTACCGAAAAAAGAATTCCCGTGAATATATAAAAAGGGAACAGCGTGAAATACAGAATAATTTGTCCGCAAGAAATGACAGAATAAATACAGAAAAGGCATATAACCTCAGAGCGGCTAATGCAGAAGAGGCGTTGATTGCACTTCTTATGTATAATCCCGATGCGGCACAGTCTGTTTTTAAAAGACTTCTGCCTGAGAAATTTATCACATCATTTAACCGAAAGGTTTATGAAACCATTAAAAAACGTGCAGATGCAGGCTTTGATTTTTCCATTACCGATATTTCCGGAGAGTTTTCAAACGACGAGATGAGCAGGATTACAAAGCTTCTTGCCTCACACCCAAGGGAAACAGATCCTGTTTCGGCAGCAAACGACTATATAGCCGTACTTGAAGATGAAGCTGAAAAGCTCACTCCGGAACAAATAGCCTATGCGGATACACAAATGCTTATGGCTCGTCTTAAGAAATTAAAGGAAAAGAAGAAATAACAGGAGGTTTTATTATGATAGCAGCACCACAGCCGGATAAAAAAACAGTACTTAAGGATCTTATGGAAATGGGTAAGGCAAAAGGACAGCTTACCAATAAGGAGATTCTTGACGCCATTGGCGAAATGGATATTGACCCGGAACAGCTTGAAAAATTCTATGATACACTTGAAACAAACGGTGTAGAGATTGTAGAAACGCTTGACGATATAATCCTTGATGATGTTGAGCTTTCTGCAATATCCGCAGAAACCAATATAAATGATGAAGACGCCGACGGCGAGCCGGCTGTTGAGAATATCTCAATTGATGATCCGGTAAAAATCTATCTTAAAGAGATAGGCCGCGTGCCGCTTCTTACTCCTGACGAGGAGCTTGACCTTGCAATACGTATATCAGACGGTGATGTTTCCGCCAAGAAAAGACTTTCAGAGGCCAATCTTCGCCTTGTTGTCAGCATTGCCAAAAGGTATCTTGGACGAGGAATGCAGTTCCTTGATCTTATACAGGAGGGTAACCTGGGACTTATCAAGGCTGTTGAAAAATTCGATTATACAAAAGGCTTTAAGTTCTCCACATATGCTACATGGTGGATAAGGCAGGCAATAACAAGAGCAATTGCAGACCAGGCAAGAACCATCCGTATTCCCGTTCATATGGTTGAAACAATAAACAAAGTAAAGAAGGTATCAAGTCAGCTTCTCCATCAGAACGGTCACGAGCCTACAGCCGAGGAAATATCTGAAGTTCTCGGTATGCCTACGGATAAGGTAAGGGAAATAATGAGAGTTGCTCAAGAGCCTGTTTCCCTTGAAACACCTATAGGTGAAGAAGAAGACAGCCACCTTGGTGATTTTATCCCCGATGATGACGCTCCTGCACCGCAGGATGCAGCTTCACACACACTGCTTAAGGAGCAGCTTTCAGACGTTCTTGCAACACTTACTCCAAGAGAGGAAAGGGTCTTAAGACTAAGATTTGGTCTTGAAGACGGACGTTCACGTACGCTTGAAGAGGTTGGCGAGGTATTTAATGTTACCAGAGAACGTATCAGACAGATAGAAGCAAAGGCACTTCGCAAGCTTCGTCATCCAAGCCGCAGTAAAAAGCTTAAGGATTTTCTTGATTAAAATAATTTATAAAACCGGTACGGGCTTTAGTCTGATTCCGAAAAGGATGTTTTCAGTTTAAGGCGGTGCCCTATGCGCAGGCGGACAGTTTAGGCTGTCCGCCTTTTGTCTTGTTTGGTTTCTTTTGTTACGTCAGTTTCGTTCGGGAGAGCGAAGATTCCGATGTAGCGAAAGTAGATATCAATATGCTGCGGTGAGGTTTGGCTGTGCTTTTTCTCGCGCTCGTGAACAACGATTTTGCTGATGAAGGTTCGCAGCACCTCCGGTGTCAGCTCCTGAATACACACATACTTTCTGACAATTTCGAGGAATTTTTGAACATTGGTACACTCGCATTTGAGTGTATCAATTTCTCTTTGTAAATCAGGAATTGATTGCTCAAGCTCCTTTTGCTCATCGTTGTAATCAAGGGATAACATTCTGTACTGCTCGTCGCTAATACGACCAAGTACGTTATCCTCATACAAGCGCTTGAAAAGCGATTTCAGTTCCACGATGCGCTTTTAGGCTTTTGACAGTTCAGCAGTTTTAGCGTTCAATTCTTTCCTGTACTGTGAGGAAGTCTTTTTACTGATGTAATCGGTAAACTTCTTCGTGTTATTTCTCGCGTAGTAGATTGCCTTATTAATTTCTTCAAGAACAATCTCATCAAGCACAACCTCTCGAATAGAATGCGGCGTACATTTTTCTTCACCAACGTGCTTGTGATAGTTTCCACAGATAAAACTGTAGCTTTCACGTTTGATTGTTCTTCCTCGGTAAAGATGATGCTTTCTGCCGCAGTCAGCGCAGTAAATTAGTCCGCTGTATTTATTAATCTCACCCATACGGGTTTTGCGGATTCTTCCTTCGCGTACCTTATGGACAATGTCCCAAGTTTCTTGGTCAATAATTGCCTCATGAGTATTCTCGAACCTCAATTGCTCTTCTTTAGGAACTTTTATGGTTCGCTTGTCCTTGAATGAAGCTATCCTTGTACGGCAGTTAATGGTGTGACCGAGATAGATTTCGTTATCAAGGATATTAGCAATCGTATGCCAATCCCAGTTATATGGATTTTCAATATCAGTGTGAGTACCATACTTGCCTTCTTTTTGGAAACGATATAATGTGGGTTTGAAAATTTTCTTTTCTTTTAATGCTTTTGCAATATTACTCGGTCCGATACATTTAGAACACATGGAAAATATCATTCTTAACACCGGAGCGGTTTCCTCGTTTATCAGGAGATGACATTCTTTTCCGCTGTCAGGGTCACGGCGGTAACCGTATGGAATGGTTGTTCCCAAGCGTTGACCTCGCTCAGCTTTCGCTTTGAAAACAGCGCGAATTTTCTTGCTTGTATCACGCGCGTACCATTCGTTGAACAGATTTTTGAAAGGTGCCAGCTCGTTATTATCGCTGAACAGCGAATCGTAATTATCGTTGATAGCAATGTACCTGACACCATATCTCGGAAATACGAACTCGGTGTAGTTGCCGACCTCGATATAATTCCTGCCGAGACGGGATAAGTCTTTCGTGATAACAATTCCGACTTTGCCTGTTTCAATCAGCTTATACATCTCCTGAAAGCCGGGACGGTCGAAGCTGACGCCTGAGTAGCCGTCGTCAACAAACACGCGAATGTTAGGAAAGCAATTATCCTTTGCATACTTTTCGAGCATGGCTCTTTGATGCACGATGCTGTCGCTGTCACCGACGTTGAGGTCGTCCTTGGATAAGCGGCAGTAGAGTGCTGTTATTTTATTTTGGTTTGACATAAAAATTGTCTCCTTTCTGTTGCCAAACCGATTGGGAGTCTGCGCGTTTGCGCAACAACACAATACTCCCAATCAGCTGAAATGTCCAGACTTATTTACGCCGCGTTGTTGAATTCGTTATCAATCAGCCTTTTTATTCCGTCGGCAACCGTTTGCTTTCCGTTCAAATTAAAAACGGAATTTACAATATAATTCTTTTTGCCAATAGTATATAGGTGTTGTGTAATGAGTTGTCCGTCCGAAATCAAAAAGTTAGTTCTGCGATTGATAGCTGCTGCTACCGAAGAACAGTATTCACTTTCATTTGTGATTTTAATTTCATCTGTCAATATAGTTTTCCTTTCTAAAGTGACATTGAGAAGCTTTCGCCCTCATCCTCGCCATCATTATAATCATCATAGTCATAATCGTCAGCGCCGAAGATTTCTTCAAGGATTTCTTCTCGTGTTTTGTATTCTTCTTGTTCATAATCAAGCTCTTGTTCAGGCGGTTCATTTACTGCGTTGGGTATCATGCCGATACCTAAACCGAGAACTGTACCGAGAGCAGAGCCGTTTTCCTCGGCTTCGATACGTTTTCTTCGCTCGTCCGGGTCTTCGGAATCGTTGTCAACGATTTTTGAAACGGCTCCGGCAAGGCTGCTGATTTCGTTGCCGACGTTGGAATAGCTGTCGGAAATTCTCTGCGTTTCAGCCTTGGATTGAGCGCGTTCCTTGAGGTGTTGCTCGTAAAGCTCACGTGAATCTTCCCAGCCTGTCGGCTGTTTTTCTCCGACGGGGAATTCTCTTTGGAGCAGTTCACACTCAATGTTTTCCTTGAGATATTTGTCGTCTTGGAGCTTGATGTCACGGCAACTTTTTCCGTTGGGACAGTGAATGGTGAGATTCTTTCTCTTATCAGTCCATGTCATGTGGTAGCCAAGAATGGACATGTTTCGGATGAATTCATCCTTGCTTCCGCTATACGACATTGCTGTGTCGATATCTTTCGCCAGCTTTTCTTTCCAACTGTTACCCCTTAACCTCGCGCGATGCTCTCTGGACGATACACTATTTCTGCCGCCTTGGTATGGTTGGAGTATGGAAAGTCCGTGAGCAATACAGATTTCGTCGCTGAACTTGCGAAACTGTTTCAGCGTGGAAGGCGACTGCCGCAGCTTCATACCCGATTCAAAACCGACGGAATTGATAACGAAATGCGAATGAATATGGGCGGCGTCGCAGTGGGTAGTGACTAAAACTTCGTGACCTGCCCATGCTTTTTCGGCAAATTCAAGAGCAACTTCGTGCGCCTGTTCAGGAGTAGTTTTCTCTTTTGGAGAGAAGGATTGCGCGTAGTGGTAGAAGAAAAATCCGTTGTCTTTGCCGTAAATTTTCTTCGTCGCCATGAATTCTCGGAATGAATTAGCACCGTCACAGTTGTCTCCGCTGATTAATTGTCGTTTGGATTTGTTGTCGTAGGTCTTGTACTCCTGCTGACAGTAGTTGATGACCGCTCTCATGGCGAAACGATTTTGCCAAAGAAAAACCGTTTTGAATTAATCTTCCGCGCGATTTGATTGATGTTGTTTCCGATACGTTTCAGCTCAATCAACACCTTTGACAAATCCGTTACAGTGATTTCTGTGTTGTGCGAACATTCAATCAAATAGTCCGTCAAGGTCATTTGTGCTTGTTTTGCTTTTGTAATAATTTCTTTCTTTTCTTCTGTCGTAAGGCGAATAGATATGGTTTGATTTCGTTTTCTTTTTGCCAAATAATACCTCCCATTATTGATATGAAAGTGGGTGCAGGGCTTCTGCCCGCATTATGCGACCGAGCGGACAGCCGGACGCTCTGCTTGCCATAGCTACACCCACGTTTTCGTTAAATTCTCGTTGTGCCCAAACACTCCGAATTTTGCGGTTATATCTTTTAGTGAACAACTAATCTTTGGCTGAAAAGCCGACACGTCTGCAAATTCGGGCTAACAGGCGCGTTCAGGGACGACAGGGACGATATTGACGACATTTTCGGGAGCGGTGTTTTTATCGTCCTTAACGTCACTATCGTCACTTTTGCCGGTGTAGCTGATACTGAGAATTCTCTTTCCGTTACTGCGGTTTGAATGAAAGGTAACGCCGTTTTCTTCAAGCTCACGGCGGTATCTGTTCATCCTGCGCTTTAAGGATTTGGCACTGAATTCCTTATCGCAGAAGGAAATAAATTCATTTGTGAAATCCGTATTCGAGCCTTCAAAAGAAATCATCTTTTTCATAAACCCAATCAGCAGACGAATGTCATCCGGCAGCAGCATTTCGGGGTTGTCCGAGCTGTCGGAAACGAAAATCCAAACACAGTTGTCCTTGTCAAAGCAAAGTTCAATCTCTCTGTCCTCAATGTCGTGCCCCGAGCAGTAGAGAGTTGCGTTGGTGGAACAGCGCTTGCTCTTATCAAGAACAAACATTGTATCTACACCGCCGGCAAGTCCGTTTGTGCCCGACAACATATTGAACGGGTCGCTGTCACCCTGCTTACGAAGATGGTGAACAAGAAGAATGGTAATTTTCAATTCCTCCGCGAGCTATTTGAGAATTTCAATCTCGTTATAGTCGCTTGCGTAACTGACCTCGCTCCCTGTGTTGCGAATTATCTGGAACGTATCAATGACAATCAAAGCAGTCTCAGGATGGTCGGCAACAAAGCTTTTGATTTGTTCTTCAAGCCCTTCACCGATTTTGAAGCTGAATGTTGTAAAGAAAACATTTGGAGCCTCGTCGGTAACGGACAGCAGTCTTTCCTGCAGCCTGCTTGCGGTATCCTCAAGACTGACATATAGTGTTGTTCCTTTCGTATTAGGAAAGTTCCATATCGTTTCGCCCTTCGCAATACGAACACACCAGTCAAGCATCAGCCAAGACTTGCCGACTTTCGGTGCGCCGTCGATAATAGCAAGTCCTTGCGGCAACAATTCTTTAATCACAAATTTTGTCGCGGGCAAATCCATATCAAGAAGCGTATCTCCGTCAATGGAGTTGAATGTTTTTCTAATGTCTAAATCATAAATGTCGTAGTCAGATATATGACTTCACCTCGTTTTTATAAAGTTCAGAACGTTCTTACATTTTTTATTATAACGGTGATTGACAAAGTTTCAATAGTTTTGTTCAATATAAATTGAACTCGGTTAGATTGTTGATTTAGTGCAAAATTTGGATTGTACAAAACGAGGTATCAAAATGGATTCAAAAAATTATCAGTTATCTGAATATGAAGAGTATTTACTGGAACGAACCGGAACAGAGAATGTTGCGTTTAATGATGGTATGGTTTATGTTACTTATCATAGGGATAACAACTCGACCGAGCTGATGAAATCTAATGACGATGAATTCATCATGCTCTGCATGAACGCAAAAGAACAGGTATGCTCCTTGCAGAAGCACAAAAATGATGATGATTCGGAATGGCTTGATTGTATTCGTTTTCCGGTTGACTCAACCGAAAGAGATGAATTTGAAAAGATGTTCTATCATCACAATCCCGATATTGAACCACAGCCGAAAAATAACCCGCTCAGCGGAAGCAAGGTTACACTGCCGTTGGGTGAAGCGTTGTTTGAATTTGTTTATGCAGATTTCGACTCGCTGTACGAGGAGGTCAAAGTATGTCTTTGCTTGTATGAAGATATGGATTTACCAAATGCTGATAATGAAGCACAGGAGATGATTAATCGTTATCGAATCTACCGCAACTATAAGTGGTTGATTAATCACTTGACGTTTGGCTCAACCGCTTCCGCGTTGTTTCCGCCTGCTATTACGCAGGATGCGGATTTGGCGGCGGCTATGCTTGACTATTATAAATACCTGATAATGCTGCAAAAGGAATACCGTGATATTTTGGAGTTCTGTTTTGAAACGAAGTATTATTCTGAAGTGTTGAGCGATATGACGCCTTCCGCGCGGTATTATCTTTATCGTAAGATAAACAATATGCCGCCCTTCGTTGAGTTCAACGAAGAACAGCGATTGATAATGGGAGATAAAAAGGCTCAGATGGATTATGATTTTTCAGCGTTTGCTGATTTTGCGCAGGAACATGGTATAGATACAACCACACTAATATATTTTCATAACTTCAATCACAATCCGGTTCTCCGTTACCGTTGTGAGAGCCTGCATGAATTCTTGGAGCTTGAGCTTAGCAAGCTGATTGAATACGACGTTAAATTAAAGTGTTGCAAACGCTGCGGACAGTGGTTTACCTACAAGGGCAACTATGACGCGCGATACTGCAACCGGATTCATTTAGGTGAATTGCGTTCCTGCCGTGACCTCGCTGCCGAGGAAAACTATAAGTTGAAAATGGAAAAGAACGAGGCTCTGCCAATCTACAGAAAATACTATCGCCGTTACTACGCTCGCGTAAAAGTTAACCAAATCAAGAAAAATGATTTCAAAAAATGGAAGTATAAGGCGCTTGTCAAGCGTGACGAATGCTCTGACGGAAATATAACTACCGAGGAGTACATCGACTGGCTCGAGGGCTGTTTTCCGAACAGAAAGAGGAAGGATAAATGAATTCTGTATTCTTTGATTACAGCGTATCAGATTTTGAAAAATCAAATAAAAGAAAATTAAAAATCCACTTGCAATTTTAGATTATGTAAGGTACTATACAAACGCTTCACGCGGCTCGTTATTGTAACACAAAAAACATCTGTACTGCAACACAATCAAAAAGCACAAGCTTAGAATCTCTATGAACTCTGAGCTTGTGCTTTTTTGCGTCCACAAACCGCGGCAAATCGGTTGTGTGGGCTTTGTTTCGTGACTTCGGGTACAACTGCGGACTTTTCATTTGCGCGACATACGGCAAAATCTCGCGCGTTAGGTTTTGCCGCTTGTGGCGTCAATCATCAGCCTTACAGCTAAAGAAAAACCCCGGCAAAACGCGTCGCGTTCGCCGAGGTTCATTAGCTCTGTGTGGTTGTCTTTGATTTTTTCGAGTATAGCTTTTTGATGTGTTAAAATCCGCCAAAGCCGCGGTGACCGTAGACTTTATGCTGATTGAGAGCATTTTCGAGAGCGATAAACTCAGTGTCGGTCAGCTCGACCTGTGACGCGTTCAGATTTTCGACAATGCGCTCCTTGTTTTTGGAGCCGGGGATTGGGACATCGTTCGGATATTTGTGCAGCATCCACGCAAGCGAAATCTGCGCGGGTGTAGCGTTCTTTTGCTCGGCAAAGTCTTTCAGCATTTCGACAATCGGCTGATTGCCCTTGATATTTCTGCGTGAGAGCTGCGATACCCAGTTGCGGACGTCGTCGTTGCGCTCAAACTGCGTCTGCGGCGTAATCTTGCCCGAGAGCAGTCCGCTCGCAATCGGCGAAAACGGCACAATGCCGATATTGTTTTTCAGGCAGTATGGCGCAACAGCCTTTTCCACATCGCGCTCCACCATTGAGTAGATATTTTGAATGGCGGATAGCGGCGTTACCTGCTGCGCGCGGTCAATCACGTCTACATCAACCTGCGACAAGCCCCAGCCGCGAATCAGTCCGTCATCAATCAATTTGCCCATCGCTTCGGCAATAGATTCAATGGCAATATTGCTTTGACGGTGCAGATAATAGAGGTCAATCCTATCGGTTCTGAGCCTGTCCATTGACGCTTCAAGATGATTGCGTACCGCATTGTAGACTGAGTATGCGCGCCGTGCCTCGGAAGAATCGACAAAGAGCTTTGTAGCGACAACAACCTCGTTTCTGAAAGGCTCCAACGCCTTGCCGACAATCTTTTCATTGTGTCCGATACCACTAAGATTAGGACTGTAAACCTCTGCCGTGTCGAAGAAGGTACAGCCGTGATCGTAGGCGTTGCGAATCGCTTCTATGCTATAACTTTCATCGGGGATTTTGCCGTAGCCGTGCGAGAACGCCATGCAGCCCATGCCGACTTCCGATACTTCTATATTTCTTAAAAATCTTGTCTTCATATTAACCTCCTTGCCGGTATATTTTTACTTCCTTTTTATATTACGTATGCCGTTAATGAAAGCAGAAACAGACAACAATAAAATGAACGCCCATACGGCGCCGCTTGTGATTGCAGTCAAGGGAAGTATCTCTGACAGATTTCCCTTTGCACTTACCATAATCAGCGTGTTTTGCAGGGTTAGGATTGAAACAAGCGCATCGATGAAACTGTTTGTCCGCAGCATCCGGATAAGATTATCGGCAGATTTGCGCCGTCTTTTCAGATTGACGGCAGCCATTGTAATTTTATATGTTGTATATGCCGCCATCGCTATTGCGGGAATCAACGTCATATTAACCGGCTTTTGCTGTATCACCATAAGAGAAACGGGAACAATCAGACTGATGTTCAAAATCAAAAGCAGAACAGATGCCGTTATGTACACTTTTTCTCCCGACTTTTCCCGTTGCTTGCGTTGAAAAAAAATAATTGTTCCGCGCAAACCTGCCAAAACCATATAATATACGCAAATCGTTCCGTACCATACGGAGGAATGGTAAATTCCCAAAAATCCGTTGTAAATGGCAAAAACCATCGTCACGGCAAGAGAGCCGACCGCACTGGCGACAGTTTTGAAATCATAATCGGTTTTCCATTTAGCAATCCATGTTTTTATCTTGTTCAAGGTATCTCCTGTCTGTAAGCCATTGTATGGCGCATAATCAACTCAATAATAAAATCAATTTCATCACGGCAGTTATTTTCCAGCCATTTACCGATAATCGCTACTGTTCCCTGTGTATAGAACGCAAAAACATATTTTTTCTCCTTTTCCGCTACACCGAAATTTGTTAACGCAGGCGAGAAAATGGTTTCATAAAAGCTGTTAAATGCCTTCTTCGAATGGAAAAGATGCTCCTTTTCGTGGATGATCTTATATGTGCGCATATTTTTCCTGATAAATTCGAGATAAGGTCTGAGATATTGCTCGCTTGTCAGCACCACCTTGCTCGGGTCTCCGGACGGAACAGATGACAGCGATTCCCTGAACCATTCGTTAATCATCGCTGCGGTTTCTTCAAGCAAGTCGTTCATTCCTTCATAGTGCAGATAAAAAGTGGTGCGGTTAACTCCGGCTTTTTTGCAAACCTCTTTGACGGTTATTCTGTCATAGTCCTTTTCTTCCAGCAACAGCAGGAGAGCCTCGTCCATCAACGAGGCTGTGTTGAAATATTTGCTTTCCTGCTTGTTCATAGGCAATCCCTCATTCTTCCGCAATCTGTTCGGCGAGTGTGATGATATCGGTTGCGTATTTTTTCTTCGAGCTGTCAAGTATCCTTTTGTAGATAACGTAGTTTACTGATACTCCGGCAATTCCGATAATCCCCGCAATAATTCCAAGTGTCATAAACATTGTACCGCCGTCGCCGATGATATTCAAGGATAGGCACATGCCTACGCCCAGCAAAAGCGTCATTATCACGCCGAAGGTGTAAGCAAAAATGCGTGCGGGAGCTTTAGCGCGGTTGTCGAGCTTTTTAAGCGCTACGGCCTTTCGTGTTTCCTGCGGAGCATATTCGCTCGCAATTTTTTCTGCATAAGCTTTGTCTGTATTCATTTTTATTCCTCCTTGGTTTTGATGAATTCATCTTAACACAAAGAATTGAAAAAACAAACGACACGAATAGCTAAAAGTGTTGATTTACAAATATACGAAGCATTCTTTTCTTCATTTTTTAAAGAACCCCTTTATGCCGCCGAGGACGAGCTTGTTGGTTATCTCGATCACCTCGTCCATCGGGATTTTCTTGCCGTCCTGCACCCACTCGCGGTAGGTATTCAGCACGGCGTTGTTGATAAAACCCATCAGGACTTTTTTTTCGTAATCGCTGAGCTTCTGATATTTCTTTGACTTGCTCCACGCGGCGTCGTTTACCTTATCCGTCATCTCATCGCGGATCGCGTGATAGCTGCCGCCGCAGGTGATTTTTTCATAAGCCAAGCCCTGCTCCGAGGCGTAAAGGAAAAACTCGCGGTTTACCTTGTCGAGGTCGTCGGGCAGTGCAAAATTCTTTACGCGCTCCAGAAAACCCGCGGACAACTCCGCCTGCATTTCGGCAAGCAGAAAGTCGAGCGTTTCATAATAATGGTAGAAGGTCTTTTTGTTAATCTTTGCGCGTTCGCAAAGCTCCTTGACTGTGATTTTGTCATAATCTTTCTCACAAATCAGGGCTTCAAACGCGCCTTTGATTGCTTCGATTGTTTTGATTACTCTTAAATCTTCATTTCCAGTCAGTATCATAATAATCCTCCGTAACGCAACTATAGTTACATAATATCAGATTGTGATTTAGTTTGCAAGATATTTTTTATAAATGCCGCGCAGAAAAATAAGGCTCAACGCAAAAATCACAATCTCGGAAATCGGGAATGAGAACCAAACGAGCGTAATGCTTCCGCTGGAAGCAAGCAAGGCCGCGTTGCCTACCAAAGCAACCGCCTGTACAATGCTGACCGCAAGTGCTTTCCCACTGTTCTGCATTGCCTGAAAAATACCGCTCATCATAATCGTCATACCCGAGATAATCAGCGTAATTCCGATGATACGAAAGGCAGGAACGCCGATAGAAAGCATTTCTTCGCTTGCGGAAAAGATACTGAGCAGCACATTCGGAATTGCCTCATACAGCACCGTACCGATGACCATAATTATTGCGCTTGCAATCGTTGAAATCCTGATAAAATTGCGGACTCTGTTCTTATAGCCGGCGCCCATATTGTAGGCGACAACCGATATAATTGTATTACGGATACCCCACACCGGCAGAGCGACAAAGCTGCGCACGCGGTTGTAAATGACATACACGGCAGGAGCAGCCAAAGACAGCCCGACAAGCACCTGATTCATACCGAAAACAAGAATTGAGTTAATCGAGTAGGTCAATGTGGTGGGAATGGCGACAATCATAATTTCCTTTATCATTTTAAAATCGGGCTTGAACGCTTTTGCCTTGAAGTGTATTTCCTTATTGAACTTGAGGTTCAGAATCAAGCCTGCCGTTCCTGCCGCGCATTGTCCGATAACGGTCGCGATTGCCGCACCGCTCATACCCATCTTCGGCAAGCCAAGCCAGCCGAAAATCAAAATCGGGTCAAGAATCATATTGGTAATTGCTCCCGTGAGCAGCACCGCCATAGAGCTGTTTGTCCTTCCTGTTGAGGATAACAGTCGCTCGGTGATTGTTTGCAACATTAAGCCGAAGGAGCAAATCGTCACAATTTGCGTGTATTCCATTCCGAGTGAGATAATTGTTTCGTCACTTGTCTGAACCTGATAAAACGCTCTCACGCCGAACAATCCGAACGCGAGAAAAATCAGATAAACAATGCCTGTCAGCAAAAAGCCTTGCCCTGCCGCCTTCGCTGTCCTTTTTGCCAAGCTTGCGAGAAAGCAGAGCGTTTACGCCGATTGCCACGCCGAAGGACAGCTCGACCATCAATGACGAGGCAGGAGCGCCAAGCGAGATTGCAGTCAGCGCGTCCTGTCCGATGGTACCGACAAAGATACTGTCGATGATGTTATACAATGAGGACACTAATACCGAGAAAATCATCGGAAGAGCGAGCTTGAAAAGCAGCCGACCTTCTTTCATTGTGCCCATGATGTTTTCTTTTGAGTTTTCCATCATATCACCTAAAGTGAAGGCGCGGCGGTAATTCCGTCACGCCTTTTTGTTAAGCTCTTTCAAATTCAGGGCGCCATGAAGCGAAGCTTTTTAGCTGTTCGTCGGTGCGGTGGTAGTAGCGTTTATTCTTATCGAGCTTGGCGATTTCGTTCATTTCATCATCTGATAAAGTAAAGTCGAGAATGTCGAGGTTGTCTTTAATATGCGAAACGTTCTTACTGCCGGGAATCACTACAAAGCCCATCTGTGTATGCCAGCGGAGAATAATCTGAGCAGGTGTTTTGCCGTATTTTTTGGCGAGTGCTGCAAAAACGGGTTCTTCCATCAGACTCTTGTCGCCGTGTCCGAGCGGATACCAGCTCATGAGCTTGATGTCATATTTATCCAGCGTCTTTCTGAGCTCGTCCTGGGCAAAATAGGGATGCGCCTCCACCTGTATGAACTGCGGAACGATTTCCCATT
>JAZQFJ010000050.1:0-31921 GCA_045539475.1 Eubacteriales bacterium | reverse complement strand
CAGGCGGGCTGGATTTTTGCGGACTGGGCAAACAACATGGAAACACTCGATATGAACACCGTACTCTATGGTCACAACATGAGAGACGGTTCCATGTTCGCGGGCGTCAACCATTTGTTGAGCAATATCAACAATGAGAATTACCAAAATCACAAGGTAACATTCGTTACACAAAATCACTATTATGAAGGATACATCTTTTCCATATACGAAGTGGACCCAGACGAAGATTACCGAACAGCCAATCCCGACGACATCACAGCTTTTACAAAAAAGATACACGAGGCGTCGTGGAGTTCGCTTGAGCTGCCCGAATTCAACCGCATATTGACACTGTCGACATGCGCAAATGTCGGCGATAACAGAACAACATGTCACATTGCACTCAAAGAAATGAACTAATAATAACAGAAGGAAAAAATAAAATGAAACAAACAACGAAACCGAAAATCGCGCACGTCGCAGCGCTTATCGTATTCGCGTCAATTAGTATCGGACTATTGATTTGCGGATATGTTTTCGACGCTTTTAACATCATATCAATCGCTATATACATTGGTATCTCAATCATCGTAGCGTCATTGATTATCGTAACCATCCAAAAGAAATGGCTGCAGAGAAGCCTGTTTTGCGGATATATACTGATAGTCGCCTTTATATGTCTGTCATTCTCTTCTGTATACATGACAGCGCAAGCCCACGGAATGTACAAACTCGATACAGGTATGACAAAAATGACAGAATACAATAAGCTCACACCGAACGAATCAATTCTGCCTGAAGATTACCATAATCGGTTAATCATTTATTACCGATACGACTGCAAGGATTGCCACGACACATACCGTGGGATTTGCGAATACCTCAAAGAGAAAAACATCGAACCGCTCTGGGTATCGACACGCTCCAAACAAGGAAAAGAACTCATGGAAACGTATCCGCCGTCCGAAGTGCCGACAGGCATCGTCACATGGAAAAACGGTGACAAAAACGAATATATCATTCGTTCTATCGCGATATCCGGCGGCGAAGATGACAACGGTAACAAGAATCCGTCAAAGCTTGATACCAACGCCATGAATGATTTGATTGAAATGCTCAGAACAAAGGAGAACCTTCATGAATAAAAACCTCAACGCATGGATTGACCTTTTGCCGGAAGAAACAGCTGACAAAATGACCGAGTGTCTCAACAAAGTAGACGAGTTAAGAAACAAAGGGAAAATCATATATCCACCGACAGAAGAGACCTTCACAGCGCTTGAACTGTTACACCCCGATGACGTAAAAGTCGTCATATTAGGGCAGGACCCTTATCATCAGCCCGGACAGGCGAGAGGCCTCGCCTTTGCCGTAAAGCCCGGCACCGTACCGCCGCCGTCACTGCTGAATATCTATAAAGAACTGACAGATGACATCGGTTGCGATTATCCCAAAATAGGCAACCTCGCGCAATGGGAACACGAAGGCGTCTTATTGCTCAACACGACATTAACAGTAGAGCAAGGAAAGCCAACGTCACATGCTAACCTCGGATGGCAAGAAGTCACCACCGAAATAATCAAAACCATCATGTCAAACGGTCGTGTGACGGTTTTTCTCGCATGGGGTTCTTACGCTATCAATCTTATCAACCAATGCGCTGAAGAGCTGAAAACAGAAAATATTGCCTGCCCGTACAACTACGGGTTGAAAGCAACACACCCCAGTCCGCTCTCCGCGCACAAGAAAACGAGAAATGCCGAAGCGTTCATCGGCTCAAGACCGTTTTCGAAAGCCAACAGAATATTAACGAAACACGGAGTCGAACCAATTCAATGGGCGCTCCGATAAAGGAGTGAACAAACTACGTACCACAAAAAAGAAAAGGAAATAGAAAAACTGGCAGCACTTATCAGGATAGCAAGAAGCCGACCCAAAGAAACATGCTTATCTGAAAGCTGCGCTACATGCGTACTGAATAAGCGCTGCAACATGGAAACACGTTACGCCTATTTCCTCATCAAAAACGGCGTGACGCTCAAAAGGAGAAACACCCATGACAGATAACGAGAAAAAGGTCTTATCCGTACTTATCAAAAAGCTAAAATGCGATTCGAAAAAAGCGAAAACCGTAATCAGCGAAAAGAATCTCATACAGGCAAAGCTCCATATCGCCAAATTCTGCGGTCTCCCTGTTCCCCTTGAGTTCAAGACAATCAACCTTGATACGCCGCCGTTTTCCGTTGACTTGGTTCATTTCATCAACGAAGACGAACCTGTCGCTGATACGGAAAACAAAACGCTGCACCGTCCTTACAACAAAATCATTCGTATCGTAAACGCGCTGGATGATATACCGCATGATACGATTTCCACTGTCAAATGGTTTGAAATATTGTCCTGTTGCGCGTATTGTTATCACAAAGATGACATCAACGGAATATTCCGAAGAAAATATCAACTGTCTGACAAACAGGCAAATACGTTTGAAAAGCTCATAAAAGAACTGCGCAAACAAACAAAAGAGCCTACCGACATGCCGAAAGTCAAAGGCACATGTCTATACATCGACATTTTTGCCAAAGAAAAAGTAACAAGAAAAGGCATTCTGTTTGAAAATGGTATTGTGATGGATATCGAAACCGGCGACTATATCGGCGCGGATGAAGCGATCATCAAAACAATCGAACCGAAAAAACGCATGACAAACAATAAAGAAGGAAACGAACATGATTAAAATCATCATCACAGGACAGCCCGGAACAGGCAAATCAGAACTCTTTCGTTGTCTGAAAAGAAACGAGGTGCGCGTACTGAAAATCGACCGCGACAATACTATCGACCTCAGCACTGTAGATAAATGCGATACGTTTTTCGACGCAGACGTCATCATCTGCGAGCCTGACAGAATTCCCGAAATAACAGCGGAATTTGAAAACACAGCATTCATCATCGGAGAAATCGAAAAGACAGATATCGAAGATATCCCGTCAATATCCGATAACGAAACAGCTTATCAAACATACAAAGCGGCAAGAGAAGAAAAAGAAGAACAATATGCCGCGTTTGAAACAGAAATGGCTGAATTTCATGAAACACAAAAAGTCCCCGAAAACGGAATATGTCTCAAAGGGAATATTCGGGCGACATTCAGCCTAAACAATGATTATACGCAGAAAGCGCTCGGTATCATGACGTCGACAATCATGTGTATGATTAACCGACTGAAGAACCTGACACACATCATCAACTGTCTCAACGAAATCGACATCATCGATATCGCGCCATATCCTGCAAACGAATGTGCTATCGAAGTGGCATTCAATGAAACGGGCGTATCCCGACTCATAAACGACTATCTGGACACATATCAAATCACGAAAGACAAAACTGTGATATTGAAACGTGTCGACGACGACAAAACGGAGTAAAAAATGGACAAAATCATCTTGTCAAACAAAGATATTGAATTTATCTTTGCATGGAAAGAGAAAAACAAAGATAAAGTAAGAAGCTGCCGCATCCCGCTTAAAGCTCTGAAATTCATTTTCTCCGAACAGAGCATCATCATGACCGCTGTCGTTGACGATAAAGAAAATCTGACATTAACGGTCAATCGTTTCGGGAAAAATATCGGGAAAATCAAAGGAAAAATTCTGATGGAAGACGAAGGGAGCTTCATCTGCATCAGCAAGAACACCGTTGATATACTGAAAATCCTATCGCCGCAAACCGCCGCTGAAATAGCGGAAAAAGCGACAGGTAAACGATATTATACCGAAAAAGATATTCGCGACGCGGCAAACGACTCTTACACAAAAGACCTCATCACATTATATGCGACAACAATGGCCCTGATGGTTTACGGTGTTGAAGAAATCAATCCTGACAATTTGAAAACAACAACCAAAAAAGTAAACACCGGAAATCTCAAAAAGAAGAAAAACGCGCCGAAAAAGAAAAAGGAAAGCATTATCTATATCTTATCAAAGCAAAAACAAACAGGAAAACCTGTCATAAAAGCAAAAGGTTCTCGCGCAAAACCCGAAACAAGCTTTGGTGTAAGAGGACACTTCCGTCACTACAAAAACGGAAAAGTCGTATGGATTGACGCTTATATCAAGAACAAAAAAGAAGGAAAATCTCTAAAAGACAAAACGTACAAATTATAAAAACACAATTCAATCTAAAATGACAACATGACTAACACTAAAGGAGATATCCGCCCGTAAAGCGACGGGCGGATGTCATTTGTGGAGATGAATTTGTGTAAAACTGTGCGAAAGGCTCATGTTATAAGTTCATGAACCATCGACACTGAATCAAAGTAAAAAAAAAAGAAAGGACGTTCAAATCAATCATGAAGTTCAATAACGCGTTTACGGATTTCGTTCGTACATGCCTCAAGGCAAAAACGATTCCTTTCCTACTGGGAGAACCCGGTATCGGAAAATCCTCATGGATAGAAACACTGGCGAAAGACATGCACACACGCTGTTTCGTTGTAGCATGTAACCAGCTCGGCGATGTTGCCGACTTGACGGGCGCAAGGCCCATCAAAGACACTGATGCCGTTACTAACAAAGACGGTACGGTCAGCTACGTAGAGAACGGAGAATGGAAACAGACATTCTTCCCCCACATCACCATTCACGACGCCATCAAATATGCGGAAAGCCATCCGCGTGAAACGCCGATTCTGTTCCTTGACGAAATCAACAGAACAACAAGCGATATCACATCAGCGCTGCTGAGCTTACCGACCGCAAGAAAAATCGGCGACAAAACGCTGCCTCCCAACCTGCAGATCATCATCGCGGGCAACAACAAGGGAAACATCACCGTACTCGACAGCGCGTCAATTACCCGATTCGTACCCGTAACCGTCGAGCCCGACGCTTCAACGTTCTTGGCGCTTGACCAGAACCTCAACCCGTTCATCCGCCAAACATTGGAGGAACACCCCGAATGTATCTTCTGTAAGACACTCATGCAGACAACTGCTGACGATGATGACGACGAAGACGGCGGCGTAGACATTAACGAGATTCTCGACGACGGCGAACAGATGGAACAGTTCACTACACCGAGAACCATCAGCGCCCTGTCAAGATTCCTCAACGAGTGTCCGCAGGATAAGCTCCTCGAATACACACAGTTGATGGACACGCTCACACCTGAGCCCGTATGTTATCTCGCGTCTATCATACAGGCATTCACCGGAAAGACGGCATTCTCCGCTTTCCTGCTCGAAAAGATTCTTTCCTCTGTCATGAACATGTCGGCAACGAATACCAACAACGGTAAAATCGCAAAGCCGCAGTGTTACGACGAACTCAAGCGTCAGACGACTATCGACGAGTTGAACAATTATATCAACAACATGGACAACAGAGAAAGGTCAGGCTGTCTCGCATATGCCCTGTTCGAGAGAGAAGACAACAGTATCATCATCAAGGCGCTCGCCGCTGTCACGCCTGCTCTTGAAAGTGAAGACCTGAAAGCCCTCATGAAAGTAGCGGCAAGCGACGACGGTCTCGATGAAGAAAACGCCAAGACGCTCGCTGACACAGGTACAACGCTGGCGAATACTATCAGCTTATTGTTAAACGTATGATAAGCTGTCATACGATAAAAAGAAAGGAGAAATAACGTCATCATGATTACGGTAAATAATCAAAAACCATCTGAACTGTCGCCGTTGATTCAGACAACCATCACAGGCGCGTACAATCCCCGTGATATGCTGAAAACAAACATCATCAGCACGTTGTTTCAACCCTTGATTGCGAACCATCCCGTTGAAATCATCGACGGAAAAGGAAACAAACTGACAGAAGATGACGTCACCGATTTGGTACTTGATTGCTGCGACGACACGTTAAGCCCGAACGAAGACCTCGTCAAAGAGATTTTCGGGAAAACACTCGTCGATTATAATCGCCAGAACACACTCCTTGTCAAAGACGTGTTTGCGATTCAATCAGCCGATAAAGAAAAGATGAAATATCCGTCGGACATCATCATCTACACACCGGCAACAGACATCATACCCGTGTGCAAAAACTACCTTGCGGGAAATGCTTCATACGATGAATTATTTGCCACCTTTGCCTTCTATACAAGGGCTGACTCAGTAGGCATCTACTTCGCTAACGCCATCGAATTCGATGAATTCAAACAGTTCTTCACGAACAAATGTCAGATTCTCGCGTCGAACCTGACAGCTGATGTCAACCAACTCTGTGCAGAATTCGACAAGCTGACACTGAATGAATTGACAGAATCGCTCATTCTGCGAAAAGATGTCGCAGATAACAACGAAGACTACTCATTCCCTCGTCTGCTGTCATCGGCGCTGTATGAGTTCATCACAACCAACAATAACGGATTGAGCGGTATATTCCCGTTCACCCTGTCAGATACGGTATGTCCTAAAACAATGATTTTCATTAACTTGGAAAAGCACGCACATTCCACACCTCAGGCTATCAAAAGAGAATGGCAAATCATCAATTCCAGTTTGAACATACCGATAAAAATGATTTCAGTCAACAGACTGAACAAACTCACAGCGACAGCAAGAGCCATTGCGAAAGCACAAGCCTACGCCGTACAAGCAACAAAGCAAACCATACAAAACAACATGCAGGCCAAACAGGCTCGCATACGGTTTACCGCCAAGCCGCCGTCATATCAAGACATGATTTACCGCATCAGCAAAATCATCAAAAAGATGAGTGATGTCAACAAATCGCAAAATCCGTATAAGATGACAAAACGGACATTTGCCCGTCCGAACAGACGTGACCCTGAGGACTGCACGCGAAAAGGCAAATCGACATCAAAACGCTTCAAGCCCGATATCCATGTCTATATCGACACATCGGGTTCCATCAGCGAAGAAAATTACAGAGAGGCAATTGCGGCGTGCATCGAGCTTGCTCGCAAATGCAACGTCAATCTGTATTTCAATTCATTCTCGCACATTCTGTCACAAACAACATTGTTGCACACCAAAGATAAATCTTCGGCAGCAATCTATAAAGAATTCGAGAAAACACCAAAAGTGACAGGTTGGACGAACTTCGAACAAATCTGGCACTTCATCAACAAAAGCAAAAAGCGAACAAGAGAATTTTCGCTTATCATCACTGACTTTGAATGGTGCGCAGGCAACTACTTTGTCAAGCACCCGAAAAACCTGTACTACATTCCCTGCGCCAAAATGGACTGGCAGCGAATGAAAACAGAAGCGGAAAAATTCTGCAAAAGCGCAGAACACAATGACCCCAATATCAGAAAACATCTGTTATTCTGATATTGGGGAAAACCCAATCTATCCGCAAGAAAAAAAAAAGAAAGGAGAGCATGCTATGCCTTTCAAAGATTTCAGCAACACCGCTGACAACGATAACGATAATAACGGTAACGGCAGCAGCGCAGGTATGCCTGTGTTCGTACCGAACAGCAATAGCAATAACAGCGATGACGCTACAGATATGCTCATCAACTATAACGAAAAGTTCAAAACAAGCAACAACGCTGTTATGTTCCGTGATAACGTCATCAAACAGGTGCTCAGCACGCTGATAGCTTTGACGAAGCCGAACCCCTTACTGATAGGCAGCGCGGGCGTCGGCAAAACAAAAATCGCGGAAGCGATCGCTTACGAGCTCGCAAACGACACGCCGCTTGTGCCGAAAATGCTCAAAGGATATACGATTTACGAATTGCCGTTGGCAAATATTGTAGCGGGTTCCTCTTTTGTAGGCGATCTTGAGAGCAAAATCAAAAGCGTCATCGAATTCGCGTCTGAACCGAAAAACAAAGTCATTCTGTTCATCGACGAAATTCATCAGCTGGTCAACAGCAAACAGACCTACGGACAAATTGCCCAGATTCTGAAACCCGCACTCGCAAGAAGCGATATGAAATGTATAGGCGCGACAACACTGCAGGAAGCGAATGACCTGATGAACGACCCCGCGCTCAACCGTCGATTCTCAAGAATCATCGTCGATGAGCTCACGAAGGAACAGACCATCGAAGTGCTCAAGTCACTCAAAGGCACATTCTTCACACATTACGGAAACAGCGTCATTATCAGCGATAACACCATTGCACAATGTGTCGAGCTTGCGACATTCTACGCAAAAGCGGGCGCTCATAGACCTGACAACGCCATCACCTTGCTTGATAGAGCAATCGGTGAAGCCGTTATACGCAGACAAATGCTCGAAATAAAAGCGCAAAACGACCCGCAATTACAACAGGCGCTCGCGGCGACGCCGATGATAAACGTTTCCGAAAAGCACCTAAAGCTCACAGCTATCCGACTGATGACGGGTAACAACGAAAAGAACGAACTCGACATCAACGCGCTCAAAAATAACCTGAGCGTAATCAAAGGACAGGACGAAGCGCTCTCTTCCGTCATCTACAAAATCAACGAAAAAGACAAGCTGCCTGACAGCCCCGAAGATGAAAAACCGCTTGTGTTCATGTTCGCCGGAACCTCCGGCGTAGGCAAAACGGAAACAGCGCGCATTCTGGCAAAAACAATCACCGATACGCCGCCTATCAAACTCTCAATGGCGGAATTCCACTCTCCTGCGTCAATCAACAGAATCATCGGTTCACCCGCAGGCTATATCGGTTCCGACTCTAAGGGCGAGCTTCCGTTTGACAGTCTCGAATCAAATCCTTATCAGGTCATTATCCTTGACGAATTCGAGAAATGCGATACAAGTGTACAGCGACTGTTCATGGAAGCGTTTGACGAAGGTTTGATGAAAACGGCAAAAGGAAAAGAAATTTCCTTCAAAAAGGCGATTTTCATCGCGACAACAAACGCAGGCTTCAAGGACATCAACAGAAGCCTCGGCTTCACACAAAGTGACCGCAAGCAAACGCTCAGCGACACAATACAAGCACTCAAACCATACTTCGACCCCGAACTGCTCAATCGCATACAATCGAACGGTGCTATCGTCAGCTTCAACGAGATTTCAAAAGAAACCTTTGTTGAAATTCTCAAAGCGCATTACGCGAAAGAAGCGGCGCGCCTGAAGAAAGCGAACCCGCGTATCAAAATAGCGGATACACTAAGTGACGATGAAGCCGAGACCTTGGCACAGAAAAACTACGTCCCTGAGTTCGGAGCCCGTCCCGTAAAAGGCGCAATAAAGAACCACATCGCTTCGCTTGTATTATAAAAAAAATAAAAAAGACATCAAAAACTCTGTGAAAAACAGGGAAAGGAGAAAAGCAACATGCCTGTTGATATTACCCAACTTAATAAACAGACAACACAGACAGTACAACTCTCGCCGAAGTTTTTCAACGATAAGCTTACGGGCAAAGGCGGAAAGGTCGGCGTTCTCTCTATTCTGAGAAATCCTGCAAATCTCTCCCCTGACACGACATCCTCGCAGGAAGCGTTTCGCTCCTATCGATACAAGGTACAGAACAACGGCGCGCTCTTAGAAGTGACGCCGATGTCTGTCGTCTCCCGCAATATGTGGAGAAACCTGATGACAACATATTATCATCCCGACACAGCGGAAATGACAAAGCTGACCAACCTCAGTGCTGACGGTGACATCTACATTCACACCAGAATGTTTTCCGCAATGTATACGGAAACACCGGCCATGACAAAGCACGGCTCCGTCACCAAAAAATGGGAATTCGTTTATCAAGTTTTCCTATATCGTCTCAACGATAAAACATCCGATAAATGTGTCATCGTAGACGCGCTCAGAAAGCCCACAACAAAAGACGAAGTGAACAGAAACGAAGTCTGCACATTCTTTACCGCAAACCCTGTCAAACGAATCGTCAACATCGGAAAAACACTTCCTGTCGACTGGCAAAAGTACATCACAACCAAAATGCTGATGGACTACGCTTGCAACCTTTCCGCGTTTGACCTTTGTGCAAAAGAGGTCGAACGCTGGCATAATAGCCTGCACACCGAAATCGACTGGATTATGACAAATGCTGAAGACGACTATGACAGCGGCGTTTTCACCGCGAATAACAAAGAAGAATATGTTGTCAACGAAACCGCTGCGCCGCTCCGTTTCCTCGAAACGTACAAAGTGCCGCTCGAAGAATACAGAGAAATCTACAAGATCATCGCAAAGCACATCAAGGACACGAACATCGTCAACAAGCTTTGTAAAAACAATTTGAATTTGCTGTTGTCAGACACGCTCAACGAGCTCAATAGCAACAGAGCAAATCTGCAGCAAATCAACCCGAAGCCGGGAGCAACTGTATCGGGAAAAAGATATTCCCCCGAACAGATAAATGCCATTACGTCAACAGAACCGCTTGCCATCGTACAGGCGGGCGCGGGAACCGGCAAATCAACCGTTATTCTCGGCAGAATCAACTATCTCGTAAACGCCGGAGTTGACCCCAAAGACATTACGGTCCTCTCGTTCACAAACGCTGCGGCTGACCACATCAAAGAAAAGAACCCGAACGTTCATTCAATGACCATCGCTTCGATGATTAACAGCATCTACACGATGAACTTTCCCAGTCAGCAGTTATCTGACAACAAAACGATTCGCAATACTATCGACGCATATTTCCCTGCAGGTATCGGACGCGACTCGTTTTATGATGAGTTCAAAAAGCACATCCAGTGCTTCATCACGAACGACACTGACGCGTACACACGCATGAATGACTTCGTAGAAAACAACTACGACAAAGTCATCAACACACTCGAAACGCTCAAACAGGTATCGCTCGAACTGCAGATTATCATCTGTTATCAGAAAATCGAAAGCATGCTCGAACCGACGGACGTCCAGTCTAAATATCTCATTATCGATGAAGTACAGGATAACTCCATCTTCGAGTTCGTCTACTTCCTGAAGTACGTTAACAAGCACAAGGAAGCGCTCTTCATTGTAGGTGACGGTTCACAAACACTCTACGAGTTCCGCGCGTCAAATCCCAGAGCGCTGAACATTATGGAAGCGTCTGGCGTATTCAAGGCGTATCAGCTGAATACGAACTATCGCTCCAATCAGGAAATTCTGGACTTCGCCAATGTATATCTCGACAAAATCGAGGCGAACCGTTATGCGAGGATTCAGCTGCAGTCGAATAACATCCTGAACAAAGTAACGCACAAGTCTTTCACCGAAAAAGTGAAGCTTCATTACGAGTTCATCCCGAAGCTCAGAGGTATGAGCGACGCGCTCGACACATGGCTGTCGCTGTACGTCAAAAAGTATATCGACGACAAGCTCAAGTATAACGAACCTGTAACGTTCCTTGCGTTCCGCCGTGAAACAGTTTTTCAGGTACAGAACTGGCTTGAACAGAATTATCCCGGTTATACGATCGCGAACCTCGTTCCCGAGAGACCGTTTAGCTCCGACGTCTTGTCGAAGTTCATCGGCAAGTATTGGAACGACGTGAAGTTCATGCCCTCTATGAACATCACCGTTGACATCTGTCAGGCTATTCTGAGAAGACTCGATTATCTCGTAAGAGACGCCCAGAAAGCATTGGCGCCCACGCAACGCATGCTCAATGACTGGGCGGACGGCGTCATCAACGACGTCAACGTCTGGTATACACAGTATACCAACAAGCAAATCACGCAGGACGAATTCCTGTCGTTGATTCAGCAGAGCATGATTCAATATGAAATCGAGAACAACAACATCCGCAGAAGCTTGATTTCTCAGAAGAACGAAGAAACCAAGCGTCAGCAGGCCGCTATGACAGCGAACTTTGTTCTCTCAACGATTCACTCCGCAAAAGGTCTTGAATTCGAAAACGTTGTTGTCATTTACAGAAACGACAACAGCATGGGAGAAGAGCAAAAGAGAATGTATTACGTGGCTCTCACAAGAGCCATGAAGAGCGAGTATATCCTCGCTTTTGACAATACGAATTCTCCGCAAATCAAAGCCGATTACGACACAATTTGCAAAACGCTGAAAGAAAAAGCGGCAAAAGCAAGAACCGCCGGAACAACCGTCGGCGCCGATAATTAAAACGAGCCCTCACCATCACGGTGAGGGCTTTTTTTTTTTCGCAAAAAAGAACAGAGGTTAGGTTTTCCTTTATAAGCGGCGCTGTCTGCGCCGCCTCTCAGCAGACTATTAACAAAAAGGATTCATTTTATAGACCACAGTGCAAACGCATGGTTGGAAATGTGAAGAATTTTATATGCGTTTTAACGCAAGAATTCAAATAAGAAATATAAAGAAACATGTTCGTTTCGATAGGAAAAGGAGTTGTATAAAATGAAACGAACACTTATCAGAACACTGGCTTCAATCATGGTTATTGCCATCGTTCTCTCAATTACGCCGCTCGTTGGGGCCGCAAGCAAGAGCGATGAAAAAGAAATCACCGCGCTGTTCAAAGGCGGCGATACCGATATGGACGGTACTGTCAACATCATGGACGTTACCACGCTCCAAATGAGCATGTTGAACATGCGTACCCCCATTGACGCATCCCTTATCGCGAATGTCGGCGACGTAGACCAAAGCGACAGCTTAGACATCACCGACGCTACTTTTATTCAGCGTAAGCTCGCAGGGATAGAAACGCCTGATTATGTCAAGGTCAACGAGTACACCCATGAGGTGACCTTGCCTGAGAACAACACGCTCTCGCAGCCTAATCTCAAGGCAACAACAGGCGCATCCAATATTACGCTCTCATGGAATAAAATCAACGGCGCGGACTGCTACCGTGTATTCACTAAGAAATACGGAAAGTGGAGACACTTAGCCGACACCTCCGCCGATCATTGCACCGATATCCCCGAGGATATCAAAGAGGGCGGTTCCTATGCCGTCTGCTGTATGAATGACAGCAAGAACGAATACGTCAGCGAGGTCGCGGAAACAAGTATTGAAAGTGGGTATCCTTACCCTGCGCCTATTATCCGAACGGCACGGCAAGATAGTAACACCTACTTCTCACCCGTTGAAGGAACAAAGACCTTAGCGAAACGCGTTTCCGAAACAAGAATCTTTATTGACTGTAGCTATAACGAAAACGCAAGATGGTATGTTTACGAGATAACAAACGACAAGAACGACGAAGTCAAAACATATTACTCTCGACAAAGCTATAACACGTTTTCCGCTGAATATGATTATAACTTCATCGACGGCGTCACCTATACTTTCCGTGTATGGTGCCTTGATACCCAGCAAAACCAAATCACCCCTGCGTCGGAAGCCGTTTCCGTAACGTATCACGCAAATGAAGAAAAGGTCTATAACAATCCTCTTGCAAGGGATATCCCTCTGGAGGACTTTGAACCTTACGAAGAAGAGCTCGAAGCCATCAGGCTCATCAATGAGTTCCGTGAAGAAAACGGACTCCATCCGCTTGTATACGACCGAGAGTTATCAAGACTCGCGCGTATCAAAGTCGAAGATACCGTTGAGAATGATTATTACGGACACACTTCACCTGTTCTCGATACAGCAGGTTGTTTCATCGGCAACAATAGTATAAACCACCGATTCCGTACGCTGTTCGGCGAGAACCTCACAGGCTCATGTGATACAGCAGAAGACGCTGTCGAATCATGGAAAGCGTCATTGCACGGTCACAGAGAAAACCTGCTCGGTATCAACTTCGAGCTTATTGGTATCGGCTACCACCGCGAGACAGGACGATGGATTTACCTCGGCGTGCATGATGAAAATGTACCAGTCAAGGAAACCGTTAAACCTGTACCAATCAACTAACGATGAATAAGCAAAAACCGTATCCTCAAAATAGGGATACGGTTTTTTTTTTCACTATAAAAGCTTACATTTTATTTTTATCAGAGGGCACGTTCGTTTTGTTCTCAGCATCCTGCATAGGAACGACGGGGCGTGTATTCACTGAACTGTTACCAAAAGTCTGCGATTGCGCGAATTTCTTGCCCGCCATTGCGTTCACCGTAGGCTTATTATCTTTTTTCTTACGGTCCTTACGAACCTGAATAATAATAACCCTGGCAATCACAGCAGCTAAAATACCAAAAACGATAAGATACGGCAAAGCCCTGATACAGAAGAACAGCAAACCTTTCAATATAGAAAGGAAATCAGACCAAGCGCCGGAGAAATTCTCACCGAGCTCTTGCCAGAACGTAGGCTTCTTCGTTTCTGTATATTTCGCTACTTCCTTCACCGTCAAAACAACACTCGAATACGCGACGTCCTTGTCCATGGCAGCCTTAGACGTCTTATCACGATTCAACTGTTGCTCGACCTCTTCAAGCTTGACTGTGATTTGAATCATCGCATCAATATCATTCGTTTCGTCCAACATAGCGAGCAAACGGGACTTCTGTGTCTCAAGAGCTTTGATGCTCGCGTCATTGTCCGCATAAACGGTACTGATATTCTCAACATCTATTTGCTTGTCAATGACATGCGCAACCTCTGATACATCATTAATGAAAGCAAAAAACTTATCAGAAGGAACACGAACAGAAAAACGACAATACAAAGAACCCACTTCGAGAGAACTCGTCTCCTTTTTGCCCGAAATAAGATAAGTATCATCTAAATAATCCGAATCTCGCTCCGTTTGCGATTCGAGAATACACTCATATGACTTGATATAAGTTTGAAGCTGCGATATCGTGTCGGAATAATCAAGCGTTTGAAAATCAATACCTGCTTTGTATACAAGCTTATCATCGGATTGTGACGTGCTTTCCGTTTTATCTGACTCATCTGACGGTGTGTTATTAGAATCAGAAACGCTCGACTTGTCAGAACTGTCGTTTTCGGCAGACGCGGAATCTCCCGCAAAAGCGGCAATAGAATTATGAGAACCTGACGAAGAAGAACTTGACGAAGAACAAGCGACAAGACTCAAACACAACACAAGAATCAACATAAAAACGACAGTGCTTCTCATAAAACTCTGTTTCTTTACATAATTCATCAAAAATACCTCACATAATAAAAATTATCAACATATGCTCTAAAACGCTCAGATTTGCGCCACAGCGGGCTTTATCTAAAATAATACACGTATACTATTTTATATAAAACGTGCAACATGACGCAAATCTCGCGAAAAGAGCGCACATTCTACTCAAACAAGCTCAGCATTCGTAGCATCAATAGAATCATACCATGATAGCTCGTAATGTCCGTGTGCAAAATGACCGTCACTGAACGCCAAGTCAACAACACGATGGTCCTTTTCTCTTATACGCGTATCGACATAAGACGAGTAGGGCACGGAGGAAGCGTCACAGTCGAACGTCTGACGGAAATAATCATCATCTGAAGAAAAAGAAACAGTAAAAGCCATCGATTCCACATCCAAAGCTATTGTCAGACCTTGTTTCTTGTAAAACTCATTGGAATACTCCGTCAGAAAAACTTCATCGCCGTCAACAGCAGAGCTGTTCGACTCCGAAGTCTGCCAACCGGGCTCGTTAGCGAACGACATCTCAAAACCGCCCCTGTTCTTCGGAACCAAACGAACAGCATCGTCGACAGACAAACCGAGATAATCCGCAACATCATAAAACGACTCAAAGTGAAAAGAATTATGAACAATAGCATCACGTCCCGGCGCATCGACATAGAAAAAATTATCCCATAACGCGGGAACGTCCAACACAACGGAACAAGAATTGAGAGAACCCGCCGTACTGATATCGTATTCAAAATAATCCTCAGACTTATTTTTACCGGAAGCAAACGAAGAAACACGGCAATCCATAACCAACTTAAAATCAGAAAAACCTGTCTTAGTATATGTCGCGGTATAACACATCACATCAGTATCATAAGACAACGTATTCGTCTTATAAGACACATCATCAAAGACATCAAACAGCTGATACTTGTCTTCAAAAGACGAAAAGCCATCCTTACCGAGCAAATCAGCGCACAATGCCGTTTTATCATCAGCACTAAAAGGAATCCCGTTCAAAACAACAGTCTTACTATCAGCATCACCGATCAAAAAAGAACCGGCATCCGATAAATCATGCTTCGAATTATCAGGATTATCATACTCCATATAACGAAGCTCAGACAAATCACCCGGCAAAACCATATGAGCGAGATAGCGCTGCAACAATGTCGCGTCGCTGATTTCCACAGCGCCGTTGCCGTCAAAGTCAGCAGCAAAAATATCAAACGACAAACGAGAAGAACCGACAAGATATCGTTGAAGAGACGTCACATCGGAAATAGTCAGAAAATCATCGGAATCAACATCACCGCGCAATCCTCTTTTGACAGACGTTGCGCCATGAACAGGCACGATAAACAAAGAAACGCACAAAGCCAAACACAAAAACAGACAAACCAATCTTTTCACAAAAACACCTTCTTATAATATTTAATTATTTACACACTAAGTATACTGCGAAACCACTATATTTGTCAATCAAAAAAATCGCCCACGATAAACATCGAAGGCGATTTATAAAACCGACAAATTTACTTGTTCCAATCTATAACACCTGCATACGCGCAGTCACGTAAAACAACAATTGCCGGTATATTATTAAAAGAAACAGCGGGCTTATCGATAGAGCACACATGCACATCATACTTCTTCATATCTGATTTCAAAGAGCCCAAAGGTGGTGCGAAAACAGAAGAAAAAGCAGAACGAGGTTTTCCTGTAACACTCGACTGAAGCGTTCGCAAAAAACTTCCGCAAGAAATGATGCCAAGAAAACGCTTGTCATCATTAGAAACAACGGGCAGCCAAGAACGACCCGTCGATACGAGTCGACTCATAACAGATTCCATCGTATCGAAATTGTAAACAATAGGCTTCAAGCGAACGGTAAAATCCTTCAAAGACTGATAGCGAGACTTCGCGACAACAATCATCCTGTCAATAAAAGCACACTGTTCAGCAGAAACGGAGATGAACACATTTCCGTCGACATGATGGACTGCATAATTTCGCAGAATACGACAAACACGAAGCGCTTCGGTATCCTCCTGAGACAATGTCGCCTCGAAATCAAGAACAGAAAGCGACAACGGATTCAAACTCTGTTCCAATTCTCTATATTTCTGCAAAAATGAATCGACTAATGCCATAACGACCTCTTTTCAAACGCATCAAGAAATTAAAAAATTAATAGGAGAAATCAACAAATTCGACAACCATGTTCCAAACTTCGTCAATGATTCACCAAACCATGTGTCAGGAAACAACTGACCAATCGCCGCAAAAACATCATACTTAAAAATATGACGTAACGGAACGATATCGTTAAACCGTGTCTGTCCCAAAATATAAAGAACCTCGATACCGACAATAACTGTCAACACAAAACGAAGCCACTGAAGCCTTCTTTTGAAAACACACCAGATACAAAAAATGATAAGCGCTGACACAATCAGACCTTGACTCGAACCCAAATCAATACGCACAGTGCCACACCCCTTTTTATTTAGACAACAACATTCGCATTTCACCTGTACAAACTATATTATACTATATCACACAAGACACAAATAATCAAGACAAACTACGAAAAATCATATTGCAAATACTGCGGGTTTGATATCTTATTGTTTTTGACAATAGATAAGAAATCATCAAAAGATTCATACCCATTAAAGCTTTCACCATATTTGAAAAACATCAAATGACCACCCTTACCTGATTTGTCATATACCAAATCCCCATTGGACTTCACAACAAGATTCTCATACCAAACAGCCACGTAACGATCACCGTAATCTGTCCCGTTACTATTGATATGAACTCTGTAAACATCCCATACGACATTCGTATTAGTATCAGGGTCATACCGCAAATACAGACACTGATGTTTAAGCGCTTTATATCTCTCATCAGTGATGCCTTGCGCGTTTTTCAAATCGCTTTTGCTTTGTTTCTCAATATCTTCCACCACGCCGGAAGAAAAATTCTCAAAATCAGACTCGACGCCCTTAAGACCTGTGACTTTATATGATTTCGTGACCTCTTTTATCATAGCATTATCATCAACAGGACTGAATCTGACTTCAACAGACTCGCCGTTACGCAAACTACCATCATCGTGACAATATGTTTTGATATCATTAGAATCAAACGGAGCATCATCATGGTAAGAATACGAAACATGACCTTTACCGTTGATACCGTCAAACGACACGTCAATATAAGACGACGGATTAACAAGCTTAGAATCCAATTCTTCAATCCATCCGGGTCCGAACTTAACAACAACTGCGGCAATGATAATAAAAATGAGCAAAGGAGTCAAACAACCTATCGCCCCGGCGGTACGACCTCTCATGCGAGCCTTTCTCGCTCGACGTTCCGCCTGTTTATACTGCTCATTCTCATATTCTTGCTTCGCTTTCCGTTCAGCCTCATTGAATTCGGCTTCGGCTCTGTACCGACCTTTAAAAGCCTCATACGCCCTCTGTTCTGTAGACCGTGTATCAAGCTTTAATAATGTGCCGCAAAACGGACAATAAGTTTGTTCCTTTCCGTCATCACCCAAAACAATATTGCCGCCGCAGCTCGGACACTTCAACCCTTCGACTTCCTTTGACACAACTGCTCTCTCCTTTTTTATTTAAAATCAAATATATTGTAACACACGCAAAAAGAAAAAGCAACAAAGAAATATCCCCACCCGCAATAAATACGGATGAGGATAAAAGAAAGGAAAAGTGTTGTGTGATTATATAATAACATAAACACACTAACACCCTACTAACATGCAAACAGTTTTTTCGAAAAAAACCAATAATTTTTACGGCAGTTTGATATCTTGAAGGTCATCCGGCTTATTGTCAGGTAAAGAAGGACGCAGTCTCTTTTGGATATCAGTCCGCTGAAACCCGAAATACTGACGACCATTCGGAAGAGTACCTTCTCCAAGCTTTCCCGTAATATCAATCACACGACCATCCTTTGTCTGAAAACCGCTGACCGCAATCTCATCGCCTTGAATAAGAGAACTGATTTCATCGGCGTCAAACGAATACGAACCGAAAGACGCCTTAAACGATTGTCCGCTGAACAAACCACTTTGTATCATTACCTTATTGTTCTGTACAACAAAACCCTTATTCTGAGTATCCAAAAGATTCAACTGCTGCGCTTTTAACACAGGGTCATAAAGACCGGAAAATTCAGCAAGCGTCATTCCCCTATGTTGAATATCTGCCTGTAAATGTTTAAAGCACTCATTACAAAAGAAACAATCATTGATTGCACGATGGGCGCCTGTCGTATCGATTCCATACGATTGCGACAGTTCCGTCAATTTACACTTACGACCGTTCAGTTTCTGAGCAATACCCATAACGTCCATGTACTCATTCTTAAAATCTTGCCCGGTCAATGCTTTCCATTTATCATACATGAAATTCATGTCAAAATTAACGCCATAACCAACGACAGGACTGTCGCCGATAAAAGACATCGCGGCATTCATGGCCGTAGATAAACGAATTCCGGTCCGACGCATACTATCATCGATTCCTGTCAAGGCGGCTACCTCCTGAGAAACAAACGGAACTTTGTCAGGCTGAACCAATGTACTGTAACTGCGCCACGCATTGCCATTATGGCAACGCAATATCGAGATTTCCATAATATCGTCATTCGTCGGGTCGAAACCTGTCGTTTCCAAATCAAGAACGACATAATCATCAGGAAAGATAACACGATTCAAACCCTTATGACGCTCAACATTCTTATCAACATCTATCACAAAAACACCCTCTCATGCCTTTTGGTAAAGAATTATCCGAACGACATTTCATCGTCGTCTTCGACAATCTCTTCTATCGACGCCGGGAGAGGTCTTTTTCGAACAGGTTTATCAAGCTTGGCAGCCTCGCGCAAAGCGTCCTCGTCTATCTGCGTATACAACGCTTCGGATTCCTCAGGCGTTACCTGCGTATCAAAAGGGTCGGTGTAATGTTTATCCATAATGCAATCTCCTTTTCTCTGCAACCAATATTCATTTAGCAGAGATTACTTTATACCGTGTTTTAATTAGATAATTGACTGAAATAACAAAAACAAAATATCAAGCGTTATATTACCAATCGCTTGTGAAACTATTACACTCACTGAACAGACCTTCGTCTGTCAACTGACTGATTTTATAACCATCATCTGTTTTCTTCAGAATAATATTAGAAAAACGTGTCATATTCTGATTCCAGTCAGCGAGCTTATAATGCCACGCAAGCTTATAACCGAAATTCACGAGAATCAAATCATCAGTAATGTATTGAACAGTTCCGTCAGGACGAGCCTGTACAGCAACCATATTAAACTTATCATTACCGCTCGAACCTTGGTCGGTCATACTCTTGAAGCCGTCAACGATGCGTGTCGCAATATCGGGGTCAGCATCAGAAGAAAGATAAGAATTCAACAAATCATTCGCGTTCTTACCGTCAAGCCAGTCTTTATACATGGCATTCCATGCATCCTTGATATACGTGAATATTTTATCTTGCTCAGCTGTTTCCACGTCATAAAACAGCATATAAGTATCCTCACCTTTGCTCGCGAGCTCATTATTCTCTGTCGTCGGCAACAATTTCTCAATCGTATAATTCGGACAAGTGAGCTTTACATTAACGCCCTTTTTTCCGACATAAGGCAACGTCCAATCACAAGACGTACCGCAACCTCCGGTATTGGATTTTGAAACGAATTCCGGACCGACAGTTTTGCCGTTGACGGTAACTACCACCTTTCCCGGCGTTCTGAACGAATAATTTTGATAACAAAAATCAGGAGTATCGACCTTCCACTCATTCTTATCGTTCAAAACCGTATTGATCTGAATATGAGCGACCTCAGCTCCATCTTTCATGCAGGCAGCTGTAACGACACTGCGGTCATCACCTGACCGATAAGAGGACGACAAATCCACTGTCGCGTCCTGCACAGACTCATCTGTCAAATCTGCAAACGAACTTCTCGGCAAAGCGAACTCAATATCTTCGTCTGACAAAAAAGCCTTATCAGCGTCAATATTCAGACACTGAATAACAGAAGCATAATCCTTAGCCTTGATAGCATCGACAAATGACCGTACAACGTCAACATCCTTAGATGTTTTAACAGCCTTTTCGTTTGCCGTAACAGAAGAACCTTCTGCGGTCTGTTCCTCTTTTGTCTTACCGCAAGCAACCAATGCACCAGCAGCAACCACGGCGCACAAACCGAGCGCTAAAATTCTTTTCAACATAAAACCTTTCCTTTCTTGCTCAAGCTTTCTCTATAGCTTCTAAAATACGTCTTTTAGAATCATCAGGATTGACAATGGCTTCAACTCCGCCAAAACAATCATATTCTTCAAGCTCAACGCCGTTGTTCATGCACCACTGAGACACAATCAAATCATGCTCATTGAACATTTCTGCGGCTCTTTTTCTCTTGTCAAGCGAATCTTTGATATAATGAGGAACCTTCAACAGAATCAATCCTTTTGAACTTCATTGAAAACCATGATATAATTATACAGTCAACACTCAAATGAAAGGACTTCGCCGTCACAATCCTTCAAATCAGATACATCAGGCACACGTCGCTCATCCTTCGGTTCCCCGAACTCTTCGGCCAAAGAATCAAAAAGAGATGTATCATCCAAAAAAGACTGAACGATATTAGATGGTGTAAAACCTGTCCGCTCATAAAAACAAACCAAGCTGCCGCGCACAAGTGATTGTGAATCATAAGAAGACCGACGCCACTCTTTCGTCGTACTGAACACTATATCAGGAGAATAAGCAGGTTCCTTGTAAGAAGACAATGCTGTCTTACAGCGAGCATCCTTTTTGATAACAGCCATGTCAACATCACTATCATATCCGAAAACACGAATCGCATCAACGAATTCTTTTGTGTTTTCATCAAGAGCCCGACTCTTTTTTACAAGCCTCGCTTGAGATTCGACATAATGTCCGACATAATCTGATAACTCAGTATCAGCACCACTGATAACATTACCGATAGCTTTCTTAAATAAACGTATCTCGGCAAACATAACAGCATCAGATCGAGACAAACCAGAAGTCTGCATCTCATCTGTACAATGCTCCATGATTCTCACCCATTCGGGATTAACTTTTAAATTGCCCATACAGCACACACCTCTCCACTTAGCATTCATTATATTGTCGCAATATTTAGTAACAATCCCACTCTGCACACACCTTAATATTATTTAGCAGAGATTAATTCGCATCATATTGTCACCACACTCAATAGCAATCCCACGTGAGAAAAACCTTTTCGAAATTACAGTTCTTTAAGTCCTCTTCAGACATCAACGCACACAAAATACCCGCGTCACCGATATCAAATTTCTTCATATCAACACAGGAATCAAGCTTAAATAGACAGACATCCATTCCGTCTGCTTCTCTCGGACGGATATCCTCTTGTGTAAAATCGGCATACCCACCAATCGTAACATAATTCCCGACAACATTGTTATAGAAAATCTCAGATGCGCTTTTACCGTTTTCTTGCGAAAAAATATCATTCAAACCAAAATAACCTTTGATATCCTTCCCCGTGACCTGTTTCGTGATCTCCTCAACCAAACTGTCGCATCGATAGTCCGATATCGACATATACTCCGTACCCTGTTTTGTATTGATTTTATAGCCGCGTAAGCAAACGAAGTCCTTAAAATTGATATAAGGCAAATCTGTTTGATATTTCTGATTCTCGGAATAGTATTTAACAACACAGTTCCAAGGCCAAGTAAGCTCTGCCGGGGCAAATATTTCAAGAACACCGGTCTGTGGAAAATCCCGTAACGAAATATCTTTACAGTTTATCTGTAGCAGCAACGCCATCGGCTCTCCGTTTTCATCGACAGGGTACTCCTCCCCTACAGGGAGATACGGAATTCCGCCGATTTTATTATCAAGAATATCAGGAATTTCTTCCGTCACTTCAACGACACAGCAATTACGTTCCGTCTGTTTTTTATACTCATCAATGATTTGTCGCAACTGTTCATTCATAATATCACCAAAAAAAATTATATAGCAAAAACGTCAAATTGTAAAGCTAAAGTATCTGTCTTTCTTTTATATTTTGTTTCGCGTCTGACGGGTAGTCTCGCCTTGCTATGTGTGCTCTTACGCTCCATTTAAGTGACAACAACGCTGCGGCGACATAACTTAATAACACAAAGCCGGAAACCGTGTCTGTGTCCGTGGCTATGCCACTACCCGGTGACACGGCTTCCGGCTGAACTACCCATCATACACGAAACTACTGCAACTTGGCTCTTATGTTCTCAGCAATGGCTGCTATAACATTAATTGATACACTATTACCAAATTGTTTATACAAATGCGTATCCGACAACACCAATTTATAGCTGTCGGGAAAACCCTGTAATCTTGCCCATTCACGCGGAGTCATTTTGCGTATATTTTCTGTATTTACGCTACCCTTAATATGTGTAACAGGAACCATACTATGAGGTCTGTCATCAACAATCAAATTACGCTCACGTCCCATTCCGCCGCAAACAAGCGTATTTGCGACACCATCAAGGTCACGTATCTCATAGCCAAAACCATTACCTTTGGCTTCATGACGCGCTCTATGTCTTCGCAATGTTTCCAAATACACATCAGAAAGGTAATATTTTGATGACACAGGCGCTGTATCAAGAATATCTTTGATACAGGATGTAATACCGGAACCTGTCGGAAATTCGAAATCCGTTACGTTCAAATCCTTGCGAAAACAAACAATATACACTCTTTCCCTATGTTGAGCGAGACCGAAGTTCTGAGAATCAAGCACCTGCCAGTACACATTGTACCCGATAGCCTCAAATGCGTCTAAAATAACGCGCAAAGTCTTGCCTTTGTCATGATTGACCAATCCTTTAACATTTTCACAAAAAATAACCTTCGGTTTATGATACTCGCAAATGCGAACAACATCCAAAAACAGAATACCTCTGTTTTGCCCTTTGAAGTCATCATTAAAACCAAGTCGTTTTCCTGAAAAAGAGAACGCCTGACAGGGAAATCCTGCACAGCAAATATCAAAAGATGGTATCTTCCTCTCATCAACCTGAGTGATATCGCCCATTATATCAAAAGCGTCATTGAAATTAGCACAGTATGTTTGTCGCGCAAACTTGTCCCATTCAACAACACAAACCGTTTCGATATCATCGCCGAAAGCTTTTTCAAAGGCTAAACGTACACCGCCGATACCCGCAAACAAATCAGCACTTTTATACTTCATCACAACCCTCTTCATCAATGCGAGCAGTCGGACGTTGTTCAATCACAGCCAAATCGATATCGTTTTGCAACCCCACAGGGTCATATTCTCGCCAACTGACAATAGACTTATTGCGGTCAAAAACAGCATGTATCTCATCATAAATATCTTCCCATTTATAAACACGGACAAGACCGTTTTCCTCACAATCGACGTCTGCGTTATGCGGCATATCAAATAACAGCTTAAAAGGGCAACGAGAATTGATAACATTCTTCTTCCAATCGTCGATTATCACATCGCCCGCCAAAATTGACTTATCTCTTGTGACAATAACGCTGTCCCAAGAAACAAACGGAAGATAAAACTGAAGCATCTCGAATTTCGGCTTCACATTCATATAATGAGTTGCCGTCGCAAAACGAACATCATGTCCTTCTTCCATGAGACATTTAATGATCGTATCGGCATTCGGCTTGAGACGAACTCTCCGCCACAATTCCGAGCCTTTCAACGGAGCGTAGATTTCTTCATCCGACAAAGTCGGGAAAAACAATCTCATATCGAAATTATTAATATCAGAAAACTTCACATCTAAACGGTGCTCTTCATTGAGCATCTCAACCCAATATTTGAGCAAATCCCATACAACATCATCAATATCTACAAAAATCAACATTCACATTCACCTTTTTAACTTAATCCAAGCCGAGTGCGTCATACGGCACTTCACAAATCTTTTCGCAATTAAAATCTTCACCCGTGTCTCTGCAGGTGATAACAAATACTGTTTCTGCTTTATCATGACGGGCCTTATGTTCAAATATACAGTCAATTATGATATAGAATGCCATCACAACAAAACAAATAAGCAAAAGCGCAAGTATAACAAAGAAAAACGCAATAATCATTCTCTCACCCCATTCGTCAAACAGGAAGATTGCGGTACACATCTAACAACGTTTCATCAGGTTCATCCGTACAATCCAAATAACTGTCTGTCCTAACACCTGCGTTCAAAACAGCTTGATGGTCAACAAATTCATCAGTAGGATATGACGGCTCACCCTGAGCATGTCTTATCACAGCTCCGTATCGTTCGGGACCGACACCACCGATAAGCATATATATCAACTCCGTTTTTTATAAAAATCGTCATCGGTACGAACCCAAACTGCCGAATATCACATACCAAAGCCATTTTGATATGTATTGACTGCGTTCGCTTGCCGCTACTGACAGACAGATACCAACAGGACATCATCTTTCATTGCCGAAGCCAACCATCCGTACCGATGCTTAGTCACGCCGTCGCACAGCTTCAGCTCCATGCTCAGGCAAAAAATTATCAAGAACCGCGATAGACAAATCTGAACGTACCTTGGCTCTTGATAATATTGTATCACATTCTCTCTCGAAAATCAAGGGTTTTTACGCATATTACTCGATAGAAAAAGACAATGCGTTGAACAACTTTTCAGCAAGCGCTTTATCGCAATTATAATCAACAAGGACGTATGTATTATCACTGATAATACCAACGAACCCTGTAATATTGTTCGTACCATCATTATACATACGCTCATAACAGTCACGTAAGCTCTTATGGGAAAAAACTGTGCCGGACGCCGAGACTGTCGATAGCAAAGAAGCCCCGTTTTCCTTTCCCATAAAAATGCCGCCCGCTACCTGCTTTGTTTCATCCGTCCCCTTAACCAAAAACGTCACGCCATCGACATTACTCTGAGACAAATAATATCCGTCAGTGTCAACCATTGATACGTTGACAGAATCACTCGTTTCAACATTAAACGTATACGAACGATTTGTTGACGACGAACAAGCGACTAACAAAAAAACCAACACAAGTACGCACAAAGATAAACATACAATTCGTTTCACAACAACACACATCCTTAAAAAAAATATTGCCGAGGGAAAATACCCCTCGGCAATACTATAACATATCTCTACGACAAAATCAAGAAAACAATCAACGTGTAAATGTATAACCGTCTTTCTTAAAATACGACAAATGATTGCCATTTTTGTCAAGCGCTCTTATCGTATAAGTACGAGTTTCACCCTTCGCGATAGACGTATCAATATACTTAGTTTTCTTTATGTCCTCAAGCCTTGTCCACGAACCCTTATCGTTCTTATAATAGATACGATAAGACGCGGCACCCTTATATTTATCAAAGGACAACTCAAGTCCCTTAGATAAGCTGCGAGCCTGAGTGATTTGTGGATAAAAAGACAACGCATAAGGTTCCCTGATATCACCGATACGATTACCCTTTGCGTTTAAGGCTGTGATACGATAATAACGAACAGGGTCATTTCTGTTTTCGCTGTCGGTATAAGTAAGAGAAGACGTTGTCGTGAGCGTCTTATAAGAAACACCGTCATAACTCCGCTCAACGCGATACTTCGCCGCCTGCGGATAAAAACGCCAAACCAGAGTAGCCTTATTAGCGGCAATATCCTTAGCAGACTTCAAATAAGGGAAACGAGGACCGATAACAGATGACTTTCCGTTGATCTTAACCAGCTCCGGATACGACCAAGGATGACCTGTATAAATCTCATAACCCTTCGGGTCACCGTACGCAGTTTTATTTTTGTTCCAAATAGTCTTTACGTTCTCGCCGAAATTGATAGTACCGCCATCAATCGCAATCGCGTTCGTCTCACCTTCGATAACAGAATTCTTGATATTGAAGGTGATGTTGGCGGAACCACCCCACTTGACACGAAGACCATGTGTACCGCCCTTGATATGCGTGTTTTCGATATTAACGGTTCCTTTAGCACCCGTATACGAATAAAAACCGCCATGACGTGTCACACGAGGTGTACCGTCATCAAGGTGACCTTCATTGTAATATTCAGCACGTTTATCTGTCACAGGCGTTGACTCAAAAAGACCACCCTTGACATTCAAAGTACCATTCATGGTAGCATAAATACCACCATGCTCAAAATCATGGTAATGACCGTTATAAATATTCAACGTACCTTCGCCGGAAACACCCATAGCGGCGTTACCACCGAACATTTCGCACGGCTTTTTGTAGCTGATATTGTTTACACCTTTTTCGGGAACACAAATAACGAGAGCATTACCCGCAGCAGTAATACCCGAACTACCGTCTGAATCGACACACTTGGCACCGACCGATCGATTGATAGCAGAATCGCAACCGTCGATATTGACACGAGAACAGCCATAAATATCAATACCATCAGTCCATCTGGTGTCATTGCCGGAAAATTGACAATCCATAAAGGACACCGAGCGATAACAATTGACACCAAAACCTGATATTGACTCAGAACCAGAAGAAATCCCAACCTTACGATTTGTATCATTGACATTGATCGCACACCGCTTTATCTCAGCGTCCTTATTATCAGACAAACGACAAGAGAGATGAACGACATCGGTAGATTCAATACAAGATGCTGTGTAATCAATATACAAATCACACAACTCTATGTTATCAAAAGAAACAATAGCATCGGTTGTAGAGCTCTGACCAAAGGAAACACCGTCACGCTGCAACTTAAAAGATTCTGTCTTAGATTTATTACAACGCAACTTACCATTTTTCACAAAGCCACCATTTTCCAAAACAATAAGCTTAGTATCGTTACAAGTCAAAGTCTTACCGTTCAAATCAATCGTAACAGGACAATTGAAATGGACACGGGAACCCAACGCAGTGTTTGACAAAAGCTTAATGACGGGCTCACCATATTCGCCCTCATATGTCATTACCTTTTTGTTTGCATTGCTTTGCGAAACATTATTACCTGCGTTATTATTAACAATGGCCTTCGCCGCAGCATCGAACGACGTATAATAACGAACCGAAGACGGCTTAACTGAATTGGAATTCACGTAAGTAACAGTGAATCCCGCTGCTTTACCTGTTGTCGCATTGCCTGTTTTGTTTGTGTACACATCAACTAATTTCTTATCGACAACAAACGCTGAATCACCGAAATACGTACCTCTGTAGTTATCGCCGCTTTTTCCTCGCAACGTAAACTCATACTTAGTTCCCGAAGGCACGTACTTGTTAAGAGCCGCTTTTGTCAAATCGATCACACATGCGTAACGATTATTGCCAACAGAAACATACTTATCAACAGCGCTTGAAATGTTCACCCACACCTTTTTAGTGGGATTCCAAACATGCGGTATGTAACCCTTAAAATGAGTGCCATTGGTATAAGAATCATTGGCGTAAATCGCCATATACCACTTACCGTTTTTTGACTTTTCGCTCTTATCATTCAACTTGACGAACTCGACCGAATCAGCCTTCGGTGTAGGAAGCCAATAAGTATACTTTGTCGAATTACTGTCCGTAATATGCTTCTTGGAAGAATTCAACGCTCTGACGTCATAACGAACACGATAACCCTCATTCGGGTACAAACGATAAGTCGAAGACAACGTTGTAAGATTCGCGTACGGAGACAATTCGGAAATATACATTGAATATGTCAGTTTACCGTTCTTCGCAATAAGAGAACCCGGCGTCTTATCATAGGACTTCCAACCCGTCCAACTGCCGTCTTTCTTTTGAATACTGTAATAAAAACGATAATACCCCGCGTTCTTCACAGTCGATGTTGCCACGTCGAGACTATGACGATTCGCTGTCGCGTTTATCGACAAGACACTCGCCGCAGAATACGGTGTGATACCAACAGATGCCAACATGATACACATAACCAGACACAAAACCAAACTTGCGACCTTTTTCCCCATAACATACATCCTTTCTGAAATAAAATAAAAAGGACACAAGAGCAACAGGGAAATTGCCGTTATGCCCTCATGAACCATTTTATGTTAATTTTACAGAAAAGTCAACAAAATTTTGGAAATTGTTTATGCGAAATAGAAAACCTTCGGAACTATTATAGTCTACTGATTAAGAAACAGCGGCGCCCTTGACGAAATAACTGATGTCACAATCCCTCAGCATGATGTGAGGTCCGTCCGGTTTGTCAACAAGAATCGGCAGGTTGTCAAGATAATACTCCAAAAAATTACCTGCCTTAAGCTTTACAATTATGTTCTGCGGAACAAAAGCCTGCACTTTATTACAAACAAACGGAAACGTCAGTTTGTAAAACTCACAAAGCTTAGAAGCATACGCAGAAACATTATCGAAGAAAGCCTTATGGGACGGGTCATTACGCTGCAGCATAACAGCAGCGATAGGAGAAATATCCCTCGCCGTCTTAAAGAACAACGTCATCAACTCATTACGGTCTTTTTCATCACGAGGAGACATATCTCTGTCGTTCAAATATTTTACCGTAGCGTCAAACTGTTCCAATGCTCCCGCAATCGGGTCACCGTCTTTCAGATATACCCCATTCGGCTCCTCAAGCAGGACATTCAAAGGGCTCTCATTCCCTTTGACGCGTCCGGGATACTCAGCAAATTCAGGAACAAACCACACACCTGCAATCTTGACGGCTTTTTCGACACGACCAAGCTGACACTGACGTTTCGCAGCGGGAACAGACTTACCGTGTTTCTTTGCCCAATCAGAAAGCGGAACATAAAATGTCGTTTCGTTCATAAAAACATTAAAGACTGCATGGTCAAGAATGACCATAGGGCAATTTGTTTTCCGATAAAGCTCAACGACATAATTGTCATGAATCTGACTTTCTGTCATGTAGTAAACAAAATCACTCTCGTCCCAACAGACAGGGCCGTCTTCATTCGATAAAGGACCTGTCCGTTGCCTTACAATCTCAGACAAATTATCAGGGTCACACAAAACCGCTCTCAAAAGCATTTCATCAAACTCGTACACCTTGCCATCCGGCGCGTACAGATAAAATCTGTCATTCTCAATACCGCACTCCTTTTCAAACTCAGTGCGTTTACTTCTCAGTACATAAAATTCGACTGACACTCTACTCATTCACTCCTTCTTTACTATAGTAGAGATTTTAATACAAAAATGCTATCGCAAACGTAAAATATAATCATGATTACATTTATATTTTAATCGGAAACGAAACTTTTGTCAAGAGGTTTTGCAACATTTCATAAAAAAAAAAAAGAACCCCCGTAAAACGGAGGCTCCTGTAAGCTTTTTCAATCAACGAGTGGCGCTCCACACAACAGCTTCACCGAAATGATTATACGAAACGGATGTCTCATTTGACCATTCACGGCATCGAGCATACCATTCGTCCGCTTTTTCATTAAGTATATTTTCTGTGACCTGCGGAACGTGACGCTCGCCCCAAGAAAAACTATAAATCAATGAAGAGTAAGCACATGCCGCACCGTCCCGTGCGTCCGAAAGCGCTAAATTCTTATAGCCCTCAAGATTGTTATTGTTGCCAATGCCTCTGATGATAGCCTCAAGCTGCACATCAAGGTCGTACCAATGCCTATGGCTACTGCAAATATTGCAAGTATCAGCAAATTTCATCAGCTCAATACCATTTGCTCCTGTCCAACCAAGCAATCCGATGCCGGGACAATAATGCACAGCGCCGTATTCATCAGTATAAGAAAAGGCATCCTCGTTGACGTAAAAACCATAACTTTCAAACAGACGTTTGCAATACGCGTCAAAAGCGTTCTTATCCAAATTAGACAACCGAGCGTCATAACCGTTATATAATAACTGTTTCATATACGGGTCAAACGCATAATTATCAACAGTACCGTCTGTTTTACCGGATACCGTACTGATATAAGAACCCTCAATTGTATTAGGAGACATCGACGAATTCATATCCAAAACAGCTAACAAGCCCGCAATATGTGTATCATCAAGACCATAAGCTTTGAATGTATCATAACACAAACGAGCGTTTTCCATCAATGTAGATGGCTGCGAATCATCAACAGTAGTTAACGAAACAGGTTGACCGACATGACAAAACGACGGAAGATTCATATTTACAAGATAACGTTGAATGAATGTCGCATCGATAACGGACAGAGTATCATCACCGTCAACATCACCGAGAACATACGCTGTTCCCAAAGACTCAATCAAATAAGAAACGTCAACGTCGATAGTCAATCGCTGTATAACGGTGACGTCACAGGCGTCAACAACACCGTCATTTGTGACGTCGCCTGAAAAACCGTAATTAACAACTCTCGCCGATGACGATAACGCGCAAACGATAGACAACGCAACAATCACGCACAAAAGCAAACTAACAAACCTTTTCATGATAAAATAAACCTCGCCTTTTTCATAACCAAATCAATCAACGAACAGAAATCTCAAAGTCCAACATCTCATTAGCGCCCGAATAATGATAAGTCGGTGTCTCAGTATATTCATCGACGTCATTAACGGAAAACGCTCTGCAATAATGATACCGCAACGGCGCATTTGCGTCACGAGAAACATCGTAAACATTTGAACTGCACGAAACAGTAAAAGACTTACGACCGGCACCATAGTCTCGATAACGAAGATACGCATCAATAGATTTGGCTAAAACACTATCATCACCGTCTTTTAACGCAGCATCAGCATCATCGGAATTATTCGTATAAAAATCACCATAAAACTGTGAACTATCATCATCGGAACAATAACATGAATCAATAGAATCAAAATCAGAAACATCATATCCGAATTCATCCATAAATGATTTATAAGAACTCATATCA
>JAZQFJ010000049.1:0-3802 GCA_045539475.1 Eubacteriales bacterium | reverse complement strand
CATGAAAGCGAAATTATCCTGTTTGAAGCTGCGGCAAGGGCATTAAAGGAAATGCAGATAAAGAAGCTGCCCGATCTCGCCGCGCTGCGCAAGGAGTATAGAAGCTTAAACGACAGGAAAACCAAATTGTATGAAGATTATCGGCAAGCCAAGAAGCAAATGCAGGAATACGGCGTTGTCAAAAAGAACGTCGATAGTATTCTTTACCCGTCCCAAAGCAGGGCGCGGGAGCAGGAGCGATAAGGCGCAAAACATGGGGTGGCAAGTGGAATGTTAAGGGCTGAAAACGCCTGTGTTTCTGCGGCTTCCAGCGCATGAAAACGACATAGACGATAAAGTATATTCAAACCCGCAAAAACGGCTTTCTAATTGTCCACGCAAGGACAAAAAAAGAACAGGGGCGCGGTGCCGGAAATCGGCAACCGCGCCCCTGTTCTCTATGGGCTATTCCTCGTCGGTCAAGATAAACTCCCTTTCGGAAAACTCGCTGTCCGTCATGGCTTGCAGCTTGTTCACCGCTGCGGCGGCAAGCTGGCGCATATCCTCGTCCATGTAGGGCATGGCGGCAAGGATATTTTCAAGCGTTGTTTCCCGGCTGTCCTCGGCGTAGATCGCAACAATGTTTTCTTCCTCAATGGTAAAGCGGGTATTCATGCTATCAAACCTCCAAATCCTTTTTATGCTCTTTCTGTTTATCTTTCGGCTGCTGCGCCGCCTGTTTCTTGTATTCGTCCAGCTTCTTCAAAATGGACGGTTTTTTCTGCGGCTGTTCCCGTTTCTCGGCTTTTACCGCTTTTGCAAGGTCGGTAACGGAAATCGCTTCCCCCGCCTTTGCCCGCTGCTCAAAATCCGCGACGGTGGGCGTTTGCGGCGTATTATTGATAAGCCCGTCAAAATTGTTGTCGTTCTGCTCTATGGTGTCCTCGACGTGCTTTAAGGGATTATCCCGCTGCGGCTGCTCGGCGGCTATGGCATAAGCCTGTGTGCCATTTCCCATAATGAGATACTTCCCGTCCTCCGACGCATGATGAAAACCAAAGCCCGCCGCTTCGATCTGTTCACGGCTCATATCGGTAATATGAAAATTGCCCCTCGGCGTTCTAACGGTTTCACCCGTCAAAAGGCTGTCGGGGGTCGCTTCCGGCTGCTGCTTTTCAAGCTGCCCGTCCTTGTAGGAATATCCTTGCGCCGCGATTGCTTCAAGGGTCTTGCCCGTAACGTCGCCATAAATCCGCTTGTCTGCGTCAACCAGCATTTGCAAAGTGTCTTGTACGGTGTCGGACAAGGCTTGCTGCTGTTCGGGCGGCAGCTTGTCAAATACGGGGGTCTGCTGCTCCTGCAAAAACTCCGGCACTTGCTGAAAACCGATACTGTCTACATAGTGGGCGGTGTCCTCGTCGTTCTGATGAAGCACAACAATGTCGGAAACGGAAAGGCTATGCCCCTTAAAGTCGGCGGGGTGGTCGATATTAAACCTTTCCCAAATGTCGCCCAGCGTCATATCCTTTGTAAGCGGTGCAGTATAGACGAGTTCATAATTTACCCGGTCAATGGTAAGTCCAGCCGCTTGCAGACGGTCATAAGGCTCAAAGCGCAAGTCCCTTGTTTCGTCCCCGCGCTTTAACTGATAAATGGAAAAGGTATCGCCCTGCTCCTGCTCGGCTTGCCGCTGCTGCTGCAACTCGGTAAAATGCCCCTCAATCTCGGTAATGAGTTCCTTTGCGGTGGTCTGTATTGTTTCAAGGGACGCTTTTAACTCGGTCATTTCCTTGCCGCTGCTCCAACCAGCCACATAGCCGAAAGAGTAATCGGAAGTATCAAGGCCGAAATGCTGGCAAACCGTATAAGCGACGCTTTCCGCTTCTACCTCGCAGGTATGGCGGTCAACGCGGTTTTGCTGCTCCGGCGGGGCGTTTAAGTCTACGTCGTGCAGCTTCGCATGGGCGATTTCGTGAATGGCGGTCTTTACCGCCTGTAATTCACTCACGCCCTCTTTGATTGCAATACGCTTGTCGGTCAAACTGAAATACCCATTTGCGCCGTTTGTGATCTGCTCAAATGCAATCGGGACGGGGGACGCTTTTTCAAGGGCGGCGAAAAAATCCTCGTACTGCTCCACATCGGCAAGCAGCGGTTTAACGGAAAGGTCGGGAAACTCCTTGCCCTCGGTCTGCGAAATATCAAAGACGGTTATAACCTTAAAGGCGGGGACGGTGATTTCCTTTTCTTCCTTTACCACTTTTCCCTCGCGGTCAAGCATGGGCTTTCTCGTTTCGGGGTCGATTTTATCAACCAGCTTTTTCACCTTGTAGGGCGCGGGGGCAAAGATTTTAATGCCTTTCTCGCCTTTCTTTACATGGCGGTCAAACTCCTTTTCCCATTGACGGAAGCCCATTACCAAATTGCCGCCCTGCATAGCAATTAGGATAGTGTTATTCAAACTATAATCATGGAACTTTGACATAGCGGTTAGAAACTCTTTGTAGCGGTCGCTGTCAAAAATCGCCTGTACGCCCTGTTCCAAACGCGCGGTGATCTCCTTTACCTTTTCGGCGGGCTTTTCGGAAGTAAGGATAATGGGGACGACGGGGCGGGGCTGCTGCGGCTCTGCGGCCTGTGCGTCTGCTTGCTGCGTTTCGGCTGCGTCCATATAGGCTTTGTCCTGTTCGCCGCGCTCCGGCTGCGGGTAACTCATAATGCGGTATTCTTCCGGCACTTCGCGCCCCTCAAACTGCCGTTCCCACTCGTCGCCGCTTTCCACGATATAGCCGTACTCGGTAAACGCGCCTTTTTCCTGCGCGGCAGCGTTCCTGCCAAAAGTAGAAAGGTCAATGCCGCCTTTCCATTCTTCGGGCATTTGTACCATGCCGGATTGATTTAAGTAATAGTCGCCCAAATCGTGGTAGTTATGTACTTCGGGGATATGGACGTAAAAATCCACGTTGTAGGTGAAGTCAATTACCTGTCCAATATTTGCAAGCCCGTTTTTCTGCTGCAAAGCTGCGTTCAGCTTGCCAACCTCGGCGGGGTCAAGCTGTTCGAGCCGCGCCGCAAGAAAATTGAGTTCGTCCACGTCGGCGGCGCATACCATTTCATAAGGCAAGGCAATATGTTTCTCCGGGTCGTCGGAATAGCCGCGAATGGAAAAATCCTGCGGGTTGTCGGCGGTAATGCCGACGTTCCGCATAGCTTCGTGCAACTGCTCCTTTGTGGCGGGCATATCCAACCAATAGCCGCCGGGGTCGCCCGCGTCAAAGCGGCTGCGGTTGCCTATCATAATAGAAAACTGTTCGCTCATGTGTTCACGCTCCTTTTCCTGCCCGGTATTTTCGGGGATAGCTGCCGCCTGTTGCTGCTGCGGGGGTTCTTCGCCCTCTATGGTGTAGTCCGGCATGAGCATACCGTTTACTTTGAAATAGTCGGCGTACTCCTGCGGGATAGGCGGGGAGATTTCCGTAAACAAGCGGTCATACGCTTTGATACGCCCATTCAGATACTTTTCCATAGCTGCCTTGTCGGTGAAAACCTTTCTATCTTGTCCGGCAATCTTCGCTTGCCCGTTCCTGTTCGGGCTGTTGGTATAAACGCCCCATGTGAGAGAATAGGAGTAAGGGACGCTTTGCTGCTTCTCCCTGTCGTAACGGGTGTTTTCGTAAATGTGGTAATTCATCTGATATACCCGGTTGCTGCGAATATGGCGGTTATGCTCGGTGGTCTGCCACTCGTTAGCGGTGTGCTGGACGTGCGGCGTTCTCACATATTCAAGTGTTTTATCCAGCAAAAGCGTTCTTCCCGCCTGTTC
>JAZQFJ010000048.1:0-56837 GCA_045539475.1 Eubacteriales bacterium | reverse complement strand
TATTCTTTTGAATTGGCATGGAAAAGGAAGTGTTCTTGCGGAATATGATATGTTAATGGAAGATGAGAATGATTTTGAAATGGGTGACGAGAGATATGAAGAATTCTGGTCCTTTGCATTCCATGGAATTGAAATTAAAGGAAATCCTCCAATATCGGTCAATCATCAAAAGAATTTTTTGATCAATTACCACAATTTTCCTGATGAAATACTTGTAGACGGCAAAAAAATAAACTAACAGAAGCACTCTGCACAGAAAGTCTGAGGAGATTACATACCGGCAGGGCTTGATGCGTTTGGCATCCTTCCGTTTGTAGGAGAAGTAGCCGACACCGCAAAGCTTGCAAGAGCGGGGATGAATGTAGCTGATGTGGCACACGATGCAGAAAAGGTCATTGATGCCGTTAAAACGGTCGATGCAGCTGATGATGTTGCTGATGCGGTAAAAACTGCAGATGATGTGTATGATTACAGTAGGTTTCCTCAGAAGATACATGAGGGGAGACAAGGAAAGCATATTATCGGAAATAATGAATATCAACCTGAGAAAGGTAGAAGTATTGTGACGATTTCTAGCGAAAGAATTATTGAGTTGGTGAAAAAACACACCGGAACAGGGCGATGCCATAATTCTTACAGAGAAACCGTAGACTTTGGCGAAGTAATAGGTAAATACATAGATCCTGAAACAGGGATCGCGTATGATACAACAAAAGTAACGATACATTATTCTCAAAAAGGCTTTCACATAGTTCCTGCAAAGCCGGAAAGTTGGAGGAAAAAGAAATGATTTTTTTAAATGAAAAAGAACAAAAAATTATTGGAGGGTTTATGTCGTATCCACAAAAGTATGAGGTTGTTTTAACTTTGAAATGGGTAGGCAAAGGGGAAATAATAGCAGAATTTGATTCTTTTATGGAAGATGAAAATGACTATGAACCAAACGATAATCAATACGAGGAATTTTGGTCGTTATTATTTACTGCTATTAAAATTGCAGGGAATCCCCCAGTGAGTATAGCAAAGAATAAAGACTTCTTAATCAATTACCACAATTTTCCTGATGAAATACTTGTAGATGGCAAGAAAATAAACTAACAAAAGCACTCTGCACAGAAAGTCTGAGGAGATTACATATCAGCAGGACTTGATGCAGTTGGTATACTTCCGTTTGTAGGAGAAGTAGCCGACACCGCAAAGCTTGCAAGAGCGGGGATGAATGTGGCCGATGTGGCTCACGATGCAGGAAAGGTCATTGATGCCGTTAAAATGGTCGATGCAGCCGCTGATGTTGCTGATGCGGTAAAAACTGCAGATGATGTGTATCCGGGCTGCAACAAACGAGAAAAGTTTTACGACGAGGTCAAAGAATGGTGGGAGTCCAAAAAGTAAATGGCAGATGGTGCTTTTCCGACATCATAGGAATATATAATTACAATCTATTTCCGTTTCGTGATATTGATATGAGCAGTAAAAAATTTATGACCTAACTCTGAATCCCGTACCTTCGACAGAGGAAATGATAAAAAGTATTTAGCAGATATGATAAAACACCTCTATGTGCAGCGCACATAGAGGTGTTTTTCCTACTTTTCGCGGTTATTCTGCTGCAGCCTGGATTGTGAGGACTTCGCGGGAGGTGCGGATGACCTCGGCAGTGTCGATGAGGAGGTCTGTCTCACCGTTGATTTCCTTTACAAATTCTCCGAGCCCCGTTGCATCGTACTTTTTAAGAGGGACAGGAGCAAAACCTTCACTTCCGTCAAGAGCAACGCAAAGCTGTGCACCGGTATCGGAATCGATGCCGGCGTGTGCCGCCTTGAGCTTGTATTCAACAACGCCGCGTGTGCCCCAGACCGTTGTTCTCCAGTATGTTTCAAGGTTAAATCCGCAGCTTGCCGGAGCAGCATAAGAAACGTCACCGGTGAAGCCTGCGCCGTTTTCGAGCTCGACCATAAACTGTCCGCAGTCGCGGAAGGATTTTACCTCTGTCGCAAAGTGGTTCCATGTGCGTGCTCCATGAACCTTCTTAAGCCCGTGACCTGTAAGGAAGCGGACAAAGTCAACAGCGTGGATTGCAATGTCGTTAATCGTACCGCCGTGCTTCCCGTCCTCAAAATACCACATCGGACGAGAACCGTACTGAAGCGGATGCTGGCCGGTGATGTTGATTGTGCCGATTTCACCAAGAGTTCCGTCTGCAATCATCTCCCGGATATTTCTCATACCTGCAGAAAATCTCATTGTGAGATAACAACCGACCTTAAGATTCTTTTCCTTTGAAAGCTTTTCGATTTCGTCAAGCTCTGCAAGAGAAGTGCAGACAGGCTTATCAGCATATACGTGCTTGCCCGCCTTAAGTGCGGCAATAGCCTCACCACCGCGCTCACCATAGCAACCGCCAAGGCAGATTGCGTCAACGCGCTCGTCGTTTAAAACATCCTCAAGCGTTGCGTAGTTAAACTCAAGACCGAGTCCGTCCGCAAGAGCGCGACCGGTCTCAGTATCTTCCCACGCACCGAGAACGGTTATATTCGGGTCTGCCATAGCCTCTTCATAAATTGCACCTGTGTGGCGGTGCTTAAATCCTACAAATGCTAAATTCATTTTTCTATTCTCCAATCCTTTTATTTAAGTGATTTAATTATCTCGCCTGAACCTGCAATAAGAAGCTCAGCTGTTCCCTCGACATAGCGTGATGTAAGTGCCTCATATCCACCTTCGGAAAATGCTGTCTGCATCGGATAATATCCCTCATAGCCGTTTGCGCAGCAAGCGGGAATTGTGAGGGCAAACGGGGAGTTTGCCTTAACCTGACGTCCGATTTCCGTGAACGGCTCACCGGGGAAAGAGGCAAATACCATATCGCCGATAGCTACCGCACAAACGATAAGCTCTTTGTTGTCGGGCTTTGACTGCATTTTTTCAATTCGTGTAGCCTTTGCGATCATTTCGGTACGTGCCATACCGTGGAGATCCGGAAGTGCGCCCTCAGATCCAAGCTCGTGATAACGCTTTGCAAGCTCAAGTGCCGCCGGGATTTCCTCAGGTGTTCCTTTATTGAATTTTGTGGTGATTATTTTGTGTGCATAAGAAATCTTTTCTCCCTTGATTTCCTTTGCAAGCTCGTAATTTGAAATAACGCTCATTGCAATCTTCTTACCCATATAACGTGCACGGTCATAACCGCCTGCACATTCCTTTTCGGGATCAAGACGGATGTCAATGTGGTTGGAGTCACCCTGTGCACCGTTAATGTACATACAGAGAGAATCCGGAACATTAAGCTCATATGTATCGCGGACGAATTTAGGATAGTCTGCAGAGAGAAGCTCACCGCCGATAACATCCGGGTGAACCTGGAAGTTGACGATGCCGATTTCAGGCTTATTTTCGCGCTTTATGATAAGGAGCTGTGACTGTTCATCCGGTGTACCGAGCGCATGATCAACATCCGGATTGAGATATCCGGGATTTGTGCGCACTGTGCCGTCCTTCATGCGGTAACGGCGGATAAAGGATACACCCTTAACCTCACCGCGTGTGATGAGACGCTTTGTGACCGGAGCAAGATCATTTATTGCAAGAGCTGCGATATCTGCAAGACGAGTGATAAGCCACTCACCGTATTCGGGATTTTCAAACTTTCCGATTTTTGCTTCGGTGCTTGCAATACCGGGGCCGAGATGGGTATGAGTGCATGCGATGAACACACCGTCAACCTCTGCATCAATTGCCTTTGCAACCGCCGGACGAAGAAGAGACATAAACTCCATATTCATACCGATAACATCGACGCTCATAACAACGGCTCTTTTTTCACCATCGTCAAACGCAACTGCCGTTGCAAGAAGCGGGTCGAGAATGCCCTTTGCTGTTCTCGGCTCAAAATAACCCTGAACTGAAACACCAAGCGGAGGTGTGATTTCTCCGCGTGCAAATCCTGCTTTTAACATAACAATCACCTTTTCCTTTATTTTAAAAAGTTGTTCTTAGTAATTATATAATGTAAAAACATATTTTGCAATATGAAATCGGGGATTTTCGGAAAATTTTTATCACTCCTGTTACCTTCTCAAGGTTTGGTTTCTTCTATATTAAAAATAAAAACGATTATCAATCGTTTTTTACACGCTTGTTGCCTCCTCGAGGTTCGAATCCTTTCATATTTAAGCAAAAAACGGCAAACCCTAATGGGTCTACCGTTTTTTTGGTCGAGATGACAGGATTCGAACCTGCGGCCTCTGCGTCCCGAACGCAGCGCTCTACCAAGCTGAGCCACATCTCGAAGCGAACTACTTAATTATACGGAAAAAAGTAGAATTTGTCAAGCCTTTTTTTCTGAAAAAACAATTTTTTCTTTTATTTCTTCTTTTGAGAGCTTGAATACGGTTTTACATCCGTCCGGATTTCCGGACGGATGATCGCTTTTTACGTATTTTATCGTTAAGTTCACGGCTTGATTCAGGAAATCTTCATATATCATATTTGGATTGCAGTATACCCCATTTTGCGGAGCTCGTCTATGCTTATAACGCGCTCGCTCCCTTGATTTTTTATTTTTTGCTCGGTGCACAGATCTACAAAAGCTTTCCACGCATCACCGCGAAGTGATGCAGGGCAATCCTTTCCTGTCCAGTCTCGATGCGCGCGGATGTTTTCCTTTGGAATATCGTATTTTTCCATAAGCATATCCACAAGCTTTGCGGCGTTTTGTTTCGTCTTTTCAAAATCGCCGTCCACGTTCACGCAAAGCTCAATCGCAATTGAGCTTTCATTCGCCTTGAGGCTTGATGTGTGATAGCTTTTTTCATCATCGGGCAAATGTTGATAAATTTCGCTGTCATCCACCGTGTAATGCCAGCTTGTCCGGTCTTTTACGTTTTTTATGTATTTTGCATGGGCTGCCGCGTCTGCACCCCGGCTTTTGTTGGCAGTGTCGTGAATAGTTATATATTTACAAGAATTTTTCGCCTGCGGTCGGTTTATGCTTCCTTTTTTAATAATATCCTGTGTGATTTTCATTTCTTATCTCCTTCAATTTTTATGTTGAATAGAGTATACCACACATTTTATTTTTTGTGCTGCCAATATTCTGCCATTTTTTTGCCAAATTTCAGCCATGGTATACTTGCGTTTTTTGTCGATTTCTGTTACAATAGAGCGGTATATCTGACATAAGAAGGGGTTAATAAAATGAAAAAAATATCAGCTTTCCTGCTCACATTCTCACTGTTTTTATCCGCTTGCGGGGATGCATCGTCTCCCGCAAACGTGCCGCTCTCCTCGTTCACTTCACAAAACGGCTATGAAATAACCTATCCCGATACACTCTCTCCGGTTTCTCTTTCCTCCGATATCGACTTTGTGGTTATGGATGACAACACCGGCAGCAGTGTTACCATTATGACCGAAAATACAAAAGACGCCGGTGACATTACGGAAAAGAGCTTCCGTGAAGATAAGCTTTCCGATGGGATGGATATTAAAATAATCTCATTTGAGCAGAAGGAAATAAACGGTCTGCCGGCATATGAGGTTGCATATAAATATAATGAAAATACCGTAACCGAAATTATCTATATGGCAGAAAGACACATATACCGTGCAACCTACACCGAACTTCCCGGAACATCAGACAAGCTTCATGACCAAATGATTGCAATAATCACATCACTTTGCGCATAACAATGAGGATGCAAAAGGTAAATGACCTTTTGCATCCCCATTTTGCATCTTTCTATCCGGGGAAATTTACGTCATCATAGAATGCGGCGACAACGCTCACCATATCATTCTCCGGCTCTATCGTACATACATAATATGAATATTCCTTGCCCGGAACATAGCGAACAGGAGTTGTTTGCACAAATTCACGCAGTGCAGCCTTCTTTCCGGCATCGGAAATCCTTACGGCTCCCGGAATTTCATTGAAGGTACGTGTTTTTATGCTTTCAACCGTCGTCACGCCTGCTGCTTCATAAAGACGGACATCCGCGCTGTTGGGGTTTAAATCAACCTCGGATTTTGTAAACGTTCTCCATTGCTCTGCCGTGAGTATTGTAAGGTCATAATTCGGAGCGTTGAAGGTCTTTGTCAGCAATCCCGCATTGCGAAGATATGCAATAGTACGTTTGTAGTTTGCATTTATCTGCACATGTGTCTGATGCATACCGCGCTCAGACGAAAGCTCTTCTCCGTGCTGCAGGTAATTTATCCATATATGGAAATCCCAAGCGTTGTGTCCGCGGGTTTCGGTGTAAGCAAGCTCAAGCGTGTCTGCCTTAACACACTCAAACAGCTGCTTTGCTTCATCGCCGGAAATTTCGTGAGAACCGTTTGCTACGGATATTTCAACAATGCGGTCTATCTCTTTTGAAAAGATTTCAAGAGTTGCTTCCCTGTATCCGTCCATTTCATAGAGGTCATCAAGAACTTCGCAGAAATACGCCTCCGTTATCGGATAACAGCGATGAATGGTTTTTCCATTCTTCAGCTTGTAGCTTATGTAAAGATATTCCGTGCGGTCAGTCGGAAAGGATTTCAGCATATAGACGTTCTCTTTTTCAACAAGTGCAGAGTGAGTTTTAATCGTGTAGTCTATAACCTCACCTGATTGCATATACGGCTCATTCGTATACGCGCGCGAGGTGAATATGGATGCGCTGTCTATGTCTTCTGCATCCGGTACGCGCGTCTCAAAACCGAAAAATCCGGTGAAAGCAAAGGTTGAAACCATAACCGCAAAGGCAACGAGAAATACAAGATATCCCCGATATGATTTCCATATTTTCAGACTTTTCTTCAAAACCATCTCTGCCGCGAAATATACTACCGCGCTGATAATCACCGGATAGATAAGGGCAATTACAGCACCGCTCTCAAGCGTATAGCTGAAAAGACCAAAAGTTCCGATTGCCGAAGCGAAGGTCAGAAGGTATTTAAAAATCGGGTTTAACACCTTATATGCCGCAACGTCCTCTGCAGTTTCCATCCTGCGCTTTTTGTAAAGTAAAAATGCCGCGACATAAAGAATAACAGCAAGAGCTATCATTATTGCAAGCTTTATAAAATCAAACGGAATAACCATATCGGAATGATATGAAAAGCGATTTGCAAGCCCGATTATATATCCGATAAAATTCCACTCGGTCGTGAGGTTGATAAGCGCATTAGTCTCATAATATCCATAGAGAAACACGCTTGAAAGAGTAGTGAAGCTTGCCGCGATTATAATTGCGATGCAGTGAAAAAGTCCGTTAATCGCCACAAGTGCAAAGCTGTTTCCCGTGAGAAATGCCGCTACACTTGATACTGAGAACATAAGAAAAACCGTCAGCAGATTCATCCCTGTCCAAACGAGACATGAAGCAACATCAAAATACGCACCGTAAGCCGTGAGCGACATAACACTTAAAATTGCTCCGTTTAAAATTATCGGTGTCGCCATAAGCGTAAGCGCTGCAAGCACGGTAGAAATGTAGTTTGCACAACGTGTTACCGGAAGGCTGTGGACAAAAACAGAGTTTTTCTTGGCGTGTACATATCTGTACGCAAGCAAAGCGACAACCGTCGGCACGAAAAAGGCAATAACGAGCGGAGCATAAAGATATCCGTCACCCAGAATAAGCGCACCGTGGTCCGCCATCGTGCGGTAATACCTTTCCGGGTCAACATCAAAGAAGATAACGAGGGAGGTTATCATAAAAAGCAATATCGCATAGAACACCGACCCCCACGCATAACGGCGCAAAGTGGATTTATATATACCTTTGTTAAACAAGGATGTTCGTAAAGTCATAACCTAACCCTCCCAATTCATAAATAAAAACTTCTTCAAGCGTAAGGCTTATTCTCTCGCAAAGCGAGGGAGAAAGCTCTTGCATCTTTTTGTCACATTCATCCGCATCGCCGCGGACGATAACGCTTCTTACCGAACCCGTGCGTGAAATGTGAAGAACATTTTCCATTTTTTCAAGCTCATCGTCCTCTTCTGCCGGGATAACAAGCTGATACTTATGTACACTTCCCTTAAGGTCATCAAGCGGCTTTTCCAAAATCATACGTCCCTGATGGATAATCCCCACCCAGTCACATATATCCTCAAGCTCACGCAGATTGTGGGATGATACAAGCACTGTCATTTCCCTATCTGCAACATCGGCAATAACGAGGTTTAAAACCTGTTTTCTCATAACCGGGTCAAGCCCGTCGAGCGGCTCGTCAAGAATGAGCACATCCGGCATTGCGGAGAGAGACAGCCAGAACGCAACCTGCTTTTTCATTCCTTTTGAAAGCTTGCGTATCTGGCGCTTTTCGTCAAGTTTAAAAATTCCTTTTATCGCTTCGTATCGCTCGTTCGAAAACGCCGGATACATATTGCGGTAAAACCTTGCCATTTCCTTTATCGTAAATGTGCTGTAATAAAACCAGTCATCTGATATGTTCAGAACACTCTGCTTTACCTTTTCGTTTTCAAAAACCGGCTCTCCGTTTATCTTAATTTCTCCGCATTTTGGCGTAAGCACTCCGTTTATGTGATTTATTATTGTAGTCTTACCCGCACCGTTCGGTCCGATAAGCCCGTAGATCGTTCCGCGGCGCACATGCATTGATATATTGTCAAGAACCTTGAAATCGTCAAAGTATTTTGTGACGTCTGTTACCTTAATCATCTCTTCTCCTCCTTGTATACATTTTCGATTGCGGCGATAAGCTCTTCCTTTTCTGCACCGAGGAAAGCAAGCTCACGCGCAGCTGCAGAAAGCTTTTCCATAATTTCACTTCGGCGATATGCACTTTCATCCCGCGAAATTGAAGCAACAAAATTCCCTTTACCCTTGATGCTGTAAATAAACCCGTCCTGCTCAAGCTGTTTATATGCGCGCTGTACGGTGTTAGGATTTACCGTAAGCGAAATGGACAGTTCACGCACGGACGGAAGCTGTTCATCTGTGCTTAAAACTCCGCCTACAATCAGCGACTTTATCTCCGTTTCAATCTGCTCGTGCAGACTTGCGCCGCTCTTATAGTCAAGGTTTATCATTTCACCACCTCCAACTGTATTATTTGTATTAGTACAGTTAATATAGCATATATTTCCGAGCTTGTCAATATACATTTGGATTTTTTGCTGAAACATTTGAGAGAAAGGCTTGGTCCGGCTGATTTTGAATTTTGAAATTATAAAAGAAAGACAGCAATAACGCGATAGAAAATATCCCGTGAAAAATTTTCAAAAAAACTATTGACAAATAAAAACAGTGGGTGTATAATACTTAAAAAATTGAATAGCAAAGGCTATGACGAAGACGGAAAAGCAATGTAGCTTCCAGAGAGTCGGGGAATGCTGGAATCCCGGCAGTGATGTGCTTTTAACCTATCACTTCTGAGCTGAAAGCCCGAAAATTCAAATGATGAATAAGTAGACGCTTTCCGTGATTGCTGCGTTAATGCATAAGGCTTGTTAGAGCCTGAGTGGCACCTTGTGTGCAATTTGAGTGGTACCGCGGGTATCGGATATAGTTTATTCGGCTCGTCTCAAAGAAGTTAAAGCTTTGAGACGAGTCTTTGTTATTCAATTAAGAATTTTATATTTTTAATTTGAAAGGAGAAATTTCCAATGAGCACAGAAAAAACCATGACACAGCTTAACGAGGTCGCGTCCCGTATCCGCGAAATGCGCGATATTATGGGAATGAGTGCCGCGGAAATGGCAAAGAAAACCGAGGTAACACAAGAAGAATATGAAAAATTTGAGCACGGCGCGGCAGATATGCCTTTTGCATTTGTTCATAAATGCGCGCTTGCGTTCGGCATGGAGCTTACAGAGCTTTTAGAAGGAAAAAACGCGAATCTTTCTTCTTACACCGTGACGCGCAAGGGCAAAGGACAGGAAACTGCAAAAGAAGACGGAATTACAATCCAGAACCTCGCGCCGAAGTTTAAAAACAAAATTGCAGAGCCCCACTGGGTTAAATATGAATACAGTGAGGAGCTTCAGAACAAGCCTATCCATCTTACCAAGCACAGCGGTCAGGAATTTGACCTTGTTATCAATGGGTCATTAAAGGTTCAGATTGGTGAACACACAGAAGTTCTCAACGAGGGTGACAGCATTTATTACAACAGCTCAACCCCTCACGGTATGATTGCAGTCGGAGGAAAGGATTGCACCTTCTGCGCAGTTGTTCTTCCGGGCGACGATGCAAAGGAAGACGAGGTGCTTGAGAGCGTTGTTTCGCTCCGCCCGAAAACCGCACTTGCGTGCGATAAGTTCGTAAAATGCACCGAAAGCGAACCCGGTGTGCTTGAAAAGATTGAGTTTATGAATACCGAAAGCTTCAACTTCGGTTTTGACGTTGTTGATGCGGTCGCGAAGAAAACGCCTGATAAGCTTGCAATGCTCCACATTGCAAAGGATATGACAGAGCGCCGATTTACATTTGAGGACATCAGACGAGAGAGTGCGCGCTGTGCAAACTACTTTACATCGCTCGGAATCAAGCGCGGCGACAGGGTTATGCTTGTTCTCAAGCGCCATTACCAGTTCTGGTTCTCTATGGTTGCGCTTCACAAGCTCGGTGCGGTTGCAATCCCCGCAACGCATCAGCTTAAAGACCACGACTTTGTCTACCGCTATGAGGCGGCAAACGTCAAGGCGATAATCTGCACGGCTGACGACGGAACGGCAGAAATCGCTGAGGGCGCAGCAAAGAAGTGTCCGAGCGTAGAAACGCTTGTTCTTGTTGGCGGCAAGCGCGACGGCTGGCATGATTTTGACAGCGAATATCCGCTTTATTCCAGCAATTTCGAGAGAAGTGAGGACACCCCCTGCGGTGATGAGCCGGCTCTTATGTTCTTCTCATCCGGAACAACAGGAAATCCGAAGATGGTTGAGCACAAGCACACATACGGTCTCGGCCATTTCGTAACTGCGAAATACTGGCATTGCTGTGAGCGCGACGGTCTCCACTTCACCATTTCCGACACCGGATGGGGAAAATCCCTCTGGGGTAAGCTTTACGGTCAGTGGCTGTGTGAGGGTGCGGTTTTCGTTTACGACTTTGACCGCTTTAATGCAAACGAAATCCTTCCGATGTTTGCGAAATATAACATCACTACCTTCTGCGCACCTCCTACAATGCTGCGTATGTTTATAAAGGAGGATTTGTCGAAATTCGATCTTTCTTCAATCCACCATATGACAACTGCGGGCGAGGCACTTAACCCCGAGGTTTACAAGCAATTTGAAAAGGCAACAGGGCTTAAGATAATGGAGGGCTTCGGACAGACGGAGACAACCCTTGCCATTGCAAACCTCTATGGAACAACTCCGCGTGTTGGTGCAATGGGAAAAGCATCCCCGCAGTATGATATCGTAATTGTTGATCCGGATGATAATCCGGTTGCAAACGGCGAGGTCGGTGAAATTGCAATCCGCCTTGATAACGGTGTTCCGGTTGGACTCTTCCGCCAGTATCTTGATGATGACGAGAAAATGGAGGAGTGCATGAGAAACGGTATGTACCACACGGGTGATACCGCGTGGCGCGATGAGGACGGTTATTTCTGGTACGTCAGCCGTATCGACGATGTTATCAAGTCATCCGGCTACCGCATCGGACCCTTTGAGATTGAAAGCGTTATCATGGAGCTTCCGTATGTTCTCGAGTGCGGCGTATCTGCGGCACCGGATGAGCTTCGCGGACAGATAGTCAAGGCAAGCATCGTTCTTACCAAGGGAACGGAGCCGACAGAAGAGCTGAAGAAGGAAATTCAGAACTACGTCAAGGAGCACACTGCGCCGTATAAGTATCCGCGTCTTGTTGTATTCCGCGACGAGCTTCCGAAGACAATCTCCGGCAAAATTCAGAGAAACAAATTATAATAAAACTATTGATGTTTCTGTAATTTATGCTATAGTTTACCGCCGCCGTCCGGCGGCGGTAAAAGAAAAGCCGCTAAATTATAATAAAACTATTGACAATTCCGCTTGGCTGATATATAATAACCACATAATATATAATATGTAAAGGCTTTGACGAAGAGTGTGCAGATATACAGACCTTCAGAGAGATGGTGGTCGGTGCAAACTATCGGTTTTGTTTTCTGTGATTGTAGCTTCCGAGCCGGAAGGAAGAAAGCTGTGTCTTTGCGGCGAGTAGAACCTTTCCGTGAATGCTGCGTTAATGCATAAGGCTTAGTAGAGCCTGAGTGGCGCGTTTTCGGCGCAATTTGAGTGGTACCGCGGGTGTGATGATGTTATGACGCTCGTCTCAAAGATTATCAGCTTTGGGACGGGTGCTTTTTAATTCGTCCCGGGAAAGGATGTCTTATTATGCAACCAATATCAGGTCTTGATTACAAAATTCAGGAAATGGCGGCCCGTATCCGCGAGCTTCGTGAGATTGAGGGTTTGTCGATTGAGGAAATGGCGGCACAAACTGCGATTTCTGTCGAGGAGTACAGCCTTTGCGAAGAGGGAAAGGCAGATCTCAACTTTACCTTCCTCTACCGCTGTGCAATGGCATTGCGCGTTAACGTAACGGATATCATTGAGGGACACAGCCCGACGCTTAAGTCATTCACCGTTACGCGCCGCGGTGCAGGTCAGCAGATATCAAACGCACACGGTATGACGTATTACAACCTTGCATATGCGTTTCAAAACCGTATCGCCGAGCCTCTTTACGTAAAGAGTGTTTACGATCCGGAGGCGCAGAACCGCGATATCGAGCTTACTTCCCATGACGGTCAGGAGTGTGACATAGTTGTTGAGGGAGAGCTCATGGTACAGATCGGTGAGCATCGCGAAACCCTCGGCCCCGGTGACAGCATTTATTTTGACAGTAACACTCCCCACGGTATGATAGCCGTGAACGGACGTGACTGCGTTTTCTATGCGATTGTTTTAAATCCGTCCGGCGAGCCGATTCCGGAGCTTGCACCGACACGTGCTATTGATGATTTCCGCGTTGCAACGCGTGACACTAAGGACAGAATTTACCGCAAGTACATAGACGTTCAGGAAAATGAAAAGGGAACACCGACAAAGATTGAGTTCAAGAACACCGAGAGCTTCAATTTCGCGTTTGACTTAATCGACGAGCTTGCCTCGCGTGAGCCGGATAAGCTTGCGATGCTTCATATTTCAAAGGACGGAACGGAACGCAGGATAACCTTTGCGGATATAAAGCGAGAGAGTGCGCGTTGCGCGAACTACTTTAAATCCCTCGGCATCAAAAAAGGCGACAGGGTAATGCTTATCTTAAAGCGCCATTATGAATTCTGGTATGCAATGATAGGTCTTAATAAGCTTGGCGCGGTTGCAATTCCGGCCACCAACCAGCTTCTTGTTCACGATATCGAATATCGCTTTAAAGCCGCGGGCGTAAACACAATTATCTGCACTGCCGACGGCGAAACCGCCGCACAGGTGGATGAGGCGGCAAAAAGCTGCCCTGAGCTTCTTAACAAGCTTCTTGTCGGCGGCAAGCGTGACGGTTGGAGAAGCTTTAATGAGGAGTATCAGCTTTATAGCTCGCACTTTGAGCGAAGCGAAGACTCGCCCTGCGGAGATGATTTGCTGCTTATGTTCTTCACATCCGGTACAACCGGTTATCCGAAGATTGCGGCACATAACCACAAATATCCGCTCGGTCATTTCCACACCGCGAAATACTGGCACAATGTTGACCCGGACGGACTTCACTTCACTATTTCCGACACCGGCTGGGCAAAGTCTATGTGGGGTAAGCTTTACGGTCAGTGGCTGTGCGAGGCAGCGATATTTGTTTATGACTTTGATCGCTTTGATGCAAAGCAGATTCTTCCGATGTTTGCAAAGCATCATATAACAACCTTCTGTGCACCGCCTACAATGCTCCGTATGCTCATAAAAGAGGATATTTCACAGTATGATTTCTCCTCGGTAAAGCATATGTCAACAGCGGGTGAAGCGCTCAACCCCGAGGTTTATAAGCAATTTGAAAAGGCAACGGGGCTTCAGATTATCGAGGGCTTCGGTCAGACGGAAAGCACAATGATTATCGGCAATATGGTCGGTGCTTCGCATAAGATTGGCTCTATGGGCAAGCCTGCACCGATTTATAATGTTGAGCTTGTAAATGAAAACTGTGAGCCGGTTGCGGCGGGTGAAACAGGCGAAATCGTTATCAACGTAAAAGACGGCATGCCCTGCGGACTCTTCACGGGATATTACCGTGACAAGGAGAAAACAGACGAGGTTCTCCACGACGGATATTACCATACCGGCGATACTGCATGGAAGGACGAGGACGGTTTCTACTGGTATGTCGGTCGTGTTGATGACGTTATCAAATCCTCCGGTTACCGCATCGGGCCGTTTGAGATTGAAAGCGTTATTATGGAGCTTCCGTATGTTCTTGAGTGCGGCGTATCTGCAGCACCCGATGAGGTAAGAGGGCAGATTGTTAAGGCAAGCATCGTTCTCACCAAGGGAACAGAACCGACGGAGGAGCTTAAGAAGGAAATCCAGACTTATGTTAAAGAGCACACCGCGCCGTATAAATATCCGCGCCTTGTTGTATTCCGTGACGAGCTTCCGAAAACGGTAAGCGGAAAAATCCAGCGCAACAAGCTGTAAATTATAAAAATATCAGATCATCCGTTCTTTAAGACAGAAGACCTGATTTATATAAACAATATATAAGGAGAGGTTTTTTATGTACAATTTTCCGGTAACAAAAACAACTAACCCCAAGGCACGTCCGCAGGACGAGTCAAAGCTTGCATTCGGCAAGGTATTTACAGATCATATGTTCATTATGAACTATACTGAGGGCAAGGGCTGGCACGATGGCAGAATCGAGCCGTACCGCAAGCTCGAGCTTGACCCGTCCGCAATGGTTTTCCACTACGGTCAGGAAATGTTTGAAGGTCTTAAGGCATACAAGGGCAAGGATGGCAAAACCCGTCTCTTCCGCCCGGAAATGAACGCTAAGAGAACAAACGATACAAATAAGCGTCTTTGCATTCCGGAGCTTCCGGTTGAGCTTTTTGTTGAAGCCTGCAAAGCAGTTGTAAAGGTCGATGAGGATTGGATACCCACTGCACCGGGCACATCGCTCTACATCCGTCCGTTCATCATCGCAACGGATGAATTCCTCGGTGTTGCACCGTCTTCCACATATCTTTTTATCATCATCCTTTCTCCGTCCGGAGCATATTATGCAAGCGGTCTTGCACCGGTCGGCATCTGGATTGAGGATGACTATGTCCGCGCAGTAAAGGGCGGTATGGGCTTTGCAAAGACGGGCGGCAACTATGCAGCTTCTCTCGCAGCTCAGGTCAAGGCACACGATGAAGGCTATTCTCAGGTTCTCTGGCTTGACGGCGTTGAGAGAAAGTACATCGAAGAAGTCGGCGCAATGAACATCTTCTTCAAGATTGACGGCAAGATTGTAACTCCGATGCTGAATGGAAGCATTCTCCCGGGTATAACAAGAAACTCTGTTATTGAGGTCTGCAAGTCCTGGGGCTATGAGGTTGAGGAGCGCCGCATCAGCGTTGAAGAGCTTTTGGATGCTCAGAAGAGCGGCAAGCTTGAAGAGTGCTTCGGCACAGGTACCGCTGCTGTTATCTCTCCGGTCGGAAAGCTTCGCTACAAGGATGATGTTATGCTCATCAACAACAACACAATCGGCGAAGTAAGCCAGAAGCTCTACGACACCATCACAGGTATTCAGTGGGGCGAATGTGAGGATAAGTTCAATTGGACAATCACGCTTTAAATAAACGCGTCACGCTGTTTGGCGGGCATTACGGCAGCGGGAAGACTAATATCGCCGTAAACTGGGCAATACACCTTGCAGGTAAGGGTGAGAAAGTTGCTATTGCGGATATAGATATCGTGAATCCGTATTTCCGTACAAAGGACAGTATGAATGAGCTTACAGCCGCAGGAGTTGAAGTAATCGCGCTTCCGTTTGCAAACACAAGCGTTGATTTGCCGTCACTTCCGGCAGAGGTTTACGGTCTTGTTCAGCGATACGACAAAAAGGTCGTTATGGATATCGGCGGAGACGACAGAGGGGCATATGCTCTCGGCAGATACCGTCCGTATATCCTTGAAGAAGGAAACTTTGAAAATCTTTTTGTCGCAAATTTCTACCGCCCGTTGACGCGAGATGTAGCCGGAGCATATGAGGTTTTCCGCGAAATTGAGGCAGCGTCGGGAATTCCGTTTACCGGCATCGTGAACAACTCAAACATCGGTGCAGAAACAGCGATTGAGGATGTTTTAAAAACAGCAGGCCTTGTAGAAGAGCTCGCGCAGCTTTGTGGCGTACCGGTTGTAATGACAACGGCAGATGAGCGTATATGCGGAGAAAATCCTGATATTTTCCCGCTTAAGTTACAGAAAAAATTATTTTAAAATAGAAGGGGTGTTATCATGGCTAAAGTAACATTCGACACAGACCTGTGTAAGGGTTGCGGGCTTTGTGTCACGGCATGCCCGAAGGGCATTATCGCTCTTGCAAAAGACAAGATTAACAAAAAAGGTCACTCTCCCGCTGAGATAACAGATCAGGAGAAGTGTATTGCTTGCGCATTCTGTGCAACTATGTGTCCGGATTGCGTAATCACGGTAGAAAAGTGAGGTGTGAGGAAAAATGGCAGAAAAAGTATTGATGAAGGGTAACGAAGCAATTGCGGAGGCGGCTATTCGCGCCGGTTGCCGTCATTACTTCGGATATCCTATAACACCGCAGACAGAGGTTGCGGCGTATATGGCAAAGAAAATGCCGAAAATCGGGGGGACTTTCCTCCAGGCGGAGAGCGAAATTTCCGCAATCAATATGGTATACGGCGTTGCAGGAACGGGAAAGAGAGTTATGACCTCGTCTTCAAGCCCCGGTATTTCGCTTAAGCAGGAAGGTATCTCCTATATTGCAGGTGCAGACCTTCCGGCACTTATCGTAAACGTTCAGCGCGGCGGTCCGGGCCTCGGCGGCATCCAGCCGTCACAGTCGGATTACTTCCAGTCCGTTAAGGGCGGCGGTCACGGAGACTATCGTCTTATCGTTCTTGCTCCGGAATCCGTTCAGGAAATGGCAGATATGACGGCTCTCGCATTTGAGCTTGCAGAAAAGTACCGTATGCCGTCCATGCTCCTTGCAGACGGAACGATGGGACAGATGATGGAACCGGTTGAGCTTCCTGAGGAAAAGGTAAACACAATCGAAAAGCCATGGGCTGTTACCGGAACAGAAGGCAAGAGAAAACACAACATCATAAATTCTCTTTACTTAAAGCCGGAAGAGCTTGAGCAGAAGAACATCGAGCGTTATGAGAGATATAAGGTAATCGAAGAGACCGAAACAAGATACGAAAGCTTTATGATGGATGATGCGGAATATTGCGTTGTAGCATTCGGTATTGCTGCGCGTGTTGCAAAGAACGCAGTTGTTGCCGCACGTAAAAACGGCGTTAAGGTCGGTATGATCCGTCCGATTACGCTCTGGCCGTTCCCGAAGGCTCCGCTTGCGGAAGCTGCAAAGACGGTAAAGGCATTTATCAGCGTTGAGCTTTCAATGGGACAGATGATAGAGGATATCCGCCTTGCAACGGAATGCGCAAAGCCGGTTTACCTCTGCAACCGCGTCGGCGGTATGATTCCTTCTCCGGAAGAAGTTTTAGCAAAGATTGAAGAAGTCAAGGGAGGTTGCAAATAATGGCAGTAGTATTTCAGAAACCGAAGGCTTTAACGGATGCACCGCTTCATTACTGCCCGGGTTGCACCCACGGTATAATTCACCGTCTTGTTGCGGAGGCAATTGACGCACTTGGCGTAGAGGGCAAGGCAATCGGTGTTGCACCGGTCGGATGCTCCGTTATGGCATACGATTATTTTTCATGTGATATGGTTGAGGCGGCTCACGGCCGTGCTCCCGCTGTTGCAACGGGACTTAAGCGCGCGTTCCCCGAGAATGTTATCTTTACATATCAGGGCGACGGTGACCTCGCATCAATCGGTATGGCAGAAACCGTTCACGCGGCGGCAAGAAACGAAAACATCACTGTTATCTTCGTAAACAATGCAATTTACGGTATGACCGGCGGTCAGATGGCTCCGACATCACTTCCCGGTCAGGTAACGCAGACCTCTCCGTACGGAAGAGATGTCAAAACTGCAGGATATCCGATAAAGGTAAGCGAAATGCTTTCCACTCTTGACGGTCCCGAGTATATCGAGCGCGTTGCCGTAAACAGCGTAAAGAACGTTAAGGCAGCAGGTAAGGCTATTCTCAAGGCATTCAAGAACCAGGTTGAAGGCAAGGGATTTTCTCTTATCGAGGTTGTTTCCACCTGCCCGACAAACTGGGGACTTACTCCGAATGACGCACTCAAGTGGGTTGACGAGAATATGATTCCGTACTATCCGCTCGGCGTTTATAAGGACAAGAGCGCACAGAAGGAGGAGAAATAACCATGACAACACAGATTCTTTTAGCCGGCTTCGGCGGTCAGGGTATCCTCTTTGCGGGAAAGTTTCTCGCATATAAGGGACTTCTTGAGGGAAAACAGCTCAGCTGGCTTCCGTCTTACGGTCCGGAAATGCGCGGAGGTACTGCTAACTGCAGCGTCATTCTCTCGGATGAACCGGTCGGCTCACCGATTGTTTCAAATCCCGATGTTCTTGTTGCAATGAACCTTCCGTCTCTTGATAAGTATGAGGATGCAGTTGTTCCCGGCGGAATAATTATTGTTGATTCTACTCTTATTGAACGCAAGGTGGAAAGAACAGATGTCAAGGTGTTCTATGTTCCTGCAACAAAGATGGCGCAGGAGATGGATGCACCGACGCTTGCAAATATGATTATCACGGGTAAGCTTATGAAGGAGTGCGGAATGCGCACGGACGATATAGAGGATTCTCTTAAGAAAGTCGTTTCCGCAAAGCGTGCAAATCTTTTGGAAGTAAACCTCAAGGCAATCAACGCAGGAATGGAATATAACGGTTAAAAAACTTTTAACGGGATTGTAGCGAAATGCATTTTGCTACAATCCCTTTGGGGCTTTAGAAAAATAGTGCAGAATGAGCAAATCGGACCCGAAGTAGTACATAAGTACGTCGAGAGGTCCGATAAGCTTTACGCATAAAGTGTAACTAAATCCTCAAATTCGGCAGAAGCCGAATTTTCAATTTACTTTCAAACTTCAAACCATATACTTTTTTCTATGTTATCTGCAATAAATATCACTTTTACACTTTATGTGGTCTGGGCTGTTTTGCTACAGCCCCTGTGTTATGTGATTTTACGTAGGAAATTCGCCGTTTGGAAGGCGGAAGGTTTCCATTTCTTGCGGAGATATGTCTGTTTGTGTTGAGGTTACGGAGTAAACCACTTTTCCTTCAGGTGTGAGGCTTTGTCCGAATACAAGAAGCCCGGTGGAATATGAAACCCAATATCTGTTTGTGTATCCGCTTGCCGGGTTTTTGACCTCGGCATAAACGCAAGCTGTGCCGTCGTATACGGTAAGCTGTGCTGTTACAATATCCTCGTCCTTCGCTGAGGTGATATCTTCATATGACATCATCATCTGCTCATCATCGGGCTCAAAGCTTCCGCGGCCGGCTTTGTGTGCCGTTCGTTCTCCGGGTTTCCAGGCATAAACCGATTCGGCGGTGTATATATAATGTGCCGACGGATTTTGGGAGGAAACAGATGAGAAAACATCAACACGGGAAAGCTCTCCTTTAACCCATTTTTGCCGCGCAAAGGATGCGCTTCCGGAATCGTGGGATATAGTGCTCTGGGTTTTTGAAAAATATTCATCCGGACGCTTTATCGCGGCGATAATTGCTTTTACGTTTGTTTTATCAACTGTAACAGCCTCGGTGCCGATGGTTTTGACAGGATCGAAGGAGTGAAACTCGGGTGGATATTCAGGAACTGTGTTTATAAGTGTTGCCGACATATTTGGAAGAAAAAGGATTGCAACAACGGAAACGAGAAGGATAAAGAGCGCGATGAAAACGAAGAACATTGTACGGTGCTTCATACCGAAACGCTCCTTTTTTTATTTAAAATCAACGGGTCTGTCACCGATTCCGGCAAGCTTCCAGAGAATTGCGTCTGCGATTCTTTTTGAAGCATTTCCGTCGCCGTATGGGTTGACGGCGTGTGCCATTTTCTTGTATGCCTCTTCGTTATCGAGAAGCTCGCAAGCCATATCGCGGATAACCTCACGCTTTACTCCTGCAATCTTTACCGTTCCGGCAGCAACAGCTTCCGGACGCTCGGTTTCACATCGCATAACGAGAACGGGTTTTCCGAGAGACGGTGCCTCTTCCTGAAGACCGCCGGAATCCGTGAGTATGAAGTGGGCACGAGCCATAAGGTTGTGCATATCATCGACATCAATTGGGTCAAGCAGATGAACGCGCGGTGCATCGCCCAAAATTTCGTATACGGTTTCACGGACGACAGGGCTCATATGGACGGGATAGATTACCTGTACATCCGGATGGGACTCAACGATATCGCGGACAGCGTGCATAATATTGCGCATCGGCTCGCCGTAATTTTCGCGGCGGTGCGCTGTCATAAGAATTGTGCGGTAAGACTCAAAATCAATTTTTGTTATATCTTCGTTGTGGAATTTGTAGTCATCGGATACAGTGTATTTGAGCGCGTCGATGACAGTATTACCAGTGATGAAAATGCCATCGTTCAGATTTTCACGGCGAAGGTTTTCTGCGTTGTTGTCGGTGGGGCAGAAGTTAAGGTCTGCAATGCTTCCGATAAGCTTTCTGTTCATCTCTTCGGGGAACGGAGAATATTTATCAAAGGAACGCAGTCCTGCTTCTACATGACCGACGGGAATCCGGTGATAAAATGCCGCAAGTGCGCTTACGAAAGCAGTTGATGTGTCGCCATGGACGAGAACAATATCAGGCTTAGCCTCAGACAGAACACCGTCAAGGCCTGTAAGCGCCTTAGTGGTAATCGTGGCAAGAGTTTGGTTAGGAGTCATAATGTTGAGGTCGTAATCCGGGCGGAGTTTAAAAATGTCAAGAACAGAGTCAAGCATTTCGCGGTGCTGTGCAGTAACACAGCAGATAGAATTTATTTCGGGTCTTTTTGAAAGCTCAATAACGAGCGGAGCCATTTTAACGGCCTCTGGGCGAGTGCCGAAAACAGACATAACGGTTAATTTTTTCATTTGTAATAAAACCTCCGAAAAAGTTATATCTTTATTGTATACCAAATTTGAATATTTTGCAAGGCTTGGAAAAAATAAAAAATCTATTGCATCGAAAAGTTAAATTTAGTATAATAGATACATTATAATAAAAAGGAGAGAAAGTGCTTTGAAAAACGCTATTTTGGAATTGCTCGAAAAAGATGCGAAAATGTCTGCGGAACAGATTGCGTCTTCGCTGGGAATGAAGGTTGAGGATGTTGCCGCAGCCATTGAAGAATACGAGGAGAAGGACATTATTGCGGGGTATAAGACGCTTATCGACTGGGATAAGGTCGGCGATGAGGGCGTTACGGCACTTATCGAGATAAAGGTTGTTCCCCAACGCGGACAGGGGTTTGAACGCATTGCAGAGCGTATGAGCCAGTATGAAGAGGTTGAGAGTGTGTATCTTATGTCCGGCGCATATGATCTTGCCGTCACAATCCACGGTAAGACCTTGCGCGAGGTTGCAGGATTTGTGTCAGACAAGATTGCACCGCTTGAATATGTCACAAGTACAGCAACTCACTTCGTGCTCAAAAAGTTCAAAGACAAGGGTGTTATGTATACGAACACAGAAAAAAATCAGGAACGCGGATATGCGTTTTAATAATTCCGGAGGAAATATGTTATGGACTATAATACAAAACTGTCATCCCGTGCAAGCAGTATAAAACCTTCGGGAATTCGTAAATATTTTGATCTGATATCGGGAAGTGATGTTATTTCACTTGGGATAGGCGAGCCGGATTTTGTCACGCCGTGGCATATCCGCGATGCGGGTATTGCATCTCTTGAAAAAGGATATACATACTATACCCCGAACGCGGGAACAATGGAGCTTCGCCAGGCTGTAACCGATTATATGAAGCGTTCGTTTTCTCTTTCTTATGATCCGAAGGACGAGGTTGTAGTTACGGTCGGCGGAAGTGAGGCTATTGACCTTGCTATGCGCGCGCTTATAAATCCCGGTGACGAGGTTATTGTGCCGGAACCGTCGTTTGTTTGCTACGGACCTATTGCATCTCTTGCAAGCGGTGTTCCGGTTCATGTTGCAACGGTAGCAGAGGACGATTTTAAGCTTACTCCGGAAAAGCTTGAAGCTGTTATAACTCCGAAGAGTAAATTGCTTGTTCTTCCTTATCCCAATAATCCTACCGGGGCAATTCTTGAAAAGCATGAGCTTGAAGCGCTTGCGAAGATTATCGTAAAACATGACCTTATGGTTATTTCCGATGAAATATACTCCGAGCTTACGTACGGGACAAAGCATGTTTCAATCGCTTCAATTGACGGTATGCGCGAGCGCACCGTTGTGGTGAACGGATTTTCAAAATCCTATGCAATGACAGGGTGGCGTTTGGGATATGCATGCGCACCAAGTGAGATTGCTGCGGTTATGACACGTATTCATCAGTATGGAATTATGTCGGCGCCCACTATGGCACAGTTTGCCGCGGTTGAAGCTCTCAATCACGGCGATAAGGATATAGAAGCTATGCGCGAGGAATATAACCAGCGCCGCCGCTTCATGTGTGACAGGTTCAACGCGATAGGGCTTACATGCGCCATGCCGCAGGGTGCGTTTTATATGTTCCCGTGCATAAAATCAACGGGTCTTACCTCGGATGAGTTCTGTATGCGTTTGCTTCAGGAAAAGCATGTGGCGGTAATTCCGGGTAATGCGTTCGGTGAAAGCGGCGAAGGCTTTGTCAGATGCTGCTATGCGGCTTCAATGAAGAATATTGCAAAGGCTCTGTCGAGAATAGAGGAATTTGTACAGTCACTTTAACGGTATGGGTGTGATACTATGAGATACGGTTTTGCCAAGGCCTATGCAAAGCTTAATTTAACGCTTGATGTTTTGGGGTTGCTTGATGACGGATATCACGATCTGGAAATGGTGATGCAGAGTGTATCACTCCATGATTCTGTTGCCGTAAGGATAGGTTGCGGCGGGGATGTATCGTGCATATCGAATATATCGTATATCCCTAATGACGAGCGCAATATTGCTGTGAAAGCGGCACGCGCATTTCTTGATGCTACGGGAATAAACTGTGGAGGGATAGCGATTGCGGTAGAAAAACGGATACCGTCAAGCGCCGGAATGGCAGGCGGAAGCGCTGACGGTGCCGCAGTGCTGAGGCTTCTTAATGAGTTGTGCGATTTCCCGCTTTCAGATGAAGAATTGTGTGAAGTGGGACTTACCGTGGGTGCGGATGTCCCGTTCTGCCTTATGGGAGGTACAGCTCTTGCCTGTGAAAAGGGAGAGGCTATGACCGACCTTCGCTCACTTCCGGGTTGCTTTTTCGTTATAGCGAAGCCTGCACGCGGGATGTCGACTAAAGCGGTTTTTGCTGAAATTGACAATCATCCCATAGAAAAGCATCCGGATACGGCAACGATGCTTTCTGCGATAGAAAAGGGTGATATATCATCAGTTGCAGCGAATGTATATAATGTTTTTGAACCGGTTGTGTCTGCTGATGTGCGGGATATTGCCCGTATAAAAAACGTCCTTCTTGACGGCGGTGCACTTTGCGCGTCGATGACCGGCAGCGGCAGTGCGGTGTTTGGGATATTCACAAACCGCGAAGAAGCGGAAAGGGTAAAGAGGAAACTTGGCAGACGGTATGCAGATGCTTTTGTTGCAGAGCCGGTTAGCTCCGAAAAGGTGCGCGGATGTGTATTGATACCGTAAGATATAACTTTTTCATTGACGAAAGTTGCAGATATAAATAAAAGTTAAAACTGCTACTTTCTGCTTGACATTGGACTAATTTACATATAAAATAATAAATAGCGACTTATACTGACTAAAAATTTAGGAGTTGAATAAAAAATGATTAAAGAAATGAAAGCTGATAAGCTTAATATCAAGCTTTGCGAGTCTCGTTCAGAGCTCGGCGCTGTTGCTGCTGCAGATACTGTTGCTGCAATAAAGAAGCTTCTTGCAGAGAAGGACGAAATCAATATGATTTTCGCTGCTGCTCCGTCTCAGAATGAGTTCCTTGAAACGCTCAAGAACGACAAGAGCATCGACTTCTCCCGCATCAATGCATTCCATATGGATGAGTACATAGGCCTTTCTGCTGATGCACCGCAGGGCTTTGGTAACTTCCTTCGCGACAGACTTTTCGGTCAGGTTCCGTTCAAGTCCGTCAACTACCTTGATTGCTCCGCTAAGGATCCTGAGGCAGAGTGCGCGCGTTACTCCAAGCTTCTCGAAGAGAACCCGACAGACATCGTTTGCATGGGTATTGGCGAGAACGGCCACATCGCATTCAATGACCCGCCTGTAGCTGACTTTAACGATCCGAAGCTTGTTAAGGTTGTTCAGCTTGACCTTGTCTGCCGTCAGCAGCAGGTTAACGACGGCTGCTTTGAAAAGCTTGACGATGTCCCGACACATGCTCTTTCTCTTACTGTTCCGGCTCTTATGCGTCCGAAGTACGTCTTCTGCATGGTTCCGGCTGCTACAAAGGCTCAGGCTGTTCATGACACAATCTACAACACTGAGATTAACGAGAAGTGCCCGGCAACAATTCTCCGTACACACGATGCTGCAACGCTCTATATCGAGCCGGACAGCGCTAAGCTTGTTAAGTAATTAAATAACCCTGAAGTTTAACAACCGCAAAAGCTATCGGCTTTTGCGGTTGTTTTATTGCGCTCTTATATATTCACTTTTTGTCGCAGGCTGTTCATTCTTGTGTCAAGCTCTGCGCTGAGCTGCGAACAAAGATACAGATCTTTTGCCATTTCATCGGTAAATTCTGTATCTTTTTTATATTTGAGCTGATGCTCTAACGCTGCCCAGGAATCCATCGCGATTGTGCGGAATTGAATTTCTACCTTCATCTGCTTTTTCTCGTGCAACAGAAATATCGGAACCGAAATGATCAGATGCAGGCTTCTGTATCCGTTAGGTTTTGGATTTTTTATGTAGTCCTTCTTCTTTATGAGCGTGATATCATCTTGTGAAAGCAATGCTTCTGCAAGCATATACACGTCATCGACAAAAGAACATATGATACGGACACCTGCGACGTCGTTGAGATTTTCTTCCATTGCGGTGAGCGAAAGTGGAATATCATCGCGCTGAAGCTTCTGGATGATGCTGTCAAGACGTTTGAGGCGCGTTTTTATGCCGCTTATCGGCGTGCGGTCGTACCGGAGTGAAAATTCCTCGTTGAGTACATTGAATTTCGTTTCAATTTCCATCATCGCGCATTTATAATAAGCCATAAGCTTGGAAAAAGATTCCATTGTATGTCTCACTTCGTTTGCTTTTTCGGGATTGCCTAAGAAGCTTTGAAGAAGCTTTTTGTCGTTTTCGGTTACAATCGGTGCTGGTGTTGACATATATTCCTCCGTAAAATGTTTTATTATATATTATACATTATCATCGTGGGAAGGAAAAGTCAATGAACGCGGTGTAAATTTTTGATGAAAAAAGCGAGAAAAGGATAAAAACGGTTTCCATTCCCCACCTTCCACCACGGCAAAGCTGTGGAAAAATCTTTGGAAAATGTGGAAAACCCTTTAATATTTCAGTTTGATTACAAAAAAATCAAAAAAAGTGTAATGAAATTTTAAAAAAACTATTGATTTTTCGGAAGAATGCGTTTATAATATAAATACACTGTGGTGTGAAGTGGTTTAAAATGGAGGTGAAGCTGTGAGAGGCGAATATGCACACGTAATAGACGACAAGGGCAGACTTTTTATTCCGTCAAAATTCCGCACGGAGCTTGGTTGCAGCTTCGTCCTTACAAAAGGGCTTGGGAAATGCCTTGCAGCATATCCTCTTTCGGAGTGGGCTCTTTTTGAAGAAAAGATAAAGTCACTCCCTACCCGCAAATCACGTGAACTCCAGCTCTTCTTCGTTGCTCCGTCTCAGGATATGGAGCTTGACGGGCAAGGGCGTATTCTTGTTCCTGCAAAGCTTCGTGCGTATGCGGGGCTTGATAAGAACCTTGTTATTGTTGGTATGATCGACCACCTTGAAATCTGGTCAGAGGAAGAGTGGAACGCTCAGAATCTCACGTCCGATTATATTATGGATGTGATGGATGAAGCGGGGATATAAAGATGCATGAGCTTCATTTTCCCGTTATGCTTGATGAGTGCATCCGGATGCTGGATATAAAACCCGATGGAGTTTATATTGACGGCACGTTCGGGCGCGGTGGTCATTCGAGAGAAATAGCAAAACGACTGAGCGGTGGCAGGCTTATCTGCATAGATCGCGACAGCACGGCGATAGAATACGGCAAAAGAGAATTTGCTGAGTTTAAAAACGTAGAATTCATCAAAGGTGATTTTTGCGATATACCGTCACTGGTATCTGAAAAGGCGGACGGAATACTTCTTGACCTCGGTGTTTCGTCGCCACAGCTTGATGAAGCCGAACGTGGCTTTTCGTATATGGCGGACGGGCCTCTTGATATGAGAATGGATAGGGAATGCTCGCTCACCGCTCGCGATATTGTAAATGGAAGAAGCTTTGAAGAGCTTCGGCGCATACTTTCGGAATATGGAGAAGAAAGATATGCGGGGAAAATTGCATCGGCAATTGTGCGCGAGAGAGAAAAATGTGAGATTACAACCACATCGCAGCTTGTAGAGATTATAAAATCTGCTATGCCGGCTGCAGCGCTTCGCGAAAAACAGCATCCCGCAAAAAGAAGCTTCCAGGGACTGCGTATTGCAGTTAATGATGAGCTTGGGGAAATAGAAAGGTTTTTGGAGTCTCTTCCCGATATGTTGAAATTGGGCGGACGCGCAGTGATAATCACATTCCATTCTCTTGAAGACAGGCTTGTAAAGCACGCCTTCCGCAAGGCGGAAAAACCGTGTACATGCCCGCCGTCACTTCCGGTGTGTGTCTGCGGTAAGGTTCCCACACTTAAGTGTGTGTCGAATAAACCGATTCTCCCAAGTGAAGATGAAGTAGAAAAAAATCCGCGCTCGCGCTCGGCAAAGGTCCGTGTCGCGCAGCGACTGTAAGAAAGGAAAGGGCATAAGAATATGCAGGCAGTAGCTAAAAGTAAACCGGTATACGACCTTTCAAGATTTGACCGCAGTACAAGTGTAAACAAAAAAGGAGCAAAGGCACGCACAGCGGCAAGAAGCGCCGCACGCGCAAAGGCAAGACCGCAGATCAGCGGATTCTCCGTTTTTTGCGGCGCAGTTGTATTTGTGATGCTTATCGCTCTTCTTTATTCATATGTTCACCTTACGGAGGCATCGGATATTAACCGTCGCCGTGAAGCAGAGCTTGAAGATTTGCGTGAGCAGGTGCAGATGCTTGAGGTGAGCCGCAATCAGCGTATGGGCGCGCTTCAGGTGCGCGACTGGGCAGTTACGAAGCTCGGTATGAGCAAAATTGACAAGTCACAGATAACCTATGTCTCTACATCCGGAGGAGACCGCTTTGAGATAGGCGAGGAAAAGCCACAGACGACATCGAAGCTCGTTGCAGGGCTCGCGAAAGGCTTTTCAACGGTTATTGAATACATAAATTGACGGTGTCCACAATATAAATTATAGGCAAGGATTATCAGCGGAGTTTGTGATTTTGCATTCTCCGCATCTTTATATAGTCGGGGTGATATTAAAGTGGCGAGAAAAGGACCGTCAAACAAAATACTGGGCAGAATAATATTCTGTATGTTTTTCTGCCTTACGGTAGGATTTCTTCCTCTCGTGGGAGCGCTCGTAAAAATTCAGCTGATTGATTATAAAAAATATCAGTCTATGGCGATAGAGCAACAGACCCGTGATACAGTTATCACGCCGAAGCGCGGCGTTATCTATGACCGTAATATGAAGGAAATTGCAGTAAGCGCAACTGCGGAAACTGTGTTTATTTCTCCTGCGGAGATGGAAACAGAGGAAGATGCGCGTACTGTTGCAAAAATTCTTTCAGAAACGCTTGAGCTTGAATATGATGACGTTTTAAAGAAAACGGAAAACAAGAAAAGCTATTATCAGGTAATAAAAAAGAAGATAGATATCGAGGCTGCAACAAAGCTGCGTGAACAGATAAAGGAGCATGGTGTGAAAGGAATTCACCTTGCCGAGGATACGAAGCGCTATTATCCTTACGGAAGCTTTGCATCGCAGGTTATCGGTTTTTGCGGTGACGATAACACCGGGCTTTTCGGCATTGAAATGAAATATGAAAATGTCCTAAAAGGAATGCCGGGAAGAGTTATTGCCGCAAAAAATGCACGCGGAACGGATATGTCATTCCAATATGAGGAATATCACGACGCACAGAATGGGCAGAATCTTGTCCTGACGATTGACGAAACGATTCAGCAGGTGCTGGAAAACCATCTCCGTACGGCGGTTATTGACGGAAAGATAGAAAACCGCGGAGCCGGAATAGTTTATAACATAAAAACAGGCGAAATCCTTGCTATGGCAACTTACGGGGATTTTGACCTGAATGCACCGTTTGAAATAACGGATCCCGAGGCGCTTAAAAGAATAGAAGAAGCGGGCGAGGATGAAAGAAAGACCGTACGTTCAAATGAGCTTCAGGCATCGTGGAGAAATAAGTTTATTTCAGATGCATATGAACCGGGCTCGGTTTTCAAGATACTTACGGTAGCCATGGGATATGAAGAAGGCGTTGTGAACGAAAACTCAAGCTTTAACTGCCCGGGCGGACTTCGCGTTGCCGACAGAACTATCCACTGCTGGAAGCGCGAAGGTCACGGGAATGTTTCGCTGTCCCAGGCACTTGAAAAATCCTGCAACTGCGCACTTATGAATATTGCGGCAAGAATAGGAAATGAAAAGTTTTATAACTACTGCGAGGGCTTTGGACTTCTGGATAAAACGGGCGTAGACCTTATCGGCGAAGCGGGCGGCTACTTCTTTAACGAGAAGGATTTTAAAAATCCGAAGAATAAGGTAAGCCTTGCGGTTGCGTCATTCGGTCAGACATTTAAAGTAACGCCGATGCAGATTGTGTGTGCCGTTGGTGCGGTGGTAAACGACGGTAAGCTTATGAAGCCGCATTTTGTAAAAGAAATAGTGGACGATAATGGTATAGTTATAAAAAAGAATGAAGCGGAGATTGTCCGGCAGATAATATCGGAAAAGACATCTGATTTTATAAATGCTTCAATCGAAGAGACTGTTGCAACGGGAACGGGTAAAAACGCAAGGGTTTCCGGATACAGAATAGGCGGTAAAACCGGTACTTCCGAAAAGGTTGACGAATATACCGCTGAGGAAGGGAAAAAGTATATCGCTTCTTTCTTTGGCGTTGCACCTATGGAAGACCCGGAGATTGCAATTCTCGTAATGCTTGATACTCCGCGTGGTATATATCTTGAGGGTAGCCAGCTTGCCGCGCCTGTGGCAGGAAAGGTTTTTGGTGAGATTTTACCGTATCTTGGATTTGAACCGACGTACACTGCAGATGAGCTTGTAGGAGCAGAGGTAACAATGCCCAACCTCATCGGCGGAACCAGCGAGGGTGTAAACAAGCTTTTAAGCACAAACCGCAACTATTCTTCGTTTACCATAAAAACGGTAGGCGACGGAAAGGTTTGTACGGATCAGCTCCCGGCAGAAGGCTCGAAAATCCCGAAAAATTCAACGATTGTTGTATATATGGGCGGCAAGGCGGAAGGCGAGCAGGTGGAGATGCCGAATGTTATCGGTATGACGCCTGAGTCTGCAAATAAAGTGCTCACAAACGCAGGCTTGTATATGAAAGCAAACGGCGCGGTTTCAGAGCGTTCGTCTGCTGTGGGAGCAACGAAGCAGCAGTATCCGGAAGGAACAAAGCTCAATAAAGGCACTGTGGTATCGGTAGAATTTTATGATATCGCCGGCGTATCAGAGGGTATTTCACGGTAAATTTAAAGAAAGGCAGAGTAGTCTTATGAAACTTCGCGACATACTAAACGGCATAGAAGTGCTGTCAGCTGATGTGGATTTTGACACCGAGGTGTGCGGTGTTGAGTGTGATTCGCGCAAAGTGGGGAAAGACACCGTCTTTGTCGCAATCCGCGGTTACGAGACAGACGGAAATAAATATATAAAATCTGCATTTGAAAACGGCGCGTGTGCATTTATTACAGATAAAAAAGATGCACCGGGCAAAAATAAGATTCTTGTTGAAGATGCAAGGCGCGCACTTGCCGCCGCTGCAAAAAACTTTTACGGAAATCCGACGCGGGATATGAAAATGATAGGTATTACCGGAACTAACGGAAAAACAACGGTAACATATCTTATAAAGCGCGTGCTTGAAGAAAACGGTGCGATGTGCGGGCTTATCGGCACCAACCAGAATATGATAGGAGATACCGTGCTTCCGACGGAGCGAACAACTCCGGAATCGCACGAGCTTTGGGCGCTTTTTGCAAAAATGCGAGATGCAGGGTGCACACACGTTATTATGGAGGTTTCCTCTCATTCGCTGGAGCTTTCGCGTGTTTTCGGTATAGAGTATGACGTTGGTGCGTTTACAAATCTCACTCAGGATCATCTTGATTTTCACAAGACGATGAAAAAATATGAAGAAGCGAAAAGAAAGCTTTTTGAACAGTCAAGGGTCGCTGTAATCAATTACGACGATGAAGCGGGACGGCGTATGGCGAAAAATGTTCCGTGCCGTGCCGTAACGTATTCCGCAAAGGATAACAGCGCAGATTATGTTGCTAAAAACATTCGTACAAAGGCGGCATCTGTCGAGTTTGAACTGGTGGGAATTGACACTATTGGAAGAATAGAAATGAACATTCCGGGAAAGTTCTCGGTTTATAATGCTATGTGTGCCGCAAGCGTTCTGCTTTCCCTTGGACTTAAGCTTCCGCAGATAAGTGCGGCTCTTCGCGGAATCGAAGGTGTCAAGGGGCGTGCCGAGGTTGTGCCGACAGATACAGATTACACCGTTATGATAGACTATGCTCATTCGCCGGACGGCCTTGAAAATATTTTAAAAACCGTGCGAGAGATAGCTGAGGGGCGCGTTATCGCAGTGTTTGGTTGCGGCGGCGACCGCGATGCTACAAAGCGACCGAAGATGGGAAAAATTGCCGCAGAGAACGCGGATTTAGTTATTGTTACATCTGACAATCCGCGGACGGAAAATCCGGATGCCATTATCGATGACATAATACCCGGCATTGAGGAAGTGACTTCGGACTATGAGCGCGTTACGGACAGACGTGAAGCTATTTTCCGTGCACTTTCAATTGCAGAAAAGGGAGATATAGTTGTGCTTGCCGGAAAAGGCCACGAGACCTATCAGGAGATAGACCACGTAAAGCATCATATGGATGAACGTGAGATAGTAAACGAATATTTTAGGAGATAGATGATGGAAAAATTAAGCGCGGCGTATATTTCGGAGCTTTGCGGCGGCAGACTTCTCGGCGAAGATGCTTATATTACGGGGATCGTGCGCGATAATCGCGAGATACGCGGGAAAGAAATGTTTGTTGCCATTTGCGGAGAAAAGTTTGACGGGCATGATTTTACGCACGATGCGGAGAAAAAAGGTGCATCGGCTGTTCTTGTTTCACGTGAGATACACGGACTTCGGATTCCGCAGATTATAGTTGATGACACTGTCACCGCGCTCGGCAAAATCGCAAAAGGATATCTTGAAACGCTCCATTTGCGACGCGTGTGCATAACCGGAAGCGTTGGAAAAACAACAACGAAGGAGATGTGTGCCGCAACTCTTTCAGCGTCATTTAAGACGCACAAGACACAAGGAAATTATAATAACAACATAGGGCTTCCGCTCACTGTTTTTGGGCTTGACAAAAGCCATGAAGCCGTAGTTTTCGAAATCGGAACGAACCATTTTGGCGAGATTCTGCCTCTTGCAAGGATTGCCGAGCCGGAGGTTGCAGTGATAACAACTATCGGCGCAAGCCATCTTGAAGCGTTCGGAACAAAAGAAGGAGTTCTTCGCGAAAAAACGGAGATTTTCAAAGGTCTTACTAAGGACGGCGTTGCCGTTCTTAACGGAGACGACCCGCTTCTGTGGGGAATGCGTGGGAAAATACAGCATCGCGTTATATGGTTCGGGCTTGAAAATGCGGAATGTGATGTGTTTGGTGAAATATTGTCAAACGGCGCGTATGAATCAACGTTTACCGTTCGCGGAAGCGCTGTGAAGTTCACTATCGCCTGTGGCGGTGAGCATAATGTGCGTGATGCTTTGAGCGCGATTGCGGTTGGCAGAGCGCTCGGTATGGATGATGACGCAATTTCGGAAGGTTTATCACGCTTTAAAAATACCGGAATGCGCCAGGATATATATGAATATAACGGTGCAACGGTTATTCGTGACTGCTATAATGCAAATCCGGATTCAATGCGCGCATCGCTATCGCTTCTCCGTGATTTTAATGTGGACGGAAAACGCATATGTGCGCTCGGTGATATGCGTGAGCTTGGAGAAAACGCGGAAGAATTTCACCGGCAGGTTGGTGAGGTTGCAGCTGCGTGCGCCGATATGGTATTTGTCACCGGAGAATATGCAGAAAGCTACCTTGCCGGTGCAGGCGAAAAATGTATAATCTGTGAGGATAAAAAGAGTATTGCAGCTAAGCTTTCAGAACATTTGAAGGCAGGAGATGCACTGCTTGTAAAAGGCAGTTACGGGACGAAGATGTGGCAGGTGCTTGAACATCTGCAGGGTGAAAGGGAGTAGAAAAAATGATTGCGGAATATCTCGCGGCGGCAGGACTGGGCTTTGTGATTACATATCTTTTCGGAAAGGTGCTGATTCCGTACCTTCGCAAGCTCAAGTTCGGACAGAAGATTCTTGAAATAGGTCCTAAATGGCATATGGGGAAGCAGGGAACCCCGACGATGGGCGGAATAATGTTCATTATCGGAAGCGGTGCCGCAGCAGTGCTTGTCGGTGTGCCGTATATGATGCAGGGGGATCTGAGGCATATAATTGTATTCTTGTTCGCGGCGGTGTTCGGGTTTATCGGATTTATTGATGACTATGCCAAGATAATGAAGAAGAAAAATCAGGGGCTTACCGCGACGCAAAAACTTCTTTTGCAGCTTACGTCTGCGGCGGTATTTCTTTCTTTACTGAGAGTTCTGGGAGACCTCACACCGGCATTCTATATACCTTTCTTTAATATTACGATAAGTGTCTCTTGGGTTCCGTATCTGATAATAATGCTTCTTGCTATTGTCGGAACGGTAAATGCAGTTAACCTGACCGACGGAGTTGACGGTCTTGCTACGAGCGTTACAATGCCTGTTGCTTTGGTGTTTGCAATAATCGGCGCTTATATGGCATACTCAACAGTCGGCATTTTTGCATCTGCGCTTTTCGGAGCGCTTGCGGCATTTCTTATTTACAACTTCAACCCCGCAAAGGTGTTCATGGGAGATACCGGTTCGCTGTTTCTCGGCGGCGCGGTATGCGGGATGGCTTTTGCGTATGATATGCCGCTGGTTCTTCTCCTTATGGGTATCGTTTATATTGCAGAGGCTCTTTCCGTTATTCTTCAGGTATCGTATTTTAAGCTTACTCACGGAAAACGTCTGTTTAAAATGTCACCGATACATCACCATTTTGAGATGAGCGGATGGAATGAAAAGAAAATTTGTGCAATTTTTATGACTGTTTCGGCGATAGGTGCGCTTGCAGGATTTGCAGGTATTATGGGCAAATTGTTTTAAGTTTTAATGTTTGGAGTGGATGGGATATATGGCAAGGAAAACGAGTGTATCGCAGAACGGCAAAACCCGTGCCGTGCGAGGAACAATAGATTATCCTTTTCTCATTCTCGTGGTTGTGCTTATGGGAATAGGTCTTCTTATGCTGTTTTCGGCGAGCTTTGCCACGGCATATTATGAGGGGCTTCCTTCAACATATTATTTTACGCGTCAGGGGATATTTGCGCTGTCCGGTATTGCAATAATGATTATCGTAAGCTTTATGGATTATCGCATTTTCCGTATGTGGTCTCCGGTTTTTATGATCGGAACAATCGTGTTGCTTGTGCTGGTTCTTTTCATAGGAAAAGGAAATTTTGGTGAAAAACGCTGGATTAATCTTGGTTTTATACAGTTTCAGCCGTCGGAATTTGCAAAATTGGCTGTAATTCTGTTGTTTTCAGCGATGATTTCGGCAAAACCGGAAAAAATGCACACATTCCGCCACGGCGTACTTCCGTATATCGCAATTCTGGCGGTTCTTGCAGGACTTATGTTTTTGGAACCGCACCTTTCCGGTGCCGTGCTTATTGTAGGTGTCGGTGCGGCACTTATGTTTATGGGCGGTACGCACTGGGGATGGTTTGTCGGCGCGATAGGAACGGCGGGCGTTGCAGGTGCCGCCGCAATAAGCTTTCTTGATTATGCGCGCAAGCGAGTTGAGACGTGGCTTAATCCGTTTCTCGACCCGCGCGGTGACGGATATCAGATTATCCAGTCGTTGTATGCAATCGGTTCGGGCGGTGCGCTTGGACTGGGATTCGGAAACAGCCGTCAGAAGTATTTGTATCTACCGGAGGCGCATAACGACTTTATCTTTGCGATAGTGTGTGAAGAACTCGGTTTTATAGGTGCTATACTGATTCTTGCGCTGTTTGCACTTCTCATAATCCGCGGTTACTGGATCGCGCTTCATGCGCGGGATAAGTTCGGCTCGCTTCTTGCCGGAGGGGTGACAACAATGGTTGCACTTCAGATGGTTCTCAATATAGGCGTTGTAACAGGTGTGCTTCCTGTTACCGGTGCTGCACTTCCGTTCTTCTCATACGGAGGTACTGCACTCTGGATGCTGTTTATTGAGATGGGAATTGTTCTTTCTGTTTCAAGGTATATTCCGGCAAAAAAAGCCGGATAGGAGGGTAACTTTATGCGCTTTATGTTTGCGTGCGGCGGTACGGGCGGACACATTAACCCTGCGCTTGCTGTTGCAAAGCTTGTGAAGGAAAAGAAAAAAAGTGCGGACATTCTCTTTGTAGGCGTGAGCGGTGGTATGGAAGAGCGCTTGGTGCCTGCAGCCGGGTTTGAGATAAAGACGATAGAATCAAAACCGATATCCCGAAAAAGAGGGCTTTCGGGCATTGTATCTAATATAGATGCGATAAAGCGTGTTTTTTCTGCCGAACGTGATGCAAAAAAGCTTATTGAAGAGTTTTCCCCCGATATAGTTATGGGTACAGGCGGATATGCGTGCTATCCCGTGCTTTCGGCAGCGGTAAGGCTTGGAATACCCACGGTTGTGCACGAATCAAACGCATATCCCGGTCTTGCAACGCGTATGCTTGCAAAGCGCGTTACGCGCGTGCTTTTGAATTTTGAGGCAAGCAGAAAAAAACTTCCCGCGAGAGCATCCTGCGCGGTGGTGGGAAATCCCGTCCGCGGTGATATTCTTATGTATGACAGAGAAATGGCGCGGCACGAGCTTGGCGTTACAAAGCCTCTTCTTGTAAGCTTCTGGGGATCTCTCGGTGCGAGAGAAATGAATAAGGCGATTGCACAGGTAATTCAGATAGAAAACGAAAATCCCGGTGGATTTTTTCATATTCACGCCACGGGCAAGTTCGGCTACGAGTGGATGCCCGATGCAATAAGGGAAATGGGGATTGACCTACAAAACCAAAGCTTTATAACCTTGCGTGAGTATATTGATGATATGCCTCGTGTGCTTGCGGCGGCAGATGTTGTTATGTGCCGCGGTGGTGCGGGAACGCTTTCGGAAGTCAGTGCGCGCGGGGTGCCGGCAATAATTGTGCCGTCACCGAACGTGACCGACAATCATCAGTTTAAGAATGCATCCGAGCTTGCGGCTTCGGGCGGTGCGGTTGTAATAGAAGAGAAAAATGCGTCTCCGCAGATGCTGTATGACACTGCAAAAGAGCTTTTGGAAAATGCGGAGAAGAGATCGGGAATGTCGGAAAATCTCCTGAAAAATGCCATACTTGACGGCACTGAGCGCATCTATGAAGAAATGATGCGTATTATAGCAAAATAACAAAAAGTAACCCAATTGTGTAACGTTGCATAGAATACTGTGAAAACAATGTTCGGCCGACGTTGAAAACAAGTGGGAGGGTGCTTTCTTGTTATGGGCACATTGATTGTAAACGGAGGAAGAATGCTTGACGGGAAAGTGTCCGTCCACGGTTCAAAAAACAGTGTTCTTCCGATTCTTGCCGCAACGATTCTCAATTCGGGTATAAATGAAATACATAACTGCCCGAGATTGCGTGATGTTGATGCGGCGATTGAAATTCTCAGATGCATCGGTTGTAAGGTGACGTTTGAGGGGAATACTGTTGTTGTCGATTCGACGGATGCAAAAAATTACGAAATACCGGATGAGCTTATGCGCGAAATGCGTTCATCCGTGATATTTATGGGAGCAATGCTTGCGCGGCTCGGAAGAGTTTCGCTGTTCACTCCCGGTGGGTGTGAGCTGGGGGCACGTCCTATTGATCTGCATATTTCTGCTCTGAAATCCCTCGGTGCGCATATCCGGGAAAACGGAGGCGCGATAAGCTGTGAGGCGCGCAGGATGAGAGGACGCGATATTGTTCTTTCGTTTCCGAGCGTCGGTGCGACGGAAAATACAATGCTCGCCGCTACCGCGTGCGAGGGCAGAACGCGTATTTTCAACGCCGCGCGTGAGCCGGAGATTGAAGATTTGCAGAATTTTCTTGTGAAGATGGGCGCTGAGGTTTCCGGTGCGGGAAGCTCAACGATTGTAATAAACGGAAGGAAAAAGCTCGGCAGCGTGTCACACTGCGTGATACCGGACAGAATATGTGCGGCTACGTTTATGTGTGCCGCCGCGCTGTGCGGAGGACATGTGCGTGTGGAAAACATTGTGCCTGAGCATATTTCTACTGTAACATCGGTTCTTGATGCTGTGGGGTGCGATGTTGCTGTCGGGCGTGACTTTGTGGATATAATCCGCACAGGAAGGCTTTCGTCCTTCAGGTGCATCAGAACAATGCCGTATCCGGGGTTTCCGACCGATGCCCAGCCTCCGCTTATGGCGCTTGCAACAAAATGTGTGGGCACAAGTATGTTTGTAGAAACCATTTTTGACGGACGCTACCGGCATATAGGCGGGCTTTGCAGGCTTGGTGCGGATATAAAGACGGAGGGAAGAGTCGCCCTTGTGTACGGTGTTCCGAAGCTTTGCGGATGCTCTGTTGAAGCAACGGATCTACGCGGCGGTGCAGCACTTGTTGTTGCGGCGATGGCGGCTGAAGGTCGAAGTGAAATCGGTGAAATCCATCATATTGACCGTGGATATGAAAGAATAGAAGAAAGTATGTCGTGTCTTGGTGCGGATATAAAACGCAGTTGAGAAAATATACGAAAGAGAAGAGGATGAAAAATGGCGGCAAGACGGCGCAGAAGAAAAAAGAGAAACGGTAGCTTTGTGCTGTCGTTGCTTACGTTTTTGATTGTTATAGGGGCGATTGTTGCATCGGTAACGGTATTTCTGAAGGTTGCGGAGGTGCGGGTGAGCGGAAGTGTGCGATACCCGGCTGCCGATATCGTTGAAAGCTCGGGGATAAAAACGGGCGATAATATGTTTATGATAAATAAGTTCGAGGTTGCGGAAAAGCTCCTTTTGGAATACCCGTATATTGAACAGATAAAAATCCGCAGAAAGCTTCCCGATACCTTTTTGTTTGAAATTACCGAGCGCGTTGCGGCGGCATATGTGGTTTCGGACGGGAACCGCTGGTTGATAGACAGCAACGCCCACATCCTTGAGCGAATCGCGCCGGATACGGAGATAAAGGTGCCGAAAATATCGGGGTGTGAGGTTATGACTCCTGTTGCCGGCTCGCCGCTTATCCTGAAAAATCAGGACCAGCTTCCGGTTCTGCGTGAGGTGCTCACATCACTTCGCCATACAGGGATGACAGAAAGCATTTCTCGCATTGAAATTGATAAGCTGTATGATATAAATCTTGTTTACGGGGACCGGTTTCTTATTGTTTTGGGCGATGCAAGCGAGCTTGCCAAGAAGATAGAGATGCTTCGGGCGGTGATCGGACAGCTTAACGATTTTGACAAGGGAACGATAAACGTAAGCGCGGTCAAAGAGGCACGCTTCCGTCCAAATGCTTCCATTGATCTTTCTGAAAAGAAGCAGGAGACGCCTGTTGTGGAAGGTGTTAACGAGGAACCGGTTGCAGACGCAGAAACGGATCAGCCCGAGGAAACGACAGATTCCGCGTCGGATACAGGTGCGGAAGGTGAGAAGGATGCGCAGAATCCGGAAGAAAAAAATTCCTGAAACAATAAAAAATCAAAAAAATTTATAATAATTTGATTATTACTATTGACCTTTTGACAAAAAACATATAAAATATATAATATGTAATAGTAATCACAAAAGATAATCTCAAGGAGGATTTACATATGCCTTTCGAGTTGGATACCGGCACAGATGTTATTGTACCTATTAAAGTTATAGGAGCAGGCGGCGGCGGGGGTAACGCCGTTAATCAGATGATCAATTCGGGTGTTCGCGGAGTTGAGTTCATTGTTATGAATACAGACCGCCAGGCACTTCAGAAATCCTGCGCAACCTACAGAGTTCAGCTTGGTGAAAAGCTGACGAAGGGGCTCGGCGCAGGCTCCGATCCCGAGGTCGGAAAGAAAGCGGCAGAGGAAAGCCGCGAAGCAATAAAGAAAATGCTTGAGGGCACCGATATGGTGTTCATCACGGCAGGTATGGGAGGCGGCACCGGAACAGGTGCGGCACCTATCGTTGCAGAAATTGCAAGGGAGATGGAAATTCTCACGATCGGTGTTGTTACAAAGCCCTTTGGCTTTGAAGGCAAGCGCCGTATGCTTCAGGCAGAAGAGGGAATTGAAACTCTCCGCGCGAAGGTTGACTCGCTTGTCGTTATCCCGAACGAGCGATTGAAGTGCGTTTCGGAGCAGAAGATAACCTTCCTCAATGCATTTGAAATCGCAGACGATGTTCTTCGCCAGGCGATCCAGAGCATTTCGGAGCTTATTTCCGGCGGCGGTCTTGTTAACCTTGATTTTGCTGACGTTAAGAAGATTATGAAGGATGCAGGCTATGCTCATATGGGTGTCGGCCGTGCATCGGGTAAGGATAAAGCAGCAGAGGCTGCACGTATCGCGATTCAGAGCCCGCTTCTTGAAACTTCAATCAATGGTGCTCACGGTGTTATCATCAACATCACAGGCTCTCTTGATATCGGTCTTGATGAGGTTGAAATTGCAGCTGAGATGGTAAGAGAGGCAGCTCACGAGGATGCAAACATCATCTTCGGTGCGGCGTTTGACCCGTCTCTTGAAGACGAAATCCGCGTTACTGTTATCGCAACCGGCTTTGAGGGTAAATCCACTCCGCTTCCGGTAAAGGAAGAGAAGAAGGAAGCTCCGGCACCGAACGTGGATGACGGCGCAAATCTGTTCTCAAAGTTCACAAGCTCTTATGCTGAGTTTGATACGGATGCAAAGGAAACAGAGCCGGAGCAGGTAGCGCTTCCCGAAGAGAAGGATGACGATCCGTTTGAGATGATAGAAAAAATATTCAGAAACAGAGGCTAAAAAATACAGGGAGGGTTGTTCTGTTCGGGCTGATGGCCTGATAGGGCACCCTTCTTTTATTACGGAGGAGAAAATAAAAATGGCTTATGCTCAGATTATCGCGGAGGCATTTTCTGTCCGCGAGGATTATGTGGAAAATATTATTGCGTTACTTGATGAAGGAAACACCATTCCGTTTATTGCACGTTATCGAAAAGAAATGCACGGAACAATGGACGATCAGACCATACGTCAGATCGCGGACAGGCTTGAGTATCTCCGTAACCTTGATGCCCGCCGCGAAGAGGTGAGAGGGCTTATTGAAGCACAAGGAAATCTCACCGAAGAGATATCTGCCGCACTCGATAAGGCAGAAACTCTTTCGGAAATTGATGATATCTACCGTCCGTTCCGCCCGAAAAGAAAAACGCGCGCATCGGTTGCCCGTGAAAAGGGACTGGAGCCGCTTGCAGAAGAAATTATGGCATCGCAGACCACATCTGCAGACCCGTTTGAGATGGCAAAGCAGTATATAGATGCAGAAAAAGGCGTTGAGAATGAGGATGCAGCACTTGCAGGTGCGTCTGATATCATCGCGGAAAACGTGTCCGATGATGCCGAGGTCCGCAAGCGCGTAAGAAACCTTGTCCGTTTCCACGGAATTGTTATCGCAGAGGCGGCAAAAGAGGGAGAGGATAGCGTATACGCCACGTATTATGAGTTCCGTCAGCCGGTTGAAAAGCTTGCAGGGCACCGTGTTCTTGCGCTTAACCGCGGTGAAAAGGAAGGATTTCTGAAGGTATCGGTTGAGACAGATCCGCAGAGACCGCTGAGCAGCATCTGTTCCCTCTATGTTCAGGGAACAAGTGCGTGTGCTGCGGTTGTTCGCAACGCTTGTGAGGATGCATATTCCCGCCTTATATATCCGTCAATTGAGCGCGAAATCCGCTCGGAGCTTACGGATGCCGCGGCAGAGGATGCGATAAAGCTTTTCGGTATGAATCTGCGCCAGCTGCTTCTTGCGCCTCCGGTTAAAGGGAAAACGGCAATCGGTCTTGACCCGGGATACCGTACAGGATGCAAGCTCGCCGTTGTTGACAAGACCGGTAAGGTGCTCGACACTGCAGTTATCTATCCCACGCACGGTGCAGGGCAGGAGGCGCGCTCGGCTGAGATTTTAAAAGACAAAATATCCCGTTGGGGAGTTGAAATTGTAGCGATAGGAAATGGCACGGCATCAAAGGAAACGGAGATGTTCTGCTCGAAGGTTTTAAAATCAATCCCCGAAAAGGTTTCATATATGGTTGTTTCGGAAGCGGGTGCATCGGTGTATTCCGCATCAAAGCTCGCGGCAGAGGAAATGCCGGAGTTTGATCTTACGCTTCGTTCTGCTGTATCAATCGCAAGAAGACTTCAGGATCCTTTGGCAGAGCTTGTAAAGATTGAGCCGAAGGCGATAGGCGTCGGTCAGTATCAGCATGATATGCCGCAGAAACGCCTTGAGGGTGCGCTTGACGGCGTTGTTGAGGATTGTGTAAACAGCGTTGGTGCGGATCTCAACACTGCATCTGCGGCGCTTCTCGGGCATATATCGGGGCTTACATCAACCGTATGCAAAAATATCGTTGCGTACCGTGAAGAAAACGGAAGCTTTACCTCGCGTGCAGAGCTTAAAAAGGTGCCGAAGCTCGGTGCAAAGGCTTTTGAGCAGTGTGCGGGATTTTTAAGAGTTCCGGGAAGCAGTAATGTTCTTGACAATACGGCAGTTCACCCTGAGTCATACAAGGCGGCAAAGGCGCTTCTTGCTCATTTTGGAATCGACGAGAAAGACATTCTTGAGCAGGGCGATAAGCTTACCGATGCGGCGGCAGGTGCAGATCTTTCATCTCTTGCAGAAGAACTTGGTATCGGCGTTCCTACGCTTCACGATATCATCCGCGAGCTTGCAAAGCCGGGACGTGACCCGCGCGGAGAGCTTCCCGAGGCAAGTCTGCGTGAGGATGTTCTTGACATCAAGGATTTAAAGGAAGGTATGACGCTGACCGGAACTGTCCGCAACGTTATAGATTTTGGTGCGTTTGTTGATATAGGCGTGCATCAGGACGGACTTGTTCACATTTCTCAGATAAGCAATAAGTTTATAAAGCATCCGTCAGAGGTGCTTTCTGTTGGTGACATCATCAATGTAAAGGTTCTTTCCGTTGATGTGGATAAAAAGAGAATAGGCCTTACAATGAAAGGCGTTTAAAAGATAATAGCACAACACACCGGATGGCAAAGCCATCCGGTGTGTTGTTGTTTAGAAAGGATAAAGAAAGAAGAAAAAACTATTTTGCAAAATTAATGAGTGCCGCGGCGTCGAGCTTGTCGTATGCCTTTATAAATTCCGCAAGCTCGGCTGCAATTTTCTTTGCACCGCCGACCTCGTCGCTTTCGATATTAAGCGGAAGGAGCGGGTCGTGGAGAGACAAGCGGAGAAGGAACCAGCCGTTGCCGTGTTCCTTATCAAGGTTTACGCGCACGCCCTCAAAATTGCTCGGCGCAAGCGACCAGCCGGACTGCTTTTCTGCATATGCCGAAAGCTCGTCAATAACGTTCTGACCGTATGCCTTGAAATCGTCGAGAAGGATGTTCATACGGAACTCAACGCTCTCTGCCGGCTCGTCAAGCGTGCTGATAAGAGACTCAAGCGTATAGCCTTCCTTTTTGCCGCGGGCAAGCTCGATAAGAAGCTTTGTGACGAGATATGCACCGTCATCAAGGAAGTAATTCTCCTTGAGCGCGCCATGTCCTGATGTCTCAATTGCAAGCTGGCTGTCCTGTCCTGCGCGGTTCAAGCGGACAGATTCGTTTATAACATTGCGGTATCCGCGCTTGAAGCGGTGGTGAACACCGCCCTTTTCTGCAATGAATTTTGCAAGACCTGTGGAGGTTATGGAGTCGGTAACGATTGTTGTTCCCGGATGCTCACGCAGAAGAATTGCCGAGAGAAGGGCAATGATGCGATTGCGGTTAAGCTCGCTTCCGTCTGAGAGAACTGCGCCGGCGCGGTCAACGTCCGTGTCGAAGATTATACCGAGGTCAGCGCCTGTTTCGCGCACAGCTTCGGTAATGCTCTCCATGGCTTCCTTGTCTTCGGGGTTTGGAATGTGGTTCGGGAAGCTTCCGTCAGGATCAAGGAAACGGCTGCCTGCCGTATTTGCACCGAGCGGAGCGAGAACCTTATCTACGAAGAATCCGCCTGCACCGTTACCTGCATCGACAACTATGCGGAAGCCGGAAAGCGGCTTATCAGAACCCGTTGCCTTGCGGATTTTATTTGCAAGAATTTCTGCATATGCGCTCATAAATTCGCCGGTAGTAAGCTTGCCGGCAGGAAGACCTGTCACTTCATCGCTTTCGGCAAATGCGAGAATCTCTTTAATATCGGAGCCTTCAAGACCGCCGTCACGTGTGAAGAATTTAAAACCGTTGCGATTAAACGGAAGATGGCTTGCGGTAATCATAACTGCGCCGTCGTATTCATACCCCTCCGTTACGGTGGACATAAACATAGCCGGCGTGCTTGCCATGCCAAAGTCGCAAACGTCAAGGCCTGCCTCCGTCATAGAGGAGCAGATCCACGAAGCGAGCTTTTCACCGGAAAGGCGCGAATCGCGGCCTACCGAGACGCGAAGACCTGCCTTCTTTCCGGTTTTCTTTATAAGCCACAGCGCAAAGCCACGGCCGATGTCACGGCAGACATCCTCAAAAAGAGTTATCGGCTGACCTCCAATTCCGTCAAGTGCAACTCCACGGATGTCACTTCCGTTGCGAAGCTTCTGATAATCCATATGTATAACCTCCTAAGGTGTTAATGATTTTATTATATGTATATTCTACCACTTCTCCGCCGTTTAATCAACAGTTATGTGTGCAAAAACAGAAATTTCAGTTCTATTGTTTCCTGCTTGTACATAAAATGTTGGTGTAAAGACACAAAGGAGAGAGCCGAGATGGGCAGTATGATAAAAGCGTTTGAAGAGGCGGCAACGTTTCTGCCGCAAAAGTTCAGAGCAGTGGCGCAAGCTCTTTCGCCCGAGGAAAAGCGAAATGCCCGTGAGCTTCGCCTGCGTGCCGGGTGTGGCTTTACGGTATTCGTAAACGGAGCTGAGAAACAGCTTTTACAAGGTGTTACGGCGGAGGACCTTTCCGATGTTTTAGAGCTTGCTACGGAAAGCTCGCTTCACTGCGCGCGGACAAGTGTGGCACAGGGATTTGTTACCGTCCGCGGAGGACACAGAGTAGGGCTTTGCGGCAGTGTTGTAAAAAGTGCAGACGGCGTTTTCGGAATGCGGGAGCTGTCGTCCGTTTCAATACGCATAGCAAAGGAGATAAAAGGTATATCAGATAGCGTATACGGCGAGTTAATGAAAAAAGGGAGCTTTCGCAACATGCTGATTGTTGCACCGCCCGGATGTGGAAAGACAACGCTTTTGCGTGATCTTGTGCGAAGTCTTTCCAATGCGGGTATGCGTATATCACTTGTGGACGAGCGAGGAGAAATTGCCGCGAAGTACAGAGGTGTTCCTCAGCTTGATGTGGGAAGATGTACGGACGTGCTTGACGGTGTTGACAAAGCTCGCGGGAGTATGATGCTTCTCAGGGCAATGACACCGGATGTTATTGCGATGGATGAGATTTCCGATGAAGCTGACTGCAGGGCAGTGAAAAGTATTTTCGGGTGTGGAACGGGGATTTTAGCGACTGCACACGGAAAGAATTTATCAGAGCTTGTGCGGCGCGATACATACCGTGAGCTTTTTGATATGAAGGTTTTTGAATGTGCGGTCACGCTTGAAAAAGACGGTGACGGGTTTTTGAAAAGGGTTGAAAATGTGTAGGATGAAAGGATGGTAAAAATGATAAAAGCAATAGGAGCAATCCTTCTTGCCGGCGGCGCGGCGCTTATCGGTATTTCGGCATCGGCAGAGCTTACGGCGCGTGTGCGCACGCTTTCCATGTTCTGCCGTGCTCTTGAGATTATGCGCTCGGAAATTGCGGAGATGTTAAGCCCGCTTGAGGCGGTTTTGCAAAAGCTCGGCAGAGAAATGCCGGAGCCGTTTTGCAGTTTTTTCTCTGAATGTGCGGATGAAATGAAGCGGCGCGGAGATATTCCATTTGGAATTATCTGGAGAAAACAGCTTACATATAACACAGCGCTTACGCTCGGCGCGCGGGAAAAAGAAGAGTTGGTATCACTCGGGAACGTGCTTGGCAGATACAGCGCGGATGAGCAGCGAATAAGCATTGAGCGCACGTCAAGGACACTCGAATCAATTCTCTCCGTTGCGGACAGTGACCGCCGGAGACTTGGCGGACTGTACACAAAGCTCGGTATCATATGTGGGATATCTCTTGTTATAGTTTTTATCTGAATGCGAAAAGCGAAGGCTGAAAAAATTTTTCATTAGATCAGAGATAAAAGAGAATAGTGAAGAGAAAAGGAATTGTTATAAAAATGCAGGTTGATTTAATTTTCAAGGTTGCGGCAATAGGAATACTTGTGGCTGTTCTCAACCAGCTTCTTGTGCGCTCGGGGCGCGAGGAGCAGGCGATGATGACGACGCTTGCGGGGCTTATAGTTGTGCTTATGATCATAGTGCGCGAGATAAGCAACCTCTTTGACCTTGTAAAATCCACTTTTGGTTTCTGAGTATATGGGAGAGGTTGTTCGTGTTTGCGCTATTGCGCTTGTGGGAGTTATAACGGCATCGCTGCTTCGGAAAAGTGTTCCGGAGATGGCGGTAGTTATGACGCTTGCACTCATCGTCGGAATGGTGTTTGCGGCATCGGGAGTTCTCGGCTCTGTGGTGAAATTTATTCACGAGCTTGCAGGTGGTGCGGGAATAGACCGTGAGCTTCTTTCCCCCGTGCTTCGGTGCGTCGGGATAAGCATTGTTTCGCGCATAGGGTGCGATGTGTGCAGAGATGCGGGGGTAAGCTCCGCGGCTTCGTATATTGAGCTTGTGGCAGGCGCGGCATCGGTGATGTGCGCGGCACCCTTGATGCTTGCAGTGCTCCGGCAAATAGGTATGTAGTGTCCGAATGAATTCGGACAGGTAAGAGATAAGAGTTAAGAGGTAATAGTTGAGGTGCAAAATGCGTTGCATTTTGGATTTATAAATATGTTGTGCGCGTATGGAGGCATAGATACATATGAAAAAAGTTCTGTGTTTTGCGGTGGTACTGATTTTATTTTCACTTCCGTGCAGTGCGGCGGAAAATGATTTTTATGAACGCGGGCTTTCTGCCCTCGGTACGGATGAGCTTATTCGCGCCGTTCCGGATGAGGCATCAGATGTTGAGCTTTCCGTTGACATATCATTCAAGGACGGCCTTGCAGTAATATGGGATAAGCTCGGCAGAAATTTAAAAACCGTGCTGATGAGCGGTATGAGATGTGTTGTATCGGTTGTTGCGATATCAATGCTTGGCGGTGCGGTGAGCGCGATGGGAAATGCAAAGGATTCATCAACGGTAAACCTTGCGCTGTCACTCGCTTCGGCCCTCGCGGTAACTGCGGCGGCAGCGGGAAGCATCAGGAGCGTTATCGGGATGGGACGTGACCTGATTTATCAGCTTGACTCTTTTTCAAAGGCACTTCTTCCGACCATAGCGGCGGCAGAGGCGGCAAGCGGAGTGCCGGGAGCGGCAATTGCAAAGGCGGCGGCTTCAGCGTTCTTCGGGGATGTGCTCGTTTCTGTTATCAGCGCTGTTCTTCTTCCGCTTGTTTATATCAATATTTTCGCCGCAACGGCAAATGCTGCAGTTAGAAATGATTCATTGCGCAAGATAGGGGATATGGCGGCAAAAATAGTTTCGGTGTCGCTTAAATTTCTTCTTGGCGCGTTTATATCATACATAACCATTGCAGGCATCTTTTCGGGGAGCGTGGATAAAGCGGGACTGCGCGTGATGCAGCTTGCGGTCGGCGGTGTGCCGATTGTCGGCGGAATAATGGCGGATGCGGCGGAAACGGTGCTGTCCGGTGCTGCGGTGATTAAAAATACCGTCGGGGTGTTCGGGATGCTTGTCGTGCTGACAGCGTGCGTTGTCCCGTTTTGTTCTCTTGCAGGGAACTATATTCTGTTCAAGGTATGCGCGGTGTGTGCATCGCCGATGATAGGCGGAAGTATCTCGGAGCTTTGCGACAGGCTCGGTCAAAGCTTCGGGCTTGTGCTTGCCATGGCATCATCCTGCGTGACGGTTATTTTCATAACTATAGTTGCGGCAATGAGCAGTGCGGGGGTGGGATAGATGCAGTTTGTTCAGAACTGGATAACTTCAATCGCGGCGGTGACGCTCATCGTTTCCGTTATAGGCGCGCTATGTCCGAAAAATGCAGCGGGCAGAGCTGTCACGCTTGCCTCGCTCCTTCTCATGACGGCGACGCTTCTGTCACCAATAAGCCGTGTTGACGTTTCCGCTCTGTCCGATGAAATGGAAAAATATTCGCACGAGGCGGAAAAAAGATATGAAAAACTTCTTGATGAGCAGGAGAACATCAAGGAAAAGCTCATAGAAGAAAACACGCGCGCATATATATTGCAGAGAGCAGAAAGCTCGGGGATAGAGTGTGATATTACCGTACAGTGCAAAGACGGAGCACCGCATACCGTGTATATAACGGCAGAAAACGAGACAGAGCTTGTTGCCGCATCGGAGCTTGTAGAGAAGGAGCTTGGTATCTCGCGCGAATATCAGAGGCTTGAAAGGGAGACAGAAAAATGACGGAAGTAAAACAGGGTGTTGTGAAAATAACAGACTTTGCGGCAAGATACAAATACATATTACTTGTCATTGCGGTGGGTTTTTTGCTTTTGACGTTTCCTGCCGGTGAAAAGAGCGGAAAAGAAGAAAAAAGGTCAGAAAACTTTAATCTGCAGGCATTTGAAAAGCAGGTGGAGAGGACTCTTTCTGAGTGTGAGGGGGTGGGGAGATGCAAGGTGATGCTTTCGGTAAGCTCCGGACCGGAAAGCGTTTTTGCAAAAGAAGCGCGCGAAAGCCGGCGCGAGGATGAAAGGGCGAGGGAAAGCGATGTTGACACAAAGCCGAGCATCATAAGCGGAGGCGCAGGTGAAGAGACGCCTGTTCTCATAAAGGAAATGTATCCTGAGTTTCGGGGCGCTGTGGTTATATGTGACGGTGCTGCGAGCGCAGCGCTTCGCGGTAAAGTGATTGAAGCGGTGTCTGCGCTTACGGGACTTCGCAGTGATAGAATAAGCGTTATAAAAATGAAAGAGTGAAGGAGTTTAAGTATGAAGAAGAAAAATCTTGTGGCAACGGTGATTATTTTATTCGTGTGTGTGGCGGTCTATCTCAATATGAACACGGTGAATCCCGAGGTTGATTCCGAAAGGATAGAAGGTAATCTCGGACAGAGCAGCACGGTTTCAGGGACGGAAGAAACGGCGCAGGAAGGCGAAGAAAATGTTAAAAAGGACGCAAACGGTGACGTTACAGAGTATTTCAGTCGCGCGCGTGAGGAAAAGCAAAAGGCGCGTGATACCGCGCTTACAACCTTGAAAGAAGCACTTTCCGAAGAAAATCTTTCAGAGGCATCGCGTGACAGCGCGGCAGAAAGCATTGAAACAATCTCAACGGGCGCAGTCAGTGAAACGCGGATAGAAACGCTTGTAAAAGCAAAGGGATATACCGACTGCGTTGCGCTCATAAACGACACGGGAGTAAACGTTATTGTCACGGCACCTGAGGAAGGACTTTCGGCAAGTGATACTACAAAAATTAAGGATATCGCGGTAAGCGAAACAGATTTTTTGCCGGGACAGATAAAAATTATTGAAATTAAGTAAGAAATGAGGTATACTATAGATATAACACATAATAAGGAGTGTATATCGGTATGGCTGAAATTAAAGAATATGTAGCAAAAACAGACGAAAACGGAAGTGTTACGATATCTGAAGAGGTTATAGCATCCATTGCATCTATTGCGGCATTGGAGATTGACGGCGTCGCAGCCCTTGGTGCATCGACGGTTGCGGATTTTCTCGGAAAAAAGGCAAGCTCAAAGGGCGTTAAAATTACGATAGGTGAGGACAGCGCAGAAATCGCCCTCACAATAACCGTAAAAAAAGGCTTTGTTATTCCCACGGTGGCAAAATCCGTTCAGGGAAACGTTATCAGTGCAGTTGAATCTATGACCGGTCTTTCTGTAAGTGCAGTAAACGTCAAGGTCGGAAACGTCGCATTTGAAAAGGAAACAAAAAAGAAAAAGGCTGCGGAGGAAGCGGCAGCAGAATAAAAGAACTTTCGTGCGGGTGCTTCAGCACCCGCACGTATTAAAAAATAATTTACAAATTCCTGCTTGAAAAATTTTCCGGAATGATTTATAATTAGTTTTACAAAAAGGGAGTAATCGGCGCTGTGGCGCAGTAAAGTCAACAACCGTGCGTTTTTCGCTCTGGCTTTATTTTAAATGATGAGACTTATTTGCAATTTTTGCAAATGAGTCTTTTTTATATATAAAAAGCATATAATAAACACAACAGAAAGGAATGACTACAGGTATGAAAGAGTATTTAAGTGATGCAAGCGAGGTTTTGCGTTCTCTGTCCGCGTCGGAAAACGGACTCGGCTCAGCTGAGGCAGACGCGCGGCTTGCAAAAAACGGAAAAAATAAATTGCGCGAAGAAAAAGGTGAAGGACTTCTTCACCGCTTTTTCAGACAGCTTGCCGAGCCGATGACGATTATTCTTATTGTCGCGGCGCTTATTGCGGGAGTGATGGCGGTCTATGAGAATCATTTCCCGACAGATGTTATAATCATTATGGCGGTTGTTCTCATTAACGCAGTGCTCGGTGTTGTGCAGGAAAGCAAAGCAGAAAAGTCCATTGCGGCATTGCAGGAGATGGCGGCGGCGACATCAAAGGTAATCCGTGACGGCAAGCTTATCACCGTTCACAGCGAAGACCTTGTTGTAGGTGACGTTATTGTGCTTGAAGCGGGAGATGCGGTCCCTGCAGATGCAAGGCTTCTTGAGGCGGCAAGCCTGAAAATAGAAGAAGCTGCGCTTACGGGAGAGTCCGTGCCTGTTACAAAGACAGCAGATACGCTTTCGGGCGAGAATATCTCGCTCGGAGACAGAAAAAATATGGTTTTCTCCGGCAGTACGGTTGTTTACGGAAGAGGGCGCGCTGTTGTAACACAGACCGGAATGGACACGGAAATGGGCAAAATTGCCGATGCCCTTACGCAGGCAAAGGACGGAAAAACTCCGCTTCAGATGAAGCTGTCCGAGCTTTCGGGTGTGCTTACAAAGCTCGTTATCGGAATCTGCGTTGTGATTTTTGCCATAAATATCATCCGTGCGTTTGCTTCGGGCAGCGGTGCAGGTTTAGATATGTTTCTTGACACGTTTATGATTGCTGTTTCTCTTGCAGTTGCCGCAATTCCGGAGGGACTTGCAACTGTTGTTACCATTGTGCTTTCAATCGGAGTAACGAATATGTCAAAGCGCAATGCGATTATCCGAAAGCTGACGGCTGTTGAAACGCTCGGATGCACACAGATTATATGCTCTGATAAAACCGGTACGCTGACTCAGAACAAAATGACGGTTGTTGAACACTTCGGAGATGACGAGAAGCTTCTTGCAACGTCAATGTCGCTTGCCTCCGATGCGGAGCTCGATGCCGATATAAAATCAGCTGTGGGCGAGCCGACGGAATGCGCACTTGTAAATTATGCATATAAGCTCGGCTTTGATAAAAATGAACAAAGCGGAGAATATCCGCGCGTTGGTGAGGCACCGTTCTCGTCCGAGCGCAAGATGATGTCAACTGTCCACAAAAAAGCAGACGGAAGTCTCGTTCAGTTTACAAAAGGTGCACCGGATGAAATTCTCAAATGCTGTACCAAGGCATATATAGACGGAAAAACAGTCGATATGACGGATGAAATCCGCCAAAAAATTCTCGAAAACAATAAAAATATGGCGGATCGAGCTTTGCGCGTTCTTGCAGCGGCGATGAAAAATCACGATGTGATGCCTTCTGATTTTGAACCGGAGACACTCGAACGTGAGCTGTGCTTTATTGGTCTTGTCGGTATGATCGATCCCGTGCGCGATGAGGTAAAGGGTGCAATCGAAGAATGCCGGAAAGCAGGAATCCGCCCGATAATGATAACGGGCGACCACAAGGATACGGCGGTTGCCATTGCGCGTGAGCTCGGGATAATAGAGAGCGCGGATGAGGCAATGACGGGCGCTGAGCTTTCGCTCCTTTCTGATGAGGAATTTGACCGTGTTGTTGAAAAGTATTCAGTATATGCACGTGTTCAGCCGGAGCATAAAACACGTATAGTAAAGGCATGGCAGAAGCTCGGAAGGATATGTGCAATGACCGGAGACGGAGTAAATGATGCGCCGTCAATCAAAAATGCCGATATCGGTGTGGGTATGGGTATTACCGGTACAGACGTTACAAAGAATGTTGCAGATATGATTCTTGCGGATGATAACTTTGCAACAATCGTTTCGGCTGTGGGTGAGGGGCGCAGAATTTATGACAACATAAGAAAGTGTATTCAATTCCTTCTTGCATCCAATCTCTCGGAGGTGCTTTCGATATTCTTTGCAACTCTTATGGGATTTACGCTCTTCCAGCCGGTTCATTTATTGTGGATAAATCTTGTAACAGACTGTCTGCCGGCTCTTGCGCTTGGTATGGAAAAGCCGGAGAAGGATATAATGAAGCGCGAGCCCCGTTCTCCGCGTGAGGGCGTATTTGCCGGAGGTGTCGGAGCAGGAGTTGTGTATCAGGGCGTTATCCTCACGGCAATTACACTTGCATCATACTTCATAGGACATGATGTGCTTTATCCTGACCACGCTCTTCGCTTTGGTGCAGATGCACTTGGATATGATGCGAACACGCTTGGAACATCTATGGCGTTTCTTACGCTTGCGTTTTCGGAAATTTTCCATTCCTTCAACCTGCGCTCACTTCGCGGATCGATTTTCAAGATGACAAATCAGAACCTCTGGCTGTGGGGCGCGGCTGTTGTGTCGTTTGTCCTTGTAACGCTTGTTGTGGAAATCCCGTTCCTTGCAGATGCATTCTCTCTTGCGCGTCTTGATGCGCAGGAATATGGCGTCGCAACGGCTCTTGCGTTTTCAATCATCCCGATTGAAGAAATCATAAAATTTATCAGAAGAAAGGTAAACAGATAATAGGCGAAACCTGCACCGGTTCATTACGGACGAACCGGCGCAGGTTTTTTATAAGATGAATTTTTTTTCATTCATTTCGATGCATTATTTCAGACACTGAAATAATAATTTCACTATTGACAAATTGCTTTGTCTTTGTTATACTGAGCATATAAAAACGTTTTTCCTTGTTTGGAATGTATATATCAAGTGTTGATTTTTAAAACTTCTGCGCAGCGTAATTCTCTCGCAGAATATATTTTTCCACGATGGAAAAACGTTTTTCTGATTGAAGTTTAAATTTTTCGGAACTTTTGGAGGTGAAAATATGGGAAAGAAGGAATGGAGCATCGTGGACGGATACCGCCCGCCCGTAAAGAAGGGGGATGCGGATAATTACCGCGGTCACGAATGCGTGCTTATCCTTAACCGTACCGAGCGGGATGCCCACTGCAACATCGATATTTATTTTGAAGACCGCCCGCCGGTAAAGGGTATAAAATTCACTGCACCGGCAGAGCGCATAAGTACGTTTTACACGGACGATATGTCACTTTTCGGCGAAGCCGGTCTCGGCATCTGTGTTCAGTATTCAATGCATATAACCAGCGATACGGATGTTGTCGTTCAGTACGGGCGTATGGATGTAAATCAGGATAATCTTGCATATATGGTGACTCTCGGCTACGGCGAGTAAGGTGAATTTACCGCAAGCACAAAGCTTCTTGACAGATAAGGCGTTTATAAAATATAATAGTATGTAGAAAAACGTTTTATTACAGGCAGGTCGGAGGAAAGCTTATGGCTACAATAACTGATGTGGCAAGAGAAGCCGGAGTATCAATATCAACGGTATCAAATGTTATAAACGGAACAAAGTTCGTCGGTGAGGAGCTTACCGAGCGCGTAAACCGCGCGATAGAAACGCTTGGATATCAGGCAAATGAGCTTGCCGCAAGCATGAAGAGAAGAACAACGAATAATATTGGTGTTATTCTTCCAAATATCGGAATGGTATTCTTTCCGGATGTTCTGAAGGGAATCGAGGCAGCGGCGAAGGAGCACGGTTATAAAATATTCTATTTTTCAACAGACTATGATTTTGAAAAGGAAAAGGAGTATTTAAACCTTTTAAAGACAAGCTGGGTTGACGGGATAATAATAGATTCGTGCTGTCCGACGGGCGAAGTATCTACATATCAGGAGAGCCTTGCTGCGAATGTGGCAGGCAGAAACGTTCCGGTCGTTACGCTTGAAACGCCGTTTGACCATAAAAAGCTCGGAGTTATAACGCTCAACGAGGTTAAATTCACAACCGAAGCGATAGAGTATCTTCTTCGTCTCGGACACAGAGATATCGGCATTCTACTCGGCCCTGAGCATATTCCGATGTATACCAACAACATAAAAGGGATAGAAGCCGCATTCGAGCGTCACGGAATGGAGCTTTTGCGGGAAAATATTATGGTTGGAGATTACTTCGCCGAGAGCGGGTATACCGCAGTGAAGAAAGCTCTTGAAAACGGGGCGCAATGGAGTGCGATATTCTCCGCAAACGACCAGATGGCAATCGGAGCAATGAAAGCGATCAAAGAGGCAAACCTTTCAATCCCGGATGATGTGTCGGTAATCGGGGTTGACGGTATTTACGTTACAACGCTTATAGATCCGCCGCTTACAACGGTTGAGCTTCCAAGATTTGATATGGGTTACCGTGCGGGTGAGCTTCTTATGGAAATGATAAACAGGAGCTCGCACACGGGTAAGCATATTGAGATGGAAGGAAAAATGATAATACGAAAATCCACGGAAAAAGCCGCGCGGGAGGACTGGGTTCTCACCGGGTGGTAAGCTCCCGGAGAATACAAGGAGGAAAAAATGGACAAACCGCAAATCAGCAAGGAAACCTATTTAAAAAGAGTAAAAAAAATGCAAGAGCTTGCACGCGAGAATGACCTTGACGTTGTTATTATCGCAGCAGATGAAGCAGAGCCTGCAAATGTGCGTTATTTTACAGGATATGTTCCGGTGTTTGAGACAACTGCAATTATGATTCCGGCAGACGGCGAGGCAACGCTTCTTATCGGACCGGAGAGCGAGGCGCTCACGAAGAAAACCTCAAGGCTTCCGAAATACGAAAAGCTTTTAGAGTTCCGTGAAACGTCCGATCCGGAATATCCGGATATCAAGTATTCGACATTCGCAGAGCTTCTTTCGGCGCTTAAAAATATAAAGCGTATCGGTATCATCGGTGCAAATGTTATGACCGTTCAGGTGTATCTCGGTATTCTTGAAGGTGCAAACGGCGCAGAAATTTGCCGCTGTGATGAGCTTCTCCGCTCAATGAGAATGATAAAAACGCCGGAGGAAATTGCAGTTATGCGCTATACCGCGCAGATCGCACAGCGAGCCTTTGAAAGCGCAATCGGTAATGTTGCTCCGGGGATGACCGAGCATCAGGTCATCGCAGAGTTTACCCACGCGATTATGAAGGAAGGTGCGGAGTGCACCGGCTTCCCGTTCTGGTGCGTATCGGGCAGCAACTCAAACCAGGCGATAGGCAAATCCTCATATAAGCAAATAGAAAAGAACGAAATAATTCAGATTACTATGGGCGCATCCTACGACGGTTATGTTGCAAGCTTCGGCAGACCGATTTCCTTTGGCAAGCCCTCAGATGCAAAAGCGTACGAACTCCTGAATGTCGGTCTTGAGGCAAACAAGCTTACGCATAAGCTTCTTGCTCCCGGCATCCGCGCCTGTGATATCGTTGACAAGGTTCACGGCTATGTCCGCGATGCGGGTTATGGTGAATATATTGTTTACGGTCCCGGTCACGGCACGGGTATGATGGAATGTGAATATCCGTTTATCGAGAGTACATCGGACTACATAATTCAGCCGGGAATGACGTTCGCGGTAGACACCTTCCTCGGCGGACCGGATTTCGGTATGCGCTATGAGGATGCCGCGGCAGTTACCGAAACGGGCGAGGAACAGCTCTCACGTGCACAGCAGGAGATTATTATTCTCTAAAAAAACGTTTCGCTGTGAAAAATTAGCAAATTTGGTGATTTTTATGAATAAAATTCAAACTGTTCTCGGAGAGATTAACCGCGAGGACATCGGCGTTATTGCCCCGCACGAGCATTTCTTTATCGATACTACCTTTGAGGCGCAGATGCCGAACACAGAGGAAGAACGTATCATATTTGAACAGCCGGTGGGTATAAACAATATCGACATCCTCAGGAGAAATCCGTTTCTTGTACGCGACAATATGGTTGTTGACGATATGGAAACGATTGTTTATGAGGTAAACCGCTTTAAAAAGGCGGGAGGGAATACGATAGTTGATCTTACAAACATCGGGATTAAGCGCGATCTTAAAAGAATACGTGAGGTAAGCGAGCGCACGGGCGTAAATGTCATTGCCGGATGTGGGCTATATACGGGGCTCACTATCCCGAAGCCGTATTCGGAGATGAACGCCGATGAGCTTGCGCGATGGATGATAAAGGAAATCCGCGAGGGGGACGAAGAAACCGGTATAAAACCCGGCGTTATCGGAGAAATCGGAACGAGTGAAACGGTAGAGCCCATGGAGGCAACCTCGCTTCGCGCAGCGGCATGGGCAAACCTTGAAACAAAGCTGCCGATATATATCCACACATATCCGTGGAGCCGTGCATCACTTGATGCGATAAAGATACTTACGGATGAGGGCGTGCGTCCGGAGCAGATATGTATATGTCATCTGGATGTTGAGTTTGACGAGGAATATCTTGAAGCGGTTTTTGATACCGGCGCATATGCTATGTTTGACAACTTCGGTAAAGAGTATTACTTTACCGCGAAGGATGCGGTTTTCTCCGGAGGACCGTTTGAAACAGACCTTGACCGCGTGCGTATGATTATCCGCATAATAAAAAAAGGACACACCGGGCGCCTTATGCTTGCAACGGATGTGTGCCTGAAATCCTTGCTTCACAGCTTCGGTGGATGGAGTTTTGACCATATCTTTACCAACATCGTGCCGATGATGGAAAACGAGGGTATTTCAAAAGAAAATATAGAAACGATTATAAACAAAAACCCGACAGAATTTATCTGTTCGCGATAGAAAGAACAAAAGGTGAATGAAATGGAAAATGAATTTATCAAATCATTTGAAATCGCCGGTGACGGCGAAGTCGGAGACATAGTTTCCAAAAGCCGCAAAAATGCGCGCGGAAAGCTTAAGGTAGGCGTTCTTCCGCTCTCGTGGTTTGAGTGGTGGCCGATGTATCCCGAAAGCGGGCTTCGCGAGAGCATCCTTGCAGACAGCGACCGTTTTGTTGAACGTATGCAGGAAAAATTCGGCGACAAATACGAGCTTGTCGTGCCGAAGGAGCATATCGACACGCTCAACAAGGCATATGATGTGGGCGAATACTTTAAGAGAGAGGGCATTGATGCAATCATCATCGATGAATCAACCTACATAACAGACTTTATCCCGATTCAGGCGATTGACGCCCTTCCGAACATCCCTGTTATTCTGTTTGTTACTCAGGCGAGCGACAACCTTTGGGATACGATGTGCAACACAGATGTTATTCGCTATGAGGGCCTTGTCGGAAACACTCAGCTTGCCGGTGCATTCAAGAAGATGGGAAGGCAGTATCGTGCAGTTGTCGGAAGCCTTGAGGATGATGAAGCCTTTGCGGAAATCGGACGTCACCTTAAAGCGCTTCAGCTTATTTCCGACCTTAAGTATATGGATATCGGATTTGTAGGCCACACCTTCCGCGGAATGTATGACATTGAGGTTGACAA
>JAZQFJ010000047.1:0-2188 GCA_045539475.1 Eubacteriales bacterium | reverse complement strand
GTCTCCGGTGGATATGCTCTTTGAAGCGCTTGCGGAGGAAAAGCCACGCCATGTAGCCTTAAAGCAGTATCGTATATTCAAGAAAGCGACAGGGAAAACGGCAAAGTCGATTCTCATCACTGCTGCGGTAAGGCTTGCGGCATTTAACTTTCCGGGCATTGCGCGTATGACCTCATACGACAATTTAAACCTCGGTGAGCTTGGCGAGAAAAAGAAAGCAATCTTCTGTGTGATCCCGGATAACGACAGGTCGTTTAATTACCTTGTCGGTATGTTGTATACGCAGGCGTTTCAGGAGCTGTATTATCTTGCGGATAACAAGTATGGCGGTGAACTGCCCGTACCCGTGCATTTTATCATGGATGAGTTCGCGAACGTCGCGCTTCCAGATGATTTTGAAAGATTGCTTGCAACGATGCGCTCGAGACGGATATCCGTATCAATCATTATTCAGAATATGGCGCAGTTAAAAGCACTTTTCAAGGATAATTGGGAAAGTCTTGTCGGTAACTGCGACACTATGCTGTATCTCGGCGGTAACGAGCAGAGCACACACGAATATATCTCCAAAATGCTTGGAAAGGAAACGATTGATACGAGAACGAGAGGTATAACTAAAGGGACGCACGGCAGCAGTAACACGAACTATCAGAACACGGGACGTGAGCTTATGACGCTTGATGAGGTGCGCAACCTTCACAACTCAAACGCACTTGTATTCCTGCGCGGTGAGCGACCGATAGTGGATAAGAAGTATGATATACTTCGGCATCCGAATATACGAAAAACTGAGGACGGCGGAGCGAAGCCGTACCGTCACAGCAAGGATGAAGGCTATCTCAGACAAGACTTGTCGTTTGAATTATCGGATGATTTAAGTAATCTTGAAATTTTAGATGAATCGGAGGAATAAACTTATGAAGAACAAACTGCAAAAGGCGCAGAATATATTGCGCAAGGTAAAGAACATACTCATAATATCGGCTGTGGTGTTATCAATAGCATCGGGAAATGCTTCTGCGGCGGCTGACCCGTTGGGAGCAATAAACAACCTTTCGACCTTTATCTTTTCTGCGATAAAGACGATAGGGCTGATTCTCCTTGCGTTCGGTATCGTGCAGATAGGTCTGTCGCTTAAATCACACGATGCCTCACAGCGTGCAAACGGATTTCTCACCTTCTTCGGCGGTGTCATAATCGCATTTGCAAAGGATATTCTTGATTTAATTATGGCATAGTTGATGTTTTGTTTCTTTTGTCACTTATTGGTATAATTGATGGGTAAAGTGGCAAAATGTTACATTTTGCCATCAAAGAATAACATTTTGATACATTTTTTCTTGACATCAATTATCAGTTATAGTAAAATATAAATGGAAAGAGGGAGAGTATCACTTTTCCTGATTCCGCATATAATGTAAGCATAGGGTGTAAACCCTATAGAAGAGAGCTCTTACCAATAAGTGGAGGGTTCTAACAGTGGGTGTATCTCAGCCCATAAATGAGAGATTTATTCAGAGAGCTTCTCTTGGCTCTAAGCAAGAAAGTTAAGAGTGAGTGTTTCGCTACTCTGAATGCGAACGTAACAGGGGACGAGGAGACTTGTCCCCTTGTTTCATACAAGGAGTGTCAGAATATGGACAACATCAAATTTTATCAAGTTAATAATGCTTATATAGATTATCTTCTGCCCTATGCTCCGCATTTATTTCATAACAAAAAAGCCGGACAGCGGAATGAACGGAAATACATAGGCATCGTTTTAAGTATAAACGGAGTTGATTATTTTGCTCCGCTTTCATCATTTAAACCAAAACATAAAACTATGAAAGAAATGCTTGACTTTATAAAGATTAAGAATTATGCAGTTATTAACTTGAATAATATGTTCCCGGTTCCTAAGACGGAGTATTCTTATATAGACATAAATAAAGAACCTGATTTGAGATATCGAAACTTACTTCAAGCTGAGTATCGATTTATAAAGTCAATTCAGGAAAAAATAAGAAAAAACGCAGAGGTTATATATAACCATAAACTCAGTAAAGGGAGTTCAACCGGGCTTGCAAAAAGATGTAATGACTTTCTTTTATTAGAAAGTGCGTGTAAAAAATATCATAAATAATATAATATCCAACTCCACAAAGCCATCGCTTACATAAGCGGTGGCTTTTGTGCAATTATCGGA
>JAZQFJ010000046.1:0-3470 GCA_045539475.1 Eubacteriales bacterium | reverse complement strand
CTCATTACCATAATCACATAGTCATAAATTCCGTATCGTGTAAGGACGGTGAGAAGTACCACTCATCACCCGAGAGCTACTACAACAGAATCCGTAAGGTGTCTGACCGTATGTGCGAGGAAAACACACTCTCGGTCATAACACCGAAAGGACGCGGCAAGCACTACGCCGAGTGGAAAGCAGAAAAGGAAGGTAAACCGACGATACGCGGACAGCTCCGTGCAGAGCTTGATGAGATTATCAAAATGTCATATACGATGCAGGAGTTCTGGAGAAACCTTGAGCAACGCGGGTATATCATAAAACGCCCGGAGGGAAAGTATAAACATCCGTCAGTGTTGCCGCCGTTCGGGAAATATCCCATAAGGTTTGACGGACTCGGTAAGGGATATTCGCTGTCAGATATTCAGGAGCGCATAATTGCGGTAAGAAACGGAATACGGCAGATGACTCCGACAGAGCAGAAAAGACAGCGATACAACCTAAAAGGTAAGCTACAACCGAAAAAACTGCACGGTTTTCGCGCGCTGTATTTTCACTACCTGTATTTCTTTAAGTTAATACGGAAGAAACAGACACCTCAACGGGTGTCTTTCTTTATGCGCGATGAGCTTGTTAAGCTTTCACGTTATCAGAAGCAGTTTAAGTTTCTGCATACTAACGGAATAGAAACCGGCACGGATTTATCAAGCTTCCGTAAAGAATGTGAGAACAAAATATCCGAGCTTACAAAGGCTCGTGAAAGCTCGGATAAACCGGAGCGCGATAAGATAAACCGCGAGCTTCGGAGACTGCGGCAGAACGTGCGTATGTGCAACGCGATAGCCGTTGATGCGTACAGAATATCCGAAAAATACAAGACAGCAAAGGAATATATGAAACTTGCAGAAAAGGAGATGTTGAATAATGAACACAAGCGGAGAAGTCGCTGATTTAATGGTTAAGGAGGGACTTCAGATTACCGAAGAAGTAGCAAAGCTTGCGGGGCTCGGAGCAAAGAACCTTGCGGCGATCATCATTGCACTTCTGAAAGAAGATAACAAGCTTCAGGGAAAGACGAACCTTAAAAAGCTTTTGAAGTCGGATAAGCCATTGTGCATCCTTCAGATAAAGGAAAAGGACATAGGGAAGTTTAACAATGAGGCAAAGCGTTACGGTGTGCTCTTCACGGCGGTGAAGGACAACACCAACAATACGGGACTCTGTGACATTATCGCAAAGCAGGAGGATGTGACAAAGCTTAACTACATAATGGAGAAAATGGGTTATGCCGCACCTGAACCTGAGATAGAACCGGAGCGTGATGATGAAGCAAAAAAACGGAGTCCCCGTGCCAAAGAAAATCAACAAGAGAACGAATCTTTGAAGCGCGGGGATACAAAGAAAATGGACAAAGGTATTGATTGGGATAAACCGTCGGTCAAGTCAAAGGTTGAGAAAATAAAGATTGAACTGGCGAAAAGAGAGAAAGCACCCGAAAGGGCAAGACCAAAGAACAAGACGTCCAAGAAGAAATTGAAATCCAAGAAAAAGACGAAGGGAAAAACGAGATAATGAAAAAATCGAAGAGTCGTTACCGGGAGCCGCCGTGAAAAATACATCACGCGGCTCTTTTGTATTTTACAAACCAAAACTTAATTTATGGAGGAAAATATTATGCTAAAGAATAAGTCAAAATCAATCATATCAATCCTTCTCATTGTCTGTATGATAATGAGCTTTATCCCGTCGGCATTTGCCGCACAGAGCAATGAGTATGTAGACCCTGCCGATTCGTGGCTTCCGTCGAATAACAGAACGAATGAGTTCGACATAAATGCCACAACAACGAATGAAACATATTACTGCCTTGTGTGCGATAAGGACACAACCTTTATCGCATACCGTGTACCGGAATATACAAAGTCGGGCGAAACTGCGCTTAACCGAAGTGTCAAATATTCGGACGGAACTTGTATAGACGGAAAGAGCAAAGGAAACCTTGATTCGGGTGTTCCGGGCGTGAACGCATACTATACGGGGTATCACTGGACAAAGATAGTGTGTCAGACCTGCGGAACGATTAACGGTTCAAACGGTGCAATAAGCTATGAGTTCAGTAAGAATGTATATGTTCTCAACTCCTGTGACCATTCATTCTTCCTTGATTTCGACGCAACAACGTATGAGCAGTATGACGAGGATGAGCATATAACGACTCTCAAGCGCGGTGAGTATTGCCAGTTCTGCAAAGGTACGTTTGCACGTGCATCGGAAGGGCTTGAAGCACACGACTTCACACAGACGGTTGAAGCACAGATAGGACATAACCGCTTCTGCGTTTCGGAAACCTGCCGTGACTGCGGCTACAAAAGGAATGAGTATATAACGGCGAAATCTGTTGTCACTTCATACTACGGCATTGAGGACGGCGATGCGCATACTCTCGCAGTATCCGACCTTTCGGATAACGGAGTTCGCACATCTATCCGCTACGGAACAAGCGCGGAGAGCTGCACAAAGACCTCTGCGCCCAACTACACGGATGCAGGATACTACACCGTATATTATGAGATTGACTATGCTTATGCAGGCGAGGTAATGACGGAAAACGGAGTATCGTATGTGTGGCTTGTCAATGAGGATGATGACAAGACAATAATTGTTCTCCCGTCAAATCAGAACCACGAGCACGACTACCACTACCTTGAAACAATAAAGCCAAGCTGTGAAGAACTCGGCTATGACAGATTCCAGTGTAACGGTTGCGGAGATCTGACTAAAACAAACTACACTCCGGCAAAGGGGCATAATCATCAGGCGATAAATATCCGTGAAGCAACCTGTATGAGGAGGGGACAGACTATATGGCTTTGCAATGAGTGCGGCGATTTCTATGAGGTGGAAACCGCGCTTGCAGAGCATAAATATATGAGTGAAAGACACAACCCGACCTGCCGTAATGTGGGATATACAGAATATACCTGTGAGGTTTGCGGAGATAACTACATCAATAATATTCAGCCGCTTGTTTCACACTCATATGAGAGAATCACAAAAGAACCCACTTGTGTAGATCGCGGCTACACAACATCAACCTGCACGATGTGCGGACTCAATACCGTTTCCGACTATACAGAGCCTACCGGACACAGCTGGGATGACGGACGCGAGATAACAAGCTCCACTTGTGTGGGTGAAGGTGTTAAGGAATATACCTGCACCGACTGTGAAGAGAAAATGATAAAGGCAAGTGCGGCGAACGGTCATATACCGGGTGATGCGGCAACCTGCACTGACCCGCAACTCTGTGAAGTGTGCGGCAGCGTGCTTGAATATGCAAAAGGTCATTCATATGAAGGTGATGTAACTGCGCCAACTTGCACCGCGCTTGGATATACGACATATACTTGCTTTGATTGCGGTGATTCGTATGTAGCGGATTATACAGATACGGTATCGCACAGTTTTGAGAAGACAACTGTTGCACC
>JAZQFJ010000045.1:0-66153 GCA_045539475.1 Eubacteriales bacterium | reverse complement strand
TAAGATAATCCTTGACAGCTTCCCGGTAAAAATAACTCCGATTTTCCAAGAGACTGACAAGAGTTGCCGCGATCGTTTCGATGCGTATGCAAACTCCTTCAATCTTCCGGAGCTTCAGTATGACCGCACGCTCCGCTGTTTTTCACATATCTGTGAGCTGAAGGTAGGCAAGGGGAAGCTCATCGTTACGGGGCTGAACTTTACAGGTCTCGGAACTCAGCTTCCGGATGTTTGCGGAATGTTTGAAGCACTTGTAAACTATGCAAAGAGCGATGCATTCAACCCTGAGGCAGAAATCGGCGTAGATGAGCTTCGCGAACATCTTCTTCATAACAGCGGCCTCGGTCCGGTGCGTGAGCGTATGATGACTCAGTATTGGCAGCTTGATGCGGAGCCGGTTGAAAATATCAATTACTGGACGGAATCAAGAGCATACTGCGAAGAGGGAGATCGCCTCGGACAAAAACTCAACTAAAAGCGTTTTCTTCTGCAATGTTTGCAGTTCTCCTTTAGATAATACACAAAACAGCACTCTGCTAAAGAGTGCTGTTTTGTGTGTGTATTATTTGGAATGGTAAAGCTTTATTATATTGATGTTTTGCGGGATCACTTTTTTAAATATGTATGCAGATTGCTTTTTATCACAAGGATAGGGGAAATATGCACGGTTTTTTCGATTTTCTTGTGCTCGGCAATATGCTCGTATAAAACTCTTACTGCGGTACGTGCCTGCCTCTCCAGGTCCTGGAAAATAGTGCACTGTACAATACCTGACTTAAGATAATGACAAACAACACTGTCGATGTCTGTACAAACAACCTTTAGGTCAAGCTTTTCCTCCTCAATTATCTTTCCGATAGAGGCGAAATTTGAGGTGGCAGAATAAAGACCGTGAAGGTTTTTGTTATTGCCAAGTATCTTCTTTATAAGCTGAAGGGCGATGGTATCATCATCGTGGGTTTCATAAACTCCGACGGAGTTTAAACCGTACTCCTTAAGACTGTCGATAAAACCCTGGATTTTAAGCTTATGCTCGATATTATCCTTATTACCGACAAAAATAGCAACATTTGCATCCTTTTTGGTGCAAAGGCTAAGCATTTCTGCAGCCATCTGCCCTGAACCGTAAGCATCTACCTGTACAGAACACAAATACTTGTTTGTGGTGGACTGTGAATCTCCGATTATAACAATAGGAATCTTTTTTTCTTCGAGCTTAGAAAATACTTTTTCAAGACCGCCCGGGAAGAAATCACAAAGGATAATTCCGTTAATCTCGTCCTCAATGCATTGGTTCAGCGCGTTTACGGTGTCGATGCTGGAATAAAGATTTTCTATTACATAGTAACGTTTTTCAACGTTATAGTCCCGGAGCCTTTCAAACTCAATATCAAGTCCTTTCTCAAGGAAAGAAAAATAGTTTTCCGCGGTTGAAGGGATTACAACGCCGATCACGATGGTGTTACGAGCCATGCTCTGAGCAACCTTGTTGATATGATAACCCAATTCATCAGCGGTTTTGAGGATTTTTTCCCTTAAGTCCTTTTTGACGCCTCTTTTGTTGTTCAAAGCTTTGCTTACTACGCCGTTGGATACTCCTAATTTTTCTGAAATATCTTTTATGGTTACTCTCTTTTGTTCCATGATTTACCTGCCTTGTAATATTGTAGGTATATCATAACACAAATTAAAAACAGTGTCAAACGCAAAAAATGGAAAACGATTTCCAAAATTAACGCTGATTTCTTTGGTGTTTTTAAAAAAATTTTTTAGAATTTTTTTGGAAAAATTATGAAAAAATCCCGCAAAGCCTATGAATATCAAGGTTTTTGGCAAAAATAGAAAAGCTAAAAATTTTTTACAAAACACTTGAAAAACGTTTTCCAATAGTGTATAATGTATTCGATAATTCATAAGGAGGAAATTAAGATGAACAAAGCGGAATTACAAATTAAATTCGAAGCAGGCCGCAAGGCTATAAGAAAAGCTGTTGACTTTCAGCTTGGCTTCTTGCAGGAGGATGGCGGATACATATGGGATGGTTACGTTCCCGATGCTTTCCATAAGCAGGCTTATTCATGGAATCTTGTCGGTAACAACGAAGAGGCTCATCGCCTTTTAACCTGGATCAGAGATAATCGTCTTCGTCCTGATGGCTCTTTGATTTTAACCGAGGATATAAATGATACTGAAAACAACGTGGATGTTTACAAGCACGCATGGACCTGTCAGGGTGCGCACCGTTTAGGTCGTTTTGATGTGTCTTATCCTGTATATAATTTCACAAAAACTTTGGCGATGCCTTGCGGCGGTTTCCCGTTACAGAAGGGAATGCCCAATGCGCGAATGATGACAACTGCATGGTTTGGAACAACAGCCCTGTATTTTAACGATATGGAGACAGCATTAAAGTGTGCTGAATGGTGCATCAACGTTTTGGAAGCTCAGCCGGATAAGAACAGATTTTATTTTATGACCACACCAGACGGTAAGCTCGCATTAGAGGCTGACGGCGGCGAATTCATTGATAATAAAAAGCTTAAGCAGTGCTATTGGGAATGTGGTTTTGCCATGATTCTTATGAATCGCTTGTATCAGATTACCAAGGATGAAAAATATCTTGGATATACAAAGCGTTATATGGAATTTTTGTTTACCTGTGCAGAAGACACATGGAGCTACTGGGGAAGCGGAAAAGCAGCACTCGGCTGCGCTATGTACTACTCCTTTACAGGCGATGAAAGAGCTATGGAAGCAGCAGTTAAGTTTATCGACTTTGTTGTGGAAACACAGGTTAAGGTTAAGGATAAGGACGGTAAGTATGCAGGCGGCCTCTGGTATGACGATGAGCCGGATATTCTGCTTATTTATATCGACCACGCAGCTTGCTTCTCAGGCTGGGTGCTTGACAGCATCTCGTACATCGAGTCCAGAATGGGTATTTTGAAATAATTTATATTTAGGAGGCAAATTATGTATACAGATAAGGAAATCAAAGAAATAAAAGAGTATGCGGCGAAGCACGTTTGTACTCACTATGCGGTAAATGCTGATATTGACAAGCACCCCAAAATTTATGACAGAAGCGAAGGCGTTTATGTTTATGACATTCACGGAACTCGTTATCTTGACACCTTTGGTTCGCTTTTAACAACTATTTGCGGACACAATAACCAGGCTATTATGGATGCAATGAACGAACAGTTTAAGAAGATAGATTTCTTCCCTAACTTCGGTGATGACTATTGCATGCCCGCAATTGAGCTTGCAAAGAGACTTGATAAGATTATGCCTGAGGGTCTTTCTTCTTACTTCTTTGTATCAAGCGGTTCGGAAGCTAACGATGCAGCAGTCAAGATGGCTCGTTCCTACCACGTAAACAGAGGGGACGATAAGAGGTATAAGGTAATAGCAAGACAGGCTTCCTACCACGGAACAACCGTTACAACCATGTCTCTTACCTGCCTTGATTACTTCAGAAAAAATTATGAGCCGATGGTAAATCCGTTTGTTATAAGAACCTTCGGTGCTAACTGCAAGCACTGCCATCTGGGAAAGAAAAAGGCAACCTGCAATATGGATTGTATCGAGTCTTTGCGTCAGACAATTATCGACAATGACCCTGAGACAATTTCCTGCCTTATAATGGATCCGCTTCCCGGCTCCAATTCAGGCTATCCCGTTCCTCCTGATGGCTATTTGCAGAAGGTAAGAGAGCTTTGCGACGAATATGGAATTCTTCTCATTTTCGATGAAGTTCAGGTCGGTATTGCAAAGAGCGGTGCTATGTTCGTGTCCGAGCTTTATGGTGTAACTCCCGATATTTTAACTACTGCAAAATCTCTTACTAACGGTATGATGCCGATGGGTATGTGCGCAATGAAGCAGAAAATCATGGATTCTTTCCGCGAAAAGCCGGGCAACGAGTTCGTAAGCGGTAACACCTTCGGTGCTCACAACCTTGCATGCGCAGCAGCTATCGCAACTCTTGATTATATAGAGGAAAACAAGCTTGTTGAAAGATGTAATATGCTCAGCGCTTACATAAAAGAAGGAATAGAAAAGCTCATGGCTAAATACAACTTTGTATCCGGATATGAGGGGCTTGGGCTTATGCTCTGTATTGAGCTTGCATACACCAAGGGAGATGAGCTTGTTCCGCTTAATCCCGATTATCATGTTGGTACATTTATTAACGATTTCTGCTATGACCACGGACTTATTATGAGAAACAATGACGATTTAATCGTTGTTGCACCTCCCATTGTATTCACAAAGGAAAATGTTGACGAAATGATGGCAACATTCGATTTGGCATTAGCCGCAGCAAAAGAAAAATTCAACCTGTAAAATAAATATTTATTTATTGTTTTTCGATAGTTTCTGCGTTTGTTTGCACCTTGACCTTTTCGTAAAACATTTGCTATACCCCGGGCTTTTCGCTTGGGGTACGGCATATGTTTTCGGAAGTGTCAAAGATTATATTTGCCCGATGTGTAAAGGGTATCGGTTGAATGGGCACAAGAAAAATAGTATTATTGTATCAAAGGGCAATTATGCCTTTAAATTACAAGGAGGAGTTTAAAATGAAAAGCAAAAGACTTTTAGCATTTCTACTCACAATATGCATGATAGGAGGTATGCTTCCGACGGTATTTGCGGCAGAGGGTGAGGCGACCACAACCACTCTCGAGTATGATTTTAGATGCACAGCTCTTTTAGAGCCTGACGGTACGCCTCACGGCACGGATACTGTAAAATACTCAGATGTCAACAATTATACCGTTAACGAAGAAAAGTCAAACTACTGGAAGTTTGAGCGCCTGATAAACGTAGACAATGCCCCATTCCAGGATAACGGTCTCTACTTCAAGACCGCTCGCGCCGGGATAACTCCTAATAACAATGCAGTGGTATTTACCATAAATGTTCCGGCATCCGGATCATATACTGCGTCGGTTTCGGGCTATAAAAACTATTACAACAATGAGTGGACTGATATATATCTTGTAAGCAAGGATGTTGTGACAGCAAAGGGCTGGAATGTAGCGACAATCGGCGGCATTCAGGCAGCAATAGCAGTATCGTCAATGAATGATCCTGCAGCTTCTGTAAAGCATATCGCTTCTTACGATGCATGTTACAATGCAACGGGGGCTGATGATGAGCTTGCAGAAAATGTATATCTCTTTGCCGGAGATTATTATATGTTTGTAGTTGCAAGCGACAGCACTACTGACCCGTCCCCCGGAACGGAAGATGCCAGCAACATCTGGGGTATGCTTACAAAGCTTACTCTCACATCTGAGGATGCAGTTGAAGCTGCACCTGTTGTATATTCTTTTGTTGCAGAGGCAGTAAAGGCTGGTGTTGCCAGTCAGGATATGAGATTTATGAAAGATTATACTCAGCTTGACAGCAGCATTTCAACAGGTGCATGGATGTACTCGGGTTTCTGTCACAGAATGGACGGATATACAATGTATCCTGATGCAGATGGTGGTGCAACCTTCCGTGCTGCAAAGGGCAATCTCGGAAATAACGCGTTTATCTTAAAGGCAAAGGTTGAAAATTCGGGAACATATACGCCGTCTATGGTTTACACGACGTATTCTCAGTACGGAAAATTGAATATTTACTTTGTTCCTGTTTCCTATGCGGACAGCAAATGGACAATGAGCGATACAAACTTAAATCTTGCAGAGGTGTTCGGTGACGAGGGGGTAAAGCTTGTCGCTTCCCAGAACGGTTGGGTAAGTAGTGGAAGCACTGCGAATATAACAGGTGAATACGGCGATGTGTATCTCGGTTCGGGAGAATATTATGTTCTTATAAGCCTTTTTGAAGGAAATGGGGTATCAACTCACGTGTCAAATGCTTATTTCAAAACAAAAGGTCTTACTCTCACACCTCAGTCCGCGGTTGCTCTCACAGCTTCTAAGGATACCGTAAAAGTCCGCGAGACGGCAACTGTTTCTGTGGCTCTTAAGAATGAGGCAGGAAATACTGCTCCTACAAGCAGTGTTACATATAAGAGCCTTGCCCCTTCCGTTGCAACAGTAGATAACAGCGGTGTTGTCACCGGCGTTGAAGAAGGCACAGCAACCATTCAGGTAACGGCATCCTCATGCGGTGTTGAATTTACAAGCACTATTGATATAACCGTTTCAAGAGATGTAAAGTATGTATTCACAAAGCAAGCCACCGACGGAACATTATTAGAGCTTATGAGATATACAAATATTGATTCAGCAGTTTCCGCTCCGTGGAGATATATGTGCAAAACGAACATCGAGACAGGCAGTGTGACTGATTACGGATTGAATTTCAGAGTTAATGGCACATATATCGGAAACGGCGGATATGTTCTGAAAATTCCCGTTGAAAACCCCGGCATATACACACCGGCTGTGACTTGGGATGCAAGAACCAACAATTCAATCGTAAACACATACATCGTACCTGCTGCGTATGCCAATGCAAGATGGTCAATGGCGAATGGTACAAACTTGGCGGATATTGCTGCTGACACCGCCGGTGTAAAGCTCGTTGTTTCTGCAGATATGAGCACCTCGGACGAGAAGAAATCTGGAAACCCCATTAAGCTTTCTGATGATGAATATTACGTTATCGTCCTCATATCCGAGTTAGGAAACGGTAACGATTCCGAGGGCAAAGCTTTTGCAATGTTAGAGAGCCTTGAGCTTGATTGGGTGTCGGCGCTCAGCGAAGACGTAGAAAATCAGTATGTTTCCCTTGCGCTTACAGACAATGTCAACAAGGAAATTACGGTTGAGGGTAGTCAGTACAGACGCGGCGACGAGGTTGAAATCGAAGCTCCGGAGATAGAAGGTTATACCTTCCGCCGTTGGGTACGCGGAACGGAAGAACAAGGTGAGCTTGTTTCAACAGAGCCAAGCTTTACCTATAAGCTTATCACAAACACTTACCTTACAGCGGTTTACACACCGAATGTAGAAGAGGATGCAAAGATAGTTGAGTTCTTCAACGGAAACCGCGAATATATTACAACTGTCAATGTTGTTGACGATAAAGTAGAGGCTCCTGCCGCACCGAGCCTTACGGGATTTAAGTTCCTTGACTGGTTCACGGCAAAGGATACAAAACTTTCCGAAACAGTTCTTACAGCACCGGTTACCCGTGCAGTTGCGGTGTTCGAAGACACAGGCGACAGATTTACCGTTGACGGTGTAGAAGATCTCAAATACGACACAAAGATTACAAGAACCTACAATGATAAGGATTCTGTTGTCTGGTATCGTGACGATGTACGCGTAGGCTTCGGCACAACATACGAATATTATGTATGGGACAACGTAGAAAAAATTACTTATGTTGAAGGCACGGCACAGCCGCTTGTTGTGCTTGACAAGGCGGTCAAGACAGACTCAACCGGCACAAATGCATACATGATAGAATACGATGCAGGCGGAAAGACAATTGTCGAAGTCGGTATACTCTTTGGTGGCAGCGAAGGCGGAACGGTTGACAGCTGCGAATATAAGGCAGTTTCACAGGAAAAGGGCGGAACTACCGGCCACGGTCAGTTTACCGCAAAGCCTGCAAACAGCACGCAGACAGCAGCACGCGGATATATGATTTATCAGGATGGCAGTGAATACAAAGTAGTATACAGCGACTAAAAAAACAAGCCTCCCTTCACACACGGAGGGAGGCTTGCTTGCCCCTTACACATTTCCACAAGGAGGAAAAAATGAAAAGAATATTATCTGTTATTCTTGCGCTCTCAATGCTTATCGGTCTTTTGCCGGGCGTTGTGCTGACAGCCGGAGCGGAAGACAGCGAGGAGCTTGCACCTATTGTGTATTCCTTCATTGCAGAAGCAGTGGCGGGAAATACAAGTGCTGCCAATGTCGATATGCGACTTATGAAGAATTATACTCAGCTTGACAGTACAATATCAACGGGTGCATGGATGTATTCGGGCATTTGCCACAGAATGGACGGATACATGATGTACGCAGATAAAGATGGTGGTACGACCTTCAGAGCTGCAAAAACAAACCTCGGAAACAATGCATTTATACTGAAGGCAAAGGTTGAAAATTCGGGAACATATACTCCGTCTATGGTTTATACAACATACGCTCAGTATGGTAAACTCAACATTTATTTTGTTCCTGTATCCTATGCAGACAGCAAGTGGACAATGAGTGCATCGGACTTGAATCTTGCGGAAGTGTTTGCAGATTCCGGAGTAAAGCTCGTTGCTTCACAGGATGGATGGGTGAAAAGCGGAAGTTCTGCAAATATAGTAGGTGAATATGATAGAGTTCATCTGGAGTCGGGAGAATACTATGTTCTTATAAGCCTTTTTGAAGGAAGTGGAGAGTCTTCACACGCATCAAATGCTTATTTCAGAACAAAGGGATTTACTCTCACTCCTTACATAGCACCGGATGCATCAGCACCCATTGTATATTCCTTCAATGCAGAGGCAAAGGCGGGTTATACAAGCGGCAGTGTGGATATGACTACTATGACCGCTTATGCCGCTCTCAATAAAAAGGTATCGACGGGCGAATGGATGTATTACAGCAAGATAGGCATGGATGCCCAGCTGATGTATGCTGAAAAAGACCACGGTACGACTTTCCGTGCGGTATCTACTACCCTTGGAGAAAATAATAACGCGGTCATTTTAAAGGCAAAAGTTGAAAATTCGGGCACATATACACCGTCTATGGTATATGCAACGTATGCACAGTACGGAAAGCTCAATGTTTATTTTGTTCCCGTTTCCTATGCGGACAGCAAATGGACAATGAAATCAGCAACACTGAATCTTCCGGAGATTTTTGCAGACTCAGGCGTGAAGCTCGTTGCTTCTCAGGATGGTTGGGTAGCAAGCGGAAGCTCTGTAAATGTACAAGGTGAATACGACAATGTTTATCTCGATTCGGGAGAATATTATGTCATTATAAGCCTTGTTCAGGGAGCCGGGGCATCAACTCATGGCTGGGCAACATATTTTAAAACAAAAGGACTCACTCTCACACCGTACATCGCACCGCCCGAGCTTACGGCAATCGAAGCGGATTTTGGTGAGGTGTGCGTAGGCGACAAGCTTTCGCCTGAAATAAAATGGTTTGTAAATGACGAGGAAACCACCGATGTGAAGGGCTCGTTTACGGTAGAAGTTACAGACAATGAGAATGGCGCCCTTATTGAGCCAAGCGATGGAGAAATCTATGCCATTGCCGAGGGTGAAGCGACGCTAACGGTAAGCGGAACACTTGATGGCGTAACAAAGTCTGTTGATGTTACAATCAATGTTTTACCGCCGGCGCCCCTTTCCGGAGTAAATCAGGACTACTTCTTCTACAGCGGTGTGTATGAAGATTTTTCTCCGGGGCTAGCAATCGAAGGAGCTGTAAAAGGAACTCCATTAACGGAAGAGCAGTTCTCAGCATATGCTATGCGCGATTACGGAACAGACCGTCCGTGGGGTATGGTTGCCGCAAGGCTAACAAGACCTGACTCATCGGGAACATATCTCGGAGCAAATGCCAGCTGGACAGATCTTTCCGGTCGTAACGGAGACTGGGTTGCATATAAGGTGAAGGTTCCGGCACCCGGAAAATATAATGTTGATGTCAGAGGTCGTGAGTATACAAGCGCAGGACGTATGGAGCTTTATATGCTTCCCTATACCTCAGATATGACCTTCTCGGACATAACAAACAACCTCAGTTCATACTGCGTACCGGAGAACCTTGTGGGAGATGCTGACTTGTATGGCACAAGCGGCGGTGTTGGCTGGCGCGCTTTTGCAGGACAGTTCGTCGCATCAGAGGAACTAGACTACAGCGCCGGATATGCAGAATATCTTATGATAGTTAAAGAGCACTACAGCAGAAAAAATACCGTGCAGGAATATGCGATTCTCAGAAGTATTAACCTTGTTGGTACGCCGAGAGAGATTCAGGTAACGACAACTCTTTCGGAGAACGAAATAGGTGTGGGAGAAGCGGTAACCGTCAAGTCCGTAACGGGAAAGCTTGACGGTGGCGGTATGGTTGACTTTGCAGGGGCGCAGTTCATCTATGAGATTGCGGAGGAAGATAAGGATATCATTAAGTACGACGCCGAGAAGGGAGAGTTCATCGCTCTTTCCGAAGGCGTAGGAACAATTAAGACCTGCGTCATCCTCAACGGAACGGTCAGCCATTGTGAAACCGAGTTGACCGTTGATAATGATTACAAAATAGCAAAAACGTATCTTTACACAAACAACAGGATTATGCTTGGCGAAGAGCTTCTCTTCACAACCGGTTATGAGCTTGTAAACAGAAAGGTTCTGCCCGGCGGAACAATCGAAAGCCTTGAGATTCAGAATCAGTCTGAAGACGGTGTTGCAACTCTGACAGAAGATGGTGTCCGCGCGGCGAAGGCCGGAACCTTTGAAGTAAAGGCGAAAATCAACATTCGCGGAAATATCATTGAGAGTGTACCCGAAAAAATTGTTGTTTTCAGCGAAGACGTGCCACCCTCATCCGTTGTTGCAATTAACTTTAATCAGGGTGCATACCCCGCCGATAACTACAGCAGGGTAAATGATATTAAATCATATACGGATTTCCGCCCGTGGATATTCCACAGTGTGGAAAACATTGATCCGAGATATCCCGATATACTGCTTAACGGTCCGAAAACATCTGCACAGATAGTCTGGCAGGGAACAAATCTCTATAATTCATACGTTGCATTTAAGGTTAAGTTCCCTAAAACCAGCACATATCTTGCAGAAGGCGATATGTTCAGAAGCCGTTGGAGAAATGCGGCGCTCGACCTTTACGTTATGCCTGCAACAGAGGAGTTTGAAAACAACATCCTCAAATATGCAGTACCGACAAGTGAATATTATGTCGGAACGGCGGATTTCTATTCTGAGGTTGAAGACAATGACGGCTGCGTAAAGCCCTTTGGCATAAAGGAAATTACAGAAGGCGAGCATCTTGTTGTCTATCGTGTAAGCGAAAGCGGAGAAGCAAAGGCAGGCGGTGATGCCGCTTATATGAATTCGTTTACGTTTGCAGACGAAAACGCTTTAGGCAGTGCAGAAATTGTGACGGAGAGCGGAAGCGATGTTTTAGGTCTTGGTGAAACGGTAAACACCACGCTTAAGCTCAAAACCGTCAAGGGTGAGGATATCGGATATGCAGACGGCGATATTACAGCTGTCGTATACAAATCTGAAAATCCCGATATTGCAACGGTTGATGAAAACGGTGCAATCACCGGTATCAGCGAAGGTAAAGCAAAAATAACCGCAACAGTAACATATGACGGCATAACGAAGAAAGCCGAATTTACTGTTTCGGTTTCCGACAATTCAGGTATCGCTGAAAACGGAATCAAGATTACCGCTCCTGAGTCTATTTACGTTTACGGAGGGTCAAAGCTTGGTGTAAGCGCGCGTATGAACAGCGGAAATATACTCACAGTTCCTGGCGAGTTCATTACATGGGAACTCGTTGAAGGCTCCGAATATGTTGAGCTTTCAGAAGACGGAAGTGTCTACGGTATCGGCGTTGGTACTGCGGTAATATCCGCAACTGTCAGCGCGGATTATAAAAACGGTGCGGCAGAAGGAATTGTAATTAAGCCGCTTGCGCTCCAGGTTACTTGGGATGCAACCGTTGACCCGACGATATACACATTAGAGGAGCGCGAAAACGCAAAGAAAAACGCACAGCGATATTCATGGGCTCGCGATGAGGTAAAGGCTGTTAAGTCAGAAGCAGAGAAATACGTTGAAAAGCTTGATTTGCTGTATGAGCTTGTCGTGTCCGAAGGTCTGCCGCGTTTTTACCATATCGGCCATAAGTACGACCCGTTGCAGAACTTCTGCCGTTACTGCGGAGCGGATATCGGAACGAAATACAATGCGGTATTTGATACAGATCCTATAAACAGACCGTGGAAGGTTCAGTGTCCGGATTGTAAGCGTCTGTTCCCGTCAAACGACTTTGGCTCCTTCTATAAGCTTGGTCTTGCAGACGATGGAACATTCTCAATTGACAGAGCACTTCAGAAGCATCATGAAAAGTTTGTCTGTGAGGATGTAAAGGCGGGAAATGAGTGTTCGCACATCGGCAAATTCCCGAGCTATACAACAAAGACACCCGGAACGGCAGAGTGGACAGCAGAGCTTGATGCCTGGAACGAGGCTCGCGAAAGCCAGGAGTGGAAGGACCACTACGGATATAATGTCAAGGGTGGATATCTCACAAACGATCTTTATCCTGAGCTTGACACGAAGCTCGGTATCGCGGGATGGGGTGTTGACGACGGCTTCGGATATAAAATGCCCTATATTTCGATTGAAAAGGCAAAAGAAATTGTCGGCGAGGGCGGAGACGTAACAAAGGTTCCGGGATATGACCCACGCTACTATGATAACGAAGGTTATGCGTGGTATACAGACGGAGCATATAAAGGTCCGGTACAGTATACCTATATTGGATACTTCATCCACAACGGCTTGTGGTATGCAGGAGATGAGATAATCAGAAAGGCAATAAATTCTCTTGCCACGGCTTTTGTGTACACGGGTGAAGCGAAATACGGAAGAGCGGGCGCAATTCTTCTCGACAGAGTTGCCGACTTCTTCCCCGGCTATGACTGGTTCCAGTGGCATACCTGGCGCGGCGACGATTACTATGGTACAATCGTTGACCCTGTCTGGTCCACATTTATGACCTATGATTTTGCAATGGCATACGATGCGTTTAAGCCGATTTACAATGACCCTGCGGTAATTGAATATCTCTCCGAGAGAGCGCCGCAATATGAAAAGGATGAATTTGGCAACTGGGTTAAGGATGAAAGTGGAGAGCTTATTCCGGTTAACCTTAAAGACAGCCCCGGCGCAGTAAGAAAGAATGTCGAAGAAAACCTTATTCTTAAAATATTCGAACGAACAAAATACGGCAAAAACTGGGGTAACTTCGGTATGCACCAGAAATCTGTTGCAGCTGCAGCGGTTTCTCTCAACAGAGCACCTGAATCAATCGAGATGATTGATTGGATATTCGCTCCGGGTCCGGTTGCTGGAACTTCCGGTATAAACACAGGTAAGATTCCGAGAACTATTCCTGCTGCCGGTGGCATGTTTATGGGGTCACTTATCGGTGATATTGACCGCGACGGAAACGGAAAGGAAAATTCTCCGGGATATAACCGCGAATTGATTACGCACTTCCAGGGCGTTGCAGAGCTTTTGCGTGGATTTGAGCTTTATCCGCAGGCTGACCTTTATGAAAACCCGAAGTTTACAAAGATGTTTGCGGCTCAGATCCGTCTGCTTCTCGGCGGTTACTACACCTCGCACACAGGCGACTTCGGTGCAATCGGAGGAACGGGTCTTGCAGTTGTAGAGGATGATATTCTTCTGGCATATAAGAACACGAAGCAGCCGATTCTTGCTCAGGCGCTTTACTTCTTGCATGAGACGCGTGGAATCGAGCTTCGCGGCAGTATCCTTGATGACGATCCCGAGCAGCTTACAAAGGATATTGAAGAGGTAATTGAAACGGAAGGAAAGCTTGCTCTTCCCAGTGATATGCTTGCAGGCTACGGTTTTGCCGCGCTTCGCGCCGGCGGAGAACATGACTCCGCAAGCACATCAAGCTATAACAACACGCATCGCGACTTTGCAATCTATTTCGGAAAAAATGATATGCACGGTCACCGCGATACATTGAACCTCTTTGCAGATGCATATGGTCTCAATATCGCTCCCGATATCGGATATCCGGAGCAAACTGGTCAGCAGCCGAACCGCGTTCAGTGGGTAAGCACAACGATTTCTCACAACACGGTTGTCGTTGATGAGAATGAGCAGGAGACAATTAAGGCTACTCAGACTCCGATACACTTCGATGATTCCGGACGCGTCAAGCTTATGGATATAAGCGCCGATGTGTACAGCAATACTGAGGAATACAGAAGATCGGTAGTTATGGTTGATGTCGATGATGAAATTTCTTATGGTGTTGACTTCTTCCATATCAAGGGCGGCGACGACCATCTCTACAGCTTCCACAGCCAGTCCGATGAGCATACGGCTATTTCCGGTCTTGGAGATATGGAAGCGACACCGATGTATACGGATGATAAAGGAAACCTTTACGGTACATATGCAGGTCCCGATGTAAAATACGGTCCGGACCCGGGTGGTGCCGGTTCTGAAGTTTACCCGAAAGGATATACATGGCTTCGTGATGTACGTACCTATAACTCTGTTGAAAAGGATTTCACTGTTGAGTTCAATGTCAAGGACTGGAAAAAGGTTATGGATAAGAAACGTGATGTCCGCCTGAGAGTCACGATGCTGAATGACAGTCCTGTTTCTGAAGTATCCTTTGCAAAGGCGCTGCCTCCGCAGAATAAGAGCAACGCTCATGCAGGAAACCTTGAATATATGCTTGTCAGAAATCGCGGAACAAATCTTGACACGGTATTCACGACCGTTTTTGAACCGTATGATGTAACGAATAAGTATATTGAAAAAATTGAAAAGGTTCCGATGGTCCGTGAGGAAGATTCAAAGCCGGGTGTTCTTGACGCTTACAGTGCAGTCAAGGTAACTCTTAAGAACGGAAGAGTTGATTATATAATGTATTCAACCAATAATTCGGTTGATTATGTTATAGAGGATAAAATAAACTTCCGTGGCTTTGCAGGTGTAATTTCTTTTGATAAGGAAGGAAAAATCATCCACTCATATCTCAACGACGGTGAGGTTTTAAAACTCGTTGGTGATACTGAAACCGAAGAAGCAATCGCGGCATACACAGGAAAGGTTCAGAGCTTCACAGAAGATCTTTCAAAGGAGAACTATATCGTTTACAAGCCCGATAATGAGATTGCTCTTAACGATACGAAGGCTGCTAATGAGGCTCTCGCAGGTAAGTTTGTATATGTCGAGAACGACGGAGTCCGGAACGGCGCATACAGAATCGAGTCTGCATCTGTCGAAGACGGAAATATTAAGCTTAATATAGGTGATGTTTCCCTAATCAGAAGCTATGTTGACGTAAATAACACAGCTCGCGGATATGTTTATAATATTGATGAGGGGCAAACGCTCAGAATTCCGGTTTCAAGCATTTATGACAGTGCACCGAATGTTGTTCAACCCAAGAACTATACAACCTCGGCAGGAAGCTCTATATCAATTCCGATAAGCGCATACAGCCCTGCGGGAAGAGCAATTTGGGCTGTTGGAACATCGCTTCCGCGAGGAGCAACCGTAAGCGCAAATGATATGACCGTCACATGGAAACCGGATAGCTCGCAGGTTGGCGACAATCACTTTGCAATAACCGTGACTGACGGGATTACGGAAACAACTGTTCACTTTACGGTAACGGTCTACGGTTCGACGACAAGTAAGCCATCGGCAGATGATAACCAGTCAACCGACAATTCCGGAAGCACCGATGATACCACCACACCGTCCGGCGGTGGCGGAGGCGGCGGTGGTGGCGGAGATGCCGCACCTACCGATAAGCAGGAAGCCCCCGATGGCACAGAAAACGGCGAAACTGCAGATGATGCGAACACCGCACCCGACGCGTCGGGTGAAACGGATACTATCCGTTTCACAGACCTTTCTAATCACGCATGGGCAGAGAGCGCGATAAACTATCTTGCAGAGGATGGAATAATAAAGGGCACGTCTGCAAGTACGTTTAGTCCATCCGCGAATATAACGCGCGCAGACTTCGCGCTCCTGCTTGTCCGTGCATTCAAGCTCGCATCGGACAATACCGAAAACTTTGCAGACGTAAATGAAAATGACTACTTCGCATCAGAGCTTGCAATAGCACGCAATGCAGGTATTGTAAACGGCATCGGTGACAATAAATACGCACCGAGAAACACAATAACCCGTCAGGATATGATGGTTATAGTTTATCGTGCACTGTATTCGATGGAGAAAATCACCGCAGCGGAAGATGAGCCTCAGGCGGCTGATTTCAATGAAGTTGCAGATTATGCAAAGGAAGCGGTTTCTGCGCTTGTCAAGGCAGAGCTTGTCAACGGTAAGAACGGTCTTATTGACCCGCTTGCTAACACCACCCGTGCAGAGGTTGCAGTTCTCATCAAGAGAATTCTCGACTATATCGCGTAGCAGTAAAAAACGGTCGGTGGGAGATTTTCTCCCACCGGACCATGAAAAAACAAGGAGGAAATAAAATGAAAAGACTTATCGCATTAATCCTTGCCGCAATTATGATGCTTGCACTTTGCGCTTGCGGCGGTGTCAGTGGTGGAGCAACGCAGCTTGACGGTACGGATGCAGCAGAGCCGCTCACAAAAGATGATGTTATTAACTTTATGGTTGAGTCATCTGCAAGCTGGCCTGTTCGCGAAGACTGGAAGATTTGGGAATATATGCAGGAAGGCTCCGGCGCAACGCTCAACATTATTGCCGTTCCTGCGTCAGATGCAGCCACAAAGTTTCCGATTATGTTTGCAGCCCGCGAAGAGCTTCCGGATATTATTGCATTCAGCGTTGCGGGAACACATTCCCAATATGCAGGAGAAGGGCTTATTGCTTTTGATGATTTAAAAGAGTATATGCCTAACTACAATGCATGGCTCGAGTCCCTTTCTGAAGAGGAATACAATGTAGCAGTCAAGCCGAGAAAGCGCGCTGACGGAAAGGTTTACTACACTCCGGGTTCGGGTCGCGAGGGAAAAACCCGTATGCGTGCATGGCTCTATCGTGAGGATATTTTCGAAAAGCATAACCTCAAGGTTCCGGAAACTTATGAGGAGCTTTATTCAGTATGTAAGGAGCTTAAGGAGCTTTATCCGGATTCTTACCCGTTCTGCACACGCTCTATGTCATATATGTTCAACATTGCCGGTTCATCATTTGATAAATGGTGGGAATATGGTATCTACTATGATTTTGACGATGACGAGTGGCGTTGGGGTGCAATCGAAGATACGGCTCTTGAGATTGTATCATTCTATAAGAAGATGATTGAAGAAAAGCTTATGCCAGCAGATGCGTATAATCTCAACAATGCTACATGGGAAGAGCTTATGCTTACAGATCGCGGCTTTATCTTGCCGCACCTTCAGCTTCGCATAGATTATTTCAACCAGCTCGCAAAGAAGGGCGGAAAAACAGACTATAAGCTTCAGGCACTTGCACCTCCTGTTGCAAACCCCGAAAAGGGAGTTTCCATGATCGAACGCGGCGACCTTGAAATGATAGGCTTTTCGATTACAGACACAGGAAACACAAAGGGAATAGGCAATGCGGCGAAGTTCATTGACTGGATGTATACCGACGAGGCTATGGAGCTTGTCTCATGGGGTAAGGAAGGAGAGACATACGAAGTTGTTGACGGAAAGAAGAAGTTCATTACTGATGAAGCGGGAACTCTTCCGGATACAATGTATGGCTTCCAGACCTATGGTACATTCTGCCGCCTTGATCCGCTTGCTGCAGAGGCAATGCAGTCCGAGACAACTCTTGAAAGTGAAGACCTCATCATTGAGCATACGCTTCCTGAATATCCGGTAACATTGTGGCTAGACTTCAATGATGAAGAGCAGAAAGTGATCGAAACATACAGGACCGGACTTTATACATATACAGAAGAAATGCTTATCAAGTTCATTCTCGGTCAGGAGCCGCTCTCTAACTTTGATACATTTGTTGAGACTGTAAAGTCAATGGGTGTTGATGAAGTCATTGCAGCATATACATCTGCATATAATCGCGTAAAGTAAACACCTTGTAAGAAAAATATGCCCGCAGATGAAGCTTCATTTGCGGGCAAAGACATACAAAAGAAGGAAAATAAAATGGAAAGAACATATTGTAATCCCTTGTGCGTTGAGAAGGTTGCCAGCGGAAGATGGCTGGATGTAGAGCACACGGGGATTGATATAAGAAATTTTGAGGATTACCGCTCTATTTCAGACCCGAGCGTTATATATCACGACGGAAAATGGATTATGTATGCAAGCTACAGCCTTGCACATGTAACTGAGGATTTTGTTCATTGGAAAAAGGTTGATATCGGGATTGACAATCTGCGTTACAGTCCTGCGGTGGTACAGTTTCGCGGAAAGTGGTATTTAAGCGGTCACAGCCTGCCTGAAATGTATGTTGCGGATAGTCCTTTAGGTCCCTTCAAACATTGCGGCAACCTCACTGATATGCACGGGAATGAAATGAAAGTTCCCGACGGCTGTTATTTTACAGAGAATGACCGGCTATATTTTTACTGGTGTGAAATAAGAGAGCCTGAGGAAGGGGAGGATGTTGAATGCGTTACCGGAACCGTTGGTGCGGAATGCGACCCGAATGAGCCGTGGAAGCTTATCTCGGAACCGGTGTGGATAAACACATTCTCACCCGACAAAGAGTGGGAGCGCCACGGTGAATATAATCAGAATGAGCGCATCGGATGGACGGAAGGCCAGTGGATGATAAAAATAGGTTCGCGCTATTATCTTCTCTATTCGGGAAGCGGCACACAGTATTCTTCCTATGCTTGTGGAATCCTCTATTCTGATGAAGGTCCGCTTTCCGGATTTCGCCGTCAGGAGAAGCACGATCCGCTTACACGTAAGCCTACCGGACTTCTCCGCGGTGCAGGGCACGGAAGTATAGCAGAAGGGCCCGACAATACATACTGGATATTCTATACATATTTCTTTGGTCACCACTATAAATTTGAAAGAAGAGTCGGTATGGATCCTCTCGGTATTGACGAAAATGGAGAGCTTTTCTGCCCTGCACTCACAGAAACACCGCAGTTTGCACCGGGAGTTATGAAAGAACCCGAGTGTGGCAACGATGCAGGACTTTTGCCACTTACGTTTTTCCAGCCGGTTGAGGCATCAAGCCATATGCCGGGACGTGAGCCGATTTACGCAACGGATGATTGCGCACTTACATGGTGGCAACCGACTCCCGAGGATAAGGAGAAAACTTTAGAAATTGACCTCGCCGCGGAAAAGGGCTATCACATCGAGTCTTGCCGCATAATCTGGCGCGATGTCGGGATGGAAACACTCGATGGAATCAACCCTGGTGCTTTTCAGTATAAAGTTGAATACTCAGCTCCGGATTCGGACGAATGGAAAATGCTTGTCGACGCATCAGAAAATAAGATTGACTATTGCGTGGATTATCGCACGTTTGAGACGGTAACAGCAAGAAAAGTCCGTCTAACGGTTCTCGGTGCGCCGGAAGGGATAGAGCCGGGGGTTATCAGCTTTACGGTATTCGGAAAATGTGCACATTAAAATTTTTATAGAGGAGTAATGAATTATGAAACTGGTTAAAGACAAATATCTTGTTGTGGGCGCAGACTTTGCAGGATTCCCGCTTAAAGAAGCGGTTGTTGCGCATCTTAAGGCAAAGGGCTGGAAGATAACTGACGTAGGCGTAAGAGAAGATTCCGACCCGAATGATACAGACCTTATGTTCCATAGAGTCGGTCTTCGCGTCGGCTCAATGATAAGCGAGGGCGAGTTTGAGCGTGCACTGCTCTTCTGCGGCACAGGTATGGGTATCCATATCGCTGCAAGCAAATGCCCGCACGTTCATGCAGGCGTTGTTGAGAGCGTTCCTGCAGCACTGCGCGCAATCACGGGCAACGGCGTAAACGTTCTTGCTATGGGTGCTTTTTATGTTGCTCCGGCAATGGGCTGTGATATTGCAGATGCATATCTTAATGCAGAACTTGGCTCAGGCTATGAATGGTGGAAGAATTTTTATGAGTTCCATAAGCTTGCAATTGACGAGCTTGAGGCATTTGACTATGAAGAGTATAAGAAAAACGGCTTCAAGGTAAATAAGCTCGGCGATTTCCCGTTAAAGCTTGAAACCAAGCCCGAATAAGGAGTATCAGTGTGAACAAAAACACAAAAGCTGCCGTGCTTTTTATAAACGGTCAGTCTAATGCAACGGCGCACCAGCAGTTTCTTTCCGAAGAGGACAAGGTGCTTACACCGATGAGAAATGTATTCGGCCTTGACAGAAATCCTAACCAGTCGCTTGATATAACGGACGTTACGTGGAGCGGGTGGACAAGTATGGGCAAGAATCTCGGTGAAAGCCAGGACCACACGGCAAGTCTTGCATATTTCATCGCAAAGAAGTGGCAGGCGGCGATTGATTCCGGAAAGAAGTTGCCCGACCTCTATATCGTTCAGATTTCAATCGGAAGTCAGGGTATAATCAACGGAATGTGGAACCGCGACAAAGAACCGGTAATAAAGCCCGGTATACTCGGAGAAGCGGATATTTCGCTTCTCCCGCTCGCACTGCATATAAACCGCCTTGTTATGAAGAACCTGACCGATGCAGGCAAGAATCCCGAGGTTATCGGATGGCACTGGCTCGGTTGCGAACAGGAGGTTTGGCATGAAGCATACCTCCGGGATGATTTTCAAGAGCGTTATGATTATCACTTCGATGTTATGCGTGAGTCTATGGGCGGAGATGTTCCGACATATCTTTATAAGATAGTTGTTCGCGGTGGACTTGAACGTTTTAATCTCCCGCTTGAGAGCGAGGATATCATAAACGAAGAAATTGTACGTCAGGCAAAACGCATTGGTGCAAAGCTCGTTGATCCGCGCGACTGCCTCTATTGGGATGAAAACGACAATTTGTGCTATGGTGTTCTCGCGTCCGACCGTGCGCATTATGTAGCTAAGGTGCAGGAATGGTTTGCCGATAAGTTTTTGGGAGAGATAATAAAATGAAAATAATAGGAAAAATTGCAAAAAAGGCGCAGGATGCAAACAATCCCCGTCCGACGATAGCTTTTTTCGGTGACAGCGTGACTGAAGGTTGCTTTGAGCTTATTCCGAGAAGAAGCGGCGGACATGACAATGTTTTTGACCGCGAAAGCGTCTATCACAAAAAGGTTTCGGAAATCCTCGGTGTTCTTTTTCCGACAGTGCCGCTTAATATCATCAATGCAGGCGTTGCGGGAACGGGGGCAGCATATGGACTTTCTCGTATAGAACGTGATGTCCTTTCAAAAAATCCGGATCTCACAGTCGTCTGCTTCGGCTTAAATGATTGCGGAAAAGAGGACGAGGGACTTGCTGAATATGTAGAGAGCCTTCGCGAGATTTTCCGTTGTCTTCGTGAAGTGGAAAGTGAGATAATCTTTATGACGCCGTGTATGCTTGCGGAAAATGTGAGTGAAACGATTCACCCCGATTTTATTGAGCTTGCGGAAAAGCTTTCTGACCGGCAAAGGCGCGGTGTGCTCGATCGCTATATGGATGCGGCAAGAACGCTCTGCGAGGAGGAGAATGTTCCCGTATGCGATGTTTATGCAAAGTGGAAGAGAATGGCAGAACTCGGTGTCAATGTGACGGAGCTTTTGTCAAACAAATTAAATCACCCGACGAGGGAACTGCATAACCTTTTTGCAACATCTCTTGTTGAAACAATGATGAGGTGAAAACTAAAATGTCACTGATATATTTCGATTCAAACGTATGTATAGGGAAACGTGGGCTTAAAGACCATCGGGAAATATGGAAGAGCGAGGATATACTTGCCGCAATGGATAGAGCAGGGATAGCTGGAGCGCTTGTGTATTCGGGATGGGCGCGCGACTACGCGCCCGCCTACGGAAACGAGCGCCTTGCGGAGGAGCTTTCAAAGCACAGTCGCTTCTATGGTTGCTATGTAATTGCCCCGGGATATACAGGAAGTTTCTTAAAGCCGGATGAATTTGTTTCTGATATGAAAAGTAAGAATATGGTTGCGGTAAAAATGTTCCCGAAAACGCATATTTTCTCTCCGTGTGAGGATGTGATGGGAGAATATTACAGTGTACTTGAAGAGGATGGAATACCGCTTCTCATTGACAAGCTACAGATTAGCTGGGATGAGCTTTCTGCAATTCTTTCAAATCATAAGCAACTTAATGTTCTGCTTCAGGGAACGGCGTGGTCTGATTTCCATAACCTTGCTGCATATCTCAGAAAATACCCCAACCTGTATACTGACCTTTCGAGTATGCAGGCAAATTTTGCGGTAGAAATCATAGCAAAGGAATTTGGAGCAGAGCGTGTGTGTATGGGAAGCGGGCTTCCGCTGATGTGTCCGGGTGCTGCACGTGCGTTTATCGATTATGCTCAAATAAGCGATGAGGAAAAGCAACTTATGGCAGGTGGAAACCTTGCAAGGCTTTGTAACATTCCTTTACCTACCGAGGTTGAGGTGCAGAATGATGAAATTGCAGTTGAAGCATCAGAGGGCAAGCCGATAAGCGCACCTGTGTTTGACTCACACGCACATTTTCTTGAGAATGGCGGAAACTGTGGCGGAGGATTTTCTATGGTTGACGGAGACCTTCAGCACATGTCAATGCTTTCCGATATAATGGGTGTTGATGAATACTGCGTGGCACCGTGGCTTGGTATATGGACAGACAGCGAAGCGGGAAATCTTCTCGTTTCAGATATGGCAAAACGAGATAAGCGAGTTTATCCGTATGTCCTCATTGATCCGAACTATGTGGAGGATATAGAGAAAGAGGCATACCACTACCATATTGAAGAGAAGATGCCGGCAATGAAGATGTTCTATTCAAGAACAGGGGTAAGATATAACGACCCAGTGTATGAACCATGGCTTAAGATTGCAAATGAAAATCACCTTTTTGCGCTTATGGACAGCGGTGGATATCCCACATACCTTTCAGACATGGAAGAACTCGCCGAGAAGTATCCGAATATTTCATTCTTCCTTGACCATGCAGGACGAAGCTTTGCTTGCGCAGAGAGCTATGCTGTGCTTGCCAAGAAGTATGACAATGTGTATCTCCAACTTACGTTTACAAGCGTTCCGGAAGGCGTCATAGAGTATCTTTGCGAGGAAGGTCTTGCAAGCAAAACGCTGTATGGAACGGATGCTCCGATGCGCGATCCTCGTCCGCAGCTTGGATGGGTTGCTTTTGCAAACGTATCTGTTGAGGATAAAAAGAAAATTCTTGGCGGAAATATGAGACGCATTGCAGATCGCTGCTTTAAGAAGTGATTTTAAGCATATGTAAACTTCCGTGAAGAGCGTAGCTTTATGCATTTTCGCAATGCTTGCTGGCAAAGTGGATTTATAAAACCAATAATTGAAGCGGTAAAACAGCCTAAAAACAAAAAGTACAAATTAACAAGACAATCCCCGATAAAACCTTGGAATATCAAGGGTTACGGGGATTGTTCATTCGTAGTTAAATTTAACCCAAAAGCTGTGCAACATACTCCTAAGGATTAGTTACAACAGATTTTCTTGACCTTGGCGGTTAAATGTGTTACAATGTTATAAGAAAGTCTAAAAGGCGGTGTGATAATATGGTCAAAACTCCCGATTGTGAGCTTACGGAGGAGATATCCGTATATGCGCGAATTTCGGTTGATACAGAGCGCGAGAGCGATTCCAATACATCCATTGAAAACCAGCTTAAAATAATAAACACATTCATACAACAGCGTTTTCCTAAGTGCACAGTAAGAGAATATGTTGACCGAGACCGCTCGGGATATACCTTTGAAGAACGTGAGAATTATATGGTGCTGCGGGAAAGGCTTCTTAGCGGCAAGTCAAAAATTTTGATCGTCAAGGATTTTTCTCGTTTTTCGAGAAGAACGAGCCTTGGCCTTCACGAGCTTGAAAAAATGAGGGATAGGGACGTCCGTATTATCAGCATAATGGACAGCATTGACTATCCGACAAACGATGAATGGACGAACATTGCCATACGCTTTTTGTTCAATGAAATGCCGGTTACGGAAACGAGTAAAAAGGTCCGTGGCGTTATTGATATGAAACAACAGGCGGGGGAGTGGCTTTGCGCCGTACCGTATGGATATATAATCAAAAACCAGAAGAAAAATCTTGTTGAACCCGTTGCCGATGAGGTTGAGGTTATAAAAGAAATTTTCCGCCTTTATTCTGAAGAAGGCTGGGGTTATATGAAGATAGCAAACTATCTCACAGATAAGAAAATCCCCACGCCGAGGATGAAAGAAAAAGAGCGTGCGGAGGAATCTGAGCGGGATTATAACAGAACGGTGAAAAAAGCGTGGAGCATTGTTTCTGTTCAGACTATCTTACGCAACGATTACTATATAGGAACCTTCAGAGGACACAAGTACACGCGCAAATCAATTAAAGGTAAAGATACAAGAGTTGATGAGAACGAGCATATTGTAATTGAGAAGCATCATAAGGCAATAATAGATGACAAGCTTTTTATGTATACGCAGGAACTGCTTGAAAAGCGGACCAAATCCCATTACCGCGGAGTGAAAAAATACGAAACTCCGTACACCGGATATCTTTTTTGCGGTGACTGCGGAGAACCTATGTTCAGCAGAAGCCGTCCGAATCTCGCTCCTTCATATATTTGCGGAACATATCATAAGCGAGGTCTTAAAGCATGCACTGCACATCATATAAGAGTAGACTTTCTTGATTCGGTTTTAAAGGACTATATCAGGCTGGTAAAAATGAATTGCAGCGATATGATAGAAGAGCTTGAGAAAACAATCGCAAGCGAAGCAGAAACTGTAAAAGACAGCGAAGCAGTAATAAAGCTTTTGGAGAAACAGCTTACAGGTGCCAAAGAAGAATTAAAAGCAATTAAGAAACAGAAAATCCGCGATATTGCAAAAAATCCCGGTGATGCGGATATACTGGAGGAAACATACTCAGAGCTTGAGGATGAAATTACACATCGAATTTACGGCTATCAAGCACAGCTTCGCGACAATATCGAAAAGAGAAGCTCTATCGTTGAGATTGCACGTGTTTCAAAAACCGTTTTTGATGTATTTGAGGATATCCTCAATAAGGAAAAGCTTTCCAAGATGGATATATCTTTAATCGTAGACAAAATCGAAGTGTTTGAAAACGGCACGGTTGATATCCGGTTAAAAGCAGATATAGATAGCCTCTTGAAAACCGGAAAGCTCCCGAACCGTGAGGCGCTTGTAAATTTTCAGTTTGACAGTATAGGTATCTCATATAACGCCGAATATGCTCAAAAGGTGCGTAACCGGAGGGCAAAGGCTTATACTGTCAATGTTGTCAGCAAGGGGTCGCCCTCACGAATACGCATTGTGCGACGGATTTCCTTCGGAATAACGACACGCCCGAGATCGTCTATACGGCGTACAATACCTGTAGCTTTCATTATATAAATCCCCTTTTTGTTTTGATGTTATAACACTATTGTTTACATTCAAGGGATTTTTATGTAAGGAAAAACGTGGAGATAAATTTTTACATTCCTTTTTTGTAAAATAAAGTTATTTAAGATTGTCGTCGTAATGTGCTCGCTCACCGCCGATAAATTTCGCACGGCTTCGCGCGCAGACAAGGTGTGCCGCGCCGATATTTTTGACCGACAGACGGCAGGGAACAACAACGGGACGTATATGCATACCGATAAGCGTGTCGCCGATATCCATACCCGCATCGGCGGATATGCTCTCAAGTGCGACCGGATCGCGCATTGCGCCGTATGCCGCGGTTGCAAAAGAGCCGCCTGCCTTCGGCTGAGGAACGGCATTGCATATGTATGCGCCTTTTGCCGCTTCGCGCTCTATAATAATAGCGCGGTTTAAATGCTCACAGCACTGTGCCGCAATGTAAATCCCGGCAGGGGAGAATACCTCTGCAAGGGAATCGTAGATAAGCTTGCCAAGCTCGGCAACGCTCGATGTGCCGATTTTCTCACCCATAACCTCGCTGGTGGAACAGCCTACGGCAACAATATCGCCATGGGAAAGCTCTGCATTTTCAATAAGCTCTTGTGCCGCAGTGTGCAGAGCGTTTTTTACATCTTCATACATTTTATTATACATCTCCTTATAAAAATATTGTATCATACAAAGAGTTGGTTTTCAAGATGGTTGTGAGCAATATCAACAAAATTACGGCAAAAATTGCGAAGAGAGCGCACGGAATGGATCCGCACGCCCTCTTCTTATGGTGAATGATGAGAAAGCTTATTAAAATTATCCGATTTGGATTAGAACATGCTTGATGCGTCGATTGCCTGAGCCTCAACAGTCTTGTGCTTAGATGTTGCAATGCGCTTTTTAAGCTCTTCATAGAAGAGATCCTCATTCATCGGAAGCTTGATTGTGGAATCAGTCCAGGAGGAGAGATACATTGCGTTGGAGAGAGTAAGCTCATTGAGACCGTCCTCGGCACCCGCATACATTTCCTCGCCACGGAGAATTGCGCCTGCGAAGGAATTAAGCATAATTGCATGCCCCGGAGCTTTGTTTTCGGGGAATTCATAGTTGATTTTTGTTATCTGAAGCGGCGGTTGGTTGATGCCTGTGTAATCAGCAAGGCTCATACTGAGCTCGTTGATGGTAACCTTATCGTTTTCAACAATCATAGTGCCTTTGTCAAGTGCAATTTCAAGGCGGTTAGTACCCGGATTGATACCTGTTGATGTGATAAAGCTTCCCATTGCGCCATTCTTGTATTTAAGGGTTGCAATAACATCGTCTTCAATCTCAACATCGTGCCATTGGGCAACAGAGCACTTTGCGTAAATTTCTTCCGGCATACCGCAGAGCCATGCGAGAAGGTCAAGCTGATGCGGGCACTGGTTGAGGAGAACGCCGCCGCCTTCGCCTGCCCAGGTTGCACGCCATGAACCGGAATTATAATACTGCTGTGAACGGAACCAGGTCGTGATAAGCCAGTTTACGCTTCTGATCTGACCGTAAACACCGGAAGAAAGGATTTCCTTTGCCTTCTGGTACATCGGACGTGTTCTCTGCTGGAACATCATACCAAACTTAACGCCTGCGCGCTCCGCTGCAGCATTCATTTCGCGGATAGCCTTAGTGTAAACACCGGCGGGCTTTTCAAGCATGACGTGAATGCCGAGAGCGAATGCCTTCTGTGCAAGAACCGGATGGTCGTAGTGGGGAACCGCGATGTAAACTGCATCTACAACGCCTGCCTTCATCATTTCTTCTGCATCGGAGAAATACTTGAAATCATAGTCTGCGTAATCCTTCTTTGCGGTCTCGATGCGCTTTTCATCCCAATCGCAGATAGCAGTGACTTCAATCTCAGGGCAGTTCTTATCCTTGACAACCCATTTTGTAACAGGGTTGCCCATATTACCATAACCGATAATACCAAGTCTTACCTTATCCATTTTTAAAACTCTCCTTATAAATTAATTTGAATTTTTTTACTTTACGTTCGGGAAACGGGATGTTACGTTCTCAAAGCTTCTCTTGAGGCACTCGAACTCATCCTCATCGTAGCACCAATCCTGCTCGACGAGCATATATTCGCAGCCTACCTTTGAAAGAGCGTTTATGTAGTCTTCATACGGGAGCTTGCCCTCAAAAATCGGGCGGAGATATGCGGGGGTTTCGATGCTTCCGTCTGCCGGCTTGTCTGCAAAGTCCTTAAGATGGATGCGGGAAAGGCGGCCCTTGAGCATATCAATAAGCGCCAAAACATCCTTGTCGGCAAATGCAGCCCAGCCAAGGTCAAGAGTAAAGTCAATGCTGTCTTCAGGGAAGTCTTCAAGGATGCGCTCGATAACGTCTTTGCCGTCTAACTTATCAAACTCAAACCAGTGGTTGTGGTAAAGAAGTTTTGCGCCGAGGTCGCGCATTTTTTCAGCGGCAGGAAGGTAAACCTTCTTGAATTCGTTATATCCATCAAGTGTGCCGCGCATATCCACCGGCATACCGCCGATACCGATGTGCTTGCAGCCAAAAACAGTGTGCTGACGGACAACATCCGCTGTCTCTTCAATAATGCGCTTGGGAGCGATATGTGTCATTGCGCAGACGAGGTTGTTCTTTGCAAGTTCGTCGCGGAGCCATTCCGGCTCGTAGGCGCAGGTGCCGGAAACCTGAACCGAGCGGTAACCGATGTCGGCTACCTTTTTAAGAGCTGCAGAAAAATCCTCAAGTGTTTTTGTGTGGTTGTGGACCGTGTAAAGCTGTGCACCGATCTGCATGATATTTCTCTCCTTTTATGTGAATTTAATTATCTTTATATAAGAGCTTTAAGTGCGTTTACGCCTGCATCAAACGCTTCACGTTTTGTAGAATAATTATTGCCGATAACAGAGGTTGATCCCTCACGCTCAAGACCCGCAAGACCAACGAACTCATAAAGATGAGGTTCAAGCGTTATTACACCGCCGCCGATTGCCGCATAATTTTCAAGAAGCTTCGGAACATTTCCTGCGCCTTTGCCTGCGGGGACAATGACCTTGTCCGGACGGGCATCCTTCATATGCATATAGTCGATATACGGAGCGAGAAGATCCCATGCTTCAAGCGTGTCCTGACCGCACTGTACGAAGTTTGCCGGGTCATAAACCGCACGAAGCTCGGGAAGAGCCTTGTGAATATCAACGCAACGTGATGCAATATCGCCATAGATGTCTTTTTCGTTTTCGTGGCAGAGAGTGACGCCGCTGCCCTTTGCAACATCGACTAACACGCCGAGCTGCTCGATAACCTTGTTCTTGTATTTCGGAGCATCCTCCGGATTCATAAAGAAGCTGAACATACGAAGCTTTCCTGCTCCCGCAATGTTTGCAAGCTCAAGGGTGTGGCGGAAAAGCTCAACGTGAGCATCAAAATCGCCGTTGATATCAATCTTGCCTATCGGTGAACCGATTGACCAGACCTTGATGCCTTCATCATCAAGACGGCGGCGGAGCTTAAGCATTTCATCACAGGTAAGCTCTGTTACGTTCTTGCCGTCAACACCGCGGAGCTCGATAAGCTCAATGCCGTTGCCGTGAAGCGCATCAATCTGACCGCTTACCGCCGGGTCTGCTTCGTCTGCGAAAGCGCAAAGTTTAAAAATACTCATTTTTTCTCTCTCCTCATTCATTGTAATGTGTATTATAAAAATTATTTTTTATTGTAACTTAATGCGAAAGTTTTCACAAGGTAAATTCTTATTTAAAAGAAAAATCCGCAGTCGTTGAGAATATGTCCACCATTGATATACAGGTTTTTTACGTTTCTCTGAAGGCTGGTTTCTTCGGGAAGCGCGGTGTAGTCCTCAGAAACAGCAATTCCGGGAAAGACGTTGTTAAAGACTTGTGTGCCGTTGCACAGACACGGGTAATGTATGTATTTATCCTGAAACGCAAGAATATTCGACGTCGGCTTTAGCACCTTACGTAAATCGCGGGACATAAGCCACGAGCGGCAGAAGAAAGCGCTGTAAGGGCGGTCGGGATAGTGCTTTGTAAGGATTTCTCTTGCGCGCGCATATGAGCTTTCCATAGCGGCAACGTCAAAGCTTTCTCTCGGGGGAATATGCACGAAAACAACGTTATCATCTTCCGAAAGGCAGAGCGACCATTCCGATTTTTCAAGCTCACATTTTTTATTCGTAATAAGTCCGTCAACTATCGTGTAACCGATGATTTTATCTTTCGTTTCTTCAATTTCGGCGCGGAAGCTGCCTGCTGTATCCTCACACCCTGCAGAACCGAGCACCTTGCCGCTGTGATGAACATCAACTCCATCTGCAAGCACGCAGATATCGCCGGATTCGTTTTTGTATGCACGGATGTCCGAAACCCTTTTTGCGGGCAAATCATATTTAAATCTGCCGATTCTTATCATTTCATTTTTGGCAACTCTGCGCACCCAATTAAATCTTCCTTTATCAAAGGCAGGACGACCGGTGTTGCGCAAAAGCATATCTACGCAGAAGTCATATTCCTGCATAGTGGCTATAATTATATCTTCGGGAATATTTCTTTCGCGAAGATGCGCCACGGTATCCGGCATTGTCGGAATCATCGGGAAGAGATGCAGAAAATCAAATGCCGTACCTTTTCCATGTGGTGCTTCGTAATCTGCGATATCTTCCGCACCATGGCGTATCCACTCTGCCATAATGCAGACTAGCAGACGCAAGGCAGGATTTTTTCTTACCTCAGCTGCGGATGCGAGAATTTCCTGCGTGAAAGAAGAGAGCGCAAAGCAGTCTGAAAGAGTTTTGGTTATGTATTCATCAGAAAGGATGAGCGTGGCATAAGGTTCATATGTGCTCTTGATTCCCTCATAAATTCCGTAAAAACTTTCCGGAAGCTTTGAAAGCCCCAACTCATCGCGCATTGCTTCAAGAGTCATAGCAGCACCACTTTCTCAGTGTGATGTGTTAATTTTACAACAATACGCATTGCAAGTCAATAGCATATAATTACACTTTTATATTGCAAATCGTTCCGGAATGGTGTATACTATCCATATATGGAGGTGAGGATGATGGCACAACACAACAAGACTTCTGCAATAGGGGGGAAGTTTCCGTCTTACGGCGGTTCGGTATCATATCCGCCGTTTTCCCCTCAACACATGCATGTTCACGAATGGTGCGAGGTTTTTTGTGTTTTTCGCGGTGACGGATATTATATAACTGAAGGGGCAAGGCATAAGTTTGAGCATGGAAGAATTTTTCTTATGAGACCCGGTGAATCACACAAGGCAGACCTTACGGGGGATGAGCCATATGACCGGATAACTCACCATTTTCCGGCTTCTGTTGTTGATGGGGTTGATCCGGAAAGGCGGCTTCTCACGCCGTTTTTCGACCGTCCGCTTGGGCAGTGCAATGTTTATGACCGTTCGGTTGCTGCACCGACGGGAATTTATGAGATGTTTGCAAGACTTCACGAGAAAAAAGCAAGCGAATATGAAACTGAGCTTAACACACGCGTCGTGCTTCTTTCGATTCTCGCAGAAATAAAGAAGCTGTTTGATGCAAAGCTTTATATCACTCCGGCAGAGAAAACGGAACAGATACGTGCCGTTATCGAGTATGTAAACAGAAACCTTACAGATGATATTTCGGTGGACTCGCTGTGCGAGAAGTTTTTTATAAGCCGCGGCCAGCTTTACAGGAGCTTCCGTTCGGCTACAGGCTCAACCGTATGGGACTATATTCTGACAAAAAGGCTTCATATGGCGCGTTCGTATATTGCTGACGGAATAAGAGTGACCGAGGCGGCAACTGCCTGTGGATTTGGAGACTATTCGTCATTTTACCGCGCGTATACCAAAAAATACGGAGTAATTCCGTCAGCAGATGATATACGCGGATAGATTGAAATGAATTCGGACAGGTAAGGAATGATTATGAGAATGCGGATACTTATAGATGCGGACGGATGTCCGGTGGTGGACATCGCGGTTGCAGTTGCGCGGAGGTTTTCTGTGTCATGCCATATATTTTGCGATACTGCTCATGTTTTTGACAAAGAAGGAGCAGAAACTCACATCCTGCCCAAGGGTGCTGACAGTGCGGATTTTGCGCTTGTCAATTTTGCCCGGCGCGGGGATATAGTTATAACTCAAGATTACGGTCTCGCGTCAATGGCACTCTCCCGCGGAGCATTGTGCATCAATCAGGATGGTGATGAATACACCGATGATAACATAGACGCGCTTTTACTTGCACGCCACACCGCGAAGAAAATACGAAACAGCGGGGGAAGGCTTAAAGGTCCTCCGAAACGCACACCTGAGCAAAATCTCCGCTTTGAAAAAAAGCTTACGGAAATAATAAGAGGATGAATAAAAACCGGGACGGTAAAAAAGTCAATCAGGCTTTTTTACCGTCCGTTGTTTATAAATGTTATATCATTGTGGGGCTGCCGGGAAATTCCCCGAGCTGTACAAGAGAAACCGCACCGCTGTCGTTTACTATTATGTGGTCATCAAGATGGATTCCGGCATAATGCAATACATTGTATATAATTTTAGTTGTGTGAATATCATCGGAAGAGGGGATAAGATCGCTGTTTGGATGATTGTGTGCAATAACAACGCGCTCTGCTCCGCTGTTCATCACAAAATCAAGAAGCTTTCTCATATTTACATCAATGGAACGAACGCCGCCTTCAAACAACGTTTTGCAGGCTATCAGCCGGAACTTCGAATCAAGACACATAGCTGCAAAAACTTCATCTTTATATCCGGCAAGCTTGTCTGATAGATATTCCATAATTGTGTCGGCATCAGTGAAAAATTTGCTGTCATTCCATTTGCTGAGCTTATACTTTCTGTAAAAAGATGGGACTGTTTTCAGAAAGGTTGCCGAAGCTTCACCGATCCCGTCGACCTTAAGAAGCTCGCTCTTTGGTGCGTCTATGATCTTGGCAAAGCTTCCGAATGTTTCAAGAAGCGCCCGCGAGACCTTGCCGGCATCACGGCGTGGCACAACGTTGTGAATGATTCTTTCAACAACATAAATTTCGGGTATTGTGTCAATATTCTCTTCTTCAAAGCGATCGCGAATTCTTCCGCGGTGTCCGTCTGCCAAATTTAAGCACCCTTTCGGAAAAGTTATTTTTTAATAATCCCGGCTGTAACAGCCGGCATAAGAATCAAAAATGCAAGCTGGGGGAGAAGATATCTTATGTTTACAGCGTTGATTTCAATAAGACCTCCGGCGAAAATGGGAGATAAAACCTCGGTAAGAATAAAGAATATTCCGAAGAAACACGTGAAAACAGCAACGTGTTTCTTGTTTTTACCGAGGATATGTGCCGCAACCGAGTAACAGAACATAAGAATGGACAGATATGAAAATATCATAGGAGCGTAGTTTGCGATTATCGGATCCGAGATTTTATCACGGAAAGCGAGAATAAGCATAAAGCACGCCCAAAAAGAAGGCACGGCAGAAAAGACGCAGTAGGTAACGTCATCCCGCTCCGCAAAAGAATATTTTGCAAGAACAAGGAATGCGACTGCGCAATAAACTGAAATGAGACCAAGGATAAGCGTGGGGACGCTGAATTCATCAAGCAGCGAATAGAGCGTCATTGCGGCATAAACAAGAATGAAAGCCGATGCCGTAACCGTGGAGAGAAAAAGGCTTTTTCCGAGCTTTTCTGATTTGATTTCAAAACCGTTTTTTAAGAGAAACGCAGCAAGAATTGCAATGAGCGATGCAATGACGCACACTGCAACAAGGCCGTATGTAGAGGGCTCTCCGCTGCGCAGGATGCCGGTTTCAAGATCATACGCATGTTTAATCTGAGATGCGCGGAGAAATGCGCCGCATATCCCGGTGACAACGGGGAGCGCGAACAAAGATGGAAACAGCTTGTTTTTCATCAGATATCACCCTTATCTGTTATTTAATGCAGTATATTCGGTATTTCGGGATACACACTTGTATGCCGGACGCATAATTCTTCCGCCGGTAAGTGCCTCTTCTATTCGGTGGGCGCAGAGACCGGCAACGCGGGAAATGGCGAAAATAGGAGTAAAGAGATCCTGCGGTATGCCCAGCATTTCATAAATCAAGCCTGAATACATATCGACGTTTGCACAAAGCGGCTTGTCGTTGTTTTTAACAGTGCGGAAGACCTCCGGAGTAAGGCGCTCAACAGATTCAATAAGCTCGAATCTGTCAAGATAGCCCTGCTTTTCGCAAAGTGATTTTGCGTGCTTCTTGAGGATGACGGCACGCGGATCGGATTTTGTGTAAATAGCGTGCCCCATGCCGTAGATTTTTCCGCTCCTGTCACCAACCTCACGGCGGATGATTTTTGCAAGATATTCGGAGACTTCATCATCATTCTTCCAGTTTTTTACGTTTGCTTCGATATCCTTCATCATATCTACAACCTGCTTGTTCGCGCCGCCGTGGAGCGGACCTTTAAGGGAGCAGATTGCAGATGCGATTGCCGAATATGTGTCCGTTCCAGAAGAGGAAAGAACGCGGCAGGTAAATGCGGAGTTGTTACCGCCGCCGTGCTCTGCGTGGAGAATGAGGCACTTATCAAGAAGCTTTGCCTCTTCGTCGGTATACTTGCGGTCGGAGCGGATGCAGTACAGCAGAATCTCTGCCGCAGAGAGATTATCCGGCGGAACATGGAGATACATACTTTTATTTTCATAGTAGTGGCGCTTTACCTGATAAGCCTGAGCGGCGATTATAGGAAGACGTGCCACAAGGTCAAACGATTGACGCATCATATTCTCAAGAGATGTATCATCGGCGTTTTCGTCAAAGGAATACAGCGCGAGAACCGAGCGCGCGAGCTTATTCATAACGTTTGCGCTTGGCGCTTTGATAATCATATCCTCCGTGAAGTTGTGAGGAAGGGTTCTGTGATGTGCAAGAATATCGTTGAATTCAGCAAGCTCATCCTTAGACGGAAGCTTGCCGAGCATAAGAAGATATGCAACCTCTTCAAAACCGAAGCGGTTATCCTCCGTTATTCCGTTCACAATATCTTCAATACTTATGCCGCGGTAGGTGAGAACACCGTCCATCGGCATTTTTTCATTATCTATAACCGTATATCCGCGGACGTTACCTATGGACGTGACGCCTGCGAGAACACCTGTACCGTCTTGGTTTCTGAGACCGCGCTTTACATGCGGATTTTTCACAAGCTCGGGACTGACGAGGTTATTATTTCGGACCGTATCGCATACTCTTTTAATAAAGCCTTCGCTGTCACGGACTTTTATTTCGGACATGTCTGTGCCTCCTGAATTGATATAATATATTATTTTATAATATTTAGGCGGAATAGTCAATGGTTTATTTGTTATTAAAAGATTAAGGATGTGTAGATTATGAGACGTTTTCTGTTGCTTTGTGTTTGTCTTTGGGTATTTTTGTTTGTTGCTCCGCTCATAACCGTAGGAAAAAACTCGGCGAATGATGTGCCGACGCTTCCCGTGCCTACGGCAGAGAAAAACGAAGCAAAAGAGCTTTCCGATTCAGGTGTTACCGTGACGCTTTCAAGAAACGGAAGTGTGGAGAAGCTTCCTCTTGATGAGTATCTTGCCGGAGTGGTTGCCGCCGAGATGCCGGCACTGTTTCCCGAAGAAGCGCTCAAGGCTCAGGCGGTTGCGGCAAGGACATATACAATGAAAAAAATTGCGGCAGCTCCCGCGGCGGAGCATAACGGTGCGGCGGTGTGTGCAAATCCATCTCACTGCAAGGCATATGCGCCGCTTTCGGAAACGGCGGCGGGATGGAGCGGTGATGCAGAAAAATATACGGAAAAAATCCTCCGTGCAGTTGAAGAAACGGACGGAGAGATACTTTTGTATGACGGAGAGCCGATAACGGCGGTGTTTCATTCCACGTCATCCGGAAAGACCGAAAATGCCGTTGATGTCTGGGGCGGGAATGTTCCGTATCTTGTGAGCGTTGAAAGCCCGGGGGATAAAGAATCTCCGCGATACGAAGAGGAAAAGGTGCTTTTGCCGGATGAATTTAAAAAGAAATTTTCGGAAAAATATCCGGATGCTGTATATGATGAAAACCCCGAAAACTGGATAAGTAAGATATCCCGCTCCTCTGCCGGAGGCGTTAAGTCGCTATCCGTTGCGGGTGTTGCGGTAAAGGGGAGCGATTTTCGCTCGGTGTTCGGATTAAATTCCACAAATTTCACGGTATCATATGCAGACGGTGAGTTAAAAATAAAAACGCGCGGCTACGGACACGGCGTGGGAATGAGCCAATACGGCGCGCGGGCAATGGCGCTTGAAGGAAAGAAATACGACGAGATACTCAAAAGCTATTACAGCGGGGTTACCTTAGGGAAAATTCAGGAAAAAGCCTCTTCATAAATGAAGGAAAGTGTGCTATACTTATTATTATTGGAATGGGACATTAGAAAGGAAGTGCGCTCTTGGATATACTTTCAATAATAAATAAGCTGTCGGCGCATCCGTCGCCCTCGGGTTTTGAGCACTCGGCGTCAAAGTGTGCCGAGGCAATGATGGCACGCTTTTTTGACAAAACCGAAACAGATAAATCAGGCAATGTTTACGGTATAAGAAAATGCAGAAAAAAGAATGCAAAATGCCTGCTTCTTGATGCGCATATTGATGAGATAGGTCTTATCGTGACGGGAGAAGAAAACGGATTTTTGCGGTTTGACACTCTCGGCGGAGTGGATCCCCGCATACTTCCGGCGTGCGAGGTGACCGTTCTTACGAATCCGCCGAAAAGCGGAGTTATAACGGTGTGCCCGCCGCATCTTCTCACGCGTGAGGAGATGGATAGCGCGCTTGATATTTCGGATTTGTTCATTGATATCGGTGCGGAGAAAGCAAGCGGAGTTGCGGTCGGAACACCTGTTGTGTTTAATTCAGAGCCTGTGCGCCTGCGCGAAGGATATATCTCCGCACGTGCTCTTGATGACCGCGCAAGCCTTGCCGCAATTCTTCTTGCCTTGGATATGCTGAAGGGCAAAAAGCTCTGCTTTGATATTGTTGCAGTTGCAAGTGTTCAGGAAGAGCTTGGATGCCGCGGTGCAACTGTTGCGGGGTATAAAGTAAATCCTGATTGGGCGATAGCGGTAGACGTTACGCATGCCACAACTCCCGGTGCGGACAAGTCATCAACGTTCGATGCGGGAAGCGGCGCGGCGATAGGCGTGGGACCGAATATGACGAAGAAAATGTCAGACGCGCTTATCTCTGTTGCAAAGGATAAAAAAATTCCGCATACCGTTGAGGTTTGCTCCGGCCATTCCGGAACAAACGCGTGGACACTGCAGACGGTACGAGAGGGAATTGCGACGGGACTTATCTCAATCCCGCTTAAATATATGCACACCCCTGTTGAGACGATTAAGAAAAATGACATTGAGGCTACGGCGAAGCTCATATATGAGTTTGTGCTTTATCTTTCTGCAGGAGGTGCGAAGCTGTGATTGAGACATTGAAGAAGCTGTGCACAATACCCGGCGCTTCCGGCGATGAGGAAAAGGTGCGTGAATTTGTGCGCGAGTGTGTTGCAGAGTGCGCCGACGAAATCCGCGAGGATTCAATCGGAAACCTGTTTGTTCTGAAAAAAGGACAAAAGAGACGCAAAAAGCCTTTTATGGTGTGTGCGCATATGGATGAGGTGGGAATTATAATAAAGGAGATCACCTCGGACGGATATCTCAAATTTGACTTTGTGGGCGGAGTTGACCGCCGCGTGGTTATCGGTAAGCGTGTTTTTGTGGGGGAAAAAGGTATTCCGGGCGTTATAGGAATGCGTGCGGTTCACCTTACCACTCGCGAAGAGAGAAAAAAGGCGCCGAAGCTTTCGGAGCTTTGCATTGATATCGGATGCGAGAAAAAGGCAAAGGCAGAGCGGATAGTACGCCCCGGGGATTATGGCGTGTTTGACAGCGATGTCAAAATGCTTGGCGAGCATAAAATCAAGGCGCGCGCGCTTGATGACCGCTTTGGCTGTGCGGTTATGATTCAGCTTATAAAGGAAGAGCTTCTATACGATACGTGGTTTGTATTCACCGTTCAGGAAGAGGTGGGCTGCCGCGGTGCAACCGTTGCGGCGTATTCTCTGTCTCCGGCTTTTGCACTTGTGCTTGAGGGGACAACTGCTGCGGATATTCCGTCATCGGAAGGCGCAATGCGCGTATGCGCACCGGGAGAGGGTGCTGTAATAGGCTGTATGGACGGCGGAACAATTTATGACAAAAAGATGTTTTCGCTTCTGCGCGGCATAGCAGAGGAAAAAGGGATAAAGTGGCAGATGAAATCCCGCGTTGCGGGAGGAACGGATGCAAGCCGTATCCACGTATCGCGCGGAGGAGTGAGAACAACATCGCTTTCTCTTGCAACAAGGTACATCCATTCGCCGTCAAGCGTTGCGGATGTGCGGGATATGGAAGCGGTGCTTAAGCTTTCGCGTGAGCTTATAAACTGTGAGGAGGAAATGCTTAATGCTTAGTATAACGGATATTCTGAAAAAGATGTACACGGTCAAATCACCATCAGGCTTTGAAGGGGAAATGGCACGTGTTATTGCAGAAATGGCAGAGGAAGCCGGGCTTACACATTGCACCGATGCGCTCGGAAACCTCGTTGTGCGCCGCTCCGGTGTAGGAAAGCGTGTGCTTTTGGACGCGCATATGGACACGACCGGATTTCTTGCAACATATGTTGACGAAAAGGGATTTATACGTTTTGATGCACTCGGCGGTGTGCCTGTTCCCGAGCTTCACAATACGCCGGTAGAGTTTCTTGACGGAACGCCGGGAACGATTTCATATGAGCAGAAAATAGCGCTCAAGGACAGAAAAATGAGCTCGTTTTTCATTGATATCGGTGCAAAAGACGAAGCGCAGGCGAGAAAATATGTTCTCCCGGGCGATGCTGCGGTATTTGCAGGAGGCTTGCGCGAGCTTCCGGGCAAAAAAATTGCGGCTCCGTATCTTGATAATCGTATAGGCTGTGCTGTTGCGCTTTATACGATAATATCGCTTTCGGATTGTGACCTTGATGTGTATGCATCATTTTCTGTGCAGGAAGAGGTGGGTTGCCGCGGTGCGAAAACAGCGGCGTATGCGACGGATGTCGATTTTGCAATTGTGCTTGACGTTACCGATGCTTGCGACACCCCGGGCTTTGACGGATACAGCGAAGTAAAAATGGGCGGTGGTGCCGCGATAAAGATAATGGACAAGGCGGCAATTGCGCATCCTGCTATAGTTTCCGCACTTATCCGGTGTGCCGAGGAAAACAAGATTTCGTATCAGCGCGATGTCATAACAGTCGGCGGTACGGATGCGGGAAGCATCCACCTTACGAGAAACGGAATTCCGACGGGTGGAATCAGCGTTCCCGTTCGTTATATGCATTCACCGAATGAGGTTGCTGACCTTGAGGATGCGGAAACGGCGGCAAAGCTTCTTGTCCGTGCACTTGAGAGCAACGCTATTATACTGTAAAATATTATTTAAAATACTGTTTCAATGAGCATACCTTAGTAAATGAGATTATGCGGTCGTTGAGACAGTATTTTTTTACTTGACAATATTCGACAGGCGTGATATCATATAATAAAACGATTGAATAATTGTTCAATCATAAAACATTCGTGGAGGTTATATGATATGACAAAGACTTATAAAATTGAGGTTGACTGCGCAAACTGCGCGAACAAAATGGAGGAAGCGGCAAATAAGACAGAAGGAGTAAAGAGCGCAGTTGTCAATTTTATGGCATTGAAGATGCAGGTGGAATTTGACGACGGTGCAGAGGTCAGTGTCGTTATGAAAAACGTGCTCTCAGCTTGCCGCAAGATAGAGCGTGACTGCGAAATTTATTTTTGAGGGTTCACAGCATGAACAGAAAACAGAAAAAGAGACTGGCACGCATAATATGCGCGTCGGCGCTTCTTATTGCAGCACACATCATTCCGCTTGACGGATGGGGCAGACTTGTGATATTCTTAATACCGTACACGGTTGCAGGCTACGATATACTTTTGGGAGCGGTCCGCGGTGTGAAAAACCGTGAGCCGTTTGATGAGAATTTTCTTATGGCGGTTGCAACCGTCGGCGCGATAGCTCTCGGGGAATATGCCGAGGGCGTTGCGGTTATGCTTTTTTATCAGATCGGAGAGCTCTTTCAGAGCTATGCCGTCGGGAAAAGCCGCAGGAGCATTTCTTCTCTTATGGATATACGGCCGGATTCTGCAAACATTAAGAACGAAAACGGAGAAATTATTACGGTTTCGCCGGATGAGGTGGAAACCGGAACGGTTATTCTTGTCCGCGCAGGAGAGAAAATCCCGATAGACGGCGTTGTTGTAAGCGGGCAGTCCTCGCTTGATGCCGCCGCGCTTACCGGCGAGAGTGCGCCGCGCAGTGTGGCATCCGGAGACAGCGTCCTGAGCGGTTGTGTAAATCTTTCGGGTGATTTATATGTGCAGACAACGTGCGAATTTCACAGCTGCACTGCGGCGAAAATCTCAGAGCTTGCGGAAAATGCAGGGATGAGCAAGGCACGTTCGGAACGGTTTATTACGAGATTTGCAAAGTATTATACACCCGCAGTTTGTTTTTCGGCGCTTGCGCTGTGCATTATTCCGCCGCTTTTCAGGAGTTTTGTATTGAATCTTCCGGCGGAGACCGGTGTGTGGATATACCGCGCGCTTACGTTTCTTGTAATATCGTGTCCGTGTGCGCTTGTTATAAGCATACCTCTTAGCTTTTTTGCAGGTATTGGTGGAGCAAGCCGTACCGGAGTGCTTATCAAGGGATCAGATTATCTTGAAACGCTTGCAAAGGTAAAATATATTGCCTTTGATAAAACAGGAACGCTTACCGGAAAAAAGTTTTCGGATGAAGTTTTTGAAGAGATAAAGCCGGAAGCAAAATCGGCGATATCTGCACTTAAAGCATCCGGCGTCAAGAAAACAGTTATGCTCAGCGGAGATAAAAAGAGCGTTGTCGTGAAGGTCGCTTCTGAAATAGGTATTGACGAGGCGTACAGCGAGCTTCTTCCTGCGGATAAGGTCAGCATATGTGAAAAGCTTCTTGCAGAAAAGAAAAAAGGAGAAGCGGTTGCATTTGTCGGTGATGGGATAAACGATGCGCCGGTCCTTGCGCGTGTTGATGCAGGCATAGCTATGGGTGCGCTTGGCTCAGATGCGGCGATTGAGGCGGCGGATGTTGTTCTTATGGACGACAACCCCGAAAAGATAGCGAAGGCTATAAGAATTTCCCGCAAGTGCATGGGAATAGTTTATCAGAATATATATTTTTCGATAGGTATAAAGGCATTATGCCTTATTCTCGGCGTGTTCGGTATCGCGAATATGTGGCTTGCAATATTTGCGGATGTTGGAGTTATGGTGCTTGCTGTGCTTAATGCCGTGCGGGCGCTGTATGTGAAGAATATTTAAGCAAGAAAGGGTGGAAAAATGCAAATGAACAATGATTTTGAAAATGAGAGGTGCGAGGTTTCGGAGGTCCACAGCGAGCTTCTTGCGGTTATAGCAAAAGAAATGCCTGCCGATGAAAAGCTTTTTGACCTCGCCGAGCTCTTTAAAATGTTCGGTGACTCTACCCGTATGAAAATTCTATTCGTACTCTTCGAGGCAGAGGTGTGCACTTGCGACCTCGCCGAAGCACTGGGCATGACAAGCTCTGCCGTATCGCATCAGTTAAATGCACTTAAGCGGGCAAAGCTTGTAAAGAGCCGCAGGGAGGGGAAAAGCGTTTTTTATTCGCTTGCAGATGACCATGTGCGTACAATTATAAAAATGGGTATGGAGCATATTGAGGAGTAAGAGAAAGTGAAAAGGGACATTATAATTAATATATCATCCGACGGTGAGCTTTTAAAGCTTTTGTATGAAGAACTGAAAAATCTTCCGCGGGGAAAAGTGAAATCCTATCTTGAACACCGGCAGGTGCTTGTAAACGGTGTTGTCACGACGAAATTCAACCATCCGTTAAGAGAGGGAGATAGCGTCAAAATACTGCTTGGAGAGGGAACGCAGACAAAGCGCGGACTTCAGATAATATACGAGGATGAATATCTTCTCGCGGTAAACAAGCCGGCTGGGCTGCTTACCGTTGCAACCGACGGAGAGAAAATCCGCACGGCGTACGTCGCGCTTTCCGAAATGCGGCGCGGGGATATTTTCGTTGTTCACCGTCTTGACCGTGACACGTCGGGTGTCCTTCTTTTTGCGAAGAGCGCGAAGATTCGTGATGCACTGCAGGAGGATTGGAATGAGCGCATAAGCCTTCGTGAATATCTTGCAATATGTGAGGGAAGCTTTGATAAGAAGAAGGGGAGATGTGACAGCTTTATTGCGGAAAACCGTGCGCACGTTATGTACTCCGCGCGTGAGGGTAAGCGAGCAATAACAGATTATGAAGTGATAAGCGAGCGGGCGGGATTTTCGCTTGTGCGCGTAAGGTTACAGACCGGGCGCAAAAATCAGATCCGTGTGCATATGAAGGAGCTTGGGAACCCTGTTGTCGGGGATAAGAAATACGGCTCGTCTTCAAATCCTGTCGGAAGGCTCGGGCTTCACGCATCGGCACTGGGCTTTGTTCACCCCGTAACGGGAAAAGAGATAGTTATAAAAGCTTCTGCAGAGCGGAAATTTGCGCTCCCTAAAAAATAATTCAGGAATGGGTATAAAATATGAGCAATCAGTTTGAGAGACGCTACGGGCTGTTCACGGCGATTTGTCTTGTTGTCGGAATAGTTATCGGCAGCGGTGTATTCTTTAAAGCACAGGAAATTCTGGAAAAGACGGGCGGAAATATGCCGCTGGGCATAATTGCGTGGATAATCGGCGGCTTTGTAATGCTTTTTTGTGTACTCGCTTTTTCATCTATGGCGCAGAAATATGAAAAGGTAAACGGTATTGTAGACTATGCCGAGGCAACGCTCGGAAAAAATTATGCATATTTCATCGGGTGGTTTCTCGCAACGTTTTACTATCCCACCCTCACAATGGCACTTGCATGGCTTTCGGCGCGATATACGCTTGTTTTCATAACCTCCGTAAATCCGGATTTCCCGCTTCTGATTCCGGCGGCAGAGGGTGGCTGTGCCGTGGGACCGGAATGCATGGTGCTTGCTATGTTATTTATGATTCTTGCCTTTTCCGTAAATGCGCTTTCTCCGCGCCTTGCCGGAAAGCTGCAGGTGAGCACAACGCTTATAAAGCTCGTGCCGCTCGGCGTTATGGCGGTTGGCGGAATAATATACGGCATTGCAACCGGCGGGCTTGCACATAACTTCACAACACCCGCTGCGGGCGTTTCGGTTGTTGATAATCCGCTGCTTGCATCGGTGTGCGCCACGGCGTTTGCATATGAAGGCTGGATAATTGCTACATCAATCAATTCCGAGCTTAAAAATTCAAAGAGAAACCTTCCTATTGCGCTGATTGCAGGGTGTATTATTATAATCAGTGTTTATGTTTTGTATTTTGTGGGAGTTGCGGGAGGTGCGACAAACCGCGAGCTGATCGACCATGGCGCAACAGTTGCATTTACAAATCTTTTCGGGAACGTTTTCGGTAATATTCTCAATCTGTTTATCGCAATATCGTGCATAGGTACGCTTAACGGACTTATGCTCGGCTGCAGCCGCGGAGCGTATTCTCTTGCGGTGCGCGAAGAGGGTCCGGCACCGCACATATTCAAAACAATTGACGAGGACACGAATATGGCAACAAATTCGTCCGTGTTCGGTCTTATCTGCGTTGTTCTGTGGTATGCTTATTTTTATTTCACAAACATTGCGGGTGACGGCGTAGGATTTTTGGTGTTTGACCCGACGGAGCTTCCGATTCTTACGATGTATGCACTGTATATTCCAATATTCATTGCGTGGATGAGAAAGGCAAAAGACGAAAACGCGCTGCGGAGATTTGTTGTTCCGGCGCTTGCGGTTTGCGCATCTGCGTTTATGATTTATGCAACGGTGCGCGCACATAAGCTTGCGTGCGTGTGGTATCTCATCGTATTTGCCGTGTTTATGACGCTTGGGCTTTTGCTCAAAAATCAAAAAAAAGAAAACTGAACGCTGAATACAAAAAACATCAGCCGACTTACTTGACAAGTTGGCTGATGTGTATTAAAATTATATAGGTAATTGCCTGCATAGTTAAATGGATATAATAAACCCCTCCTAAGGGTTAGTTACAGGTTCGATTCCTGTTGCGGGTGCCAAAACTCCCTGTGCTTTTGCACAGGGAGTTTTAACTCGTTAAAAACAAGAAAATGCTTGTATTATGGCAGAGAATATGGTAGAATATAGTATCATATTACAGAAAAGGATAGATGAGTATGTCAAACGAAAACAGAAGCAGCTTTACCGGCAAGATAGGCTTTGTTCTTGCTGCTGCGGGCTCGGCAGTCGGGCTTGGTAATATATGGAGATTCCCGTATCTCGCTGCGAAATACGGCGGCGGCATTTTTCTCCTTGTATACATCCTTCTTGCGATTACCTTCGGCTTTGCGCTGATGACGGCAGAAATTGCAATCGGAAGAAAAACGGGTCTTTCAGCAATTGGTGCATACCGCGCGCTTAACAAAAAGTATTCATTCATCGGATACATCGCGGCGATTATTCCGGCGATTATTCTGCCGTATTATTCCGTAATAGGCGGCTGGGTAACGAAGTATCTTTATGCGTTTGCAAGCGGCGGCGCCGGTGCAGCTGCAGGTGATTCTTATTTTACCGGCTTTATCTCACAGACCGGAGAACCGATTTTTTGGTTCCTTGCCTTTATCGGAATAACTGCGATTGTTGTTCTCTGCGGCGTTGAAAAGGGCATAGAGAAGGTATCAAAGGTTATGATGCCGATTCTTGTTGTACTCTCAATTGTTATTGCGGTTTATTCGGTATGTATGCCGGGCGCACTAGAAGGCGTTAAGTACTATCTCCTTCCGGACCTTTCAAAATTCTCCGCAACAACGGTTCTTGCCGCTATGGGGCAGCTTTTCTACTCAATGTCTCTTGCGATGGGAATTATGATAACCTACGGCTCATATATGAAGAAGGATGTTAACCTCGAATCCTCCGTTTCCCAGATAGAGATTTTCGATACGGGCATCGCGGTTCTTGCAGGTCTTATGATTATCCCGGCTGTGTTCGTATTCTCCGGCGGAACCCCCGAGGCTCTCGGTAAGGGTCCGAGCCTTATGTTCGTAACACTTCCGAAGGTCTTTGAGACGATGCCTGCCGGAACGGTTGTCGGCATTGCGTTCTTCCTTCTCGTTCTTTTTGCGGCGCTCACATCGTCCATTTCATTGTTTGAAACAGTTGTTTCCATAGTTTGTGATAAGACGAAGCTTTCCCGCAAGCTTTCATGCCTTGTCGTGTTCGTCTTCTCCGTTGCGCTCGGGCTTCTTTCCTCGCTCGGCTACGGACCGCTCGGAAATGTCACGATCATCGGTCTTCAGTTCCTTGACTTCTTCGATTTCATAAGCAACAGCGTGCTTATGCCGATAGTTGCTTTCCTTACCTGCATCTTTGTAGGTTATGTAATTAAGCCGAAAACAGTTATTGAAGAAGTTGAGCTTAATTCTAAGTTCAAGAAGAGGAGACTTTTTGAGGTGATTATAAAGTACGTTGCACCTATATGCATCGTTCTCATCCTTGTATCGTCTGTTCTTGATGCATTCGGAATATTTAAGATATAAGAATAACAGTAAAATATGCAAAATCCTGCCGCAAGGCACACATCATTCGCGAATCGAACATCATTGGCAACGCCAACATCATTTGCCGCAGGCAAACAACATTTAAAAAAGTCACCTTTGTCTTGATAGACAAAAGTGACTTTTTTGTTGGCGGAGAAGGAGCGTTGCCACGAGTGTGTACAATGCCTTGTTCTATTTTGGGATTTCATCTCATTATTGATTTTGTGAGGTGGTTAGGTATGTTGTTTTTACTTTGCGTCGCATTATTTACAATATTCAATGACACGAACCCATAGACTGTCTTGTGTTGACAAAGTAATATACAGTGTTACAAATGCAATGAGCACCAAAGTTGGTATAGTTTGCTTTATGTCTTTCGTAGCAATGGCTTTGTACAAAGAAAGTGATACAGAGAAAATGGCAAAGAGAATAAAAAGGAAGAAAACAAAAGGTATTAACATTCCTAAAACCATTTCTGCGCCCAAGCTATACACATCAGCTAAATCACTGCACCAGATTAAAAATGGGTCGAAAATAATGAAAGCAAGAGAAAACAATGTATTAACGAGAAAATGTTTCTTCATGAGTTTACCTCCCTGAATTTGCAAGGTCAATGCCGTACTGAACCCACTCCGCATCATCTTTATCTGTGGTAGTAATGTTTTTGTACACCCACTCGGGTAATCCCATATTTTTGCCAACATACGCCATATTCATATTGCCAAGTTTATCAGCTGAAATCAATCGACCATCAAAATACATCCATGGCAACCAATTTCTATAATTACTTCCGGGGGTATCCATATATTTGCCATCGAAGTGATCGTGTGGCACTTGCCAATCTTTATTGTACTTGTAGTCCCATTCACCTTCATCGACCATTCCGATAAGATATGTTGAGGAATCTAACATATAGTTTCCGTCAGACATTCGATAAAGAAAGCCTGGAAAACCTTCTGTCATCGTTTTCTGATAATCTTGAGCCCTTTTTTTATTTTCGTGCAAAAGATTCATTATCGCATCGTGCTTATCAAAAATTGGAGTTCCTTGACGATGATACATCCTTACTTTCTCTGCTACCTCGTGCAGTCTGTCTTTTTCTGCAGAATCAGAAGTTGCATACCATCGTTTACTGAGATCCTGAAGAATTTTATAGGTTTCGGAATCTACTCCAAACTCTATGGCATCTTTATCTTGGGTTTTGTTTTGTGGTTGTTTAGACTCTCCCGCAAAACCTTCAAGAAAAAGAGCCTTGTCTTCGTTGGACTTCAAATCACCACCGAGAGAAGACCCCCACGGGTCATTTGTTTCTCCATTTACATATTGAATAAAGGATAATGGTTTATTTGGACCGCCTGGCATTTTCTCAATTTTCACTTCTTGTGATGGGTTAAAGGGAAGTTTTGTAATCTCCGGTTTTGTTTTTTGAAACATGCCGTTTCCTTTTCTGCTTTTTTTCGTAATTCCAGCAGAATTGAAACCTTCGAGAAATGAGTTATTTTGAGAATACCGGTTTTGCTTATCAGCGTTTGCACGAATGTTAGCAAGCCTTTCTTTTCGTTGCTGTTCTTGCTCTCTTTTTTCTCCGTACGGGTCATTGAACCCTTCAAAGAAATCATCGTAGTCCTTTTTTGTTACATTGTCTCCGACTATTTTCACATTTGATGCAAAAGGGGCATAATTTTTGGTTTCGGATTTCGTCTGCGTGTCCCAATCTTTGTTGCTTGGCAACTTACCAGGCTCATAGTCCATAAAAGTTTTTGGCTTTTTGTTAAATAAATTTTGTGTTAACATTGTTGTTTACCTTTCTATTATAATTTATTTGTATTGTTTTTTCAATACAAACCTGATACTTTGCGCACACGGAGCATCCTTCATGAATCGCGCACAAATTCACAGACGTTCACTCCAAAAGCATCATTGCCATAAATTATAACACAGAATTTATTTTTTGTGTTGCCAAGTTTCTGCCAAAATTCCGCCAACTTTTTGCCGTTTTTTCATGAGAGAATGATGAGGTTTTTCTGGCGGAGAACTTAAGTTTTATGTAAATACACTTTTTGTGAAGAGAGAATAGATAAAAGAGAATAGTGAAAAGTAAAAAACTGACAAGTTGAAACTTGTCAGTTTTTGGCGGAGAAGGAGCTCTGCCACCCATATGCACAATATATTCTGAAGTTGTATAAATAGTAGCTTTAGAGAAAAAATCCACTCACTGCTAAATTAACCGTAGGTGGATAAAATTACAAGCGAAACGCAAAAGAAATTATTTTTTTCGCGCACGCAATCTAATAATTACAAGGACAGTAGCAACAAGTAGTTGAAGTATAACATAAATTACTACCATCTGATATAAACCACCATCCGAATATTCAATGGTCCCGTCAGGATATATTTTGTCATTTGAACCGTATCTACGATATTCTTTGTCAGACCAGTATTGCCCCATCTCTGTAAAAATCTTTTTTGCCTTGTCTGAAAAATCGTCAAATGATTTTAGATATGTGACGGCAGGATCATCCGTACCCGATAACGCATACTGATCTTCCACGATAACCAAAACTTCTGCGGTGTTGGCAGTTTCATCAATAACGCAATATCCTTCATCGGAATATACATACACTTTATCTTCGATTCGTTTATGGTCAGTTACTGAAGAAAGAAGGATGTCATGCCTTTCGTCATCGGTGTTTACAGCGAGAGCTTGACTTTTAGAATATTGCCCGATACTGAATTTTCCATTTGGTCGGGAGACAAAAATAGTATCTTTACCTGCCCATCCGTGAGGATACCATTCGGGATTTAATTCCACACTGCTACTACAGGATGTTAAAAGTAAAAGTGTCAAAACGAGCAAAAAGATTTTTTTCATAAAACTCTACCTTTCAATATTAAAATCGACATAAATATTGTATGGAGTTATCGCACCAATCTTTTCAGAAAAATACGCTACATCATTAGCCAATGTACCCAATGTAGCATCTTCACCATCCATCCATGAAGTAAGTTCCGAGAAATTATATTCATCAGACAACCTTGCGGAAATTTTCCATTTTCCATTTTCATCTTTATATCCGGTTAGTTTTATATCGTTTTTATGTATGGAATAATATAAATCTCCCTGCTTAAATGAAACAGAAATTGTTTTATCCAATGTTTTCCCATCGCTATTGGCAATTGCTATGTCGAGTTCTTTCACAAACGCCGGATCATTTTTGATAAGCTGTGCAATTCTTGAATTATCATCCCTATAAACATCTTCGGGATTTGGTTGCAAAGAGTGTTTTAGTAACCATGCAGAAGTATCATAACCTTTATGCTTCAAGTAGGTTTCAGCACCGACAAACCATAGTGCAGTATGTCTGGATGGTTTTAAATAATCCGGAGCAAAAGCTTCAAAAAATGATCTTTTTAATGTATTACCTAATACCTCAGTAAAATCCGAAGTTTTCTCATCATTTGACAATTGTGTTATAACAGGTTCTTCATTCGGATCATGTGTGCCGATGGGTTTGTATTCGCTTTTGGCATTGGGATTGCGATTGATAGCATTTGTTATCGCAGGAGAAGCGTTGAGTTTTTGCAGCGTCGATTTTAATTCGCTCTCTTCTGTACCGAGTAATCCAAAAGCACGGTCGGTATCATAGGGAGGATGTGGATTTAATATGCCGGTTGTTTTTTCTTTATTAAATCCTTTAACAAACGCATCTGTTTGTAAAGTGGATGCACTCTGAGAATACCGGTTTTGCTTATCCGCGTTTGCACGAATGTTAGCAAGCCTTTCTTTTCGTTGTTGTTCTTGCTCTCTTTTTTCTCCGTACGGGTCATTGAACCCTTCAAAGAAATCATCGTAGTCCTTTTTTGTTACATTGTTTCCGACTATTTTCACATTTGATGCAAAAGGGGCATAATTTTTGGTTTCGGATTTCGTCTGCGTGTCCCAATCTTTGTTGTTTGGCAACTTACCAGGCTCATAGTCCATGAAAGTTTTTGGCTTTTTGTTAAATAAATTTTGTGTTAACATTGTTGTTTTCCTTTCTATTATAATTTATTTGTATTGTTTTTTCAATACAAACCTGACGCTTTGCGCACACGGAGCATCCTTCATGAATCGCGCACAAATTCACAGATGTTCACTCCGAAAGCATCATTGCCATAAATTATAACACAGAATTTATTTTTTGTGTTGCCAAGTTTCTGCCAAATTTTCGCCGGTTTTTGCCGTTTTTTCATGAGAGAATGATGAGGTTTTTCTGGCGGAGATGAATGGTTTAGAGGGAAGTTGAAAGTTTAGAGTTTATAGTTATGAAGCAAACTTCGTTTGCTGTTATGATATATTTACCTTTAATAAGACAAGCGTTGACAAAGTCAATTCATAACTTGCCATAAGGCAAATATAACTGAAAAAAGACACCCTAAAGGATGTCTTTTTTCTGGCGGAGAAGGGGAGATTCGAACTCCCGCACCGCTTTCGCGACCTACGCCCTTAGCAGGGGCGCCTCTTCGACCAGCTTGAGTACTTCTCCAAGTCGAAAATAAAGTCGTCGGTATTCGGTTTTGTGTAAGCCGAATACCGACTTACTTGATATATTATAAATGAAAAATGTGTTTACGTCAAGCCTTTTTTTGCAAAAGTTCAAATAAAATTTAAATAAGCTTTACGGTATAATACACACCGGTAAGAACGATGTATGCAATGAGTGCGAAAACAAAGTACATTGCAAGGTCCGGAGCGAGGAAAGCTGCGGCAAGAAGCATAAGAACCAAAAGACAGGTGAGGTAGATGATTCCGTAACGTGCATCTGCCTTGAAAACCGCAAGCTCACGTCCGAAAAGCTTTATCTTCCCTTTTCCGAGCTGTGCCCACAGTGCAAAGCCTGCAGTGAGAATAACGAGTGCAGCAGCGCCTGCAATTGCGAGAACATCTTTAGTGTTCACAAGGTCAGAACCCAAAAGCCAGATTCCGATACCGCCGACGATACAGGAAAGGGCGATAAGGAAAAATTCGCGCTGATATGAATAGTAGATGATATACAAAACAACAACTGCAGGAACGAAGATGTAAAGAAGCATAAGCATACTCTGCGAAAAGACGAGGGAAAGGGCGATAGCACAGATTGCAACGAACAAAGCCGCAACTGTCACGTTCTTGCCCGAGAGAAGTCGGTAGCTCATATCTTTCTTTTTAGAATGCTCAACAATCATCATAACGATTCCCGCGGCAACGAGTACCACGGCGGCAACTGCAACAACCTTAACCACGGTATACGCGGACATAAACGTTGCTGTGCTCTTCATCATGCGCCCTACGTTCATAAGTAAAAGCAAAAGCGCAAATGCAAGCGTGAAAACAAGAAGGAGCTTGTTAGTCACATAATCTTTTTTTCTGTACATTGCCGCATCCTTCGGCGATTTATTCTCTTTCAAACCGGTTCACTCCCAAATCACTCATAAGGCAACATATATGCCATACATTATATTTTACCAAAAAAAATACCATTTGTCCAGTACTGTTTTATTAAGTTTGCCCGATATCAGGAAAAATATTTTCCTCAAACCGTTGCAATCACAGACGCCCAGCCGTTTTTATCACAAATTTTAATAATTTTAAAACTTTTTTCAAGATGCGACAGAACCTCGTCAAGGCGCTCTGTTATTATGCCGGATGCAATGAATATTCCGCCGGGCTTTACAAAACCCGATGCAAACGGGCTTATGCCGATAATGACGTCTGCCACGATATTTGCCGCAACGATGTCATACTTCTCGTTTTCAAAACGGCGGCGCAGACCTTCGTCATCCAGAATATTTCCGGCAAGAGCCTCAAATTTATCCTGACTTACGCCATTGAGCTCTGCATTTCTTACTGCTATATCCACTGCGTTTTTGTCAATGTCACATGCGACTGCACTTTTTGCGCCGAGAAGGCATGCGGTAATTGAGAGAATACCGCTTCCGCAACCGAGATCAAGGATGGTGTCGCCGTCTTTTGTGTATTCCTCAATCGCTTCAAGGCACAGCTGAGTTGTGGCGTGTGAGCCTGTGCCGAAGCTCATGCCCGGGTTTATAGTAAACACCACTCTGCCATCGGTGTTTTCGCATTCCTCCCATTCGGGGCGGACAAGAACGCGCTTTCCTATTTTCAAAGGATGGAAAAACTGCTTCCAGTTTTCGGACCAATCCTCTTCGTTCATTGTTTCAAACGAAAGCTCAAGGCTTCCGAAAGAGACATCGGATGAAAGGGATGAGAGAAGCTCACGCACGGCGGCGAGCTGTTCGTGGCCTGCGGCGTTTGCGCTGACATAAATCTTCACTTTCACGCTTTCTTCCGTTTTTTCTTTCACAAGGTCATCGTCCACATAGTCGCGGTACGGAAATTCTGCCTGCATAAACTCACAGAAATCTGCCGGATCTTCAATTTCAAAACCGCGGATGCCGATATCCTCAAGAGCTGAGGTTAGCGCTTCAATGCCCTCGTGAGCTGTAGATATACTTACCTGAATCCACTCCACAAAAAAACCTCCAAACATTTGCTACTATATATTGTACCAAAAATCCCCATATTTTGCAAGATGTTTTAATTTGCTTGAAAGTTGCAAAATACAATTTTCTCCGGGCAAGGGTTCTCACCTTTGTCCGGAGCTGTGCGGATGTATTTTATGAATTATGCCGATGGGCATAGAAAACAGCATTCAGTTCATCGATCTTTTCTTTGTTTGGAACGGCGAAGTGATGAACTTCTTCGCCCAGTGCCGTATATTTGTGTTCGCCCATCGCGTGGTAGGGAAGAAGCTCGATTTTTTTCGGATATCCGTTCTTTTCAAAGAAAGAACGGATGCTTCTCATTTCTTCTTCGTTATCATTGAAACCGGGAATTACCGGGACTCTTACCCATATATCCGCTCCGGTTTTGAGAAGATTTTTGATGTTTTCAAGTATAAGCCTGTTTGTGACGCCTGTATATTCCTTGTGTTTTTTTTCATCCATAGTTTTGATGTCATATAAAAACAAGTCGGTGTACGGAAGAATTTTTTCAAAGCTTTCCCAAGATATATGCCCTGCAGTATCAATAGCCGTATGGATGCCGGTATCCTTGCATTTTTTGAGTATTTCGGTGAGAAAATCAATCTGCAGCATACATTCTCCACCGGAAAATGTTACACCGCCGCCTGATGTTTCATAAAAAGTTTTATCTTTGATTATTTCGCCGAAAACTTCGTCAACGGTATATTCTTTTCCACAGATTTCCTTTGCATCGCTAAAGCAAATAAAGTCTATGTTGTCGGCAGTTATCTCCTTGCATCTTCCGCAACCGGTACATTTGTTTTGATAAAACAATATTTCTTTTTCAAAATTCCGGCTTTCGGGATTGTGACACCATCTGCATCTTAAGTTACAACCTTTGAAAAACACAGTCGTGCGGATGCCGGGCCCGTCAACAAATGAATTTCTTTGTATATCAAATATTGTGGAAACAGACATAGTTTCTCTCCGTTAATAGGTTAAATTATAATCGTGTAATTCTTTTAAATCTTTATACAAATCATCAAACTCGCTGTTATCAAACAGCTCTGTTCTTACGAAGAGATAAAGCATGGAACGCAACCCCTGGGAGGGAGAAGACAATAAATGCATACCGAAATAAAGGGAAATGGCATTTTCAACATCAATAGCCCAAAATGCGCCTGCAGCACCGCCCCAACCGAAATCAATATACCGTTTGTCACCCATTGGACAACGCACGCCCAAGCCGTAGCCGTGGGTGTTTTTTGCCTCATAGGTGCGTTTTTGATGAGAGCTTAAACGGTCAGTCATCATCAATTTCAGCGTTTCAGACTTTATCAGTTTATGGGTACGAATCGCTTCCAAAAATTTCATATAATCGTCTACGGTAGAAATTCCACCTGCGCCGCCTGACGCGTATTCAGTGCCTATTTTATAGTTAGATATAGGTCTTCCGATATTGATCGCTTTACCGTCTTTAAATTTGTATTGCGGTGCAATTGTTTCAATTTCCGATTCGGGTAGCATAAACGTAGAATCATTCATTCCCAAAACATCAAAAATATTCTTTTTGACATAGGCTTCAAATTTCTCACCCGAAACCACTTCGACAAAAGCTGCCAAAACATCGTGGCATAAGCTATACAACCACCTGTCGCCCGGTTCAAAAAGCAACGGCTCTTTTGCCAAATATTTCATTACTTCACGGGTAGGGCACCTACCGGCCGTTTCGTCAAAAGCCTTCTTTAATTGCGGTGAAGAACAGTTGTAGGAAAAGCCTGCTGTCATTTCGAACAAGTGTTTTATTAAAATCGGGTTCTCGGCTTTTTTGATGCCACCCTCTGTTTTGATCGTCATTTCCTTAAACTCGGGCATATAGTCGGAAAGCTTGTCCTCAAGTGAAAACAATCCTTTTTCCCATAACTGCAAGGCTGCAGTACAGGTTATAACCTTTGAGCAGGAATAAATATTGTATTTTTCTTTTCCGTTCATTTTGATTTTGTTTTCAAGGTCGCTGTAGCCGTTCATATGCCGTAGGATACACTCACCGTCTTTATAAACCGCCAAATCAAACCCGGGAACATCAATTTCTAAAAATGAGTCGCAAAACTTTTTTAAATTTTCAAACATAAATGTAGCTCCTAAAAGGAAAATTTATTTTATAATTCGTGAGTTATACAGATACAAATTAGGTTTTTTATAATGTCGCCACATTATCGCCGCCATCAGCAACAACCGTATGACCGCAGATTATTTCGCCATAGTCGCTCATGAGATAAAAAGCAAGCTCTGCGATCTCGTCGGGGCGGATAAAGCGCTCAATCGCGTGGCGTTCATACTTTTGGTTGATATCGTGTGCATAATCGAAAATCATGGGAGTGAACGTCGCACCCGGAGCAATTCCGTTTATGATAATTCCTTTGTGACCGAATCTTTTCCCGAACGCTCTTGTCCATTTGACGATTGCTTCCTTTGATGCACCGTAGCTACCTGTGATATCCATACATGCGGCATTGGAAGAAAGATTCAGGATATTTCCCCGTATGCCTTTTTTAAGCATATAGTCAACCTCATTGCGCATTAAAAAGAATGCTGCTTTGAAGTTTATGTCTGACATGGCATCCCATTCAGCGCTCGTTATATCCCACGGTTCATATCCTCTCTTGCTTCCGAGAGCGGCAGAGTTTACAAATCCGCTAATCTCGCCAAGAAGAGCTTCAGCTTCGTCGAAAAAAGAAATATGTTCATCAACCTTTGAGATGTCGAATGTCTTGTAAAACAAATTCCTGCTGTCGATTTCATCGGCAACCTTTTTAAGCGAAGCTTCACTTCTGCCTGCAATCAAAACTTTTGCTCCGGCATCGCAAAAGCGTTTTGCAATGGCAGAACCAATGCCTCCTCCGCCACCGAAAACAATTATTTTATCATTTCTCAGTTTCATTTTTGCATTGTTCTTTCGATGATATCGTCTTGCAGAGTATCGCTCAGCTTTACGAAGTAATCGGCAAAGCCAGAAACGCGAACGCGCAGGTTTTTGTAATTATCCGGTGTAACTTTTGCGTTGAGAAGGTCCTCTTTTGATACATAAGTAAGCTGAAAATGTACACCGCCGTTTTTGAAGTACGTTTCAAGCATATCAACGGTTTTCTCAAAATACTCGTCATTTTTTATCAACTGCTCATCTATCATTATGTTGGTGACAGTTGAACCGCAGCCGATTGCATTGGGATCGGCTTTTGCAATTGAATTTAAAAGCGCGGAGAGCCCGTTCCGATCTTTGCCCTCGCTCTGACCGAAGCCGAATTTGAGAGAATCGCCTGAATATCTTCCGTCCGGCGTGGCTTTTGTTTTTTTACCGAACAATTTCGGATGATCGCGATATCCTGTAAGATCGCCGATAAGCCAGTGGTAACCGAAAAGATTTGTTTTATCTTTCAGATGCTCGTAAAGGTTTTGGAAAAGCTTTTGTGCAATATAATTTGAGCGTTCGGTGTCATTGCCGAAAAAGTCACCCTTTTTCAGAATAGTGGCGTGAAGCTCTTCATATCCTTGCCAGTCAGCGCGGAGTGCGGAAACAAGCTCTTGCATCGTAACAAGCTTTTCATCGAATACGAACTGCTTTGTTATGATAAGTGAATCTATTACATTTGTTATTCCGATATAAAAAATGGATGCGATAGCGAAAGTGCCGGGGCCTTGCGTTGCACTTTTTGCCTTTTCGATACAGCCGTCAAAGAAAAGAGAGGATAAATAGTTGATATCCTCCGCGCGCTTGAGGTTGTATTTATCATCATAGTCGCAGGCAACGTCAATATCCGAAAGCAATTCAGTAATAAAAACATTATAGAAATCATCAAACGTTTTTGCATTCAGGATTTCATCGCTCTTTTTGTAGAAAACGGTTTCTGTTGAACGGGCAAAATTTACCGCTGAGGTGCTGCCGGTAACTGCGCCCTGAAATGCCGGTTCGTTACATCCTACGGTAGTATATCCTACCGCTTTTTCAAACGGGAAGCCGCATATTTCGGTATAGCATTTTATGCGCTTTTCGTCGTTTTGGAAAGCAATTCTCTTGTTGGGGTCATTCCGTTCGCAGTTAAGTACGAATCGGAAGTCTTCCTTCGGCATCTTTTTTGTCCAGCGAAGAGTTACCTGTGGTATCCATGTGGGAAGCTCCATTAAGCCTTCGAGAATAAGGCGTGAAAGGTCATTGAACCCATCCTCGCCATTCGGGAGGTATCCGCCGATGCAGAAGTGGGATTCGCCGCCTCTTGTAAACCACGCTGATGTCACGTGGGTTGCTGCCTGAAGCATTAAAAACAGCTCCTGAAGTATTTCTTTAGCACCGTCTCTTGTTATCACTCCGTTTTTTATGTCGCTTTCATAAAATGGCGTAAGATAACGGTCAGGTGTTCCAATGCTGTCCGGATCTGCGGAAAAGCAGAGATATATTGTAAGCACGGCTTCGTAAAAGGAAGAAGGTGCGTTTTCGGGAACTCTGTATAACGTTTCTGAAAGCTTTTCAAGATTTTCTTTGTATTCGCAATTACCAACCGTTTTCGAAAGCGCGAGCGCGCGGTCTGCACATTTGTGTGCCCAGCTGATGAGCGCGTGGGCGACGGATTTCAGTGCATTTAAGAATTCTGTCTCATTCGGATCCGTATGTACCTTAAGAGAATCATCTATCTCACCGATTATTCCAGAAATTCCTTTTTCGAGGACTTTTTTATAATCAGCCGTTGCATGCTGCCATTCAAAGGTTGAGAGATTGTCGATTGGCTTTAAGTAAAGACTGGTGAAAAGCTCCGCGAATGTTTTATGTCCCATACGGCGGAAAACATCGCCGACAACGGAATTGCTGCAGTTAAAGAATCCGGTCATCATTGAATATGGGGTAAGTACTGGCTCCTGATTTAAAATATATTCACAAAGCTGCTTTGCTTCTTTCTGTTGCTTCGGCAACAGTATATCTTCCTTATTAAATTCGGTCTTGATGGGATTTGCATACATTTTTCCCTCAAGCGTTAATTTTGTAAGCTCTTTTATTCTTTCTGTCATTGCGTATTCCACCTTTCGTTGCGATTATACATTTAAATAGCAGAAGAAGTAAATGCACAAAAGACAATACTTGCATATTTTGGTACAAAAAAATAGTTTTAGTGTGTTGACACAGCGCCGCTTTTTATGTATTATAATAGCTGAGGCGGTGTTATTTATGAGTGATAATTTTAAAAATAATTTTCTTATAACGGGAATTACCAGAGCTGTTTTTGTAGGAAAAAATGAATATCCTCAGGAAAGAGTGGTTTTTAAGAATCAGGTCACACATAATGAACTTATATACAATTTTACGGGAAAGAATACGGTTTGTTTCAACGGAAAAATCATGAATGTTGAGGAAAATATGATTCGTTTTTTGCCGAAAGGAGAAAATCGGGAGTATATTGTTAAAAACCAAAAGATAGGTCACGGTCCGGAGTGCATAGATATATTTTTTGATACGGATTCTCCGGTAACCGACGAAGCATTTGTCATGAAGTGCAACAATTCGGAAAAAGTTGGGAATTTATTTAAAAAGCTTTTTACAGTATGGGTTTCCAAAAATGACGGCTACTATTTTGAGTGTATATCCTTGCTTTACAAAATTTTCGCAGAAATGCAGAAAACAAACTACATAAGGCAAAGCCAGTATGACGCAATAAAACCGGCTATAAATTATATTGAGAACAACTTTCTGGAGAAAAAGATATCCGTACCATTGCTCGCTGAAAAGTGCAGAATAAGTGAGTCATATCTCAAAAAGCTGTTTGTCAAAAAGTTTGGGGTAACTCCGGTAAAATACGTAATTCAGATGAAAATAAATTACGCTTGCGATCTTCTCAGCTCCGAACGCTACTCAATATCCGAGGTGGCTGAGATGTGCGGATACGACAACGTATATTATTTCAGTCGTCAGTTTAAGGAGTATGTTGGAACTTCGCCGACACTCTTTATGCAACGGTATAAGTCTTCAAAGTAAAATACAGACGGTTCATCATAGGAAAGCAGTGAGCAGACAACGGGTCCACTCACTGCTTTTTGCTTTATCAGGACTTCTTTGTGTATTGTGTGCATTTTGCGTTTTAGTACCAAAAAGTATAAAACTCGCATATTTGTGTATTTATTTTGCTTTCAGTTAAGTGTATAATTACAGTAAAATCAAACTTTCCGGGTGATATTTTATCCGCAATGTTATGATTGTATTGTGCAACCCTCGGGTTGTTTTATATAGATAAAATTTTTAATGTATTTTTAGGAGGAAAAACAGAATGAAAAAAATATTATCAATTATCCTTGCGGCGGCGATTATGCTCTCTCTCATCCCGTCAGTCTTCGCAACGGGAGAGGCAACCGAGCAGGAGCTTGTGATATCCCAAATTATAGCAAAAACCACAGGCAGCAGTGCTTCGGAATCTGTTGAGATTACCGATTCCGTTCTCTCATGGACAGGCATACAGGTGCGGAGATATAGTGCCGGCGGAAACTCATCACATCGCCAGTTCGTTGCGCTGAAGGCAAGCGTGGCAACACCGGGCATATATAATGTCTACTTTAAGACCGACAATCCTGAGGCAACATCAATTGCACCCGCAATTGCGATTGCAAAATATAATTCAGCAATGGACAGTGCAACAAACACCAATGCGATTATCGGAACGGACGACAAGCTTCTCGGTTACTTCAACTTTTCTGCGGCACCTGCAGGGGAATATGCTCCGGTCACGAAGAATGGAAGTGCTGATGGAGAAAAAATCGTAGCAGACCTTGAAGTGGGAGAATACTGCATTCTTTTTGCAGCAACATTAAATTCTGTTACACTTAATTCTAAAGTAATAAATGTGGTGGATGGTTCAGTAGCCACTGATGCGACCGGAGTAAATGACTCTCTGAATGCCGCGTATCAGCAGGAAATGTATCTTTCCGGAATAAAGCTTGTTCCGGTAGAGGAAGATGAAGAGCTCGTCGCGGCATTTGAGCTTGACGGCAGTGTTCCGGAGGAAAACTACAACGAACCGGCCGTAATAACTATTTCAAAAGACGGCAGCGAGATTAAATCAGTTAAGAACGCTGACGGAACGCATAACATCACAGCTCCGGAAATAAATAAAAACGGTGCAAAATTCCTCTATTGGGCAAAGGGGCTTACCACACAGAAGAGAATTCTTATCGGCGAGACCAACGAGCTTAAAAACTATGCTCCGGATTCAAAGTATGCAAATTATCTTATCCCGGTATATGCTGATGAAGTTTCCGGAACGGAATACTACAATGCAAACGGTCAGCTTATTCCCGGGGCAAATCAGGAAACAAGAGTTTCGATGGCAGGCTACGGCACATCAACTGGCTGGGACCGCTACGGCGAAACAAACATCTATGTTGCACATTATGACCTTGATGAACCGGAAAAGAATATCGGTATAACCGTAACCGGTGGTACCGGCACAGGTTTGTATGCTTACGGTGACACAGTTATCTGCACAGCAAACGCCACAGGTGTATTCAAGTGCTGGACAAAGACCGGTATAAACGGTGAGACAGAAATTGTAAGCTGTGATTCAACATACAGCTTCAAGGCGTGGGAAGAGTGCACAGTAACTGCAGAATACGAAGACCACTATTACACCGGCAGCAAGATGAAGATAATCATCGACGCATTTGATGTAGCTGCAGGCGTAACCGGTGTTATGGCAGAGTTTATCGGTCTTGAAGATGCAGTTGAAAAGGGCATTATGTTTACAGACAGTGAAAGTAACACAACGAGAATTGCTATGACAAAGCCGGGCACACAGTTCAGCGTTATTGCGGATGAAAAAGGAACATATGTCGGTTATGCAATTTTGAGAAACGAAAGTGCGTATACCCTAATCACCGACGGCGAATACGAAAAGAATAACTAACACACACCAGGGGAGGATGGACGGTGTTCACCCTCCCTTTTATAATCCAGGAAGGAGAATTGCGTATGAGAACTAAAATGAACAGAATGTTATCATTACTGCTCAGCTTTGCGATTATGCTGTCGCTCATGCCTGCAATGTCTGTATTTGCAGAGGGAGTTGAGCAGAAGTTTGAAATATCCCAAATTATAGCAAAAACCACAGGCAGCAGTGCTTCGGAATCTGTTGAGGCTACCAAGTTCGCTCTCTCATGGACAGGAATACAGGTGCGGAGGTATAGTGCCGGCGGAAACACAGGGCATCGCCAGTTCGTTGCGCTGAAGGTAAGCGTGGCAACACCGGGCAAATATAATGTCTACTTCAAAACGGACAATCCAACAGAAACATCAATTGCACCCGCAATTGCGATTGCAAAATATAATTCAGCAATGGACAGTGCAACAAACACCAATGCGATTATCGGAACGGACAACAATCTTCTCGGCTATTTCAACTTTTCTGCGGCAACTGCAGGGGAATACACGCCGGTTACGGTGGATGGAAGTGCCGATGGGGAAAAAATCGCAGTAGAGCTTGAAACGGGGGATTACTGCATTCTTTTTGCAGCAACATTAAATTCTGTTACACTTAATTCTAAAGTAATAAATGTGGTGGATGGTTCAGTAGCCACTGATGCGACCGGAGTAAATGACTCTCTGAATGCCGCGTACCGTCAGGAAATGTATCTTTCCGGAATGAGAATCGTTCCGGAGGGACAGCAGGTTTCTGAGGACGAGATTGTGCGCCTTCCCGCCGGCATGATAGCTGATATCGGCGCGGAAATTCTCAGTGTAGGCAACACGTATCCGATTTCCGTGACTGATGATAACGGAAAAACGCTTGGGGAAGATATCGAGCTTTCTTATAAATCAGATGATGAAGATATCGCAACGGTAGATAAAAACGGAATACTCAAGCCGCTTGCACCGGGTAGAACAAAAATCACCGTCACAGCAAGCCTTGGCGAGAATGAAATATCGACGGAGTGCGAGGTAAACGTAATCGGTGCAAATATCTTAAATTCACGCCAAGTAAAGCCGGAAGGAAGTAACAAATGGGTGAATGTACTCCACGGTGAGTTTGAACGGGACATTTACCTTACAGATAGGTCGGGTATAACTGATCCTAAGCTTTCGTATTGGAAAGCAACGAAGAACGCTACAACGTATAATTATGAATATACGCTTCTGCGCGACGTTGTTTCCGAGATAACGGGCAAGACAACCAATATTGCGAAATTCTCGCTTGCTCCGACGGGAAACTCAAACAACATAAGAATTCAGAGCTATCAGCGCAAAGCAAACAGCTCGAGCGACCAGCGAAACATTGTGCAGGCAGAGGCGGGAAAGCTTTATGAATACAGCGGTTACATAAAGAGCGAGAACACAAACACACTGCCGTCGGCAATTATGAGAGCTTATTATTACAATGACCTTACCTCAAGTGGCGTGACGGTAAAGAGCATCGCCGATTCCCAGTGGGCAGGAAAGACCGGCGATCAGGATTGGACAAAATTTAACGTTGGAGCTCTTTACTTAAACTATGGCTATGCAGATGTTTACGGTCTGGAAACACGTATGGACTTCAACGCGGCAGAGTGCAAGGGTGCGGATATATTTGTGTCCCATATTTCCGTTCACGAGGTTGCGCTTGACTGTGCAGAGCTTTCACTTACAAGTGAGCTTGATGCTCCGAAATACGGCGACACACTTTCAACAAAGCTTACTCTTTATTCAAATACCGGAACGCCCATAACCATAGGCGCGGCGCTTGACAGTGAAGAGGTTAAATATACTTCATCGAATGAGAATGTTGCGACAGTTGACGAAACAACCGGCGTTATATCCGTTGTATCAAACGGAGAAGCAGAGATAACCGCAACGGTTACGATAAACGGAGTAACGCGCGAGGCATCGGCTTTGGTTACATTCAGCGGAGTTGAGAAGGTTCTTTCCCGTGCAGAGGTAACAGCTGACAAGACGGCGTTTATCCGCGGGGAAACCGCAACATCGGAATATAAGCTTTTCTACAATGACGGAGAGGAGTATACCGGCGAAAGCTCTGTTTACTGGTATGAAAGCTCCGACACCGCTGTTGCAACAGTTTCGCAGGACGGTATCATTACCGCCCGTGGGCCGGGAAATGCAGATATTGCTGTGTGGGTTGAGGCAGACGGTGTGCAGATAAAGGGAACGCTGCATATTGCCGTTGCGGATGATACTCCGTTTGAATATGCAGCGATTATCGGTGCAGACAACGTTGAGGTTGATTTCTCAACGGCACTTACCGTCCGTGCATGGCATGAAAGCGGAAATGAGGCGGATCTTGCAAATGCCGACAGATATACGGTGACCTATGCACTTGCAAATCCTGAGGATGAGCAGTATCTCGCAATCAATGCTGAGACCGGAGTTATCACCGGTGTTGCAGCAAAGGATAAGGTAAACGTTATCGCAACGGTGACTTGCGGCGGAAGCTCAATAAATAGCGAGCCGTTTTCGGTAAAGGTAGAGCCGAAATCCCCGAAGAGCAAGCTTGTTGATTTCAGAAAGCCCGGAACCGGCTTTGCATCGAATGTAACGATAGAGCAATACGGCTGGAAAGTAAACTTTGATGAGAGCGCAAACATCCTCTCCGGACCGGCAAATTCAAAGCTTCGCTGCTTCACGCAGGGAACGCAGGCTCAGATTACGAAAGTCGGACAGACGCAAAATGCAGACCTTGCGATAGATATTCAGGTAGATTATGACGGATGGTATGAGCTCGATTTCCTCGGAACTCAGTACTACCGAGGTGCAAACAACGCAAACCTCTATATGGACGGTGCGTTTATGGGTGATTTCTGCTTCTGGACGGATATGTCCACAAACAGAAACTACAATACGCTCAAATCACTTAACACCGTGTATCTTACAGAAGGTGTGCATACCTTCACGATGCGAGCAATGAGCTTAAGCCCTGAGGGAAGCTATGCTTATATGATTCCTGCATACCTCTCGCTTTCATATGTTGAGGGGCTTGGCGGAATAGAGTCTATAGAGCTTTTCGCCGAAAAGGCTTCTATTGCGGCAGGTGAAAGCACCTCTCTTACCCCGGGTGTGGTTATGGCAGGCGGACGAAGCTATGTCTTCGGCGCAAAGCACGGAGATAAGGAAACCGTGAAGGATGCGGAAAATAACCTTGCTCTTGAAAGCTCGGATGACAGCATCGTAAAAATATCCGGTGAAAAGCTTGTTGCCGTGGCACCGGGAACGGCAACAATAACGGCAACGGCATATGTAAAAGGTGCCGAGGCGGTAAGCAAAAGCATTGAGATTACCGTAAATGAGCAAACGCTTGACAGAATAGAATTTACAGAACCACAGTATGACATCTTTGTTTCAGGATCTGTTTCTCCTGTCGTAAAAGCATATCTTACAAACGGAAGCGAAATCAAGGCAGAGGATATTTCTGTTGAGTTTGAGGTTGCTGATACGGAAATTGCGGTAAGTTCAGAAGAAAAGATAACAGGCGTGAAGGCTGCCTCTACAACGGTAAGGGCAAAGGTAACCTTTGGAGGAGCCACTTATTATTCAGACTATATCCCGCTCAATGTTCTCAGCGAAGGCTTTGCAAGCCTTGAGCTTACCTCTGCAACGCAGGTTCTGAAGAAGAGCAGTGAAGGAATAAAGCTTTCTGTCTGTGCATACGACAACAACGGAGCGGCGCTTACCGTTCCGGACGGTGCCTTAAGCTATGTATCGTCGGATGAAAGCGTAGTTACCGTTGATGAAAAAGGCTTCGTAACTCCGGTTGATACCGGCGTTGCAGAAATCGAGGCAACGGTAACAATTGATGGGGTTTCACGAAGCGAAAGTATAATAATTTCCGTGCGTGACGGAAAGACTGACCGGACGTATTATACGGAGAAGAAAATCAAAGCCGCACGTGAGAACATTGAGCTTTACGATTGGGCAAAGGATACTGCAGAAGCGGCAGTTGAAGAAGCGGATAAGTATCTGCCGCATTATGATTACATATATAATATGATAACCGCGCATACGCTGCCGCGTGCATTCGATCTTGTAGAAACGAAAGACCCGCTTGTCTGGCGCTGCTTCTACTGCGGAGTTGACCTTAACTACAAGTACGGCAAATACGCATGGAAGATAGATGCGATAAACCGCCCGTGGAAGATTCAGTGCCCGGATTGTAAGCGCCTGTTCCCGTCAAACGACTTTGGTGCATACTATGAGCTTGGATTGGATGAACATGGCGAGTTTGACTACACGCTTGCAAGAGAAGAAAACGGTATTCTCTGCGGACGCGGCGAGAGAAATGAAAAAGGCGAGTATGTGGTGTTTGAATGGGCGAAGGACAACCCGTACGGCTACGGCGACCCGAAGGGCAATCTTTATAACGAAACATACAGCGAACTTTATGCCGCAGATGCGGTGGATCCGTTTTACGGCGATAAGATAACTCAGGGTTGGCTTGAAAATTACGAAACCGGAGGAGACAGCGGCGTTCCGAATGAGGGATATTTCTGGGGCGTTGATGACGGCTTCGGTTATGACACCGGACGTTACAACACAAGCAGCGAAGGAACAGAAATAAGAAATGTCCACCGTTATATTGCGATATTCAACCACGACGGTGTGTGGTACGGTTCCGGAAGCATAAAGGCGCTTGTCCGAAGCTCACTTACGGCATTCTGTGATGCGTATCTGTATACGGGCGATAAAAAATACGGCCGCGCAGGTGCAATAATCCTTGACAGAGTTGCAGACCTTTATCCGGATATGGATTATGGCACGGATTGCCCGAAGCTCCAGTCGTCTCACGGCGGAGGAGGTAACGGTAAGATTGTCGGAAGCATATGGGAAAATGCGATGAACTTTTTTCTTACCACATCATATGATGCATTCTTTGATATTTATGATGATACGGAGGTAGTAAGCTATCTTTCGGAAAAAGCAGAACAATGGAACCTTGACAATAAGAAAACAAACGGCGAGCTTATCCGTCAGAATGCAGAGGAGAACCTGCTTGTTGAAACCTACACCGCAATAAAAAACGGACAGATTGGAGGTAACTTTGGTATGAAGCAGAGAGGCCTTGCACTGGCGGCTGTCATCCTTGACCGTGAGCCGGATACAAGCGAAATGATTGAGTTCATTATGCAGGATGGAGTGACATCGCGGACAAAATGTACCGGTGGCGGAATGCGTGCAGCACTGTTTAATAGGATTGACCGCGACGGTTATGCAGACGAATCCTCGATGGGATATATGAATATGTGGGTTTCCACGATCTCATCGTATATGGAAGCAATTGAAAACTGGGACGGTCTACGCGATGAAGATAATCTTTACAAGAATCCGAAGTTTGTTAAGATGCTGTATATGGGAATTGACACCATCCTTGCAGGTGTCAGAGGCGCAAATATAGGCGACAACTCCGCAACGTTTGCAGGTGTATCTTTCCCGACATATACGGATGCGTGGCTCGAGGGATTACGGCTTACGGGTGATCCGGTATTTGCTCAGCTTCTCTGGCATGTAAACAAAGGAAAGACTGACGGAATTCACTACGGCATTTTCGTGAAGGATCCGGAATCTCCGCAAGAACAGATAAAACAGCTTGTAGAGCAGTATGGTGAATACAATTTCTCCGAAAGTTCAATTGCAACGGGCTACGGGTTTGCAGCACTCCGTGATGGTGTCATGTACGATAAGGTAACAAACCCCACGCAGACAAACACGATGCGTGATTGGTGGATGTACTTCGGTGGTGCGGCAACAACCCATAAGCATATGGATACGCTCAATCTCGGTCTTGATGCGTTTGGTCTTAATATGGCGCCGGACCTCGGTTACGACTCAACCTCCGGTGGCACAGGCACAAAGCAGGGTGCAAACTGGATTGAAAGTACGCTTTCGCACAACACAGTTCTTGTAAATGATACCCCGCAGGTAAGAATACTGCAACCCGGATATCCGTATCACTTTGAAGATGCGGGAAGCATCAAGATAATGGATGTTGATGCACCTCAGGCATATCCCGGAGTTACGGATACCTACCGCAGAACAGTTGTTTCAATCGACGTGGACGATACGGTTTCTTACGCGCTTGATTTCTTCCGCATTGTCGGCGGTGATGAGCATCTTTACAGCTTCCACAGCCAGTCGGAGGAAAGCGTTGTAACGGGTGTGAATATGGTTGCTCAGCCGCAGGGAACCTATGCAGGCGTTGACGTTCCGTTCGGTGAGGAAATAAAATATACTGCAACCAATGGCTTTAACTGGCTTGCGAATGTTGAGCGTGCAGTTGCACCGCAGACCGGTGAGTTTTCAATCGACTTTAAGATTACAGACTACCGCAAAGCGCTTAAGAGCAAGCGCAATCTCCACTTAAAGCTTACTCAGCTTAACGATTTTAATATAAGCGAAGTGGCAACCGCCGACGGTCAGCCGGTTCCGCATGATGTGAACCCGGAATGGACAGATTATCTCCTTGTCCGCAGAAGCGGAAAGAACCTTGATACGCTCTTTACTTCCGTAATCGAGCCGTATGAGGACAGCAGCAAGATAAGTTCGCTTACCCGCGTTCCGGTAAAGCACGCCGATGGAACGGAAGTCGGAAGAAAT
>JAZQFJ010000044.1:0-6630 GCA_045539475.1 Eubacteriales bacterium | reverse complement strand
ATATTATGAGTATGTTCTTTGTCTTGCGCAATATATTTTGCGCCTTTTGCAATTTATTTTTCATAAACATTATTCCTCCGATTCATCTAAAATTTCAAGATTACTTAAATCATCCGACAAGTCAAACGACAAGTCTTGTCTAAGATAGCCTTCGTCCTTGCTGTGACGGTATGGCTTTGCTCCGCCGTCTTCAGTTTTTCGTATATTCGGGTGTCGAAGTATATCATACTTCTTATCCACTATCGGTCGCTCGCCGCGCAGGAACACAAGTGCATTTGAGTTGTGAAGGGTGCGCACCTCATCAAGCGTCATAAGCTCACGTCCCGTATTCTGATAGTTCGTGTTACTGCTGCCGTGCGTCCCTTTAGTTATACCCCTCGTTCTCGTATCAATTGTTTCCTTACCGAGCATTTTGGAGATATATTCGTGTGTGCTCTGCTCATTACCGCCGAGATACAGCATAGTGTCGCAGTTACCGACAAGACTTTCCCAATTATCCTTGAAAAGTGCTTTTAGCTGTGCCATATTCTGAATGATGATTGATACAGATATCCGTCTTGAACGCATTGTTGCAAGAAGCCTTTCAAAATCATCGGGAAGCGCGACGTTCGCGAACTCATCCATCACAAAATGCACGGGTACCGGAAGTTCACCGCCGTATTTGTTGTCAGCAAGATAATACAGCTCCTGAAACGCCTGAGTGTATAGCATACCGACAAGGTAATTAAACGACCTGTCGTTATCCGGGATAACACAGAAGATTGCTTTCTTTTTCTCGCCAAGCTCACCGAGGTTTAAATTGTCATATGATGTCATACGCGCAATACCCGGAAAGTTAAATGCCGCAAGCCTTACCGCAGCAGTGATTAGAATTGACTTTGCCGTTTTACCCGTCGCTTTCTTGAATATTCGGTACTGTTTGAGTGCGACATGGCGTGGCTTTTCCTCTGCAAGCGCTTCAAAGAGCATATCTACCGGAGACTGATAATCTTCATCATCCTCCATCGCTGCCGCATTCTCTATAAGGAACATAAGCATTTCGAGTGTCTGTTCTTCAGGTGGAGCTTCGTGAAGTAAATACAGCATTAGTGCAGAATCAAGCGCAATCTCCGACTTTTCCCAAAACGGGTCATTCTGCGTTGAGTTTTTCGGCGTTGTGTTCTGAATAAAGTTTGTTATGAGTGTCATAACCTGCTCGTCGCTTCTTACGTATGCAAACGGGTTATATCCGTCAGAGTTTTCGGGATTTATGAGGTTAAACACCTTAACATCATACCCCTCTTCAATCAGAAGCGGAGCCGTTGCGCGAACAAGCTCACCTTTCGGGTCAGCTATGATAAACGATGTATTGCACTGCATAATGTTCGGTTTTGCATAGAACCTCGTCTTACCTGCACCCGAACCGCCGACAACAAGGACATTGAGGTTTCGTCTGTGCTTTTTCGCATTAAGCCCGAGCCGCATCCTTGACGTGAAGATAAGGTTACTTTTCTTATCTTCCTTATCCTCATACTTTCGCGCAATTGCCGATACATTTCCCCATTTTGCCGAGCCGTGTTCCTCGCCCGGTCGGCGATTCTCGCGTGATGAGAAGTACACACCGATACCCATTACATAGAGAAACAGAAAAGCGAGTACAGAACGAAGGCTGTACTCATTAAACTTTATCCGCATAGGGTTATTGAGCGATTCTGTTATACGTCCGAGCAGTTCAAACAGGTTATTGCCCGGAACATACGCGCCTGCAGCGATGAGAGCAAGCAACACAACAAAAGGAATTGCCAAACAAAAAGCTATTATCAATTCTCTTGTATCCTTTTGCCTGTTCAACTTGTATCACCACGAATATAATAGAATTTCAACTTAACCGCCTCCTTAAACATAAAATAGAGTGGTCTGTTTCCAAACCACTCTCAAAACGAATTACTTATTTAATTTTGTTTAGCTACATAAACATAACAAAATATATCGGTAAATATGAGACTTTGCCTTTATGTGTTATTTCCCGCTCGTTGGATAATACAACTGCGCTTTTAATGTTATACGACTCGTTTGATACGAAATTATTCAAAGCGCTGTGAACTGTATAATCCTTTCCTGATTTCACCTCAACAGGAACAACCGACAGCGAATCATAATCATCTATAAGATAATCAACTTCGCCTTTATTCCTGTTGTCATAATAGTAAAGCTTGTGTCCGTGCGCTTTGAGTTCAGAAGCAACAACCGATTCATATACTGTGCCTAAGTTTATGCTCTTTTCCGAATCAAGAACTGCTCTTATGTTGTGCTTATATAAAATGTTTGTAAGAATACCTACATCATTTAAATACAGCTTTAATAAATTCTTTCCACTTGACTCTATAAGCGGGAATACCGGAGTTGATATTGCTTTTACATCAAGTGCAATTCCGGCACTGATTAAATAGTCAAACTCATCTTCATAATCAGAATATCTTTTACCTTTTATCCCCTCAATGTTCTGAATAACAACCCGTTTCTTTTTGTTTTCAAGATTAGACGGGATTTGGTCATATATCCTGCGTATTTTAAGCTTTCTTTCACTGTCATACTTAGAAGCATCAGCACCGTAGTATCCGTGAATTTCGCTTTGAATGGTTCTGACATTTACGATATTTTTATCCTTTATATAACTGTTTACTGCATCAGGAAGTCCGCCTACAAGTAAGTACTTTTTGAATAAGTCCATTACTTTTTCATGCATATTCTCGTCAAGGCTTTCCCGTTTTTCAAATTTATTTTTAAGTGCATTTACAGCATAGGAATTAAAGCCCTGACTTATAAGAAATTCCTCGAAATCAAGCGGAAACATTTGTTTTCTCTCAATGCTCCCAATCGGGATGGATGTTGTTTCATTCAAGGTTACACCTAATAGCGAACCGCTTGCAATATAAGTGAACTTGTTATCATCCTTCAAGAATTTAAGCATTGTAATCAGATGCGGATAAACCTGAATTTCGTCAATGAAGATAAGCGTGTTATTCCTTTCCTTCATTTTCTCTCCGGCAAGCATACTGACCTGCAAATAGAAATCGTCAACCGTTTTAACCTTATCAAACAGTCTATCTCCGTCAAAGTCCTGAACCATATTGATTTCAATATAGTTCTCAAACATTTTTTTACCAACATGGCGAATGATATAGGTCTTACCGATTTGTCTTGCACCCTCAATTAAAAGCACCTTGTTTGAATCGGAATTAAAATAAGTCTCAATATACGCTTGGATTTTCCTGAAGAGCATAATGAAAAACCTCCGTTTAACACTTTTCAATATGATTTACATATTATTTTACACACTTTTCAACAATAATATATCATATCTATTGACACTTGTCAATCTTTCGGACGTAAACAGAGGTTTTTCTTTTAAATATTTACTTAAATTTCTCGTTATACACCTTCATCAGTGCTTCAAAGCGTTCATTGCGCTCTTGCCACTGTTCCGTAACAGATACCGCAACTGTCTTATCGCCTTTTTTAAGAACAACCTTACCGTCAGCGGTCACTGTCCGTGTTATCGCAGGCTCAGGAGCTTTGGCTGAAAGCATAACAACAGCTTCTTTCAGAATCCACTTTGCAAATACAACAGTGTGTTCAGTGAGCTTAAGTGTTGTTATCTGCGTTTGCTTTGATGTATCAGAATACCATCCACCGAAAGTAAATCCCGTCTTTTCGGGGATATATTCCGAAAGCTCAACCGTTGTTCCTTTATCAAACTCGATCGGTCGGATAAAGCTTCCGCCGTCCGTCGCAAAGATAAGGAATCTTGTCCTGTCGGTTATTGCGTAATGTGCATCTGATGCAAGCGCGATGGGTGTAAGCATAAGCAGTGCGAGGATGAGTGCCGTAAGTTTCTTTGTCATAATCTTTTCCTCCGTTTAAAAAATTTTTTGGGGTGTTCTCTGTACCTTGAGTATATATCAAAGCACAAAACCTTGCAAAAAATTTCCGGAGAGAAAAATTATTTTACCCAGCTCTCTGCATCGTCGCACACAGCGCCGATGTGCGTGTTGGCAGCTTCCATAATGTCATAGTACGCCCAATGCGAATTGTTCTTAAGGTCTGTAAACTTATTAAGTGTTGATACATTCCTGTTGATGTAATCCTCATCGGGTATACGGTCTGTTGCGTGGTTTGTGACAGTCACAACCTCTGCTCTTGTGATGTTGTTATCTCCCTTGAACGTTCCGTCAGCATAGCCGTTGAGCCAACCGATATTCTTTGCAAACGCAATGTCGTTGTATGCCCAATAACGCGAGCTTACATCAGAGTAGTTCACGGTATACCCCGTCTTTTTGACATCCTCAAAAATGTCATAGAACCTTACTGTCATTGCAACAAACTCTGCTCTTGATACCGGTTCATCCGGTCGGAAGGTGTTATCCGTATATCCGCGGATAACATCATAGTCTTCAAGATATCCGACATATTCGTAATACCACGCAGAAGGCTTGACATCAGAAAATGTCGCTCTGCCGGATATCTCCTCTCCCTTGCGTTCGGAGATGAGTCTTGCAAATATAGCCGCAGCTTCCGATCGGAGCATATCACCGTCAGGTCGGAACTCGCCGTTGGGATATCCGAAAACATATGCCGTGTGTGTTACACCCGGAAGGATAAGTGTTCCTTTCTTATCTGTTGTTCCGCTTTCACTTTTTCCGTTTCTGTCCTTGAGCGTTACAACTACATCGACTTTTGCCTTACCGTTGTTATCCGTTGCGGTTATTGTGTAGTAATTTTCTGCATCAACCGTCTTTCCTGACGGGAGAGTAAGAGTAATCTCACCCTTTGCATTTGTTGTGCGGGATACGGATACAGCCTTTCCGTCCTTATCCACTACCTTTATATTCGTTGTAGTATAACTACTGCTGATTCCGCCGCCGTAGTAGCTGCCACCGCCACCACCGCCGCCGGATGACGAACCGCCTCCGCCGCCACCTGATGAGCTCTTGACCGGAAGTGTTACCTTGCCGTTTGCATCGGTCGTACCGGATTTTGATGTTGACTTGTCCTTAACCGTTACAGAAACGCCCTTGACCGCTTTATCCGCACCGTCGGTTACCGTTACGGTTGTCTGATTGCTTGTCGTGAGTGTATGAGTTTCAGGAAGAGTTACGGTTACTTTTCCTTTCTCGATTTTGACGAGCGCATCGGTGATGACACCCTTTGTGTCGTTTACAAGAACCTTGTATTCCGTAGTTTCTTCCTTATCCTCCGGAGTTTCCTCAACGCCGGAATTTCCTTCATTGTCGGTTACATCCTCATTAAGCGGAGGAAGAGTTACGATTCCGTTTTTATCTGTTTTACCTGACAAGGATTCAGGTTCTTCAACCTCTTCCCCATCCGGTGTTGTTGCTTCTGTGACTGATACTGCTATATCTTCCATCGGTTCACCGAGTGAGTTTGAAACAGAAACAGTTATGCGGTTATCATATCCCATCACTTTGTCCTCAGGCAATGTCACCGCTATACTTCCGTCCTCGTTGTGAACAACATATGCGTTTTCAATAGAGCCCACCTCATCGGACACGACAACGGATATATTATCGACATTTACTCTTCCGTTTTCATCAGTATATCCTTCGCTTGCACTCGGCAGAATAACAACACCGTAAACATCCGTTTTGCCTTTCTCGATGAAGTCAGCATCACCGAGAGCTATGACAGTTACATTTGCCTGAGCGTTTCCGTTGTGGTCTGTAATCGTTACGATAACGGGTTCTTCGCGTGTAGGCTTGATACCTTCGGGAAGATCCACAACTACATTGTTGCTTTCGCCAATATACACATCACATCCGGGAATGATTACATTGGCTTTATCTGTTACCATTATTACAAAGGTTTCCTTTGTTTCGCCGTCCTCTTTACCGATTGTGCCGTTGTCATCGTTGGTATTTGTCTTATTATTCGGAACAACGAGAACACCGTCCGCATTTGTATATCCGATAGCCTTGTTTCCGTTTTCATCCTCGATGTAAATCTTGAGGTTTTCTTTAAGCTGCTTCGTTGCTGTGTATGTTGCGGTAATCGTTGTCGGCTTTGCAAAATCAAGAAGTCTGCCGTTTGTGAGCTTAACTGAAACATTGTCATTTACATCAATTGTAAGCTCTGAATTGAAGATAGGCTTTCCGCTCTCATCTGTAAGGATAATTGAATAATCACCGACTTCGGCTTTGCCGTCCTCATCGGAGTTATCCTTGTCAATAAGCTGCGGAAGCTCTGTGGTGAATAATATCTCTCCGCATACGATACATTCGATGTGCTTACTTCCTGCGGCTTCGATAGTTGCCGGAATATCGACAATCCATTCGGACGGTGTATGTCCAAGCGGTTCTGTGTAGTCACTCTTGTATGTATCTCCGCACTCGCAGGTGTAGATTGTATATCCTAAAGTTGTGCAGGTAGGTGCGGTTATGGTTTCGGTATATGTATGCTCTGTTCTTTCCGTATAGTCCGACACATATTTCGCATCACAGTTTCGGCAGGAGTATGTGGTATATCCGTGTTCTTCACAGGTGGGTGCAACAGTTGTCTTCTCAAAACTGTGCGATACCGCATCCGTATAATCACTGGTATGAGTATCACCGCACTCACAAGTGTAGATTGTAT
>JAZQFJ010000043.1:0-4872 GCA_045539475.1 Eubacteriales bacterium | reverse complement strand
GCGGTCATACTGAAGCTCCGGAAGATTGAAGGAGTTTGCATACGCATCGAAACGATCGCGGCAACTCTTGTCAGTCTCTTGGAAAATCGGAGTTATTTTTACCGGGAAGCTGTCAAGGATTATCTTATCGGAATCCTCAATAAGGCGTGCAAACTGAAGATCCGAAATACCCCTGTGCGGGAAGCCTTTGATCGCCTCCGGCTTATGGACAATTCCGCCGTAGTTTGTTCCTCGATCCCAGATAACAGCCTTAAAACGATCCCAAGTTGTTCTGAACGTATACTTATCTGCCGTTGCCCATTGGTCTCTTACGTGGCGTGTGATCGGTGAACGATAGAACAGAAGGACGTTTCCACCGCGCTCAAGCTCTTCAAAGACTGTATCGTCAAGTACGTCGGTGACATAAAGCTTCTCACCCTTCTTCGGGCAAAGAGCAACCTTATTGTATCTTGATTGTGCATTAATTCTTGTAAGATTGAACGCGCAGTCAGAAAGGTCAAGCTTTTCCGGCTTGTTTTCAAACAACCAGAGATCCCAGTCGTTTTCGATAACTTTGCCTGTCTTCTCAGAAGTAAGGCGTACAACAAGGCGGAGATTTCTTGCCTTATCCGTTTTCGGGAAGGTGATATGTATTTTGCAAAGCTCAAAATATCCGCGCTTGTCTATATCGAGGTTTTCAAGCGCACCGGAGAGAATAATCTCATTCGTATCGGTATCAAAAAGCTCGTAGCTTAAATTACACTTCCCGTATTCAACCTGAGAATAATTCGATGCAGAGATTGGTGCAACAAGCGTTTCACCCTCAAAGAAAGAACGCACCGGAATATCTGCAAGAACAACTGTATCGCCGTTAAAACGGAGAAAACGCTCTGCATCTACGCCTGATTTTTCGTCGAAGCAGTCAACAACGCCATTGCTATTTTCATATCGGTCGGTATCGGCAAACTGGAGCATATGGAAACCGCGGAGAATCGGACTGCGACGGATTCCTTCGAGAGCAAGCTTCCAGCTCATAAGCTGGAACGCCTTGCTTGCGCGGAACATTTCCGGATAATCCTTTTTAAGTCCCTTCGCAGCAATCATCTTCTTTTCTTCTGCAATCCACCACGGAGCAGGCTTTCCTGCCTCCTCGTATTTCTTTGCAAGAGTATCATAGTCGCGAAGCGCCGTATAGTGGCAGACCTCGTGCGCAATAATCGGGCGCTCGGGAACAATTGCGCGGGTTATCTTTCCGCCCTCTGCTTCTGATTCTGTTACAGTATCAAGTCCTGTGCAGGAGCCGTAGACGAGAAGATTGTCTGTATTTTCAAACATATCGTGATTTTTGCCGAAGGGATAGAAATAGCTCATATGCTGAACGTCAAACTCCACATACTCGCGGTCAAATTCGCCGTGAGCGCAGGTGTCGATAAAGAGACGCGACGGGTCAATTTTCTTTATAAGCGCCGCGACTTCATGCACGCGCGAATCCGTCCCCGGATGCTTTATTTCGTTTCCGATGCAATAAACCATAAACGACGGATGGTTTGCAAAACTGTATGCAGTCTCCTTTATCTGTTCATCACTGATAAGAACCTCAACGCCGTTTACCATTTCCTCAAGGTTGTTGTATTCCTCATTTTCCGCACGAAGCTCAATGTGGATAAACATACCAAGCTTGTCCGCTGCGCGGAAGCATGCCTTTGACGGAATGCGTGAATGAAAGCGTATTGTATTGAAGCCGTATTCCTTTGCGGCGCGAATATACTTTGCATAAAACTCTTCTTCATCAAGATCAAGAATATTTTCATGGTCGTGACACACCGTTCCACGAATAACCCCGCGCATATAAAACGGCTTGCCGTTGAGCAGAATATCGCGTCCCTGCACGCCGAGACTTCTCATACCAAACGTATCGGACACCGTTTCTTCCGTTCCGTCTTCATATGTAAGCTCAGCGGAAAGCGTGTACAGATATGGGTTTTCAATCATCCAGAGAACCGGGTTTTTAATTGGTGCAAAAAATTTGTTTTCCTCAGCCTTTGTGCTTTTTTCGGAAATGCACTTTCCATCTGCATCAAAAATTTTAAAACTTACGTTTTCAACTCTTTTTTCTGTATGCAGTGAAACCGAAACGCCACATTTATTAAGTTCAGGTGTTATACACATATACTGTAAATAACTCATAATTACTTTTTCTCCTTGTATTATATAATTGCAAATAACTCGCGATTTCAATATTATCATTTTTCTTATACTGTTTCAACCTTCCCCCTTTACATATCGGGCAAATTTAATCTTTGACATCCGTTAAAACATATGTTATACTCTGTGTCGAGGTGATCTACTGTGCTTCCTCTTTTCAATAACACAACACATCTTGACAAAATCCCGATACGCGTTTCAACAGAAGCCGTGCGCATCAAAGATAATTTTCATTTTCACAGACATATGCAACTGTGCTTTGTCCTCTCCGGAGAACTGAGACACACCATATGCGAAAAAGAATATATCCAACATCCCGGTTCCTGTGCATTTATTCTCCCGTATACACCGCATAGGTTAGATGCAACCATCTCTGAAGACACCCCCTTGATTATTCACATCTGGTTTCGTGAGAGCTTTCTTAAAGAGCACAGATACCGCTTCTCAGCTTATGGTGAATATGCGAACTTTAACGGACATGAAATCCCTGTGGTCTGTGATTTTCCGAAACACGGAGCCTTACCGACGCAAATCATGCATAAAATCATAAACGAATTTGCACAGGAAAAGAAGCTATCTTTCAGCAAAATAGCAGACCTTATTGCTGAACTCTTTTCCTTCGCCTGCACAAAGCCGATAGTGAAAAAAAGCGGTTCTATGTTTAAAAGACAGCTTACCGGAGTTGAAGCAGCAATAAATTATATAGAAAACCATTTCCAAGAAAAACTCTCCCTTGATGACCTTTGTGAGGTTTCAGGAATGTCACGCCGTTCCTTTACCGAGCACTTCAGGCGCATAACCAAGCTCACCCCTCTTCACTATATACTTTCAGTCCGGCTTCAAACCGCATTCAACCTTATTATGAACACGAATATTCCCTTTAACGAAATAGCACATAGCTCAGGGCTAAGAAATAACGCTAATCTCGCGCGTGTATTTGCCAAAAACCTGGGAGCCGCTCCTTCTCAGTTTGTAGAAAACTATATCAGAAATACAACCTTTTCACACGCTCAGTCAACCTACAGCAGATACAAATGGTTGTATGAGCTACAATCTTCTCTCAACGAAAAAGTCTAAAGCAATCAAATATCCATCCGCTTACATTTTCATCACGATCTGCAATTATGCCAATGTGTGAGTTGTCGGAATATGCAGCAAGGTCACCGGGTTCTGCTTCATCCCATGTTACGCTAACGCCCTTTGCCGCCTGATTTCCTACGCCGTCACCGATGTAGCTTTCGGAGAATCCGGCGTTGATGAATACCCAATTGAAGTATTTACCGTATATATTTGCTTGTAACTTATCCCTTCATTCCACCCCCTCCGTAAAAGCCCGCTCTTTCAGTTAGATAATATATCTATGATACGCAAGCGTATCGGATAACCTAAAAGAAAGAGAGGGCAAAAGTTATGAGGTTTAACTGGAATCGGTTTTTCAATCGCGTCGTACGCGGTGCGATCGCACTACTCAAATTCGTTGTCTCGTGCATCGCTGAGAACATTGTTTTCGCATAAGAAACCACAAACCAACAAAACGGAGGGAATTGAAAAATGAAGGAACCATTAGTGTGCTCCGTGTGCGGAGCGGGACTAACAAAGGAAACAGCAAACGAGTTTGAAGGACAGATAATGTGCGCATCATGCCTTGAAGCGGAGACAACACTCTGCGACTGCTGCGGTGAGCGCATAAGCTGTTCTGCATCTCACGGAAATGATGCAATTGATTTATGTGCAAGATGCTATCAGAATAACTACACCACCTGCGAGGAATGCGGAGCTTTAATACGCAACGACAGCGCATACTACTTTGATGATTCGGATTACCCGTATTGTTCGGAATGTTATCAGACACTACGAGATAACGCACCGATAAAAGAATACAATTACAAGCCCGAACCGATATTTTACGGTTCGGGCGATTTGTTTATGGGCATAGAGCTTGAGGTGGACAAGGGCGGTGAATACAACTCCAACGCACAAAAGCTTCTCAATATTGCAAACGCAGATGCAGAGCATATCTACTGCAAACACGACGGCAGTATTGAAGAGGGCTTTGAGATAGTATCTCATCCAATGACTCTCGCATATCACTCTTGTAAGATGAACTGGAAAGAAATATTTGAAGCTGCAGTGGCAATGGACTACCGCTCACATCAGACAACCACCTGCGGCTTGCATATCCATGTAAGCCGTCATGCACTCGGAAGTACTATTGATGCACAGGAGGATGTAATCTCACGAATAGTATACTTTGTGGAAAATCACTGGAATGAGCTTTTGAAATTCTCAAGGCGTACGGAAGCCAACATCAACCGATGGGCAAGCCGATATGGTATTTCCACAACAGCAAAGGATACATACAAGAACGCAAAGGACAAGCATATGGGACGGTATGTTGCTGTTAATCTTGAAAACTACAACACCGTAGAATTTCGCTTGTTCAGAGGCACGCTTTGCTACAATACCTTCCTTGCAACTTTGCAGCTTATCTATGAGATATGCAGGTTCGCAATACAGATGAGTGATAAGGAATTGGAAGGCTTATCGTGGTCTGACTTTGTATCAAAGATACCGTATGATAAATCAGAGCTTATTGATTATCTAAAAACAAAGCGGTTGTATGTAAACGAAGTTGTAACAGAAAGAGAGGATGTGTAATATGTGCTGCTTATTCGGTATCTATAACTA
>JAZQFJ010000042.1:0-2890 GCA_045539475.1 Eubacteriales bacterium | reverse complement strand
TGCGCTTATAGAAAAGGAAAACTATGAGGATATAAAATATGGTATTAAGCTCGCGAACAAGAATATTGGCTTCAACGGTAAATTCTATACCATTCCGTATTTCCTTACATTTATGCTTAAAAGGTTCTTGAGTGAAAAGGGGAAAACAGAGGAATAAAAAATTGAATATATAACTTTACAGTAAAAGGGCATTGATTAAGTTCAATGCTCTTTTTGCATTTACGGAGGTGAAATAACTTGGCGAAGAAGATAGACCGGATATGCGATCTTGCGATAGAAACAACGCTGTCGCTCTCCAATGCCGAAAACTGGATTTCGTTTCTGAACTCTGCCGCGTGGCAATACAAATATTCCTTTGAGGATCAGGTGCTTATTTTCGCGCAACGACCGGATGCACGGGCGTGTGCAGACTTCGTTACATGGACAGACAAGCTTAAGCGAAGAGTAAGCAAAGGCGCAAAAGGAATTGCATTGCTCCGGGAAAAGGGGAGCGAGTTCCACCTCGACCATGTGTTCGATGTTTCAGATACATATAAAGGTGCGCGAGGTGTTGATATAAGGCTGTGGCAGTATAACACCAAGTATGATGATGCAATAACGGAAACACTTGAAAATACTTTCGGTGAACTCAAAGTAAATACAACCCTTATTGATTCAATTATCTGTGCTGCACATAATGCAGTTGAAGATAACAAGGCAGATTATTTGTCCGAACTTGAATATGCAAAAGAAACCACCTTTTTAGCTGAGCTTGATGACCTAAATGTAGGTGTTGAGTTTCAGCAAACGGCAGAAGTTTCGGTTGCATATATGGTTATGCAAAGGTTGGGATTACACCCGGAAGAGTTTTTTGACAGCGCAGATTTTCGTCACATCGGAGACTTTAATTCCATTGAAGCTATCTCCATCTTAGGTAATGCAGTAAGTGAGATATCGGAACAAGCACTGCGGGAAATATCTTCTACCATTACTGCGGAAAGAAGAAAGGAATCGCTTCAAGCTAAAAATTTTGCAGAAAATGAAAATGCAAGGTACAATAATATCACAGAAGAAAAAATAAACAATACAGAAAGGACGGATAACGATGGCAGAAATAACATACAGAAACGAGAACGGGATACTGATACCGAACTTGGAAGCACCAAAGAACGAACTCCCGATAGGCAAATACGGGATGATGCGGAAGAAATTCCTCAAGCAGAACAACCGCAGTCTTTACTCGGCAATGATGATTCGCGGGACATTGATGGAACACCTGCACGAGATAGACAAGACAGCGAGAGAACAGGTCGAGCAGATGATTTCGCAGATGGCGAAAGCCGAGGGCGTGAACGAGAAGCTGAAAGCGGAGAATCCGCAGAGGTGGACGGGACTGATGAACAACCTCAGACATTTCGCCGAAGAGGTAGTGTTGAAACAGTTAGTTCTCAGCTAACTTTATTCGACCTCGATTACAACCCCGATATACAAGATGATATGCAAAGAGAAGCAGAGCGACTTACAAATGTTCGCCCTGCTTTTTCTATTCCACAGCAGATTATTGATACCGTCCTTTGTGACGGGACGCATTTAAAAGAAAGCGTTATTACCATTGTATCAGAGTTCAGTAAGAATAAGTCACTTGAGGATAAAGTTGCTTTCCTTAAAGAGCACTACAAAACAGATGGAAAAGGATTTGTGCTTGATGAAAAGCAAATCTCTGCTTGGTGGGATGGTGACGGAATCACAATCGGTTATGGCAATACGGCCGAAACAAGAAATAAGCAGACTCTTTCTTGGGAAGATGCCGCAAGACGAATTGACGAGCTTCTTGATATGGGAAGGTTTGCGCCTACAGATATTCTTCTTCAAGTGGATGATTACATTTATACCCAAACTGCCGAAAGTTTTTGGGATATGAAACGTGAGCTGAATTATAACGAGTTTCCTGTCTTGAAAGAGTGGTTGGCGGCAGAAGTATATGATAGTGAAGGTGGATATCAAGAAGATGTAAACAGAATAAAGGAATATTTGAAAACACCTGCAGGTCTTGATGATATAAAAACTGTCACACAAAGAATATGTGATTTGTATGATCAGAACAAAGCTGTTGTTCGGTTTAAGTTTGCCAATCCGCACAAAACGAATAAGATGCTTGAAGATTTATATATTGTCCGCAAGCAATATACGTCGCAGGAGCTTTCGTATGTTCCTCCGGTGAGATTTATCACAGAAGATGAAATTACAAAGCACATTCTGAAAGGTACAGGAGGCGAACACGGAAGATACCATATATACATCTTCTTTATGAAAAATTCCGACAAGCAAGAAAGAATGACTTTCCTGAAACATGAATACGGAACCGGTGGGAGTTATGACGGATATCGTAATGAAAACCATGACGGAAAAGGCATTGCATTTAGTCACGGAGATTTAATGCAACCATACGCACAAACTCTGCTTAAATGGAACGAAGTTGAAAAACGAATTGACAAGCTCATAAAACGAGGTGTTTATCTTAACAAAAGAGATATAGAGAATATCCCGAATTATGAGAAAGAACAAATTGCAAGTGCTGTTCATAATGCATTTGATAATGTTATGGATGAATCAAAGTATAAACCGTATCCCAAAGGCAAAGGGTTCTTTCATAGTGAAACAAGACCGTATATCATAGAAAAGCTTGATAACCCCGATGAGCTCTCGGAAATGATAACGGAGCTTCGCAATCTTATAATGGAAACACCTAAAGAAGAACATGCATATAAATTGCGAACAAGAGCGTTGGAAATGCTTGAGCAGTATTCAAACGGAACATTCAATCTGTTTCCGTCAATAGAAAGACCTGCGCCCGTTACTTATACAGAGCTTGACGAAGGAACTGCAATGCGTATCGCTCAGGAAGAATGGG